>DATMRT010000079.1:0-40419 GCA_035565975.1 Hyphomicrobiaceae bacterium
GCTTTTTCCGGCGACCGTCTGCCCTTGCGCGACCCTATTTCGATCTTCCGGCGTTCGTGCTCGCCCGCCTGGACGCCTTGCAGCTCGGCAAGGTCGAGAGCTGCGCACGATGCACGTACTCGTATCCGGATGATTTTTTCAGCTATCGGCGGACGACCCACCGAGGCGAGCCCGACTACGGCCGTCAAATCTCCGCCATCGTCCTGCTCTAGTTTTTCCACAGTTTACCCATCATCTCTCTGCTAAGTTCAGATTCAGAAACAGGAAAGCTGGCGCCGCCATCTGGACGGTCAGGGAGCCAGCGGTTACAGGATTCGCAAAAGGGTACCGAGTCGGGGGAGAACCTCGAGGCCGCCATGTCCGTACGACGGTCACCGGGTGTCAGCGGAATCTAGATTCAAGGGGGCGTCACCGTGACCAATTCTGACGCTGAGAGGACTCCACGGAGCCGAATGCGCTCCGTACTGCCGATTGCCATTGGCATCCTCGCACTGGGCCTCGCTGGGTGTGAGTCGAGCGGCTCGTCGCTCTTCAGCAGCCTGTCGTCGGGACCGTCGACAGCAACGCCGGAGCCGGCCAAGCCTGCGCAGCAGGCCACGCTCGCACGCATCGCTCTGGCGCCGGTGATCGGCGCGCCCGATGCGGTCTCGCGCCAGATGGCCGAACAGATCGTGCAGTCGGCCGAGCGCCATCGCATCGCGCTGATCAATGATCGCGACGCCAAGGGCGACTACACGCTGCGCGGCTATATCGTCGCGTCCAAGGACCGCTCACAGACGAAGGTTTCGTACATCTGGGATCTGACGGACCCGACCGGCAAGCGCGTCAATCGCGTGACCGGCGAGGAGATGGTGCCCTCCGGGGCGGCCAAGGATCCCTGGGTTGCCGTCACCGGGGCTGTGACGCAGAGCATTGCCGACAAGACGGCGACGCAGCTTGCGACGTGGCTGGCGGCGAACCGTCCTGCGGGTGCGGCGCCCGTCGCTGGTCAGACCGCGCCTGATACGACGGGCGCACAGCGGCCGGTTGCGGCCGCTGCGCCGCCCGCAACGCCGGCCCCCGAGCCTGCCGCTGCGCGCACCACGACTGCGAGCCTGCCTTCGACAGGCGATGTCGCGGCGATCGTGCCGACCGTCACTGGCGCCCCCGGCGACGGCAACACCGCGCTTTCGAGTGCGCTCCAGCGGGAGCTGTCACGGCAGGGCGTGACCATGGCCAACCGCCCGGGCGCATCCTATCGCATCGAAGGCAAGGTGGCCTTGGGCCAGGGGCAGGCGGGCAAGCAGACCATCCAGATCGATTGGCTGGTGCGCGACCCACAGGGCCGCTCGCTCGGCACCGTCTCGCAGAAGAACGAGATCCCCGAAGGCTCGCTTGACGGCTCCTGGGGGAACACAGCCGATGCCGCGGCGGGCGCCGCCGCGCAAGGTATCCTGAAGCTGCTGCCACAGGGCTCCTCGGCACAGCGCGGATAGCAGCGCGAGTACAATCACTGCACGGCACTGATTTGAGAAGCATCCCGGCCCTGGCGCCGGGATGTTTTCGTTTCACGTGTCGCCATCTTGACCACTGGATGCCAGGCACCTAGCGTCTCGCTCCAAGACCGAAAATGTCTCAACATCTGGAGGAAGCCCGTGGCTCGCCATTATCTGAAACGCGCCGCGCTGCAGGCAGGACCGCGCGCGGCCGAAGTCGAGGCGACGGCCCGGCGCATGATCGCCGACGTGGCGGAGAACCGCGACGAGGCCGTCCGCCGGTACGCTCGCGATCTCGACAAGTGGACAGGCGAGTTCCGCGTGCCGCAGTCGCGCATCGAGGAAGTCACGCGCGCGCTGCCGACCACCTTCAAGGAGGACTTTGCCTACTGCCACGCGCAGGTGACCGAGTTCGCCAAGCGGCAGAGGGAGAGCTTGAAAGAGTTCGAGGTGGAGCTGAAACCCGGGGTTCTGCTGGGGCAGAAGCTCATCCCGGTCTCGACGGTCGGCTGCTACATCCCCGGTGGCAAGTATCCGCTCATCTCCGCGGCGATCATGAGCGTCGGTACGGCCAAGGTCGCCGGCGTCGGCCGCATCATTGCGGCGGCGCCGCCGCGCGGCCCCGACGGCATCTACCCGCAGACGCTCTATGCGCTCCACCACTCGGGCGCCGATGAGATCTATTGCCTCGGTGGTGTGCAGGCCATGGCGGCCATGGCCTACGGCTGCGTGGGCATGCCGCGCGTCGACATGATCACCGGTCCCGGCAACTCCTATGTAGCGGAGGCCAAGCGCCAGCTCTTCGGTATGGTCGGCATCGATCTCCCCGCCGGTCCGACCGAGATCCTCGTCATCGCCGACGATACGGCCGATCCGGCGCTCGTCGCGACCGACCTGCTCGGCCAGGCCGAGCACGGTCCGGACAGCCCGGCATGGTTCGTCACGCCTTCCGAGAAGATGGGACGAGCCGTTCTTGCCGAAATCGAACTGCAGTTGAAGACGTTGCCGACGCGTGAGATCGCCTCGCGCTCATGGGCCGACTGGGGTGAGATCGTCGTGGTCGGCAGCGACGACGAGGCCATTGCCGTTTCGGACGAATACGCGCCCGAGCATCTCGAGATCCAGACCGGCCGCGATGATTACTATCTCGAGAAGCTGAAGAACTACGGCTCGCTTTTCATCGGCGAAGAGTCGACGGTCGCATACGGCGACAAGGGCATCGGCACGAACCACACGCTGCCGACAGCCGGCGCCGCGCGCTACACGGGCGGCCTCTGGGTCGGCAAGTTCATCAAGACCGTGACCTATCAGCGCCTCACGCGCCGCGCCTCTCTCGAAGCGGCGCCCATCATGGCACGCGTCTGCCACGAGGAAGGCATGCTCGCCCACGAGATCACGGCAACCGTGCGCGCGAAGCGGTTCGCGGGAGCGAATTGATTCATTTCCTCTCCCTGCACTTGCCGTGGAGAGGGGAGGATGTGGAGGGAAGCGTTCATGGCAACGACTCCGGTCCGCCCCGTTCTCGCGCTCGCGATGGGCGATCCGTGCGGTATCAGCCCGGAGCTCACGGCGAAAGCGATCATGGACGCCGAGGTTCGCGCGGCGGTCGACCTCATTGTGATCGGGGATCGCCGTGTTCTCGCCGAGGGTGAGGCCGTCGCTGGCCTCGCGTGTGACTGCCGCACGTGGAGCCCGGACGCGCCGCTCACCTTCGAAGGCGCGCCTGTGTTCGTCGATCTCGGACACCTCGACCCGTCGCGCATTCAGGGTGGTACGGCTTCGCGTGCGGGCGGTGCCTTCGCCCTCGCCAATTTTCGCACCGCCCTGCGTCTCGGGGCGGCGGGCGCGGTCGACGCGGTCACGTTCACGCCCTTCAACAAGTACGCCATGAAACTCGCCGACGCGTCCTACGAGGACGAGATCGCGGTGATCACCGAGGAAAGCGGTGCGGATCGTAACGGTCGCGAGTTCAATATTCTCGATGACTTGTGGAATGCGCGCATCACGAGCCACGTGCCGCTGAAGGATGTGGCGCGGCATATCACGCGCGAAGCCGTGCTCAACGGGCTCGTGCTGACCGATCGCTGCATGCGCGATGCCGGCATCGCGCGGCCGCGCATTGCCGTTGCCGGTCTCAATCCGCACGCCGGCGACGGCGGCAACTTCGGACGCGAGGAGATCGACATCATCGAGCCCGCCGTAACAGCGGCCAAGGCACAGGGCATCGCGTGCGAAGGGCCATTCCCCTCCGACACCGTCTTCCTGCGCGCCAGGCGCGGTGACTTCGATGCGGTGCAGACCATGTACCACGATCAAGGCCAGATCGCGATGAAGCTCATGGGATTCGAGCGCGGCATTACGCTCATCGACGGCTATGCCTTTCCCGTCTGCACGCCGGCGCACGGCACGGCCTACGATATCGCGGGCAAAGGGGTCGCGAATCTCGGCGCGACGCGCAACGCGCTTCTGATTGCTGCGCGCATGGCGAAGCGGCGGGATGTCGACGATGTGGAACGTGCGCGTCGGCTGCGGTCAATTCTCACAAAGGTCGCGGCAGAGTAGCGAGCGCACATCTGCTTCCACATCTTATGTGCTGCGGAGCATCCCTCGACAGTGTTAGCTTGCGCGCATTCGATCAAGCGATCGGTCCACGGGTCAGGGGGTAGAGGATAATGTGGAGAGAGGTCGCTGCGGCAATCGGCATTGTCCTGTTCGTGGCGGTCCCGGTGTCGGCGAAATCGCTCGAGGATTCGCTCGCCAAGCTGACGCCGGAGTTTCGTTCGCATCAGGCCTGTATTCTGCGTGGGCTGCCGGTCGTGAGAAAACAGCCGGCACTGCGGCGCGCCGACCGCATGAAGACGTCCATCTTCCGGCCGGCGGTGCTCGACGGCACGAGGCTCACGGCCAGCGGTGGTGCGGTGAGGTCTGCCGGCCGCTGGTACGCGCTGAGCTTTACTTGCGACCTAACCAGCGACTGGATGAAGGCGACATCGTTCACGTTCCGCCTCGGAGGCGAGATTCCGAAAGCGGACTGGGAGCGCCTGGGCCTTTGGCAATAGTCGGGGCCGCTACATCCTGAAGACGCCGAATTTGGTCTCGGGAATCGGCCGCTCGAAGCAGACGGCGAGCGCGAGGCCGAGGACGCGGCGCGTCTCGGAAGGCGCGATAATGCCGTCGTCCCAGAGCCGCGCCGTGCCGTAGTACGGGTGCCCCTCGCGCTCGTAGGCGTCGAGCTCGGGCTGCTTGAAGGCATCCTCTTCCGCTTTGGACCAGCTCTTGCCCTCGGCTTCGATGTTGTCGCGGCGCACGGTCGCGAGCACGCTCGCCGCCTGCGGCCCGCCCATGACCGAGACGCGTGCATTGGGCCACGTGAACAGGAACCGCGGTCCGTAGGCGCGCCCGCACATGGCGTAGTTGCCGGCGCCGTAGCTGCCGCCGATGATCAGCGTGATCTTCGGCACGTTCGCATTGGCGACGGCCATGACCATCTTCGCGCCGTGGCGCGCAATGCCGCCCGCTTCCGCATCGCGGCCAACCATGAAGCCCGTAATATTCTGGAGGAAGAGCAGCGGCGTCCGGCGCTGGCAGGCAAGCTCGATGAAGTGAGCAGCCTTCTGCGCCGTCTCGGAATAGAGAATGCCGTTGTTGGCGAGGATGGCCACGGGCTGGCCTTCGATATGCGCGAAGCCTGTGACCAGCGTCGTCGCGTAGTTCTTCTTGAACTCGTGAAGCTCCGAGCCGTCGACGATGCGCGCGATCACTTCGCGTGTGTCGTACTGCGTCATGAGCGAGGCCGGCACCACGCCGTCGAGCTCGGCTGGATCATAGGCCGGCGGAACCGGTGAGCGCGTCGGCACGTCGGCGCGCTCGCGGGCCGGCAGCGTGGCTATGATGCTGCGCGCGATCTCGAGCGCGTGGCGATCGTTGAGTGCATAGTGGTCGGCGACACCCGAGAGGCGCGTGTGAACGTCGGCGCCACCGAGATCCTCCGCCGACACGTCCTCGCCGGTCGCTGCCTTCACGAGCGGCGGGCCACCGAGGAAGATCGTGCCCTGGCGGCGGACGATGATGGTCTCGTCGGACATGGCCGGGACGTAGGCGCCGCCCGCCGTGCAGGAGCCCATGACGACCGCGATCTGCGGGATGCCGTCCGCCGACATGCGCGCCTGATTGTAGAAGATGCGGCCGAAGTGGTCGCGATCCGGAAAGACCTCCGTCCAGTGGGGCAGGTTCGCGCCGCCGGAATCGACGAGATAGAGGCAGGGAAGCTTGTTCTCCCACGCGATCTCCTGCGCGCGGACGTGCTTCTTCACTGTCAGGGGATAGTAGGTGCCGCCTTTGATCGTCGCGTCGTTGCACACGATCATGCACGGCCGGCCTGCGACGCGTCCAATGCCGGTGATCACGCCGGCGCCGTGGATGTCGCCGCCATACATATCGAAGGCAGCGAGCTGGGAAAGCTCGAGGAACGGCGAACCCGGATCGACCAGCCCGAGCACGCGCTCGCGTGGCAAAAGCTTGCCTCGGGCGAGATGGCGCTCGCGCAGCCGCTCGGGGCCGCCCGCGGCCGCCGCGCGCCGCTTTTCCGCGAGATCTTCGACGAGGGCCGCCATGGCCGCACGATTTGCCGCGAAATCCTCGGAAGCAGAATTGATCGCCGTTTTCAGCCGCGCCATGAGCCCCTCTGCCGTCCCGCAATCCCGACCGGTCGTCGTCTCGTCGCAACGTCGCCATAACTACGGGGCCAGCCCCCGCGTCCGCAAGGAGCGCGTTTCGGCGCGGAATGGGAATTCTGTCCTGAAGCGTACGGAAGTTTCCTTTTATTCGCCGCATCATGCGGTTGACGAAACGGAAACCCACACCTAGGAATTGCGAGCGTCCGCATGGGCAGCTGCGGATCTGCGGGGTTATGATTATTGTTCGAGGGGGACGCCAATGGTTGATTCGGCAGACGACGGCGAGGCGCTGGAGCGCGGCACGCGCCGGCCGAACCCGATCGATGTGCACGTCGGCAATCGCGTCCGCCTGCAGCGGATGCTCATTGGGATCAGCCAGGAAAAGCTCGGCGAGCGCCTAGGCCTCACTTTCCAGCAGGTGCAGAAGTACGAGAAGGGCATCAACCGCATTGGTGCGAGCCGCCTGTTCGAGCTGTCACGCGTTCTCGGCGTGCCCGTCCAGTTCTTCTACGATGACGCGCCGGCCAGCGGCAGCCAGCAGAGTGCGACGCCGGGATTTGCCGAGCGTTCGTCCGACAGCCACGTCTTCGAGTTCCTGAGCAGCCGCGAAGGTCTCGAGCTGAACCGGGCCTTCTCGCGCATCACTGATCCGAAGGTGCGCAAGTCCGTTCTCGATCTCGTGCGGTCGCTTGCCGAGGAAGCCAGCGATGGCAGCTACGAGCCGCCGTCCGACTGAGAGCGACGCCATTGAGATGAAAGCGGTGCCGGTGCACGAGCGCCGCGCACCGTTTCTGTTTTGAGGAGCGCTGAGATGGCCGAGACAGCATCGCCCTCCCTGACCGGAGCGATCGCGCCCGATACGACGGGGCTCAACTTCTTTCGTGCCGATCCCTCGCTCATGGACCTGCTGCGCATCCATCTGCCGCAGGACATTCTCGCGCACATCGAGCCGCATCTCGATCGCCTCGGTGCGCTGGCTGGCGACCACCTCGATACGTGCGCACGCCTCGCGGACCGTCATCCGCCTGTTCTTCATGCGCGCGATCGCTTCGGCAACGACGTGCAGCACATCGAGTATCATCCTGCCTACCGGGAGCTCGAGCGCGTCGGCTTCGGCGAGTTCGGCATTCACGCCATGTCGCACCGGAAGGGAATCCTGGGCTGGCCCGGCACCTATCCGGCCGCGGCGAAGCACGCCTTCACCTACCTCTTCAACCAGGCCGAGTTCGGCATGGGCTGCCCGCTCAATGTGACGGACGGTGCGGCCATGCTGCTTTCGCGGTACGGCGACGAGGCGCTCAAGGCCAAGTATCTCGACCGTCTGACCGAGACGGACATGAGCCGCCTCACGCAGGGCGCGCAGTTCATGACCGAGAAAGAGGGCGGCTCGGATGTCGGCAGCCTGACCACGGTTGCCAAATCCGAGGGCGATCACTGGCGCCTCTACGGCGACAAGTGGTTCTGCTCAAACGCGGATGCCGGCATTGCCATGCTGCTTGCGCGCCCGGAGGGGGCAGTTGGGGGCACGCGTGGGGTCGGGCTCTTCCTCATGCCGCGCCATCTCGATGACGGGACCGTCAACAGCTACCGGATCGTGCGCCTCAAGGACAAGCTCGGCACGCGTTCCATGGCCTCGGGCGAGATCAAGCTCGAGGGCGCCGTCGCCTATGCCGTCGGCCGCCTGGACCGCGGCTTCGTGCAGATGGCCGAGATGGTCAATTGGTCGCGGCTGTCAAACGGCGTCAAGTCGACGGCGCTCATGCGGCGCGCCCTGCACGATGCGCTGACTGTCGCGCATGGCCGGCGTGCCTTCGGACGCCGCATCATCGAGCTGCCGCTCGCGCGCCGCCAATTGTTGAAGCTCATCCTGCCGCTCGAGCAGGCGCTCTCCATGTGCTTCGTCACGGCCGACGCGCTCGATCGCGCCGAACTGGGCGGCAGCCAGGAAGCCGCCGCGCTCGTCCGAATGCTCACGCCTGTGCTCAAGTACCGTTCGACGCGGGATGCGCGGAAGATGACCGGCGACGCGCTCGAGTTCCGTGGTGGCATCGGCTACGTCGAGGAGTTCGCCTGCGCGCGCCTCCTGCGCGATGCCCATCTCGGTTCAATCTGGGAAGGGACGGGCAATATCGTGGCCCTCGATGCCCTGACCCGCGCGGTCGGCCGTCACAGCGCCGAGGCGGCGCTCGCCGCGGATTTGGCATCTCGCCTCGACGACAGTCCTGGCGTGCCCACCACCTTCCGTGATCGCTTGCGTCGCAATGTCGATGCCGCGATCGGCTTCGCGCAACGCGTTGCGCGCGAGGCCGGCAACGAGGCCGACGCGCGGCGCGCGACGAGCGTGCTCTACCACGTGGCGAGCGCTGTCTATCTTGCCTGGGAAGCTGACCGCATCCACAGCCACCGTGGCGATGGCCGCCGCTTGCTGCTGTCGCGGCTGGTGCTGGATCATCGCCTCGCGGCACGCGATCCGTTCGCCCTTGAAGCGGGGCGCGGCGAGGACCGGATCGCCGACCTCCTGCTCGGAGATGAGCCGGCACCCATGCGCGAGATCGCCGAGCTGGTCGGGGCGTAAGCGTCAAGGCAGGTCTGCGCGCGCGTCAGAGCCGCAATTGCTGCGGGTGCGTCCCTGCGCCATCGCCTCGCTTCGAACTCGGCGCTATAAGCGGCGGTCCGCCTGTTGGTCGCCTGTCCCCGCTTCCCATCATTCCCGAGTTCGGCACATCCGATGTCCGTTCCGTCGCAACCTGGCCCCGGCGAGGAAGCTCGCGCCGTGGCCGCCGCCGCGCTCGGCTCCTCGCTCGTCGGCACCGTGCCGTTCTTCGCGATTGGCCTCTACAAGAGCGGCATGGATGTCGCGTCGGTCCTGTTCTGGCGCTACTGGATCGCGCTTGCCGTGCTCATTCCCCTCGCCTGGTGGACGAGCCCGAACCTGCGCGCTGAATGGCTCGGCGCGGGGCGCGGCCTCTTTCTCAACGGGATCACGCTCGGCGTTGCGCAGACCTACACATATTTCCGTGCGGTGCAGACGGTGCCTTCGAGCGTCGTCGTTACCGTATTCTTCGTTTATCCAGTCCTCACGCTGGCCCTCGATCGATGGGTTTACGCGATACATATCCGATGGCAGTCGATGGCCGCCGTCGCGCTCATTTTCTTCGGCGCCTTGTTTGCGGGGTGGCCGACGCTTGGCCTCGGCAATGCCGACCCGGTGGGCCTCCTCTGTGTTGTGGCAACCCCGGTCATCTTCAGCATCTACGTAGCGATCGCTTATCGCTACACGAAACAGGTATCGCCTTTCGCCGGTGCGAGCTCGATCTATTCAGGGCTCGGGGTCGGATATGCCATTGCGGTTTTTCTCGTGGGCGCCACGTGGATCCCGAACGCTTCTGCGTGGCCGAGCCTGCTCGCCATCGGGCTTGTCGGCGGCGCGATCCAGATCGCGTCATTTGCGTATGCGCTGCCGCGCCTGAGTGCCGGCCGTTATTCGATCATCGTCAGCCTGGAGCTGGTGACGGTCGTGCTGATCGGCGTGCTTGTCCTGGGCGAGCAATTGAGCGGTGTGCAGTTCGTCGGCATCGGCCTCGTCGTAATCGGCATCATCGCCGACCGGCTCGTGCGCGCGAAGCGCTGAAACGCCCGCCGCGAGCGGAACCTTCGACCGTGCGAGCCGTTCGGCGGGAGAAGCAGGCTTCGACCGCACGGAGGTGCGCGATGGCATCAGCCAGATGGAGATCTCGGCGCGAGGTCCAGCTCGCATATGACGCGATCCTGGCGCTGGCCGATGACGAGTTCGATGTCGACGAACCGGCAGGCGAGGGGTCGGGCCTTGACCCGCATTACATCGACTTGCCCTGCTACGTCCCGCTCCTAGACGAGGACGGCCTGGAGCCGTTCGCCTTGGATGCCCAGGCAAACGAGCGGAACGACTGACACGTAGGCAAGTAAGGAAGGACGCGAGCGTCGATGTCGCGCTCGCATCGCTTTGCCTCAGCTTTCTACTTGATCACGGCGCAGGCCAGGCGGTCGCCCGCGTCTCCGGCCGGCTGGCTCTTGTAGTCGTCGGCCTTGCCATGGATCATCAGGGCTCTACCGAGAATGCCTGTCTCGCTCTTGTCGAGGCGCACGAAGCTGTTGAAGACCTGCGCCTTCAGTGTGCCGTCCGCGCTGACGTACTGGTTCGGCATGTCGCCCGCGTGCGGTCCTTTGGGATCGTTGAAGCCGTGCGCAGCCTTTCCGGGATTGAAGTGGCCACCGGCGGACATGTGTCCTCCGGCGGGATCGCATGAGCCGGTCTCGTGCACGTGAAAG
Source organism: Hyphomicrobiaceae bacterium (assembly GCA_035565975.1). GTDB lineage: Bacteria > Pseudomonadota > Alphaproteobacteria > Rhizobiales > Hyphomicrobiaceae. The sequence goes on from DATMRT010000079.1 coordinate 10,460, forward strand.
GCCACCCATTGGCTGGCGGGAAGACTATTGACGTCCAGCTCGATGAGCACGCCCTTGTCGGTGCCGGTGAGCTTGGCGGTGCCCACATCCTTGCCGGCCTTGCTGATGAATGTGGCCGTAGCCTTCGTGGGTTCCTGTGCCACGGCGACCGATGCGGCGAGGGCAACGGCGCTGGCGCAGACGAGTAAGAGCCTCAACATGTCGAACCTCCCAAAACGCTGATTCTCGGCGAACTATCGTGAAGGCAAGTCGTTCCCGGCATGAACGAAACGGCCGGCGCGCGCGTTCCGCGGCCATCAGTTCTAGCGGAGAAGAACCATGCCAGCCAAATCCAAGGCACAGCAGAAGGCAGCCGGCGCGGCGCTGGCCGCCAAGCGCGGCGACATGAAGAAGAGCGAGCTCAAAGGCGCCTCGCGCGGGATGGCCGAGAGCATGTCCGAGGCCGAGCTCGAGAAGATGGCCGGGACAAAGCGCAAGGGTAAGCCTGCGCACGCCGCGAAGTCCAAGCGCGCATAGAAGCGCTCAAGCTGCCGCGTGTCTTCCTAGGCCGGACCAGTCGAAGCTGATGCCGTGACCGGGCCGATCCGGTGCGATGGCATTGCCCTCGCGAAGCGGCAGCGGCTCGGCGACGTAGCGGTCCAGGCCAAAGCCGTGGATCTCGAGGAAGCTGCGGTTTGGACAAGCCGCCAGAAGGTGCACGGACACATCGTGCGCGCCGTGCGAGGTGATGGGCAGATTGTAGGCCTCGGCGAGGTGAGCGATCTTCATGAAGACCGTGATACCGCCACAGTTGGTGACGTCCGGTTCCGGGAAGCTGACGCCGCCGGCGGCAATGAGCGCCTTGAACTCGTAAAGCGAGCGCAGGTTCTCGCCTGTCGCGATCGGCACGCCGCCGAGTGCGAGGACACGCGTGTGCCCGGCCACGTCGTCGGGAATGATGGGCTCTTCCAACCACACCAGACCATAGGGCTCGAAGGCGCGGGCGCGTCGTACGGCCTCATCTGCCGTCCAGGCCATATTGGCATCGGCCATGAGCGGGAAACTGTCGCCGAGGTGCGCACGCAGACCCTTCAAGCGCTCGACGTCCTCCGACATGCGCTGACGCCCGACCTTCATCTTGATGGCGCGAAAGCCCTTGGCGAGATTGGCGTCGTGCTCCTTGATGAGATCGTCGACTGACAGGTGGAGATCGATGCCGCCGGCATAGCAGGGCACGGCCGGATCATGGCCGCCGAGCAGGCGCCAGAGCGGCAGGTTCGCGCGCCGCGCCTTGAGATCCCAGAGCGCCATATCGAACGCGGACAGCGCGAGCACGCTCGGGCCTCCACGTCCGCCATAGTGCAGGCCCCACCAGACTTTCTGCCAAAGCCGCTCGATTCGGTCGGCGTCCTCGCTCCCGACGATCTCGGGGATGTCGCGCGCGAGCAGGCGGGCGACGGCGCCGCCATTGTGTCCCGTGGTGTACGTGTAGCCGACGCCCTCGGCGCCATCGGCATCGCATACGCGCACCGTGATCAGCTCGAAGGAGGTCATGGTGCCGTGAGTCGAATCCGAGAGCGGTACGGGCAAGGGGACGCGATAGTATCCGGTCTCGATCTTCTCGATGGCGGCCATGGTCGTTTCTCTCCCGCGATGATGTCGTTGGCCAAGGCGCGCGGCGCGATGCTCGGCAATCCTCGAAAAGCCTTGCACAGCCGTCGGGCGGGGCCGGGACGGCGACAGCGCATACTGTCACGATCCGGTGATGCTGCAAGGCGAGGAAAAGCTTGGGGCCAATCCCGCGGATGCCCGGCACATGATCGGGGGATCATGTCATGCCCGGACACCCGCGGGGGCAGCCAGCCAAGCCGAGCGGCACCAGGGCAAATCTCCGGTCAGGGAGGCAAGGAACCCTCCGGAGACGAGGCGCAGCGCCGCAGCGGCCGCAAGACCGGCATACATTGAGGATCAGCCACCCCCCTTCGGTTGGCGTCTCCTTGGATCCGGCTGTTCGATCGCCCCGTCGGGCATCGGATCCGCGCGCTACCGGGACCCGGCAAGCGCCGAATGAGAGAACAAATCTATACTATATTAGTCAAGTATATTCGCGCGGAGCCGGCCATGCGCTCGTGATGGTCGACCATGCGTCCTGCGCTGCGGCAAACTAAAACTAGACTACGGGAGTCATCAATTGTAGCAAGTCCCCCGGGAGATAGGCCGGCATGTCGCCCGCGAATACGCATGAGGGAAAGCTCTGTGAGAACCGCCACTTCAATGGCCCGTCGGGTCGGGGCCAAGGCCATCTCAGTGGCCGGCCAGCTCGGGCACATGCTGCCGCTTTGCCTCGTCCTGGCCTCGTCCGTTCCCGCTGGGATGGCGCTCGCCCAGTCCGTACCCGCTGATCCGCCGGCATCTGCCGCGCCTGCGCCCGCTCCTGCGCCCCCGATGACACCCGCCGCTCAAGCCCCTGCGGCGAGTGCGCAAGCACCTCCGGCCGCTTCGCCGGCATCCCCTGTGCCGACGGCGCCCGCCAGCCCTCCCACGCCGAGCACGAGCGTGTCACCCGCCCCTTCGGCGCCGCCGGTAGATTTACCGACAACGGCGCAGCCCGCCGTGCCGGCTTCCGAAGCGAGCGGGCAGGCAGCACCGGCCGATTCGCCGGCCGACGCCGCTACCCCCGCGCCGATTGCCAGTCCGTCGCCCGTCGTCATCGAGCGATCGCCGCACCTGCCGCACGACCTTTCGCCGTGGGGCATGTTCATGGCGGCGGATATCGTCGTCAAAGGCGTCATGACGGGTCTCGCGTTCGCCTCGTTCGCCGTCTGGACGGTTTGGCTTGCCAAGTTGATGGAGTTGCTCACGGCGCGCGTCAGCCTGCGCCGAGGCCTTCGTGCTCTCGCGGCGGAACCTTCTCTCGATGCAGCCGCCGCGCACTTGACGCGGCGCACAGCCGTCGCGCGCGGCATGGTCCATCTGGCGCAGACGGAGATCGAGCTCTCCGAGGATGTCATCAATGGCGCCGGGCTGAAGGAGCGTGTCGCCTCGCGCCTGTCCGGCCTCGATGCGGCACTCACGCGGCGTATGCGCCGCGGCATGAGCCTCCTCGCGACGGTCGGTGCGACGGCGCCCTTCGTCGGCCTCTTCGGCACCGTCTGGGGCATCATGAACAGCTTCATCGGCATCTCGAAGTCGCAGACGACGAGCCTTGCTGTGGTCGCTCCCGGTATTGCCGAGGCGCTGCTTGCGACCGGCATCGGGCTCGTCGCGGCCATCCCGGCTGTGATCCTCTACAACCAGCTCAGCCGATCGATTGCGACGTATCGCGCGCTCGTGCGTGAAACGAGCGACGAGGTCGAGAGGCTCGTGTCCCGCGATATCGATCGCCGTGCGGCCAGCCGGCCGCCCGCCGCGCTCGTCAGGCGAGGATAGGCAGCATGGCCGGCGGCATTCGCGGGGGCGACGACGAAGAAGATGTCGAGGTCCACGAGATCAACGTCACGCCGTTCATCGACGTGATCCTCGTCCTGCTCATCGTCTTCATGGTGGCGGCGCCGCTTTCCACGGTCGACATCGCCGTGCAGCTTCCGGCCGCGACCGCGAAGCCGCAGCCGCGCCCGGAGAAGCCGATCTACGTGACGATCAAGGCGAACCTCGAGATCGCCGTCGGCGAGGATACGATCAGCAAAGCGATGTTCCTGCCCACGATCGCCCGCGTTACCGAGGGCAATCGTGACAAGCGGCTCTTTCTGCGCGCCGACAAGTCCGTGCCCTACGGCCAGCTCATCGCCGTGCTCGATCAACTCCGCGCGGCCGGCTATCTCAAGGTAGGGCTTGTGGCGCTCGAAGCCGTGCAGCCCGCCGAGTTCGGCGCGCCGGTAGCGCCGGCGACACCTGCAGCGCCGCCGGCCGGCAATCCGTAGGGTTCTCAGCCGCCCGTCTTGGCTCGCTTGAGATCTGGCGCTTCGCCTTCATCGACGAGCAGGGCCTTCACCTCGGCGAGTGTGAGTGTCTTGCTCTCGTTGCTGCCGAGCCGCCGCATGGCGACCTTGCCCTCCTCGGCCTCGCGCTTGCCGACGACGAGAATGACCGGCGCTTTCGCCAGCGAGTGCTCGCGTACCTTGTAGTTGATCTTCTCATTGCGCAGGTCGGTTTCGACGCGGAGCCCTGCGCGACGCAGCTCCGCCGCAACCTTCAGCGCATATTCGTCAGCATCTGAGACGATGGTTGCGATCACGGCCTGCACGGGCGCGAGCCAGAGCGGGAAGTGCCCTGCGGTATTCTCCGTGAGGATGCCCATGAAGCGCTCGAGCGAGCCGAACATCGCCCGATGGATCATGACCGGCGTGCGCTTCTCGCTGTTGGCGTCGATGTAGAACGCGCCGAAGCGGGCGGGCAGATTGAAATCGACCTGCGTGGTGCCGCACTGCCAGGTGCGCCCGATCGCGTCGCGCAGGTGATACTCGAACTTCGGTCCGTAGAACGCGCCTTCACCCTCGGCGATCGACGTCTTGATGCGGTCGTTCGATTGGCGCTTGATCTGATCGAGCACGCCCATCATGGCGGTCTCGGCCTTGTCCCAGAGCTCGTCCGCGCCGACGCGCTTCTCCGGCCGCGTCGCGAGCTTGATGTGGATGTCCTCGAAATCGAAGTCCTTGTAGATCGACAGCATGAACTGGTTGATGTCGAGGCACTGCTCGGCGATCTGATCCTCCGAGCAGAAGATATGCGCGTCGTCCTGGGTGAAGGCGCGCACGCGCATGAGGCCGTGCAGCGCGCCCGATGGCTCGTAGCGGTGCACGCAGCCGAACTCCGCGATCTTGATCGGCAGCTCGCGGTAGCTCTTGAGGCCGTGCTTGAAGATTTGCACGTGGCCCGGACAATTCATGGGCTTCAGCGCGAATACCCGCTCGTCCTCGGTCTCGGTGACGAACATGTTCGCGTGATAGGTCTCCCAGTGGCCTGATGTTTCCCAGAGCGAACGCTCGAGGAGCTGCGGCGAGTTCACCTCGACATAGCCCTCGGCCTGCTGGCGGCGACGCATGTAGGCGATGAGGCCCTGGAAGAGCGTCCAGCCCTTCGGATGCCAGAAGACGGTGCCCGGCGCATCGTCCTGGAAATGGAAGAGGTCCATCTCGCGACCGAGTTTGCGGTGGTCGCGCTTTTCCGCTTCCTCGAGCTGAGTGAGGTAGGCCGCCAGCTCCTTCTCATCTGCGAAGGCGACGCCGTAGATGCGCTGCAGTTGCGCACCCTGCGAGTCGCCACGCCAGTAGCTCCCGGAGAACCGGGTCAGCTTGAAGGCTTTGCCGACCTGGCCGGTCGACGTCATGTGCGGACCGCGACAGAGGTCGAGCCATTCGCCCTGGCTGTAGATCTTGACGTCCTCGCCTTCGGGGATCGCATCGACCAGCTCAACCTTGAAGAGCTCGCCCTTGGCGCGGAAATAATCCTTCGCCTTGTCGCGGCTCCACACCTCCTTCTTGAAGGCCGCATTGCGCGCGATGATCTCGTGCATCCGCTTCTCGATGACGGGGAGATCTTCGGGCTTGAAGGGTTCGGCCTTGGCGAAGTCGTAGAAGAAGCCGTTCTCGATGACCGGGCCGATGGTGACCTGAGTGCCCGGCCAGAGATCCTGCACCGCCTCGGCGAGGACGTGTGCGGCATCGTGCCGGATCAGCTCGAGGGCTTCGGGATCCGTGCGCGAAACGAATTTAACGGTGGCATCGGCCGCGATCGGGTCGGCAGCGTCGCTCAGCGTCCCATTGAGGACCATGGCGACCGTGCGCTTGGCGAGCGACGGTGCGATCGACTTCGCCACGTCGATGCCGGTAGTGCCGGCGGGCACCTTGCGCTTTGCGCCATCCGGAAATGTCAGGGTGATCTCGGCCATGGTATCCTGCTCCTCTCACTCGCTGCCAACCACGCAGGTAAGACGGATGTCTTGCGGAGGGGGCTTGTGGCAGCCAGCGGGGGCGCCTGTCAAGGTTGGGACGTCATCGGAACAGGATGGCGCCGCCAAGGTGTCGCGCGCGAGACGGCTGGCGCCGGAGAGCCCGTCCATGTAACGTACAGCCCGCCGATGCGGGTGCGCACCTGCGCCTCGGCGATCTAAAGAGAGGCCGTGATCCGCCCGATGAATCGTTTTGAACGCCTGTTTGGTTTCCGGGGCGAGGCCAAGGTGAAATATCTGGACGGCGAGTTTCAGGTTGTTTCGCCGGGAGACTATGTCCTCTGCGCCGTGACCGGGGAACCAATCCCGCTCGCGGAGCTTCGCTATTGGAGCGTCGAGCTGCAGGAGCCCTATGCGACGGCCGAGGCCTCGCTGCGCCGGCATCTGGAGACGCACCCACGGGGACGGGCGGAATAGGTATTGCCTATAGGATTTGATAGCGCAGGATATTCTCCCGTGCTCGGGCCGCGCGGCCGGGGATGCGGCAGATGCCGCGACGAGATGCAGCAAGCTTAGAATTGGGTTGATTTCAGCGGGGCTCGGCTGGCCAAGATAGTGCCGCACTTGTTAGGCTAGGTGCCCGAGCCGGGTCGGATCAGTTGACTGGGCAGTTTCAGGCGCGCAGCGCAAGATGCGCGGCCTGCTGGAGAAACGAGATGCCTTTCGCGCGAGCCGCGCTGATCGCCACCCTTATGGCCTTGCCGCTCTGCCAGCCCGCTCACGCGCGCGGTGACGAGGGGCAGACCGATGTCCGGCCGTCCTTTGGCGGCTATCTCGCGGGCCGCGTCGCGCGCGGTCTGCACGATACAGAAGCGGCAGCGCAGTTCTTCCAGCGGGCGCTCTCGCGGGATCCCTCGAACGAGACCCTCCTCGAGCAGGCGCTGCTCATGGATCTCACCGAGGGGCAGATGAGCGAATCGGTAGATCTCTCGCGTCGACTGCTCTCGGTGCACGCCTCCCACCGGATCGCCGGCCTTGTGCTCGGCGTGGATGCGGCGAAGCGCTCGGAATATGCCGAGGCCGGCGACTTCTTCAAGCGCGCGTCTGTCAGCCTGGTCGGCGAAGTGACGAGCACGCTCGCAGGGGCTTGGGCGCGCTACGCACGGGGCGATGTCGACGGCGCGCTCGCGCAGCTCGATGGCCTCAAGCAGGCGGACTGGGCGCAGTTCTATCTGCGCTATCACAGGGCGCTCATCGCCGATCTCGCCGGCCGCCACCAGGAAGCCGGGCGGCTCTTCGAGCGGGCCTTCCGCAGCGAGCAGCGCCTCGTGCGATTGACGCTGGCTTATGCCCAGCACGCGGCGGCGCGCGGGGACCGTAAGCTCGCACGCTCGATCATTGCCGAGCACGCGCGGCGTACGGCCGGCAATGTCCATCCCTACATCACGGCGCTGAGCGACGCTCTCGAGCGCGGCGACAATGTCCCAATGCTTGTTACGACGCCGAGTGAGGGCTTGGCCGAAGTCTTCTTTGGCCTGGGCGAGGCCCTTTCGAGCGAAGGGGGCATCGGCTTCGGTACCGTCTATCTGCAACTTGCGCTCTACCTCGAGCCATCTTCGCCCTTTGCGCTCGCCGCTCTCGCGTCCGTCTATGAAACGACGAAGCGCTACGAGAGCGCGATCCGCACGTACGAGCGCATTCCGACGGGCACGCCCATCGAGGGATCGATCAAGGTCAGGAAGGCGCTTCTGCTCAACCAGCTCGAGCGTGTGGACGAGTCGCGGGTGTTGCTCGAGCGCATGGCGGATGAGGACACATCGGACATCCGCGCTCTCGACGCCCTCGGCAACATCATGCGCGCGCGCAAGCGGTACGATGAGGCCATTACCTACTACGATCGCGTCATGGAGAGGATCGGCACCCCGCAGAAGCAGCATTGGCCGCTCTTCTTTGCGCGCGGCACGGCCTACGAGCGGTCCAAGAACTGGCCGAAAGCGGAAAGTGATCTCCAGCGGGCGCTCAAGCTCGCACCCGACCAGCCGTCCGTGCTCAATTATCTCGGCTACTCGTGGGTCGACCAGAACAAGAACCTCAAGCTCGGCATGGAGCACATCCGCAAGGCCGTGCGCCTGCGCCCGGATGATGGTCATATCGTCGATAGCCTCGGGTGGGCGCACTACCGGCTCGGCAACTACAGGGAGGCCGTGCGCTATCTCGAGCGTGCTGTCGAGCTGATGCCGCAGGATCCGATCCTCAACGACCATCTCGGCGATGCGTACTGGCGCGTCGGCCGGCGGCGCGAAGCCCGCTTCCAGTGGAGTCAGTCGCTCACGCTCAATCCCGAGCCCGAGGATGCCGAGAAGATCAAGTCGAAGCTGGCCGAGGGCCTTCCGACGCGTGCTCGGCCTCGGATCGTGAAGCGACCCAACCAGCAGGCGCGCCGCGATGCGCAGCGCAAGAAGCGCACCGAGAACCAGGCGGCGCCGGCCTCCCCGCAGCTCCGGTAAATGTCGGCTGTTCTCAGCGAGACGGCGCGCGCGAAAGTCAACCTGACGCTCCGTGTGCTCGGTCGCCGTGCGGACGGCTTTCATGAGCTCGAGAGCCTCGTCGCATTCGCGAAAATGGGCGACGAAGTCACCCTGTGCGTCGGGGCACCGTCCGAAGTGACCGTGAGCGGTCCCTACGCCGCCGCCATCGACGATGAGAATATTGCCGCGCGCGCTCTCTCGGCTCTTGCCCAGGCCGTGCCCGCGCTCGCGCTCGGCGGTGTGCACATCGAGAAGCGATTGCCTGTTGCAGCCGGCATCGGCGGTGGATCGGCCGATGCGGCGGCGGTTCTTCGTGCCATCAGGAGGGCCAACCCGGCACTTGCTTCTGCCGTGGACTGGCCGGCTATCGCGGCTTCGCTCGGTGCCGACGTCCCGGTTTGCCTCGCGAGCACGGCCCAGCTCATGTGGGGCATCGGTCGCGAGACCGCGCCGGTGCCGGCGCTGCCGCCCCTGCCTGCGGTCCTCGTCAATCTGGGGGTGCCGCTTGCGACCGCCGCCGTCTTCCAGGCCCTCGATGCGCCGCCCGCCCCCGAGCGGCGTGCGGCCCCGAGCGTGCCGGGTCCTTTCGCGGATCCCGCCGCGGTGGCCGCCTATGTCAACCAGCACGGCAATGATCTCGAACCGGCAGCGAAAGCGCTCTGCCCCGTCATCGGCGCCGTATTGGCTGTGCTTGGCGCCGCACCGGGTGCCGTCCTTGCCCGCATGTCAGGAAGCGGCCCGACGTGCTTCGCGCTGTTCGAGACCGCTGAAGCGGCAGAGCTTGCCGCGCGGCGCATCGGCGCCGATGAGCCCCGCTGGTGGACTGTCGCGACGACGCTCGGCTGAGCCCGGCGTTGCTTGACGACCGGTTGTGCGGCCGCCGTCAAATTTACCTTCTCGCAAGCAAAGTGAAACTGCATAAACTTGTCGGCTTCGGCTTTACATGACCGCAGCTATGGGCCGCCTAACCTCCTGTGTATACGGGGGCGAGGAGGCGGACGAACATGCGGGTCGTTAACGGGGCAGGGCGCCGCCGCGCGCCATGGCAGGGCTTGCGCGCCCTTTTTAAGCGCTTTGGCACTGACCAAAGTGGCGTGACGATCATCATCTTCGCCATTGGGTTTTCGGTCTTCGGACTCGCTGCGGCCATTGCGATCGACTATGGGCGGGTCGAACTCGAGCGGCTGCGCATGCAGCGGGCGCTTGATGCCGCGGCCCTTGCGGCGGCGCACCGGCTCGGCCGGGATGATCAGGAGGAGTCCGGTCCCGCCGCCGCCACGGCCTTCTTCAAGGCGAACATCCCTGAGGGATCGAAGCTCACCATTACCGACATGAAGATGGACGTCACCGCCGGCGAGGTGAAGATTACATCGGGCGGCCGCCATCCGACGACCCTGATGGGCGCTTTCGGTGTCAAGGACATGGGTCTCGGCGCCGGGACACGGGTCGTGCGCGGCGACGGCACGGTCGAGGTGGCGCTCGTGCTCGACAATTCCGGATCCATGGCCGGCAATCCCCTGGCCGACCTCAAGGACGCCGCGCGCAATCTCGTCGACGTGGTGTTTGCAGGCGCCATGGGTAACGACAAGGTCCACGTTGGCGTGGTGCCGTTCGCGGGTTCGGTGAACGTCGGCTCTCAGCACCGCGACTCGGGATGGATCGACACCGAAGGCCTCTCTCCCGTTCACCATGAGAACTTCGCCGAGCCCCGCACGCGCTTCCAGGTGTTCGATCAGCTCGGCACATCATGGCGCGGCTGCGTCGAGGCGCGTCCGGCGCCCTACGATGTCAACGACGCACAGCCGTCGGACGGAACGCCTGCAACCCTCTTCGTTCCGATGCTCGCACCCGACGAGCCGGACAAGGGCAATGCGGACGGCGGATCGTACCCGAACAACTACCTTGATGACTTCGGCGGGAGCTGTCCGACGCCCGAGCAGGTGTGCACCAAGTACAACTCTCGCCAACAGCGTTGCGAGGAGTATGGCCCGAAACCGTTGACGCCGGCCGAGGCTCAGTCGCGCATGTGCAAGTACGAGGGCGCCTCCACGCCGTCCGGTCTCGGCCCCAACTACGGCTGCACGACCACTCCGCTGCTCGAGCTCACCTCCTACAAGGAGGACGTGGTGGCGGCGATCGACGCCATGCAGGCCAACGGCCTGACGAACATCGGCGAGGGCCTGATGTGGGGCTGGCGCGTGCTGTCGCCCGAGGCGCCGTTCACGACCGGCCGCCTCTGGAGTGAGCAAAAGAATCAAAAAGTGATCGTCCTGATGACGGACGGCCAGAACACGTACACGCGCTACGGCAACAACCACAATTGGACAGCCTACGGCGCCTTCGCCTACGGCGCAAAGGGCCGGCTCGGGACGACCAACTCGTCGTCCGCGTTGACGAGCGCGATGAATACCAAGACTCGCGCTGCCTGCACGAATGCGAAGACGCGCGGCATCATCGTGTACACGATTGCCTTCAGGCTCGAGAACGATGCGTCGACCCGCGCGCTGCTGTCCGACTGCGCCTCCGACGGCAGCAAGGCCTTTGTGGCGAGTGACGGCGCAGCGCTCTACCAGGTCTTTCAGGCCATCGGTCGCGAGATCTCGAATCTCCGCGTGGCAGGCTGAGCAGGCTCGCAATTGGTCGGCGCCCTGAAGGGCCGACCACCGCCTTACCGCACTTTGCTCCGGCTACCTCGGGCTTATGCACAGTTCGATCGATAGCGGTTCGCCAGGCACGCTGCGTTCCGTCGCGGACTGCAGCGATTGCCGCCTCGTGCGGCCGCCAAAGGCCTGAAATAGGCATTCCGCGCACGTTTGAAGCGCTCGTCGACGGCGCGTGACTGTGGTGCGCCGGCTTGGACAATCTGTGGATGGGTCCGGCAAAGTCACACAGCCGAGGTAGCGGAGTCTGGCTCCCACAAAAGATTTCGTGATCACTTGGCGCCATGGGTAGGTAGGGACCTTTGGTCGATTGCCTCGCTCGGGGCGCGCGTATGGCAGGTGGCGCCGGGCGGAGCTTGAAGCGGGGGTTGCGACGTCTGCCGGCAATCGGCGCTTCTCGAACGTGGCTCCAGGTGTGGTGGAGCCTCCGGGAATCGCGTCGTGAGGCAACCGGTGTGCGGCGCATGCCTGCCCTGGCAGGGGGCCAGATGTATCGCGTCGCGTGGGTCCTCCGTATCAGCGGGGGCATGTGACTGTGTTCGAAAGTACGTTCAATCTCCGGCTCGGCATCCGCCGGCTGACGGAACTCTTCCTTCTGGCGCTTGCCGTTTGCCTCGGAGCAAGCGGTGCTGTCGCGCAATCACAGCAGGCGCCGGGTTTCATCAGTGAGCCGGTGCACCGTTCCTATCTCAGAGTGCCCGCCAACGTGCCTCTGCCGGCAACGCGCCGGATCACGATCGGCGTCGACAAGTCCATGCTGATCGACCTGCCGATCGATCTCGAGAACGTCCTCGTCTCCAATCCCGAAGTCGTCAACGCTGTCGTCAAGTCACAGCGCCAGATCTATCTGCTCGGTAAGGACCAAGGCGAGGCGAACGCCTTTTTCATGGGGCCGAACGGGCAGAAAATCCTGCTGCTCGAAATCGTCGTGGCGCGTGATCTGACCGCGCTCAACGAGACGCTGCACCGGCTTTTGCCGGGCGCGAAGATCACGGTCGACACGATGGGCGACAACGTCGTGCTCAGCGGTAGCGTTCTGACGCCCGCGGACGCCAACCGCGCCGCCGAGCTCGCGCAACGCGCGATGAAGAAGAAGGACAAGGACAGCGTCGTCAATCTATTGACCGTGGCCGAACCAGCCAAGGAGCAGGTGCTGCTCAAGGTCACGGTCGCGGAGATGCAGCGCGAGGCGCTGAGGCGGCTGGGTGTGGATTTTCCGAATGCAGTCCTGCAAAGTGGAAACTTCACGTTCCAGAAAATTATCACGAACTCTTTCCCCGTGACCGCCGCAGTCGCGCCGACAATAGCCTCGGGAGCTAAAGGCGCCGGAGGCTCATTTGGCTTGGCCAACTGGCAGACCGGAAACCAGTCGGTTACGGCCATTGTCGAGGCACTCGAGCGAACAGGTCTGATGCGCACGCTCGCCGAGCCAAATCTTACGGCTCTCTCGGGCGAGACTGCAAAGTTTCTTGCCGGCGGCGAGTTTCCGATACCATTGGCGGGACGCGATGGCGACATCAGTGTCGAGTTCAAGCAATTCGGCGTGAGCACGACCTTCAAGCCGCTCGTGCTCAGCGATGGTCGCATCAGTCTCTCCATTGGAGCGGAGGTGAGCGAGCTGACGACCGAGGGGGCCGTTATCGTGAACAACCTTTCAATCCCGGCGCTCAAGGTCCGACGTGCGGAGACGACACTTGAAATGCCGAGTGGCGGTACGCTCGCGATGGCAGGAATGCTGTCCGATGATACGCGCCAGAACGTTGATGGGGTGCCTGGGCTCAAGAACATTCCCGTCCTCGGCCAGCTCTTCCGCTCGAACGACTATCGCCGCCGTGAGACCGAGCTCGTCATCCTCGTGACGCCGTACATTGCGACGCACATGTCGAAGGCGCAGGCCGCGAAACCCGACAAGAACTTCGCGCCCGCGAGCGATCTCAAGAGCATCTTCTTCGGCCACATGCACCGCCTCTATGGCCCGATCGGCGACTCGCTCGAAGGTGAGTTCGGCTTCATCATTGCTTATCCCGACGCGGGTACGAAAGGCTGACCACAATGCTCTATGCCGCTCAGAGCTTCCGCGCCTTGAGTGTTGCCGCCGCCTCTGCCGCCATCGTGGCGAGCCTTGCGCTTGCCGCTTGCGAGGATCATCACCGCCCGCGGTTGCCGGATTTCATGGGCGTGGCGCTTAACGACGTAGACGCCCGCCACCCGATTGGCTTCGTGGATCGGCGCGAGGTTCTGAACGTCGACGCGCCGCCGCGCGGACGCGACCTCAGTCACAACCAGTCCGCTGACCTGTATCGCTTCGTCGCACGCTACAAGGCAGAGGGGGTGGGACAGCTCGCCATCTCAGTCCCCAAGCAGAACGACGTGGGCACCTCGCAGGTCGTTGCTGAGCTGGGGCGCATCCTGCGCGAAGCTGAGATTGCGCCCCAACGTGTCGTGCGCACGCGGCACGCAGATGGACGGCTCCGCCCCGCCGTGCGGCTGAGCTATGCAACGCCTGAGGCGATCGGACCGGAATGCGGCCACTGGCATCGCGATGTCGCGCGCGATCCAGAGCGTCTCAACTACCCCGAGTTCGGCTGTGCGACGCAGCGCAATCTCGCTGGCATGGTTGCGAATTCGCGTGACCTGCAGCGGCCGCAGGACGAGCAGCCGCGATCGTCGGAGCGTCGCTCTCAGACTTGGAGCAAATACATCGAACCCGAGAGAAGCGACACGGCAGCCACGAAGGTCAAGGCCGAGGAAACGACCAAGAAATAATGCGTCACTCAGCCGGACTTGACGTCCGCCCACTCGGGATGGCGATCGAACTGCGCTTTCACGTAAGGGCAGAGCGCGAAGATCTTGAAGCCCTCGCTGCGGGCGTCGGCGATCAGCCGGTCGACCATGGCCTTGGCGACGCCCATGCCGCGCATCGAGTCCGGCGCAAGCGTGTGATCCGCGATCACGAGCGTCGGGCTTGCGCGCGAGAAGGTCAGCTCGCCTTCGCCCTCGATCCCATCGATGCGCGCGACGTAGCGCCCTTTGGTCGGCGTCAGCTCGCGCTCGATCTTGATATCGGCCATCGCGCTTCTCCTGTCGAGGTCATGTGCCGAGGTCTGGAGTCCAGTTCAGCGCTGGTTTTCGGATTGCTGCAATCGTTCTTTTGGTCACACGGGATGGCAGCCGAGCAGGCCTGCCATCCCGGTTGATCGTTACCGTGCGCTCAGCTTCGCGGCGAGACCGGCGACATGGCGACCCTGAAAGCGGGCGCCCGCAAGCTCGTTCTCCGAGGGCTGGCGGGAGCCGTCGCCGTCGGCGATCGTGGTCGCACCGTAGGGCGAGCCACCCGTAACTTCCTTGACGCCCATCTGGCCTTGGAAGGCGTAGGGCAGGCCCGCGATCACCATGCCGTGGTGGAGCAACACGATGTGCGTCGAAAGGATCGTGCTCTCCTGACCGCCGTGCTGGGTCGCGCTCGAGCTGAACACGCTGCCGACCTTGCCGATCAGCGCGCCTTTCATCCAGAGGCCGCCCGTCTGATCGAAAAAGTTTTTCATCTGCGCGGGCATATTGCCGTAGCGGGTCGGTACGCCGAAGATGATCGCATCGTAGTTCGGAAGGTCATCAACCGTCGCGATCGGCGCCGCCTGATCGAGTTTGAAGCCCGATTTCTTCGCGACTTCCTCCGGAACGAGCTCCGGCACGCGCTTGATATCCACCTGCGCGCCGGCCTCGCGTGCGCCGGCTGCGACGGCCTCCGCCATCGTCTCGATATGGCCGTAGCTTGAATAGTAGAGAACCAGGACCTTGCTCATGATGCTTTCTCCAGTTGTCGGCTGTCGATTGGGGGTGGTGTGATTTCTCTGACGTCAGCGCGCCTGCAGTTCGTGAACATGCTGCGCGCCGGAGTTCCTCAGAGTTGGACGTCGAACAGCAGCACCTCGCCCGCTTCGACGCCTTCGAGGGTCAACGTGCCGCTCTCGCGGACGGCCGCGCCGTCTCCGGCCTTGAGCCGTGTGCCGTTTGCGCTCACGGTGCCGCGCGCGACCTGTATCCAGACGCCGCGGCCCTCAGCGATCGTGTGCCCGACACTTTCTCCGGCATTCAGCACGGTCGCGTAGAGGTCGACGTGCTGATGAATGGTGACCGAGCCGTCGCGGCCGTCACGAGATCCGACGAGGCGCAGGCACCCGCGCTTCTCGTCGATGCCGAATGATTTCTGCTCATAGCTCGGCGCGAGGCCCTCCTGCTCGGGGATTACCCAGATCTGGAGGAAGTGCACCGGGTCCGTCTTCGAGGCATTGAACTCGCTGTGGCGCACACCCGAACCGGCGCTCATGCGCTGTACGTCGCCGGGACGGATGACCGAGCCCGTGCCGATGCTGTCCTTGTGCTCGAGCGCACCCTCCAGCACGTAGGAGAGGATTTCCATGTTGCTGTGCGGGTGCGTAGGAAAGCCGCTGCCCGGCGCGACCCTGTCCTCGTTGATGACGCGGAGCGGGCCGAAGCCCATGTGCGCTGGATCGTGATAGTGGCCAAAGGAGAAGCTGTGCTTGCTGTCGAGCCAGCCGAAGTTGGCCTTGCCACGGGCTTCTGATTTTCGGAGTGCGAGTGCCATACCGGCCTCCTGATCCCAGCCGGACGAACGCGTCCGCCGGCTCTTCTCCGCATAGGTATGGGTTGGCCTATTTCGCATCAATCCGATATGTTCTGGCCACACTGCGTCCAATATGGATACAATCAGGATGGACAAGCTCGAAGCCATGAATGCGTTCGCCAAGGTGGTGGCCCTTGGCAGCTATGCCGAGGCGGGCCGCGCCCTCGGCTTGACCCGGTCGGCGGTGAGCAAGGCGGTGATGGAGCTGGAGCAGGTGCTCGGCGCCCGCCTCCTCGATCGTACGACGCGCCGCGTCAGTCCCACGGAAGCCGGGCTCTCCTACTACGAGCGCTGCCTCGACATTCTCTCGCGCATCGAGGAGACGGAGCTTCAGGTCTCGCGCCTCCACGACGAGCCGCGCGGACTGCTGCGCGTCAATGCGCCCATGTCATTCGGGATGCTCTATCTCGGTACTGCCACCGCGGATTTCATGGCCGCCTATCCCGGCCTCAACGTCGAGATGACGCTCAATGACCGGTTCATCGATCCGGTCGAGGAGGGCGTCGACGTCACGATCCGCATTGCGGCGCTCTCGGATTCGAGCCTGATCGCGCGCAAGCTCGCGCCCGCCCGCCGCGTCCTGGTGGCGTCACCAGCCTATCTTGCAGCGCACGGCACGCCGGCCGCGCCCGAAGACCTCGCGCAGCATCGCTGGCTCGGCTATGCCGCGACCGCCGGACTGCAGCGCTGGCCGTACCTGAAGGCGGACGGCGGCACCGGGACAGTGCCGCTGAAGTGCGCTTTGATCTCCAACAACGGCCATATCCTGCGCGATGCCGCGCTCGCCGGACAGGGCATTACCGAGCTTCCGACATTCCTCGTCGGGTGCGACATCGCCGAGAGAAAGCTCGCGCTCGTGCTCGCCGATTTTCCGCGCACCGAGCTCGGCATCTACGCTCTCTACACGCCGAACCGGTATCTCGCGGCCAAGACCCGCGTGTTCATCGACTTCCTCGTCGCCCGGTTCGGCGCGCGTCCGGAATGGGACCGCTTCGATGCATGAAGCTTCCGGTCGGGAAGCCGTGCGCTAAACTTGGCACCAATGCGCGCCCGCCGCGCAGGGAGGAATGAATGCCATGACTGAAACATCTCGCGCGCTCGATCTCGTTCTCGCGCGGCGATCGATCTCGCCGCGATTTCTTGTCGAGCCGACGCCGACGACCGAAGAGCTGACCCTCATTCTGCGTGCGGCGGCTGCGGCGCCTGATCACAAGAATCTCAAGCCCTATCGCCTCATTCTCATTCCGCCCGAGCGCCGGGAGGCTCTCGCGTTGGCCTTCCGGGAGGCCAAGGCCGAGCGCGACCCCGGCGCGCCGGCTGGCGGGATCGAGCGGGCCGGCGAGAAAGCCTATCGCGGTGCTATGCTGCTCGCGGTGGTGCTGCGCATCGTGCGCGATCATCCGCGCGTTTCGGTTACGGATCAGATGCTCGCCGCCGGTGCCGCAATCGAGAACATGCTGCTCGCCGCAAGTGCTCTCGGCTATGCCGGCTGTCTCCGCAGCGGCCATTCGGCGACCTCGCGTCGCGTCCGCCTCGCTCTCGGCCTTGCCAATGAGGAGGAGCTTGCCGCATTCATGATGCTCGGCACGCCGGCCAAGGCGCCGAAGCCGCGCAACGATGAGGTGCCGGACCTGCTGAGCATCTGGGAGTCGTGAGCGCAACGCCCCCTGCGACCGCCGACGAAATATGCAATAGAATACATTGATGATCGACGCGTTCGAGTCGGCATCAGCGCGCGATAGCCAACGGAAGGTCAGGATAGGTCCCCCGGAACATATCTGGTGCACGGGAGCGCGCATCCTGTGGTATGGCAGAAAAGCAGCCAGGCGCCGTGCCTCTCGCAGCGTACCCAGCCGGAATCCGACATGACTCGCCTCACGATCCGTATCGACTTCGACGGTGGCCGCCAGGTCGGCCATGGCAAAATCCGTCTCCTCGAACTCATCGGCGAGCACGGCTCGATCAGCGGCGCCGCGCGTGAAATGAAGATGTCGTACCGGCGTGCGTGGCTGCTGGCGGACGAGGTAAACCGGATGTTCAGCGAGCCGGTGCTAGAGACGCAGCATGGTGGCGCCGGCGGCGGCCACGCCCGTCTGACCTCTTTCGGCCACGCTCTCGTCGGGCACTACCGCGCCATCGAGGCTCAGGCGCTCAAGTCGTTCGGCAAGCAGATTGCAGATCTGGAGCGGCGGCTCAGCCCCCTCGCCAAGAGCGCGGCGCGATAGGCCTTCACGCATTACGACGCCCGCTAACGCGTTGCTGCGCTGCACCGAGCGACATATCCGATGAGAAATATAGCTTGCCACGCGCGTGCCGGACTTTTAAGAGCGCTATATCGATCTGTATATCTCGAGACAGCGGAGCTAGACCCATGCGCATGCGCGCCTCATGGCTGAAGTTTCCGATGGCCGCACTGGCCTCGGTCATGATCGTCGCTTCCATGTCCGCGGTCGCGCGGGCGGCCGAGGTCAAGGTAGCGGTGGCGGCGAACTTCACCGAGCCGGTCAAGGAAATCGGCGCTCTCTTCGAGAAGGCGACCGGCCACAAGCCTGTCTTCAGCTTCGGCCCGACGGGAGGCCTCTATAATCAGGTTACTCAGGCGGCTCCTTTCGAGGTCTTTCTCTCCGCCGATGACAAGACACCGGCAAAGGCCATCAAGGAAGGCCATGGCGTAGCGGGGACCTCGTACACTTACGCGACGGGCAAGCTCGTGCTCTACAGCAAGACAGAGGGCCTGAAGCTCGGCGAGCAGGCGCTCAAGGACGGCAAGTTCGCTAAGATTGCGATCGCCAATCCGAAGACGGCGCCCTATGGCACGGCCGCGGTGGAGACGATGCAGAAGCTGGGCGTTTATGATGCGTTGAAGGGTAAGATCGTCGAGGGGAACAACATCGCGCAGACCTTCCAGTTCGTGGATACGGGCAATGCCGAGGTCGGCTTCGTCGCCTATTCGCAGGTTGCGCTGAAGTCCGGCGGATCGCGCTGGGTGGTGCCGGCGAAACTGCACAACACCATCGCGCAGGATGCCGTACTGCTGAAAACGGGTGCTAATAACGAGGCGGCCAAGGCTTTCCTTGCCTTTCTCAAAGGTCCCGAAGCGCGCAAGATCATTGAGAAGTACGGCTACGGCTTTGTCGACTGAAGACGCGCAGGTGATGTGTGGGTGAGCTCGATGTTACACAGCTCTGGTCGCCGATCCGGCTGACCATCGAGCTCGCCTTCATCACCACCGCTCTCCTGCTCGTTGTCGGAACGCCGATCGCGTGGTGGCTCGCGCGCTCTAAGGCGCGCTGGAAGGAGGCGGTGGCGACGATCGTCGCGATGCCGCTCGTGCTGCCGCCGACAGTGCTCGGTTTCTATCTCCTGCTCTTGCTCGGCCCGAACGGCCCCGGCGGCTGGATCGCCGGCCTCTATGGCGCGCGCACGCTTGCCTTCACGTTCGGCGGGCTCGTGATCGGTTCGGTGATCTACTCCATGCCCTTCGTGGTGCAGCCGATCCGCAATGCCTTCGAAGCCTTCGGCGACCGGCCGCTGGAGGTCGCGGCCACACTCAGGGCCTCGCCATGGGATGCCTTCTGGTCCGTGGCCGTTCCCCTCGCGCGCCCGGGCTTCCTAACGGGCGCCATTTTGGGCTTCGCGCACACGATCGGCGAGTTCGGCGTCATCTTGATGATCGGCGGGAATATTCCTGGCCAGACGAAAGTGCTCTCGGTGGCGATCTACGACTTCGTCGAGACGCAGCATTGGACCGAGGCGCACATCCTCGCGGGCGGCATGGTCGTCTTCTCGTTCGCCGTGATTCTCGCGACGATGATGCTCGGCCGGCGCTACGGACAGCAGGGCCGATGACCGGAGCGTCCGCTGAAATCTCGACGGCCTTTGCGGGGACGCTCGGCAATTTTTCGCTCGACGTCGCCTTCACGATGCCCATGCGCGGCATCACGGCGCTCTTCGGTCCATCCGGCTGCGGCAAGACAACGATCCTGCGCTGTATGGCAGGCCTTCAGAAGCTCTCCGGTCATTTCATCGTCGGCGGCGAAGTCTGGCAGGACAGCGCCAAAGGTCTGTTCGTGCGCACGCATCAGCGACCGCTCGGCTACGTTTTCCAGGAGGCGAGCCTCTTCCAGCACCTCTCGGTGCGCCAGAACCTGCTCTATGGGGCCAAGAGGGCCGGTAAGGCGCCGGCGTCCGACGCCCTCGACTTCGACGCGATCGTCGAGTTGCTCGGCATCGGCCATCTGCTGGAGCGTTCGCCCGTTGCGCTTTCCGGCGGCGAGCGCCAGCGCATATCCGTCGGGCGTGCGCTTCTTTCGCGCCCGCGCATTCTACTCATGGACGAGCCGCTCTCAGCCCTCGATCGCATGACCAAAGAAGAGATCCTTCCCTATTTCGAGCGCCTGCACGAGAGCCTGGCGCTGCCCATCGTCTATGTCAGCCATGACATCGGCGAGGTGGCGCGCCTCGCGGACACGATGGTGCTGCTTGCCAAGGGACGTGTGATCGCATCGGGGCCGCTCCTCCAGCTCCAGACGGACCCGAACCTACCGCTCGTCGCCGCCCCCGATGCGGCAGTCATGATCGAAGGCCGCGTCGCGCATCTCGACGACGAATTCCTGCTGACGCACTTTGCCGTTCGAGGCGGTACGCTCGTCGTGCCCGGGCGGCAGGGCGAGCCCGGCGCCGAGCGCCGTCTCAGGATCGCGGCGAGCGACGTGAGCTTCACGCTGACGGCCGCGCGCGATACGACCATCCTCAATTGCCTGCCGGCGCGCATCGTTTCGATCGACTGGGCGGGCAACGAGGCTCAAGTCAACGTCATTGCGGCGCTGGGTGCGGATGGCTCGGGCGCGTGTATTGCTGCGCGCATCACGCGAAAGTCACGTGCGGCGCTGTCGCTTGCGCCCGGGATGCCGGTCTTCGCCCAGATCAAGAGTGTGGCGTTGATGCGTTGAGGCGCATCGGGGCCCCAGTGGCTCAATCGACGATCCGCATGATCGCCTCGATCTCGACAGGGATGTTCGATGGCAGGGAGCCCATGCCGACCGCCGAACGCGCGTGACGCCCACGCTCGCCGAGCACTTCCACGAAGAGATCCGAGCAGCCGTTGATCACCTTGGGCTGGTCGCCGAAACCTGGCACGGCATTGACCATGCCGAGCACTTTCAGCACCTCGATCTTCCCGAGATCGCCCGACGCGAGCTTCGCCGCCGCCAGCAGCCCAAGGCCGACGCGCCGCGCCGCCTCGTAGGCCTGCTCTATGGTCACATCCTCGCCGACGCGGCCGATGATGTAGGAGCCGTCCGCCCGTCGCGGGCCTTGGCCGGAGAGATAGATCGTGCGCCCGTCTACCTTGAAGGGCACGTAGTTGGCGATCGGCGTCGGCACCTTCGGCAGCTCGAGGCCGAGCGACTTCAGCTTCTCTTCGGGCGTCATCGTTTGCTCCCTTACGCGCTTTTAAGCTTGGCGAACTTCTGCGAGCGCTTCGGATGGAACCAGCGCCCGCCAACGACCGCACCCTCGGAGAGGATCCGCTTATCGCCGATCATCTTCTCGCCCATCACGTCTTCGTATTCGAATTTTCCTTCCTTGACGGTCAGGAGGGTCGCGTCGCCGACCGAGCCGGGCTTGAGGCTGCCGAGCTCGGGCCGCTTCAGCGCGTGCGCGGCGTTGATCGTCGACTGCGCGATCACGTCGTTGAGCGGTACGCCGAGGCAAAGGAACTTCGACATGGTCGTGACCTGATCATAGGCGGGCCCATCGATGCAGAGCGCGTGCACGTCGGAGGAGATCGTATCCGGATAGAAACCGTTCGCCAGCATGGCACGTGCCGTCTTGAAGGCGAACGAACCTTTGCCGTGGCCGATATCGAACTTCACGCCGCGTTTGCGGGCCTCGAGTACGGCTGCCTTGACCTTGCCCTGGGAGGTGCAGGGCGCATTTGGAAAGGGGCGGAAGGCGTGCGTCAGCACATCGCCCGGCCGCAGCATGTCGAGCACTTCCTCGTAGGAGGGCGGAGGCGAATCGATGTGGCACATGAGCGGCATACCGACTTCTTCGGCAACCTGTAGCGCAATCCCGAGCGGTGCCGCACCCTGCTCGCCCGAGGAGCCGGCCCCGACGCGCACCTTGATGCCGATGATCACGTCGCGGTTCGCATCGGCGACCTCGGCGGCTTCGCGCGGCGCCATCAGCTTCATGTTCTCGCTCTCGCCGACCATGATGGTCTTGGAGAAGCCGAAGATGCCGGCGAAGGAAATATGCAGATAGGCGAGAATGCGCACGGCCGACGGTTCGATCACGTGCTTGCGGAAGCCGGCGAAGTTGCCAGGCCCCGCGCTGCCGGTGTCGATGGCCGTCGTCACGCCCGACGTGCGACAGAACTCCTCCGCGTCGATGCCGAGCGAGGTGCCGCCCCAGTAGACGTGCGTGTGCATGTCGATGAGGCCAGGCGATACAATATAGCCTTTGACATCGCGGACCTCGGCGCCGCCCTTGAGATCATTGCCGACGGCCGCCACCTTGCCGCCCGCAAAGGCGACATCCGTGACGCGATCGAGGTTCTGCGAGGGGTCGATGACACGCCCCCCTTTGAGTATGAGATCGTACGTACTCATGAGTTCCCAGCCCGTTACCGCCCAGGCACGCGCCGGGGCCACACCTCAGCGTCGCGCGATCGGCGGCCACGTGCAAGCACGCCGCTGCGGGGCGGCTCTGCGCGGACGTGACACGGTTTCCAGCGGGGATGCCCGTTATTCGGGTGGTCCGCCGCAAGCCAGGGCACGCGTGACCACAATTCGTGCAACGGGTTGACGAGGCGTGCGATTTTCACCGGCCGGGATGGCAGGATCGTGCTCGCCGGCGCAGAAATGAATGCGCAGAAAGCATCTCAATTTTTGCCGTCGGAAGTGCTAAGGGCAAGCGCCGCGCCCCGGCATTGCCGGCGCGGTGCGCGCAGCGCCAGAGCGGCGCGCGAGGAAACAGGGGGCCGGAATGCTCTACGAGCTTGTCACTTTCAGCGACCAGTTCAGTCCGTTGAACGTGTTTCGCTACATCACGTTCCGCACGGGCGGGGCGATCATGACGGCGCTCCTTTTCGTGTTCCTGTTCGGGCCTGCGATCATCGACCTTCTCCGCATCAAGCAGGGCAAGGGGCAGCCGATCCGCGACGATGGCCCGAAGAGCCATTTCTCCAAGAAGGGCACGCCAACCATGGGCGGGCTCATGATCCTGGCCGGCATCATGGTCTCGACCCTGCTCTGGGCGAACTGGTCGAATGCTTATGTCTGGGTCGTGCTCGGCGTGACGCTGACATTCGGCGCCATAGGCTTTTACGACGACTATTTGAAGGTAACGCGACAGACGAGCAGCGGCTTCGGCGGCAAGGGCCGGCTCGGCCTCGAATTCGCGATCGCCGGCATCGCGACCTACGCGGTGATGCGGCTCGGCGCGCCAGGCTTCGCCGATGCGTTGACGGTCCCGTTCTTCAAGAACACCATCATTCCGCTCGGTCTTCTCTTCGTGGTGCTCGGCATGTTCGTGATCGCGGGCGCGGGCAATGCGGTCAACCTCACGGATGGCCTCGACGGCCTCGCCATCGTGCCGGTGATGATCGCGGCGGCGACGTTCGGGCTCATTGCGTACCTCGTCGGCAACGTGCGCTTCTCGCAGTACCTCCAGATCCACTATGTCGCGGGCGTCGGCGAGCTCGCCGTGATCTGCGGCGCGCTGGTCGGTGCAGGCCTCGGCTTCCTCTGGTTCAATGCGCCGCCCGCCATGATCTTCATGGGCGATACGGGCTCCCTCGCCCTCGGCGGCGCGCTCGGGGCGATCGCCATTGCAACCAAGCACGAGATCGTGCTCGGGATCGTCGGCGGGCTTTTCGTGCTTGAGACGCTGTCGGTCATGATCCAGGTTGCGTCGTTCAAGCTGACAGGCAGGCGGGTCTTTCGGATGGCGCCCCTGCATCATCATTTCGAGCAGAAGGGGTGGCACGAGGCGACGGTCGTCGTGCGGTTCTGGATCATCTCGGTGGTGCTGGCCCTGCTCGGACTGGCGACCCTGAAGCTGCGCTGAGCGGGGGGGGGGGAGCAAAGGAACTCTCATGCTGCGCCGGATCATCTGGTTAGTGCTTGCGATGGCACTCATGACCTCTGCCGCGTTCGCCGACGAGCCCCTCGGCACGCGGCCGACCTACACGGACAAGAAGCTCGGGATGCTGCCCGCGGGGCCGCTGCCCAATGAGGGGGCAATCCTGCGGCGTATCTGGGCGCCGGGGCTCGATGAGGACTTCATTCCGCAAGGTGTGACGGTCGTCGACGATGCCATCTACCTCGCGGCTTACAAGAGTGTGGAGGGGGCCGGGCGCGGCGCCTGCCGTCTTTACAGGTTGGACGCGGACAGTGGTCGCGTCACCGGCCGCCTCGACATGCCCGCGAGGTGCGGTCACGCCGGCGGTGCCGCCAGCGGAGCGCCCGGCCGCGTCTGGGTGTCAGATACGCGCGACATCTTCGAGGTCGAGCTCGATGTGCCCGCGAGCAGCGGGATCGGCAAGGTCGTGCGACACGTCCGATTGACAGGGGACGTAAGAGGCTCCTTCGCGGCAGGCACAGGTGATGCCATTTGGCTCGGCACGTATCAGACTTATGGCGAGCCGCGTCTGTACCGTTTCCCGTTTGCGAAGCTCAAAGATGCGGTCGATGAGAAGGACGCCGACGCCTCCGTTGTGCTGCCGCAGCGAGCGCAAGGGTCCGCCTTCGACGCCAAGGGCCAGCTTTGGGTGACGCGAAGCAGCGGAAGTTTCGGTGAGCTCGTCCGGCTCGATCCCAAGACCGGCGCCGTGCAGGCGCGCTTTCCCATGCCCGCCGGCACCGAGGATATCGGCTTCGACAGCAAGGGGCATCTGTGGACCGTCAGCGAGGCCGGCTCCAAGCGCTGGCTCTCGTGGGCGACGTTCTTTCCAGTGGTCTTCCAGGTGGATATGAGCCGCCTGCGCTGACATGGCCGGCGGCGCGCCTCCGCGATTCAGGTACTATGCAACCCATGATTCCCGTCACCTCATTCGCGGGCCACGAGGTGGCCGTGTTCGGGCTTGGGGCCTCCGGCCGCTCGACGTGCCGGGCCTTGCTCGCCGGCGGCGCGCGTGTCGCGGCTTGGGATGACGGCGAGGCGGCGCGGACGGCCGCTGCTGCGGAAGGCACACACGTCGTAGATCTGGCCGGTGCCGACTGGAGCAAGTTCTCGGTCCTCGTTCTCGCGCCCGGCGTGCCGCTGACGCATCCGGAGCCGCACTGGACGGTGAAGCGTGCACGCGAAGCCGGCATCGAGATCATTGGCGACATCGAGCTTTTCTTTCGCGAGCGCGCGCGTCTGGCCCCAGCCTCGCAGGTCATTTGCATCACGGGCACGAACGGCAAATCGACGACCACGGCCCTGATCGCACACACGCTTGCGGCTGCGGGCGCGGACGTGCAGATGGGCGGCAATATCGGCGTGCCCGTGCTCGAGCTTGCGCCGCCGGACGGCAAGAGCATTCACGTGCTCGAGATGAGCACCTTTCAGATCGATCTGACGCCGTCGCTCGCCCCGACCATCGGCGTGCTGCTCAACCTCTCGCCGGATCATCTCGACCGGCACGGAACCATGTCACGCTACGTCGCGATCAAGGAGAGCCTTATCGAGCGTTCCGCCTCTGCCGTGATCGGCATCGACGATCCGCTCAGCGCTGCGATCGCCGACCGCGCGACGGAGGATGGGGTTCCGGTGACTGCGATCAGCAGCCTCGGCGCGCGTCCCAGCGATGTTCCGCTTTTCTATGGAGAGGATGACCACCTGCATTTCGCTGCGGTGGACGCTCTGCCGATCGACGTGGGCAGTATCGATGGCATCGGGTCATTGCGCGGCCGCCACAACATGCAGAATGCGCTTGCCGCACTCGCGACGGCTAACCTCGCGCTTCCGAGCGTTGCGCTGGCGGATCATGTCGCCGCCTTCCGCACGTTCCCCGGCCTTCCACACCGCATGGAGGAGGTCGGCCGCAAGGGCAAGGTGCTCTTCATCAACGACAGCAAAGCAACGAATGCCGACTCGACCGAGAAGGCGCTCACGTCCTGGGCACAGGACATCTACTGGATTGCCGGCGGGCTGCCGAAGGAGGGTGGCATCACGTCGCTCGTCTCGTGCTTCCCGCGTATTGCCAAGGCCTACCTGATCGGCAAGGCCGCGGATGAGTTCGCGCGAACGCTCGACGGACACGTTCCCTACGAGCAGGCCGGCACTCTTGAAAAAGCGCTCGCTGCCGCCGCGCGAGATGCCGAAGCAAGTGCCGCGCCGGAGCCTGTCGTCCTCCTATCGCCGGCTTGTGCGTCCTACGATCAGTTCAAGAGCTACGGGCACCGGGGAGACGTCTTCCGCGCGCTTGTCGCGAATCTCATCAAGGGCGGGGAGGGCGGATGAGGATCGCCCGCGATGACCGCAGCGTCGTCACCGAGTGGTGGTTCTCGGTGGACCGCGTGCTGCTCGCGGCCGTGCTGGCGCTGATCGGTATCGGCATCGTGCTCTCGCTCGCGGCGAGCCCGGCCGTGGCGACGCGCAAGGGCCTGCCGACCTACTATTTCGTCGAGCGCCATCTCGTGTTTGCCTCGGTCGGCATCGTGCTGATGCTGGCCGTCTCGCTGCTCGATCTGCGCGGCATCCATACGCTGGCCATGATCCTACTCGGCGTCGCGCTCGTGCTCATGGTTGTGGCAATTTTCCATGGGGTCGAGGTCAACGGCGCGCGGCGCTGGATACGATTTGCTGGCTTCTCGCTGCAGCCGTCGGAGATCCTGAAGCCGGCTTTCGTTGTCGTTGTCGCGTGGCTCTTCTCCGAAGCGCGCGCACGGCCCGGTACGGGCATGGTGCCGCTCGCCTTCGGCCTCTACGCCGCGACATCGGTCCTGCTGCTGATGCAGCCCGATGTCGGGCAATGGTTCCTGATCTCGCTCGTCTTCGGATCGCTGTTCTTCATCTCGGGGCAGCCGCTGCTCGGGGCATTCGCGCTCGGCGGCGTCGGTATCGGTGGACTTGCCGCGGCCTATTACGCATTCCCGCACGTGCGCGGCCGCGTTGCTCGCTTCCTCGATCCGGCCTCGGGCGATACCTTTCAGACGGATCGCGCGATCCAGTCGTTCGCGGAAGGCGGCTTCTTCGGCCGCGGTCCCGGCGAGGGCACGATCAAATCGGTGCTGCCGGACGCGCACACGGACTTCATCTTCGCCGTGGTGGCGGAGGAGTACGGGGCGCTCGCCTGCCTCGTCCTGATCGCGCTCTTCGCTTTCATCGTCGGGCGGGCGCTCATGCGCTACCGGAACCGGCGTGATCCCTTCACTCATCTGGCCGTCAATGGCCTCGCGCTGCTGATCGCGCTGCAGGCGTCGATCAACATGGCGGTCAACGTGGGTCTGGTGCCGGCCAAGGGCATGACACTGCCGTTCATCTCGGCGGGGGGCTCGTCGATGATCGCCGCCTCGCTGACGGTCGGGATGCTGCTCGCCCTGGTGCGGCGCCGCGCCGATCCGCGGGCCGTGGGCAGGCCGAGGGTTGCAGCGCATGGCTTGCCGCCGATTGGCCGCAATGCGCGCTAAGGTCTGACCAGGGGAAGGAGAAAGCGTGGGGGAAAAGTCGGTCATGCTGGCCGCCGGGGGCACGGGTGGGCATTTGTTTCCAGCCTTCGCCCTGGCGCAGGAGCTCGGTCGGCGCGGGGTCGTGGTCGACCTCGTGACGGACTCGCGCGGCGACCGCTACGGCACGGGCTTTCCGGCGCGCGCGATCCATACCGTCCCGTCCGCGACACTCGCCGGGCGCTCGATCGTCGGCGCGGCGAAGACGGTGCTCTCGCTCGTGAGCGGCGTGTCTGCCGCGTTCTCGTTGCTCGGCCGCGTGCGGCCGGGCGCGGTCATCGGTTTCGGCGGCTATCCGACATTTCCGCCGCTGGTTGCTGCCAAGCTCAGGCGCATTCCGACCGCCATTCACGAGGCGAATGCCGTGCTCGGTCGCGCCAACAGGATGCTCGCGCCGCGCGTTTCGCGCATTGCGACGTCCTTCGAGCAGACCGCGCTGCTCGCCGATAGCCTTTCGCCCCGTGTGCGTTTCACGGGAAACCCCGTCCGCGATGCCGTGATCGACTGGAGTGCGCGCCCCTATCGCGCCGCCGCGCCGGATGAGCCCTTCAATCTGCTCGTCTTCGGCGGCAGCCAGGGCGCGCGATATTTCTCCGAGGCCGTGCCGCCTGCGATCGCGCACCTGACTTCTAATCAGAAGTCGCGTTTGCGCATCGTCCAGCAGTGCCGCGAGGAGGATCTCGCCGAGGTTCGCAACGCCTACGCGGCCATGGGCGTTACCGCCGAGCTTCAGCCTTTCTTCAAGGACCTTCCCGAGCGCATGGCCAATGCCCACCTCGTGATCGGCCGCGCCGGCGCGTCGAGCATTGCTGAGCTGACCGTGCTCGGCCGCCCCGCCGTGCTCGTGCCGCTGCCGCATGCGGTGGACAACGATCAGCTTCGCAATGCCACCCGTATCGCGGATGCAGGGGCCGGCTGGTGCCTCGAGCAGAAAAGTCTGACGGCAGAAAAATTATCTGAAACAATATCTTCGCTCATGGAGCAGCCGGCCGTTCTGTCGGGCACGGCTGCCGCGGCGAAGGCGCTTGGTCGGCCGGATGCTGTTGTACGGCTCGCCGACCTCGCCGAAGAGTTGATTGGTGCGCGGGCAGCGAATCGCGCGTGAGTGGAGTGATTCGCAATTTGCCCGAGGGGATGAGAAGAGGCTCAGCGGCCATGCAGATACCGAGCGAACCGGGCACATTCCACATTGTCGGCATCGGCGGCATCGGCATGAGCGCCATAGCGGAGATCCTCCGCGCCAAGGGCCACACCGTCCAGGGCAGCGACCAGAAGGACAGCGCCAACGTCAAACGGCTGCGCGCCAAGGGCATCCGCGTGTTCGTCGGCCACGATGCCGTGAACCTCGTCGGCGCGCGCTATGTCGTGATTTCCACGGCGGTGAAGGACACGAACCCGGAGCTGAAGGCCGCGCGCGAAAAAGGTCTGACGGTCATTCGTCGCGCCGAGATGCTGGCCGAGCTCATGCGGCTCTACTCGACGGTCTCGATCACCGGCACGCACGGCAAGACGACGACAACATCGCTCGTCGCGCACATCTTCGTCGAGGCCGGCCTCGAGCCGACCGTCATCACCGGCGGCATCATCAATGCCTGGGGCTCGAATGCGCGGCTCGGCGCCGGTCCGTGGATGGTCGTCGAGGCGGACGAATCCGACGGCACATTCATCAAGATCCCCTCGCAGATCGGTGTCGTCACCAACATCGATCCGGAGCACCTCGACTATTTCGGCAACGTCGAGGCGATGCACGAGGCCTATCGCGCCTTCTACCGCAACATCCCGTTTTATGGCCTCGCCATGACCTGCATCGACCATCCGGTCGCGCGCGCCATGATCGAGGAGCTGAACCTGCGCCGCGATGGTCGCCGCCTGCTGACTTACGGCACGGACCCGAGCGCCGATCTGGTGCTGACGCGCACGCGCGTCGAGGGCGCGGCGACGATCTTCGATGCGAAGCTCGGCGAGCGCGTCGCTGGTGGCGCGCGCGATATCAGCGACTGGGTCGTGCCCGTGCCCGGCGCACACAACGCACTCAATGCGCTCGCGGCGATCGGCGTTGCGGCCGAAGCCGGCGTTACGGACGAGAAAATCCGCGCCGCCATGGCGAGTTTCTCCGGTGTGAAGCGGCGCTTCCAGCCGACGGGGACCTGGAACGGTGCGCATTTCTACGACGACTACGGTCATCACCCCGTCGAGATCGCTGCGGTGCTCGCTGCGGCGCGCGCGGGGGCTGCGAGAAACGTCATTGCCATCGTCGAACCGCACCGCTACACGCGCGTGCAGTCTCTGTTCGAGGAATTTTCCGCATGCTTCAAGGATGCGGATCACGTGATCGTCGCGCCGCTCTACTCGGCTGGCGAGGCACCGATCGACGGCATCGACGGAAGGAGCCTCGCGGCGGGGATTGCGCGTGCCGGTCATCGGAGCGTCATTGCCGTCGACACGTCGCAGGATCTCGTGCCGGCGCTCCGCAATCTTGCCGGGCCTGGCGATATGGTGATCTGCATGGGGGCTGGCAACTCCACCGAATGGGCGCACGCGCTGCCGGGTTGGCTTGCAGCGATTCCCTTGCGCGTCGGGAGCGCCGTCTGACCGTGTCGAGTC
>DATMRT010000080.1:0-23639 GCA_035565975.1 Hyphomicrobiaceae bacterium
CTCGTCGTCGACGCTGCCATGAACGACCTCATCCGGCCGGCCATGTACGACGCTTTCCACGACATCTGGCCCGTCCGCGAGCCTGCACCGGAAACGCCGAAGCGCCTCTACGACGTCGTCGGCCCGATCTGCGAGAGCGGCGACACCTTCGCGACCGGCCGCACGCTGCCCGAGACCCGGCCCGGGGACCTCGTCGCCCTGATGACGGCTGGGGCCTACGGCGCCGTCATGTCCTCAACCTACAATTCCCGCCTGCTCGTTCCCGAGGTCCTGGTGCGCGGCGCCGAATGGGCCGTCGTCCGCCCGCGGCCAACCTACGAGGAACTCATCAAGCTCGACCGTATGCCGGCGTGGCTGGGCTAGATCGCGCACTTCGATCCTGACTGCCGAGCGAAAAAATTTCCGCCGCGTTGTCGATTTCACATCCGTCCATTCGACGTCACATTGATCGGCAGGACGAGAAGGGAGGATCGCGCGCATGCCCAAACTCCGAGTACACAACTTCGCCATATCCGTCGACGGCTACGGCGCCGGCCCCAAGCAGGATCTGAGCGAGCCGCTCGGCATCGGCGGCGAAGCGTTGCACGACTGGTTTGTCGCCACGCGGACCTTTCAGCGGCAAACTGGAAAGGACGGGGGGACGACCGGCATCGATGACGACTTCGCAGGCCGCGGCTTCAAGAACGTCGGCGCCTGGATCATGGGGCGCAACATGTTCGGACCGGTGCGCGGACCTTGGCCCGACGACAGCTGGAAGGGATGGTGGGGCAGCAACCCGCCGTACCACGGCCCCGTCTTCGTGCTCACGAACCACCCCAAGGCACGGATCGTCATGGACGGCGGGACCACCTTCCACTTCGTCTCCGACGGCATTCACGCCGCCCTGCGGCGCGCCACGGAAGCCGCCGATGGCAAGGACATCCAGCTCATGGGCGGGGCCTCCACGATCCGGCAATACCTCAGCGCGGGACTGATCGACGAGATGCATTTTGCCATTTCCCCGATCCTCCTCGGTTCAGGCGAACACCTGTTCGGCGGCATCGACACGCTGAAACTCGGGTACAGGTGCACCGAGCACGTGACGACGGCGAACGCCATGCACGTGGTCCTGACGAAGAGCGGCTGAGCACTGCAGCCGAGGCCCGCCTGCCGGCCACGAAGCCGCCGCACTGAGCGTTCAGCCTCCGGTTGAACGCAAATTGATCGGGATGCCGGATCGTTTTGCAGCTTGGCTTTCGTGAAGCGTGTTAGGAACTCTTGTGCCGGTGCGTGGGTACGACCGGTACGGGTGGGCCGACCTGCCCCCTACTGAATGCTGTGCACGATGCCGAGCGCCGCGATCCGGGGCCGAATTGGTCCCCCATCTGCCGATTCGCTGTAAGGTGCGCCTATGGCCGAACCGACCACCCCGCCGCGGTCGAACGCCGCGACGTTCGAGCGTAAGATCAGGCTGAGCCGCTGGGCCCAGCTTTTCGAGCGCCTATGGCCGCGCGTCTGGGTCTTGCTCGCGGTCGCCGCCCTTTTCGTCCTCGTTTCGCTCGCCGGCCTTTGGTCCTACCTCCCAGAGAGCGCCCACATCGCCCTCCTCGGGGCCTTCGGCCTCGTGGCCGTTGGCGCTCTTTTCTGGATGGCCCGCACGCCCTTCCCGACCCGGGAAGAAGCCCTCCGGCGCCTAGAACAGCGATCGTCGGTCCCGCACCGGCCGGCCTCCTCCTACGAGGACACGCTTTCCTCGCCCAACGCGGGGGGCAGCACCCAGGCTCTGTGGGAGGCTCACCGAGCCCGGCTCGCGGCCACCCTCGCTAAGCTTCGCGTTGGCACGCCCTCACCACGCACCGATCGCGCCGATCCCTGGGCGCTGCGTGCGGTACTGCTGATCGGTGTCGGCGTGCTCGCTGCGGCCGTCGGTGACGGCTTCATGGACCGCCTCTCGCAGGCCTTCCGCTTTGGCACACCCGCGACGGCCGTCAGCACCGCCCGCCTCGATGCCTGGGTGACGCCGCCAGCCTACACCGCCCGCCCGCCGCTCATGCTCGTCGACGGCTCGCGCCAGAGCGCGCCCCAAATACCCGGCGAAACGCGCCCGAGCTTCGAGGTGCCGATGAAGAGCGCGCTGGTCGTGCGCGCGAGCGGCGAGGGTGCCTCGGCGATGACCCTCGAGATCACCGACGAAGCGGGCAAGGTCGAAGTCCTTTCGCCGAAAAAGCCCCAGCTTCCGCCCGGTGTCACGATCACCAGCGAGGTCGCCGAGATCCGCTCGGAGCTGGCGCGCCCCGTGACCGTCCACGTGCGCGGGGTCAACGGCGAGCCGCAATGGGCATTCCGCATCATTCCGGATCACGCGCCGAAGATCAGTCTCTCCAAGCAGCCGGAGGCTATGCCGCGCGGCTCGCTCAAGCTCACCTACAAGGTCGAGGACGACTACGGCATCGCGAGCGCGGAGGCGCGCATCACGCGCGTACGCCCGAAGCCCGGCGATCCGGCAACGAGCTGGGCGCGGCCGAAGAAGCAGGGCGCGCGACCGCCGCTCGAGAAACCGCCTGTGCTCACGCTGCGCCTGCCGCGCATGAACGCCAAGCATGCCGAAGGCACGAGCTATCACGAGCTTTCCGGTCACCCGTGGGCGGGCATGCGCGTGCGCATGGTGCTTTCCGCGAAGGATCAGGCCGGCCAAGTCGGCAAGAGCGAGCCGGTCGAGTTCATCCTGCCGCAGCGCCGCTTCTATAATCCGATCGCCCGCGCCGTGATCGAGCAGCGCCGGGCGCTCATCGAGGATCCGCGCAATCGCGACCAGGTGCTCATCGGCCTCGATGCGATCGCCGTCGAACCCGAAGGCTTCTTCCCCGACTACAGCGCCTACATCAATCTCCGTGGCGCCTACTGGCGGCTCCAGCGCGACCGGACCCGCGCCGGCACGAAGGACGTGGTCGATCAGCTCTGGCACGTGGCCGTGCGCCTCGAGGACGGCAATCTTTCCGATGCCGAACGCCGCCTGCGCCAAGCTCAGGAGGATCTCGCCAAGGCACTCCAGCAGGGTGCCAGCGACGAGGAGATCCAGCGCCTCATGAACGAGCTGCGCCAAGCGCTCAACGAGTTCATGGAGCAGCTTGCACGTCAGGCCGAAGGCCAGCCGCCGCAACAGATGCCGCCCGGCCAGTCGCCACAGCAGATGCTGAGCCAGCGTGATCTCGAGCGCATGATGCGCGACATCGAGAACATGGCCCGCCAAGGCTCGCGCGAGAATGCGCAGCAGATGCTGAGCCAGCTTCGCGATCTGCTCGAGCGCCTTCAGTCGGGCCGCATGGCGCGCCAGCAGGGCCAGCAGAACCAGCAAATGATGCAGATGATGGACCAGTTCGGGGACGTCATCCGCCGCCAGCAGCAGCTACTCGACGATACCTTCAACGAGCAGCGCCAAGCCGGGGAAGAGGGCGAGGAAGGCGAGCAGGGCCAACAGGGACAGCGTGGTCAGCGCGGACAGCAGGGCCAACAGGGGCAGCAAGGTCAACGCGGGCAGCGCGGCCAGAGAGGTCAGCAAGGGCAGCAGGGCCGCGGCTACGGCGAACTGGGCCGCCGCCAGGGCGAGCTGCGTGACCGCCTCGGCCAGCTCGGCCAGGGCCTCCAGCAGTTCGGCATGAAACCGCCTTCGCAGCTCGGCGGCGCCCAGCGCTCCATGGAGGAGGCCGAGCAGGCCCTCCGGGAGGGTGATCTCGACGGCGCGGCCCGCGCCGAGCAGCGTGCCCTCGAACAGCTACGCCAGGGCGCTCAGCAGATGGCGCAGCAGATGCTGCAGCGGATGCCCGGCCAGCTCGGCCGCTCGGCCGACGTGCCGCTTGATCCCATGGGGCGGCCGCAACGCACCGAAGGTCCCGATCTCGGCACGTCCGTCAAAGTGCCCGACGAGATCGACATCCAGCGCGCCCGCGAGATCCTCGAGGAGCTGCGCCGCCGCCTCGGCGACCAGCAGCGCCCGATCCTCGAACTCGATTACATCGAGCGTCTGCTGCGCCGGTTCTAAGCCTCCTCTCTCCCCCGCTCTTCGCGGGGAGAGGGGGCACGCCAGAGGCGTGCTTTCAGCACGACGTGAGGGGCGGACGCTTGCGCCGACGTTGCCTATGCCGCCGCCCCTCATCCTAGCCTTCTCCCCGTCAGAACGGGGAGAAGGGACTTGGCGCGCAGGCGGCTTCCTCAATCCATAAAAGACGGGGGCTTGGGGGTGTCCCCCCAAGCGGGTTACAGGGCGGCAGCCCTGTTCGCGCCAGAGGCGCGAGCGGGGGACACCCCCGCGTCTTCTTGAAAATTACTTCGCGACCGCGGATGTTCTCCGCCCCACGCGGCCGATGCTTTCGATGCGGTTCGTCCAAACGAGGCCCCCGAAGCCCGGCGGCACCTTGGTCAGCGTTACTGGATCATCGATCCCCGCCGTGCCCGGATCACCCGCCCCGTAGGGCCCGAGCAGGATGATCTGACCACCCGCGCTCGCGATGCGCTGCTGGAAGCGGTTCGGCCAGCCCCAGAGCCAGGGCGCGATATTGATCGGCACCATGACCTGCGTGTTGCGGCAGGCCGCAGGGACATAGCCCGACCAGCCGAGCGCGATGTACTGCATGAGGCAGCTCTTGAGGCCGGTGCGCGTCCAGATGTTGAGCTCCGGCAGATGCGCCTTCGCGGCGAGTGTCGGCGGATCGCCGCCATAGGCACCCCAGACGGCTTTGTGCCACTGAGGATTCTCGCGCAGGAGAGCCGCGAGCATGTCGCCCTCGCGCGCCTCGTTGGACTTGAAGTTGACGATGAACTTCCCGTCCGGGAACGCGGCGAGCACCTCGTCGAGAGCGGGCATCAGGCCGACGCCCTTACCGCGAAGCGGAAAGGTCTTGCCGCCGTCGGTCGTGTAGCCGTAGCCCACGTCGAGCGTCTTGAGATAGGCCATGTCGTGATCGCGCGTGCGGCCCTTGCCCTCCGTGCGGCAATCCAGCGTCCAATCGTGGAAGACGGCGAGCCTGCCATCGGTCGTCGGATGCACGTCGAGCTCGACGATCTCGGCGCCGGCAGCGAAAGCGGCGCGCATGGCCGGCAGCGTATTCTCGATAAAATCGTGCGTCGGCGGGTGGATGCGCTCGGCGGTGCAGGTCTCGCTGGTGAGCCCTTCGCGGCGGAACGTCTGATGCACACCGCGATGGGCGATAAGGTGCAGATCAGCGGACGGCGGCGTGCGCGCGAGCCACGAGGCATTCCAGAGATAGATCGCCCCAACGAGGACGACCAGAACCAGCAACGCGCGCTTCATGAATTGCCCTCCGAGAACGGCGGGCTTCCTCGCGTACGAGCTGGACGATAGTTAGGCCGTCACACGACGAAACTTAGCCGCCACGCGTTACCCACCCCAGGTGCAGACGAGCTCGGTGCAGCGCGTGCGGCCGCTCGCGATGTCTGATGCCGTGCAGCGGACGGGCTGTGGACGGCACACGCGGCAGGTGTAGGAGGAGAGGCAGCCGCGATAGGCGCCGCCGCGCGAATAGTTGCAGGTCAGCAGCGTCTGGCAGAGGCGATTGCGCGGGTCGGTGCCAACGACCTGGGCACTGGCCGATGTCGAGGTAACGCTCGCCACCGTCAGCAGCAGAAATGGCGCGGTAAGGATCGCGGCGAACCAGCCGCGCGAATGTGCGGAACTGCGAACTGCCATGATGGCCTCCCGGAAACGAGCGCACACGGGTTGAACGCCACATGAGCGCCTTTGTTTCCGCGAAAGGCAATCGCGGCAATCGGTGGTGGTAAATCGTCCGTGGATCGCGCGCGGGGCGTGCCCTGGCGGGCGTGCCCCGCGACGGCTCTCCGCCGTTACTTAATGAGCTCGACGATGGCGTCGCCCAACTCGGTGCACATGGCCTTGCCGCCCATGTCGCGCGTGCGCACGTCCGTATCCTTGAGCAGCTTTTCGATGGCCATAACGATGGCGTCGGCGGCATCCTTGTGGCCGAGGTGCTCCAGCATCATGGCACCCGACCAGATCTGGCCAATCGGGTTCGAGATGCCCTGCCCTGCGATGTCCGGCGCCGAGCCGTGCACGGGCTCGAACATGGAGGGGAATTCCTTCTCGGGGTTGATGTTGCCGCCGGGCGCGATGGCGATGGTGCCGGTCGTCGCCGGGCCGAGGTCCGAGAGGATGTCGCCGAACAGGTTCGAGCCGACGATGACGTCGAACCAATGCGGGTTGCGCACGAGGTGCGCGGTCAGGATGTCGATGTGATACTGGTCGGTCTTGGCCTTCGGATACTCCTTCGAGATCGCGGCGAAGCGCTCGTCCCAGTAGGGCATGGAGATCGAAATGCCATTGGACTTCGTGGCGCTCGTCACGTGATTGCGCGGGCGCGTCGCGGCGAGGTCGAAGGCATAGCGCATGACGCGGTCGCAGCCGCGCTTGGTGAAGATCGCCTGCTGCACGGCCATCTCGTAGTCGCTGCCCTCGTACATGCGCCCGCCGACGGAGGAGTACTCGCCCTCGTTGTTCTCGCGCACGATGAAGTAGTCGATATCGCCCGGCTTCCTGTCCGCGAGCGGGCACTTCAGGCCCTCGAACAGGCGAACCGGGCGCAGGTTGATGTACTGCTGGAACTCGCGCCGGATGGGGATCAGCAGGCCCCAGAGCGAGACGTGGTCGGGAACACCCGGAAAGCCCACGGCGCCAAGGTAGATCGCGTCGTGGTTGCGGATTCGGTCGAGGCCATCGTCCGGCATCATCTTGCCGGTCTTCTTGAAGACCTCGCAGGACCAGTCGAAGTTGTCCCATTCGAAGGCGATGTCGAACTTCCGCGCCACGGCCTCGAGCACCTTGATGCCTTCCGGCACCACCTCGTTGCCGATGCCGTCGCCGGGAATGACGGCGATCTTGTAGGCGTTCGGCTTCTTGCCGGGTTCCTTGGCCATGGCGTTTCTTCTCCCTGGATCGAATTCAGCGCCTGTCCTTGCCATGCGGGCGGCAACAGGTCCAGCCATTGAGGGGAATGCTGGTCTGCGCGCAGGCTATTTCACCAGCGCCATCAGTCCCGCCGCAACGAGCAGGAGCAATGCAGCGCGCCGGTAGTTCTGCCGCGGCAGTCGCGCGAAAAGGCGCCCCCCGGCCCACAGCCCCGCCAGATAGGGCAGGCCGAGCAATGCGCCGGCCGCCAGGAGCGACCACGTCACGATCCCAGCACCGGCGAAGAAGCCCAGGCCAAGGATGATGAGGCCGGATACCGCAGCAATGATATTGGCGCGCTGGACGGCTGGCTCGGCCGGTGAAGCAATGAAATAGGCGACCGCCGGCGGACCACCCTGCCCGACGGCGCCGCCGATGAGGCCGCTCACAGCACCGAATGCCGTGCTCACGGTTCCCGAGCGAACACCTCGATAGGCCCATCCGGTGGCCAGAATAGCGGCAGCGAGAAGAGTACTGACCCCGACAAAACGCCGAAGGAGGGCCGGATCACCGACGGCGAGGAAATAGGTGCCAATAGGCAGCCCGATCAGAAGGCCGAGAACGAAAGGGCCACATTCGCGCCAGTCGGCAACCGGGATCGCCTGCCGCGCGATGGCGGCCTGCCCCACGGCCGCGATAACCATCGTCAGCACGATCGCCTGCGCCGGAACGAGGAGATAGCTGAGCAGCGGCACCATTAAGAGGTTACCACCGAAGCCCGAATAGCCGTGAACGAGCCCGGAGAGCAGGACGATGCCAATATACGCGAGGGCAGCGACGCCAAGTGCATCCGTCCAACCATGGAGACCGGCGAACTCGCCCATCTGGTGCGCCCCCTGAAAATGGCTAATGGGGAATGGTTGCTCGATGCGGGAACTTGGAGGCCGGCGGCCGGCAGCCTACATAATCGCCAGGCAGCGCGCCATCGACTTTGCGCGCGACACGCGATACCACAGCCGCAACCAGGCGCCGCCTGCATACCCCCGAAAGCTCCGACCGATGAAGTTCCTCGACCAGGCCAAGATCTACGTCAGCTCCGGCAATGGCGGGGCGGGCTGCGTCAGCTTCCGGCGCGAGAAGTTCATCGAGTTCGGCGGGCCGGACGGCGGCGACGGCGGCAAGGGCGGCGACGTGTGGGCGGAGTGCGTCGAGAACCTCAATACGCTGATCGACTTCCGCTACCAGCAGCATTTCAAGGCGAAGAACGGCATCCCCGGCATGGGACGCAACCGCACCGGCCCGAGCGGTGACGACTGCATCATCAAGGTGCCGCCGGGAACGGAGATCCTCGCGGAGGACGGCGAGACGCTGATTGCGGACATGACCGAGCCGGGCCAACGTGTGCGCATCGCGCGCGGCGGCAACGGCGGTTTCGGCAATGCCTACTTCAAGTCGCCGACCAACCAGGCGCCGCGCCACGCCAATCCCGGCCAGCCCGGCGAGGAGCTGACGCTCTGGCTGCGACTGAAGCTGATCGCCGACGCGGGTCTCGTCGGCCTGCCCAATGCGGGGAAGTCGACCTTCCTCGCCGCCGTCTCGCGCGCCAAGCCCAAGATCGCTGACTATCCCTTCACGACGCTGCATCCGAACCTCGGTGTCGTGCGCGCCGGTGAGGTCGATTTCGTGCTGGCCGACATTCCGGGCCTCATCGAGGGCGCGCACGAAGGCGCCGGTCTCGGCACGCGCTTTCTCGGTCATGTGGAACGCTGTCGCGTGCTGCTTCATCTGGTCGACGCCACCGGCGAGGACGTTGCCGATGCGTACAAGACCGTGCGCGCAGAACTGAAAGCCTACGGGGGCGGGCTCGCGCGCAAAAAGGAGCTGGTCGCGCTCACGAAATGCGACGCCCTCACCGAGGACGTCATTGCGGAGAAGGCGGCCGAGCTTCAGCGCGCCGCGCGCAAGAAGCCGCTCCTCATTTCCGCGGTCTCGGGACAGGGCATGAAGGAGGCGCTGTTCGCGCTTGCGCGTGAGGTCGAGCGCGGCCGTGCGGAAGAAAAAGCCATAGCGCGCGAGGCGGCGAGCTGACCCGTCTCAGCGTTCCGCCTCCGGTCGTTGCTCGAAGAGGCGACGGACGGCCCGCTGAATGAAGGGTGAAGCCAGCAGCACGACCGGCAGCATCGTCACCCACGCAATGGCCCACGCGACCATCCAGCGCTCGACGAATTCGAGAAGCGAATGCGCAATCGGAACGATCGCGATCGCTGTTGCGACGGCCGTCGTGATCGCCGCCTGCAGAATGCCGTAAGCATAATGAGCGTAGTGAACGTAGCGGTGCGGTAGTAGGGGTGCCATAGTTCAGAGCACGTGCCGGCCTCAGTTCTCTCCCTTCTCAAAGCCCAATTGGGCGCCAGCGTCCAGAACGAAATTGGAGCAGGGCGATGCATTCCTGGGCGGCGCGCCCCCATTTCGGCTGAGGGCGGGAAGGCACTATGCTCCCAAGCATGTCCAACATTCAGCCGAAGGCCGCCAACTCATGCGCGATCTCACGCCCGAAGGTCTGCTCGACGCCGTCAACGCGTGGGTCGAGATCGAGAGCCCGACGCAGGATTCAGCGGCCGTCAACCGCGTCTCGGCGCACGCGGATAAATTGCTCCGCGCCATCGGCGCCAGCATCGAGCGCGTTCCAGGCGAGAACGGGATCGGCGACATCCTGATCGGCCGCGTGTCCGGCGCGGCGAACGGCCCGGGCATTCTCCTGCTCGGGCACATGGACACGGTCCATCCCCTCGGCACGCTCGCAGGCCCCCTGCCCATGCGCGTCGAAGGCGATCGCGCGTACGGCCCCGGCATCTACGACATGAAAGGTGGCAACGCGATCGCGTTCTCCGCGCTTGCGCACCTGCACGCGACGGGACAGCGTCCGCATCTTCCTGTCACCGTCATGATGATCCCCGACGAGGAGATCGGCAGCCCGTTCTCGCGCCCGCACATCGAAGCCGAGGCGAAGAAGCACGCGATCGTTCTCGTCGTCGAGCCGTCGGGCGACTTCGGGCGCATCACCATCGCGCGGCACGGCATCGCACGCTATCACCTCAAGACGACCGGCATCCCGGCCCACGCGGGCGCGTATCATGCCAAAGGCCGCAGCGCGATCCGCGAGATGGCCCGCCAGATCCTCGATATCGAGGCCATGACGGACTACGAGCGCAACATCACGCTCAACGTCGGTATCGTGAAGGGCGGTACGCACGAGAACATGGTGCCGCTCCATGCCGAGGCGATCGTCTACTGCCTGGTGCCGCTGCCCGAGGATGAAGCGGAAGTGCGCGCGAAGCTGCTCGCCTTGAAAAGCTACGATCCCGACGTAAAGCTCGAGATCACGCCGGGCCTCTATCGCCCGTCGTTCGTGAAGTCGCCGGCCATTCAGAAGCTCTATGATCACGCGGCCGCGCTCGCACGCGAGATCGGCTTCGAGGTCAAGGGCGAGCGCGTTGCCGGCGGCGGCAGCGACGGGAATTTCACCGG
Organism: Hyphomicrobiaceae bacterium; assembly: GCA_035565975.1. Classification (GTDB taxonomy): domain Bacteria; phylum Pseudomonadota; class Alphaproteobacteria; order Rhizobiales; family Hyphomicrobiaceae. The sequence goes on from DATMRT010000080.1 coordinate 10,424, forward strand.
CGCGCTCGGCGTGCCGACCCTCGACGGCCTCGGCGTGCTCGGCGACGGCCCGCACACGCACCAGGAGTATCTGCTGGTCTCGTGCCTCGTGCCGCGGACCCGGCTGCTCGTCCGCCTCTTCGAGACACTCGATGCGTCATTTGCGGTGGGGAGGGGTTAGGAGTGGGTGGCATCCCTACCGCTGGCGTTCTGCAATCCCCCCCTCCCAGCCGCCCCCACCAGGGGGGAGGAATTGCTAAGGGGCTCGGGCGGATCGTCATCGAGCGCGCGCCAGGCCGCGCCATCCAGATCGTCGTACTGACCCGACTTGAGCGACCACAGAAAGCCGGCAAGGCCGAGGCCGCCGAGAAAGAGCGCGATCGGGATCGTGTACGCGAGCGCGGTCATGAGAGCCTCCGGAGGCGCTGGCGCGAGAGACGCAACGCATTGGCCGTCACGGCGATGGATGAGGCCGACATCGCGATCGCAGCGATCAGCGGCGTCGCAAGGCCGATCACAGCAAGCGGCACGAAGATGCAGTTGTAGCCGATCGCAATGGCGAAGTTCTCGAGCGCCCGCCGGCGCGCACCTTGCGCGACGCGGAGCACCTCGAGCAGCGGCGCGAGGCGCTCGCCCTGGAAGACCGCATCGGCCGCCGTCTGGCTGATGTCCGCTGCGGTAGCCGGTGAGAGCGAGGCATGTCCCGCCGCCAGGGCCGGCGCATCATTGAGACCGTCACCGACCATGAGCACCTTACGGCCCTCGGCTTTGAGCGCATCGAGCCGTGTGATCTTGTCGGCAGGTTTCAACTCGGCTTGCCAGCGTGCAATGCCGACCGCGCGCGCAGCTTCCTCGACAGCCGCGTGGCCATCACCGGAGAGTATTTCGACGTGATAGCCGGCATCGCGCAGCTTCTCGACGACCTCGGCGGCGTCGAGGCGCAGGGCATCCGTGACATGCAAAGCCGTGGCGCGACCATCAGGTGTGCACAGCCAGAGCGTCGAGCCGCCCTCGGCGGTCTCATCGGCCACCTCGCAGAAGCGGGCCGAGCCGAGGCGGGTCACGCCTTGGGCATCTCTCGTGAGGAGCCCGGCGCCGGCAATTTCCTCGACACCGGGTGCCGGCACCACTGGAATGCCGCGCGCCTTTGCTGCAGCTACGATGGCGCGCGAATAGGGATGCCGGCTCACGACCGCAAGGCTCGCCGCGAGCGCCAGCGTGTGATCTGCGATCGCCGGGTCATCGACGAAGCGCGGCTCGCCAAGTGTCAGCGTGCCCGTCTTGTCGAGCACGATCGTGTCGATCTCCGCCATGCGCTCGAGGCCGTCGGCGGCTTTGAGGATGATGCCATTGCGATAGAGCCGCCCGCTCGCCACGACCTGCACGGCGGGCACGGCAAGCGCCAAGGCGCACGGGCAGGTGATGATCAACACCGCCACAGCCGCCGTCAGCGCCGGCTCCCAGCCGTAGCCGAGCAGCATCCAGCCGACGAACGTGCCTGCGCCGAGCAGATGTACGGCCGGCGCGTAAAGACGCGCGGCGCGATCGGCGAGCCGCACGTAACGTCCGCGCGCCTGCTCGGCCGTGGACATGAGGCGCGCAATATCGGCGAGGAGCGTATTTTCCTCGCGCGCCACCGCCTCGGTTTCGAGCACACCCGTCACATTGATCGTACCCGAATAGACAAGATCTCCGGGCGTCACATGACGCGGGCGACTCTCGCCCGTGATCAGGCTCTCGTCGACATCGGCGTCGCCATGGCTGACGCGCGCGTCGACCGGGATGCGCTCACCCGCGGCCACGAGGATCCGCATCCCCGGCAGAACGTCGCGCGTCGGCAGCCGCTGGGTCATGCCATCGGGGAGGAGGACCGTCGCTGACGCTGCACGAAGGCCAAGCAGGTTCTGGGCGGCGCTCGATGCGCGCGCGCGCATGGCCGTGTCGAGATAGCGGCCGATGAGCAGGAAGAAGAGCAGGGTCACGGCGGCATCGAAGTAGACCTGATCGCTGCCGCGCATGGTCTGGTAAAGGCTCATGCCCGTCGCCAGCAGGACGCCGAGCGAGATCGGGACATCCATGTTGAGCTGGCGGGCAGCGAGCGCACGCGCCGCCGAACGGAAGAACGGCTGGCCGGCATAGGCGATCGCCGGCAGCGCGACGAGCGCCGAAAGCCAGTGAAAGAGCGTCTTGAGCGACGCATCCATGTCGCTCGCAATGCCAGCCCACACGGCGACCGACATGAGCATGATGTTCGACGCCGCAAAGCCGGCAACGCCGAGCCGGCGCAGATAGTCGGCATCGGACGCGGCATGTGCGGGCGTCGTACCCTCGGCGAGTTCATAGGCCTTGAAGCCGACGCCGCGCAGCGCCTCCGCGAGCGTGTCGACCTCGACGCCCTGCGTCGCGGTGACATGCGCCCGCCCATTGGAGAGGTTCACGCGCGCAGCGACGACGCCGGGAACGGCCTGCAGCGTACGTTCGACCTTGCGCATGCAGTTGCCGCAGTGCATGCCCTCGACGACGAGCGTGAGCGATTGCGTGCTGCTGGCTTCATCGCCGCCGCCGATCTCGCGAAAGGCCTCACTCGTCAGGGTTTCAGCCATAGCCGCTTCCGTAGCTGGTAGGCGATCTCCGCAGGTGCCGCGAGCGGGCGGGCTTCCAGTGCCACCATCCACGCCCCGGCCTCGGGCGGCGCCATCTGCGCGCTGTACGTGCCGGGCTGCAACTCCGTCAGCTCGAGCTTCACATCGTGCTGCGCCGTGGACGGCCGGCCGAACGTGCCAGTCACGGCCAGCCCCTCGACGGGCACACCGAGTCGATTGGTGAGCCGCAAGGTCACCTGCCCGCTGCGCGTCACCTCGAGTGCGTCGTGCCAGCCCTGTGCCTTCTGCGCCTCGTCGGCGGCAATGCGCTGGTTGTAGTTGAGGCCCTTGCGGTAGGGTTCGACCGCGACGATGCCGGTGTAGGTCGAGATCGCGGAGTAGAGGAACACGCCGTTGACCGCGAACACGACGAGGAAGAAACCGAGGAACGCCATCAGCACGTGGCGCCCCTTCAGTCCCTCGACGCCGTCTGGCCGAACTGTATTCATGGCCGGCTTCCTTGCGCTGGCGCCTGGAAGAGCGTTCCGCGGCGCGTTGTCTGCCCCGAGGTCGTGTCGCGCACCTCGAAGGCAAAGCTCGTCGAGGCATCGTGAAGCTGGTCGAGCGCACCGCGCGGCACGGTCACGAAGACGCGCAGCTCGCGCAGGGTATTCGTCGGCACCGTCACATTGAGAGGCGCGCCGGGCTCCGCGCCGACCATCGAGAGCGTGCCGCCGGGCAGATCCGCCAGACGAAGCGCGAATGTGCGCGGCTCGTGCAGCTTGTTCAGGATCTTCACGGTGTAGCCATTGCGGATGCCGCCTTCGGTGAGGCGTACGAAGGGCGGATTGCGATCGTGCTGCACGTTGAGCTCGAGCGTCGTGCGGTGCCAGAGCGCGACCAGCATGACGATGCCCACCAGTGAGATCATGCCGAAATAGAGGAGCGTGCGCGGGCGCAGGAGCTGTACGGGCTCGTGCGCGATGCCGCGTGCGGTCGCCTCCTGCTTGGCGACGGTGTCGTAGGCGATCAGGCCGCGCGGGCGCTTGATCTTGTCCATAATCTCGTCGCAAGCATCGATGCAGAGCGCGCATTGGATGCATTCGAGCTGGGAGCCGTCGCGGATATCGATGCCCATGGGGCACACCACGACGCACGCCTTGCAGTCGATACAATCGCCGCGCGTCGACCAGTCGACGAGGCCGTCTGCGCCTTTGCGCGCCGGCCCGCGTGGCTCGCCGCGCTCGGGGCGGTAGCTGACGAGCAGCGTGTGGCTGTCCGTCATGGCGCCCTGAATGCGCGGCCAGGGGCACATGTAAATGCAGACCTGCTCGCGCGCGATGCCACCGAGAAGATAGGTCGTCGCCGCGAAGATGCCGAGGAAGAGGTAGGCGACCGCAGGCGCCGTCCCCGTCACGAGCTCCACGGCGAGCGTTGGCGCATCGCGGAAATAAAAGACGAGCGCGCCGCCCGTCAGCAGCCCGATGAGCAGCCACGAGAGATGCGTCATGACCTTGAGGAAGACCTTGCGGATGCCCCAAGGCTCCTTGTCGAGACGGATGCGCGCGTTGCGATCGCCCTGCCAGAGGCGCTCGACGGCCACCATGAGATCGGTCCAGACCGTCTGCGGACAGGCATAACCGCACCACACGCGCCCGGCGATCGAGGTTACGAGAAAGAGCGAGAGCGCCGCCAGCACGAGCAGGCCCGTGACGAAGTAGAATTCCTGCGGCCAGATCTCGAGGAAGAAGAAAAAGAAGCGATTGTGCGCCATATCCAGCAGCACAGCCTGATCGGGGAGATCAGGGCCACGGTCCCAGCGCAGCCACGGCAAACCGTAGTAGATCGCCAGCGCGACCGCCATGACGACCCACTTGACCGCGCGGAACCGACCGTGCGCGAGCTTGGGGTAGATCTTCTGGCGCGCCGCATAGAGCTGGCGATCGGCCGCGCGATTGACGGCGGCCACATCGTGCGCCTCGACATCCGCCGCGGCCGTGCGCGTACGCGGCTTGGCTGCCGGATCATTCCGCCGATCGAGGACCGTGGTCACCTTCCGCTCCCGCGGTTGAGGTCTTGTAGCGGCACTTCACCAAGCATACCTGCCAGCCAGGTCATCATGAAGCGCTCGAATAAGGAGCGATGACGCGGTGCGAGATCAGCACGGCGGCGCGGCTCCTCGGCGCAGCAGGTCGCCAGCACCAACCCCAGCTCGCACCCACACCCGCACATCGCGGTCTTTCCTCCAGCGCTACCTGCCGCCACCGAGGCTGTGCACGTAGATGGCCAGCGACTTCAGCGTCACCGGATCGAGCCGCTCGTGCCAGGCCGGCATCGAGCCGCCGCGTCCGGTAGTGATCGACTGCACGATGGCCGGCTTCTGGCCGCCATAAAGCCAGATCTCGTCCGTCAGGTTCGGCGCGCCGAGCTCGGCGTTGCCCTTGCCGTCCGCGCCGTGACACGTGACGCACTGATCGGCAAAGATCTTCGCGCCCCGCTCTGCCGCCGCACTGTCCGTCGCGCGCTTGCTCAGCGAGAGTACATACTCCGCCGCATCATTGATTTCCGCAGGCTTCAGAATGCCGTCGAGGCCGTACTTCGGCATATCGCTGACGCGCGCTTCCTTATCGCCACTGCGAATACCGTAGCTGATGGTCCTCTCGATGTCGGCGAGTGTGCCGCCCCAGAGCCAGTCATCATCATTGAGGTTCGGATAGCCGGCAAATCCTTGCGCGCCACGGCCATGGCACGGAGCGCAATTTGTCGCGAACGCCGCCGCGCCGCCGACCATGGCAAAGCGCAACAGATCCGGATCGTTCTTCACGTCGGCAAGCGACGTCTTCTCGAGCGCGGCGCGAAATGTCGCCTGCGCGGCCTTCGCATCCTGCACCTCGTTCGAGACCGCCACGCGCTGGCTGTAGCCCCAGATGCCCTTCGTGTAGCCATTGAGCGTCGGCCACGCCGGATAGACGATCATGTAGCCGATGGCCCATACGATCGAGGCGTAGAACGTCATCAGCCACCATTTCGGCAGCGGCTTGTTCAGCTCCTTGATGTCGTCCCAGGTGTGCCCGGTCGTCTCGACGCCCGTGACGTCGTCAATCTCGCGCTTGCCGCTCATGACTGCCCCCGCTTGGCCTTGTGCTTGTCGTCGAGATCGAGCGCGCGGCGCTGCGCGGCTTCGAAGCGCGGACCGTTGGCCGGCCAGAGCGCATAGACGACGACGCCGGCGAACAGCCCGACGAATATGAGAAGGGAGACCACCTGGCCAACGGTGGCGACTGTATCGTACGTCATTCTCGTCACCTCCTCAGCGCAGGTTCGGTCCGGCGGCGTCGAACGTCGCGAAATCGACGAGCTGGCCGAGGACCTGGAGATAGGCGATGAGCGCGTCCATCTCGGTCGCGGGCACGCCCGCCTGACCGTCGAACTTGGCCACACGCGCCTTGGGATAGCGCTTCAGCAGCTCGCGTGCGGGGCGGCTGTCGGGATTGACCTGGGCGGCGATATCCGTGCGCACGCTGGCGATCATCTCGTCGCTGTAGGGCACGCCAACCTTGCGCAGCGTCTTCAGCCGCGCCTCGACATCCGTCGGATCCACACGTCGCGTCAGGAGCCAGGGATAGCTCGGCATGATGCTCTCCGGAACAACCGAGCGCGGATTGTGCAAATGCTCGACGTGCCATTGATCGGAGTACTTGCCGCCGACGCGCGCGAGGTCAGGCCCCGTGCGCTTCGAGCCCCATTGGAAGGGATGGTCGTACATGCTCTCGGCCGCGAGACTGTAGTGCCCGTAGCGCTCGACCTCGTCGCGGAGCGTGCGCACCATCTGGCTGTGGCAGTTGTAGCAACCCTCACGGATGTAGATGTCGCGGCCGGCCTGCTCGAGGGGCGTGTAGGGACGCATCCCCTTCACCTTCTCGATTGTGCTGTCGATCCAGAAAAGTGGCGCGATCTGAAAGAGGCCACCGATCGAGACGACGATGAGAATACCGACCAGAAGGATGATCGAGTTCTTTTCGAAGACTTCGTGCTTCATGGCGCGCCCCTCCTCACTCGGCCGGCTGCAGACGCAGGCCGGGCGCGGCGGCGACGCGCGGCTGCTCGGCGATATCGACAGGTTCATCGCCGCGGATCGTGCGCCACACGTTGTAGGCCATGATGAGCGCGCCGGTCAGGAAGAGGATGCCGCCGATCGCGCGGATCACGTAGTAGGGATGCATGGCCTCGACAGTCTCGATGAAGGAGTACTGGAGGAAGCCAAGGCTGTCGTAGGCGCGCCACATGAGACCCTGCGTGATGCCGGAGACCCACATCGCCGTGATGTAGAGAAGGATGCCGAGCGTCGAGATCCAGAAGTGCCACTCGACGAGCCGCATGGAATAGAGGCCCTTGCGGTTCCACAGCCACGGGACGAGGCAGTAGATCGCGCCGAAGGAGACCATCGCCACCCAACCAAGCGCACCGGAGTGCACGTGGCCGATCGTCCAGTCCGTGTAGTGTGAGAGCGAGTTCACGGCCTTGATGCTCATGAGCGGGCCTTCGAAGGTCGACATACCGTAGAAGGCGACGGAGACGACGAGCAGGCGCACGACCGCGTCGGTCCTGAGCTTGTCCCAGGCGCCGGAGAGGGTCATGAGGCCGTTGATCATGCCGCCCCAGGAAGGCATCCACAGCATGATCGAGAAGGTCATGCCGAGGGTCTGCGCCCACTCGGGGAGCGCGGTGTAGTGCAGATGGTGCGGACCCGCCCAGATGTAGATGAAGATGAGCGTCCAGAAGTGCACGATCGAGAGGCGGTAGGAGTAGACCGGCCGCTCCACGCGCTTCGGAATGAAGTAGTACATGATGCCGAGGAAGCCGGCCGTCAGGAAGAAGCCGACGGCATTGTGGCCATACCACCACTGCGTCATGGCATCCTGTACGCCGGACCAGAGCACGTAGCTCGCCGGGCTCGTGAAGCTCACGGGTAGTGCCGCGTTGTTCACGAGATGCAGCATCGCGATCGTCACGATGAAGGCGAGATAGAACCAGTTCGCGACGTAGATGTGCGGTTCCTTGCGGCGCCAGATCGTGCCGAGGAACACGAGCAAATACGTGACCCAGATGATCGTGAGGAAAAGGTCGGCGTACCACTCGGGCTCGGCGTACTCCTTCGCTTGCGTGATGCCGAGCAGATAGCCGGTGCCGGCGATCGCGATGAAAAGCTGATAGCCCCAGACGACGAACCAGGGCGCCCACCGGCCGGCGAGGCGCGCGTGGCAGGTGCGCTGCACGACATAGAAGGATGTGCCGATCAGCACGTTGCCGCCAAACGCGAAGATCACCGCGCTCGTGTGCAGCGGGCGCAGACGGCCGAAGCTGATCCAGGGAAGGTCGAAGTTGAGCGCGGGAAAGGCGAGCTGGAGCGCGAGAACCACCCCGACGAGGAACCCGGCTATGCCCCAGATGACGGCCGCGACGACCGTGACCTTGATCGGTCCGTCGAAGTACCCCTCGGGTGGCTCGTAGCTGCCAATCGCGCGGGCTGCCTTCTCCTTGAAGGCGACCGTCAGGATGTAGATGCCGGCTATGGCCGACCCGACCATCATCAGCAGGCCATGGAACGACATGGCCGGGTCGCTCGACCCAAAAAACCAGATCGCGCCGACAAGCGTGAAGATCCCGGCGACCATCACCGCCAGCACGTCGCCGAACGCTTCGAGACCCTCTCTCGTGTCCGCCATCACAATTTCCCCCGGATGCCCGAGCCGCAGGCCGCCGCATCAGGACGAGCGGTCAGCCGTTCAGGCCGGACTTTAGAAATCGGGGAACGCCGACGGCTTGATCCAGGTCAAGAACGGTTCAAAGAAGTGCGGCGACGCGCGGTCGCACGAACCGTCCGAAATTGATATTTCAGATACCGAGAATGTCGGGCAGCTCGCTGAGCGAACTGATCCGGTGCTGCGGGGCGCCGCCATCGATGACCTTGGTCACGTCGTGAATGCCGCCGTCCCGAACGACCTGCACCGTCGTCCAGCCCATGGCGTTCGGCGCCACAAAGTCCTTCACCGGATTGTCGCCCACATAGACGAAGCGGTCGCCCGGCACGCCGATAGCGGCGGCGACGCGCTCGAAGGCCATGGGATGCGGCTTGAAGTAAGCCCGATCCTCGCCGAGCGCGTCCGTATAGACGATCTCATGGAATCTCGGCTCGAGCGCCAGCGCAGTCACCTTCTTGCGCTGGACGGTATGCGTGCCATCGGTGATCAGCCCCAGCGGTCCCTTGGCGGCGTAGTGCTCCAGCGCCCAATGGGCGTCATCGAAGAGCGAGAGCTCCGCGGCGGCACCGCGATAGGCCTCCCTCAGCGCCACGAGATGCTCCGGCCTGTGGTCGGGAACGTGCGACTCGAGCACCATCTTGAACAGCTTGCCCAGCATTCCCGTATCGAGCAGACGGGTCATCTCCTCGGCCAGGCCGTCGACGCCAAACTGCGCTTTTGCCCATTCGCCGCACGCGCGAAAACCGCACAGCGCGAACTGACGCTCGGGATAGAGCGTGTCGTCGAGATCGAATGCGACGCGCAGGCGGGACACGGGAGGCTCCGTCGAATGCTGAAGATGGCGGCCGGCATCATACCGGGGTCCGGATCGCGATGACACCCTCCGTGCGGGCACGGACCTCGGGCGAACCAAGGCAGGTTGCAACGGCTTCATAGCCCGGCGCGCCCGGGTAGGGCTGAACGAGGCTTGGCGGGCTGTGATTGGCGGGGCAGAGGATGATCGTCTCGTTGGAACCCACCGCTGCGAGATCCAGGATCGCGTTCGAGCGCGTGAGCAGGAACAGCGGCCGCATCTCCGATCCACGGCGGCGAAGATGGGCGATCAACGCTTCCTGGGTCGACTGGTCGAGCCCATGCTCGACCATGTCGACGACGAAGGCCCCCGGTTCCGCCGCCTCCAGGGCCTCGACCAGCCCCATCAGGGCAGGCGACACCGTCGCGCCCTCGCCGGTGAGCCAACCGAGCGTGCGATCAACGCACGCCTTCAACGCCGGATCGGCGGCCCCGTCGTCGTACGATCGCTCGAGGCCGACAAACACGCCGCCCGGCAGCGCGGCTGCGAGCGCACGCGCGAGCCGGGTCTTGCCGCTGAACAACGGACCGACGATGAAGGTCAGCGGCTTGATGTCGGTCAGCTCGAACCGCTCACCGCCCCACGGCCATGGCAGATCGAACGCGACGGCGGGCCTGCGCGGCTGCATCAATCCTGCGAGATCGTCGGCGCCCGGCATCCTGCCCATCTCGAGTTCTGCGCGCGGACCGCGCACCCGGACAATCTGATTGGAGAGCCGATGGGCCTGCTCTTCGAGATTTGATTGATGGGCGGCGAGCGCGCGCGATAGCGCCGCAGCGTCGCCGCTGTGCACGATCTCGCCGACTTCGGCGAGGCTGAGACCGAGCGCGCGCAACGTGACGATGTCGCTGGCCCGCGTCATGTCGTCGGCGCCGTACGCTCGCCAACCCGACATGGTGCGCGACGGCTTGAGCAGGCCGCGCTGCTCGTAGAGACGCAATGCCTTGACGGAAATGCCGAGGCACCGCGCGGCTTCGGAGGGGCCGAGAAAGGGAGCGGGCATGAATCACCTCATCGCAGGCTGAGGGTGCCCTTATCGATGCGGCCCCAAGGACCGGGTCAAGAGATTTCCATGAGATCGCGCGAGCGCTAAGGCAGCGGCAGGGTCTCGTGCTCGCGGAGCTTGGCGCCGGTCATGTTGTCCACCTCGACGAGGCGCACGCGGAAACCCCAGAGCCGCGCGACGTGCATGAGCGTGCGGTCGCACTCGTCCTTATCGAGCAGGATTCCATCGCGCACGAAATGCGTGAGCACGAGCCGGCGGCTTCCCGAGAGGTCGGCATCCGTCACCTGGATGTCCGGGTCCTGCTGCGAGACATCGTACTGGCGCGCCAGCAACCGGCGGACATCGCGGTAGCCCATCTCGTCGTGGATGGCCTCGACGCGTACCGCGTGATCCTCGGACTTGTTGCGGATGTGGAAGAGGCGGAAGTCGCGGATGACTTTCGGGCTCAGGAACTGATGGATGAAGCTTTCGTCGCGGAAGTTCGCCCAGGCCTCCCTGAGCGTCTCCATGGGCTGACCGTTGCCGGCGATGTCGGGGAACCACTGGCGGTCCTCGTCCGTCGGCTCGAGGCAAATGCGCTTGATATCGCGCATCATCGCAAAACCGAGCGCGTAGGGGTTGAAGCCCGAGAAGCCCCGATCGGAGAAGCCGGGCTGATAGACGACGGCCGAGTGCATGTGCATGAACTCGAGCATGGAGCCGTCGGTGACGAGACCCTTCTCGTAAAGCCGGTTCATGATCTCGTAGTGGACGAAGGTCGCGCAGCCTTCGTTCATCACCTTGGTCTGGCGCTGCGGATAGAAGTAGGTCGAGAGCACGCGAACGATGCGCAGGATCTCGCGCTTCCAGCCCGCGAGCTTCGGCGAATGCTTCTCGAGGAAGTAAAGGAGGTTCTCCTCCGGCACGATCGGTGGCGAAGGATCGATGACGACCTCCTCCGCCTTTGCTTCCGGCTTCGACTGTGGGAGCGTGCGCCAAAGCTCGTTGTAGATTTCCACCTCGTACTCGCGGCGCCTGATCTCGCGCTCGCGTGCCTTGGCCGGATCGAAACGGCGCCGCGGCGCCGCATTGCGGCTCACGCCCTGATTCATCAGCGCATGCGCGGCGTCGATAACGGCCTCGACGGCGGGAACGCCGAAGCGCTCCTCGCAGTCGGCGACGAACTTCTTCGCAAAGGCCAGGTATTCGAGGATCGCGTCGGCCTGCGTCCACTGCTTGAAGAGATAGTTGTTTTTGAAGAAGTGGTTGTGGCCCATGGCCGCGTGCGCGAGCACGAGGCACTGCATCGTCATGGAGTTCTCCTCCATGATGTAGTTGATGCAGGGATCGGAGTTGATGACGATCTCGAAGGCGAGCGAGCGCGCGCCCTTGCGATAGTACATCTCGTCGTGGGCGAAGCGTTTCCCGAACGACCAGTGGCGGTACATGACCGGCATGCCGATCGATGAATACGCATCGAGCATCTGCTCGGCGGTGATGACCTCGATCTGGTTCCTGTAGATGTCGAGGCCCATCTCACCGACGCCGATCTCGGCAATGGCATCGTAGACCTCGTGGATGAGGTCGAAGTTCCACTCGGGGCCGTCGAAGAGCGGCTTCGATGCCTTGACCGCGGGCTTGGGCCTCATCTCAGGAATGTCCGTCATCGTCATGTGCGGCTTTCTCAGGCACCAGCGGAGGCGGAGAACAGCTCGTGGAAGACCGGGAAGATCTCGGACGGGCTCGTCACGCGGCGCATGGCGAAGTGTTTGTTGCGCTCGGCAATTTCCTTATAACCGTCCCACACGATCGTGTCGCCGAAGCCGATCTGCTCGCTGACCTCGATATAGGCGAAGTACTGACACACGGGCAGGAGGCTGTTCTCGACGAGATCGAGGCAGCGCCCCATGTCGTCGGGAATGTTGTCGCCGTCAGAAGCCTGGGCGGCGTAGATGTTCCAATCCTCGGGCGAGTAGCGGTCGCGCACGATGCGGTCCATCTCCTCGAGCGCGGTGGAAATCACGGTTCCGCCGGTCTCGACGCCGCGGAAGAAGGTCTCCTCGTCGACCTCGCTCGCCGTGCTCGTGTGGCGCACGAAGACGACGTCGACCTCGCGATAGTGCCGCGAGAGGAAGAGGTGGAGGAGCATGAAGAAGCGCTTGGCGAGATCCTTCAGCGGCTCCGTCATGGAGGCGGATGCGTCCATGAGGCAGAACATGACGGCCTGCGTCGCAGGCTTCGGCACGCGCTCCGTGCGGTTGTACTGGAGGTCGATCGGATCGACGTAGGCGATCGTGCGCCTGAGTCGCAGCACGCGGTCGAGCTTGGCGCGCAGCTCGGCGATCAGGTTCTCGTCGCGCGGCACATCAGTTTCGGCCTCGGCCAGCGCCCGTTCGAGTTGCTGGACCTCACTCTCCTTCGGCCGGCGGAGCGCGATGCGGCGCGCGAGCGAGCGGCGCATGGTGCGCACGCGATTGAGCTTGGCGGGCGGGCCGTCCGAGGTGTAGCCCGCGCGCTGCGGCACCGGCGACTTCAAGTCTTTGAGCCGCGTTTTGATCAGGTTCGGAAGCTTCAGGTCCTCGAAGAAGAGATCGAGAAACTCGTCCTTGGAGAGCGTGAAGACGAAATCGTCCTGGCCCTCGCCGTCCGCGCTCGCTTGGCCGCCGCCGCCGCCCCCACCGCCGCCCTGCGGCTTCGGAATGAGGTCGCCGACCTTGTAGTCCTTGTTGCCCGGCAGGATCATGTCGCGCGAGCCGCTGTCGCGGCTGTGCGAGAATGAGGGCTCGCGTACGCTCTTCGAGCGGATCGAGATCTTCTCGGAACCCTCGACCTCCGAGACCTTGCGCTTCTTGAGCGCGTCCTTGACGGCCTCGCGGATGTCCGCCTTGGCCCGGCGAACGAAGCGCTGCCGGTTGCCAAGGCTCTTGGATTTGGGGTTGAGCCGACGATCAATGATGTTCATGCACAGCCCCCAGCGAACCCTTCCGGGTCAGCTCGACTTCTTCACACGCATGTACCATTCCACCAGCCGGCGGACCTGACGCGGCGTGTAACC
>DATMRT010000081.1:0-71624 GCA_035565975.1 Hyphomicrobiaceae bacterium
CATCGACCATGGCCCGGCGATCGAGGCTATGCCGACAATGCTCCAGTGGAAGCCGCCTTCTGCGATGCCGAGCGCCAGCCCCCGCGCGAGATAGTCGACCCAGTAGAGGGTGTGCGGCACGATCGCGATCGAGAAGAAGAAGTGACCAGCCAACAGCAGGCGCAGCGGCCACGACCATGGGCTCTCGCCAGCCGTCGCATCGCGCGCGTGCGCGGGCCTCGGCGTTGCTGCTTCAGGTGCGCCACGCCAGCCCCAGATGGCGAGGCACATCGCGGCAAATCCACATGCGGCAAGTCCGATCCATGCCGCGAGCAGGCTCTGTGCCAATAACCGCGGCACGAGCACGCCCGTCATGAAGATTGCAAGGCCGACGCCGGCAAAGACAAAGCTTGCCGCGACGGGGCGCCGTCCGGCCGGCGCAGTGGCGGCGATGAGCGCAAGGCACATCACCATGATGATGCCGGCCGTGATGCCGACAAGGCCGCGCCAGAAGCCAAGCCACGCAAAACCGAGCGGCATCGCCGAGGCCGCCAGCGCGACCACCGAGAGCGCCGCCGCGGTCGAGAGCGTACGCACGGCACCGAAGCGTGCGCTCAACGATACCGAGATGAGCGCACCCAGGGCGAAGCCCGCGAAATTGAGCGCACCGACGCGGCCCGCCTCGAGTGCCGTGAGCTCGCCCGAGGAAATCAGCGCGGGCACCATCGCCGTATAGGAAAAGCGTCCGAGGCCGATGCCGATGAACATGCCGCCGCCGCCACCGAGCGCGACCCGTCGCCATGCCGGCCAGCCATCGGCGCCAGCCCCAGCCTCAGGCGGCGGTTTGGCCGCCGCCTTGCTCCTCATCGGGCAAGCTCCCGATCGACCTTGCCGATGAGATAAGCCCACTTCTCGCGCTGCGCCTCGACAAGGGCCTCCATGCGGTCCCGCAGGCGCGCCAAGGCGGCGCAGTCCGGGCTCGGCGCGGCCGATCCCTCGGCGCCCATGCGCTCGATGTCGGCGAGCAGTGCGCTGGACTGCTTGTCGTAGGCGTCCGTTTTCTCGTCCTGCACGATCGGCGCCGCCGCCTTGAGGAACTGATCGTGCGCCCAGCCGCGCTTATCCTTGAGCTCGCGCAGCCGCGCCTGGAAGAGCGGGCGATTCTTGCTGGTCAGGTCTCGCAGGGCGGCAGCGGACTGGCCGACGACCGACTCGAAGGCCTCGCGCGTACAGCCCGGCTCCTGGCTCGACGCAGGACCGGAGACCGAGGCGAGGAGAGCAATGGACAGGAGCAGAAAAAACAACACGACGATGGGCGCGCGTACGGCAGCGCTCCCCCCCAACGCCTGATTTGTCCCACAACCGACCCGCAACCTAGAACTCCCTCCTCGCCGGCAGCGCCAGCTCGCCGCCGTCGCCCGTTCGTGGCCCAGCCACAAGCGGCCGAATGTAGCTTTGTTCCCCCGATCACGGAATAGCGGTCGCGCGGCCGGTCCGCAGCCGTCCGGCCAATACGATCAACACGCCGCAAAGCAGCATCAGCGCGAACCCGAGATCCCCAAAACGGCTGTAGAGCGTCGGCGCCATGGCGGGCGGCACGCGCGCATCGATGACGCCTACCACATCCAGGCCGAGCCAATGGAGGATGCGTCCGTGGCCGTCCACGACCGCGGAGATGCCATTGTTGGCGACCCGCAGCAGCGGCAGGCCCTCCTCGGCGGCCCGCACACGCGCCTGATGAAAATGCTGGCGGGGGCCGGTCGTATTGCCGAACCAGCCGTCGTTGGTGACATTCAGAAGGAAGCCCGGGCGCTCCTTTCCCTGAACGATGGCGCGCGGAAAGATCGCCTCGTAGCAGATGAGCGGCGCGAAGGACGGTGCGCGCGGCAGCGACATGAGCGGACGCGGATGCGGGCCGACCGTGAAGCCGCCGCGCCGGCGCGTCAGCGGCTCGAGACCGATGGCGTCGAGCCACGTATTGAGCGGCAGGTATTCGCCGAATGGAACGAGGTGGATCTTGTCATAAATCGCGACCGGCCGCCCGCCTGCGCCGAACGCGATGAGGCTGTTGTAGAGGCGGCGCTGCGCTTCGGGCCGGCTCGGGTCGGGTGGATCGGCGCGGAGTGCGCCGGAGACGAGAAACGCGCCCGCCGGCAGCGCCTTGCCAATGAGTTCCAGCGCCCGCGGCGAATCGAGCGGCAGGAACGGCATGGCCGCCTCGGGCCAGATCACGAGATCGACGCCCGCCGCGCCATCCTCGATACCCGCAGCGTTCTGCGTCGTAAGTTTAAGATGCAGGTCGAAGATGCGACGCTGGTGCTCGGACTGCCATTTCTCGCGCTGGGGCACGCTCGGTTGCACGAGACGCACGCGTGGCCCCTCTGCTGCTGCAGGCGCCGATTCGGACAGCTTCCAATGGCCGTAGGCCATGAGCGCCGCGATCGTCGCGAGCGTGATCGCGCCGCCGCGCCAAGTCGCACCATCCACCCAGGCCACCAGTGGCGCCGCCAGGACGAATACGGCGACGACGCTGAGCCCATAGATACCGATGAGCCCCGCCGACTGCATGAGGCTGTCGGGATAGGTGAGCGCGTATCCAATGACATTCCATGGGAAGCCAGTGAGCACGTGTCCGCGCAGCCATTCCGCGGCCCCGAGCGCGAGTGCCAGCGCCAGCACGCGCATGAGGCCCGGTCGCCATGCGAACGCTGCGACCGCTGCCGCGCCAGCCCAGAACAATGCGAGCCCCGCCGGCATGAGCGTCACCGCAATAGGGATCAGCAGCGCGAACTTCTCGGCCTCCACCAGAAAGGCCTCGCCGATCCAGAAGAGCCCGGCGAAGAAGTAGCCGAACGCGAACAGCCAGACCACGAGTGCCGCCTGTATGGCAGGTCGCTGCCGCCACGTGCCGCCCGATCTAGACAATACCGCGCCGTCGAGCAGCCACACCAGCACCGGGAGCGTCAGGATGAGTACCGGCCACAGAAGAAAGGGCGCCATGGCGAGCACCGAGAGAGCACCCGCCGACGTCGCCAGCGCCATCCGCTGCCACCCGGCGCGCGTGCGCACCCAGCCGGCTAATCGCTCGATCTGCATGAATGCCGGCGCCTACTCGCGGCCCTCCTCGATGAGCTGTGTGCGCAGCTCCGTCTTGAGGATCTTGCCATAGTTGTTCTTCGGGAGCGCCGTGACGAACCGGTAGCCCCGCGGGCGCTTGTAGCGCGCGATATTGTCGAGACAGAGCCCGTCGAGGTCGCCCGCCTCCACCTGCGCCTCGGGACGGCGCACGACATAGGCGATCACCTCCTCGCCCCAGTCGGCGTGCGGGCGCGAGACGACAGCGACCTCGAGCACGGCGGGGTGAGTCAGCAGGACCTCCTCGATCTCGCGCGGATAGATGTTCGAGCCACCCGAGATGATCATATCCTTGGAGCGATCCTTGATCGTGAGAAAGCCTTCCTCGTCCATCGCGCCAAGATCGCCGGTCCAGAGCCAGCCGTCGCGCAACGCCTTGGCGTTCGCTTCCGCGTTCGCCCAATAACCCTTCATGACGACGTCGCTGCGCGTCACGATCTCCCCGATCTCGCCGCGCGGCAGCTCGCGGCCGGCCTCGTCGACGACTTTGATCGCACAACCAGTGCGCGCAATCCCTGTCGATCCCAGACGCTCGTCGAAGCGCGGATGATCGCTCTCGACGTGCATCCATTTCGGCAGGCCCGAGATGGTCATCGGCGCCTCGCCCTGGCCGAAGAGCTGGTAGAACTTCGGCCCGAAGACCTCCATCGCGCGCTTGATATCGGCGACGTACATCGGCGCGCCACCATAGCTGATCGTCTTGAGGTTGCGCGTGTCGGCCGATCCCGCGAGGGGATGCGTCACGAGCCGCGTCACCATGGTCGGTGCGGCGAACATGGCGACGTTCGAGTGCGACGGCAGCGCCTTCAGAATGCGCTCGGGCTCGAAGGACCCGGGGATGATCACGTTGTGTCCGCCGCGTGCGACGAAAGCGACAGCCCAGCAGCCCGAGCCGTGCGACAGGGGCGCGGCATGAAAGCACGTATCGCGATGATCGATATGATCGATATCCGTGCAATAGGCGTGCGCGCAGAAGAGCAGGTTCCGATGCGTCAGGATCGCGCCCTTCGGGCGCCCCGTCGTGCCGCTCGTATAGAAGAGCCACGCCTCGTCCTCGATCCCCGTCGGCGCCTCGCGCTGCGCCTCTCCTTCCAGCAGCGCCGCATGATCGCGTGATCCCGTCACGATGATCGGCGGTAGGGACGCGCCGTTCGGCAGGTCGGCGAGCTGCGACGCCTTGTCCGGTGTGACGACGCAGAGCTTCGCGCCGGAATTGTCGAGGATCCACTGCAGCTCTCTGGCATGAAGCTTGGCGTTGATCGGAACCGCCGCCAGTCCTGCCCGCCAGGCGCCGAACATGATGGGTAGGTATTCGAGGCAGTTCTCCATCCAGATGCCGACCCTGTCACCGGGCTTCAGGCTGTGACGCGCCCTGAGCACACCGGCAATGCGCGCCACCTGGTCCTCGAGTGCGGCGTAGGAAAGTGAGCGGCCCTCCTCCGTGACCGCGGGCCGGTGGGGCTGGAATTCAGCCACCCGCTGCAATGTATAGGACAGGTTCATGCCGTTCCCTCGCCGCCTCCCTCCAACCGGTTCGCGGGCGCGTTCCGTTCGCGCACCCGTTCGATCCCTGTTATACACACGCGCCATGAAGCTCGTCATTTTCGATTGCGACGGCACGCTGATCGACAGTCAGCACGCCATCTACGGCAGCATGTCGCTGGCCTTCGGTGCGCACGGCCTGCCCGCCCCGAGCCGCGCCGAGGTGCTCGGCATCGTCGGGCTTTCCTTGCCTCAGGCCCTCGCCGTGCTTGCGCCGCGCGAGAGCGAGGCGGTGCGCCACAGGATTATCGATGCTTACAAGAACGGCTTCGTCGGCGTCCGCGCGCAGCCGGACCATCAGGAAACCCTGTACGATGGCCTTTCCGCAGCGGTCGCCGCACTCTCAGCCCGGACGGATCTGGTTCTCGGCATTGCGACGGGAAAATCGAAACGCGGGGTCGCCCGCCTGCTCGCCCAGGAAGGGTGGGAAGGCCACTTCGTGACCATCCAGACGGCCGACGATCATCCTTCGAAACCCCACCCCTCCATGATCCTGCAGGCCATGGCCGAAACCGGCGCCGCGCCGCATGAGACCATCATGGTCGGCGATACGACCTACGACATGGAAATGGCGCTCAATGCCGGTGTCGGCGCCATCGGCGTCGGCTGGGGCTATCACGCGGGCGAGCGTTTGATCGATGCGGGCGCCCGGATTGTCGTCAGCGAAGGCGCCGGACTGCTGGCGGCCATCGAACGGCAGTTGACCGGAGAGAAGGGAGCCGCACCGTGAGCGACACGCGGCAAACGCCCAAGCGCTTCTACAAAGACGTGACGGTCGCGGCTCGCGGCAGCGGCCACGCGGTGCACCTCGACGGCCGCCCGCTCAGAACACCAGGCAAGCTCGTGCTGGTCCTCCCCACGCCCCAGATGGCAGAGGCCATTGCCGCCGAATGGTCGGCGCAAGGCGCAACGATCGATCCCATGAGCATGCCGCTCACCCGCCTCGCCAACAGTGTCCGCGATCAGGTCGAAGGCCGCGAGCCGGAAGTCCGCGCTGACATCGTGAAGTATGCCGGCAGCGATCTTCTCTGTTATCGCGCTGACGGCCCCGCTGAACTCGTCGCTCAGCAGGCGGCGGCGTGGGATCCCATGCTCGATTGGGCACGTGAGACCTTCGGCGCCGATCTCGCCGTCTGCACTGGGCTCATGCCCGTCGATCAGACAGCGGCATCACGTGCGGCGATCGAAGCCGCCGTGGCGAAGCTCGAGTCCTTCCGCCTCGCCTCGGCGCATGTCGTCACGACTCTGCTCGGCTCGGTCGTCCTCATGCTGGCGGCCGACGCCGGGCGCCTGACGCCGGAAGAAGCCTGGCGGGCGGCCCACATCGATGAGGAATGGCAAATCTCCAAATGGGGAGAGGATGCCGAGGCGGCGCGGCGGCAGGAAAAGAGAAAGACCGAGTTCCTCGCCGCCGTCCGGCTCAACAGGCTACTTGAACCTTCGCCGTAAGGCCTGCCTCAGGAGCTGAGGCGCAGGTTGTTGAGTTCCGTCGCAATGGCACGGAAAGCGGCACGAAGCTTCTCGCCGTCTGTCGCTTCGAAAAAGCTCGTGTCCGTGCTCGCGCAGCTCCGCAGTGTCTCGAGCGCCGCCGAAGGCGCCTGGAAGCCGATAGCATAGACTCGAATGCCCTGCGCCTTCATGGCCGTGCAGGTGTCGACCGCCATGGTCGCGGCATTGTCGGCCGTGCTGGAGTGGTCGCCGCCATTGATGCCGCCGATCGTGTTGTAGATTCCGTCCGTCATGACGACGACAGCCTTGATGGTCTTGCCGTCGTTGTAGCGCGCCGGCTCCGATGACGACGGCCAGATGCCGGCCCACTCGGGAGAGAGCAGGTACCAGCCCCAGGCCGTCCCGAGGTGGCCGGCCGTCGTGCCGCCATCGGTGTAGCCTTCGACCGTACTGCGCAGGATGTCCTTGTCGTCGCTGAGCGGCACGATGGCGGCGCTGCTCGGGCACGACTGGATGCTACGGCCGCTCAGATCCTCCCGCACCTTCAGGGCGCGCAGCCCGACCGCGGGTGCCTCGCTCGCCTGATCGGCGAGATTGCGGCGCTCATAGACGCAGCCGTCGCGCGAGCGGCCGTCGCTGACGGCGGCTGCATAAGAGCCGGCGTTCACACCCGCGGAGAACGGTGCAAGCCCGACGCGGACCTTGTTCGTCGTCCCCTCGTCGGGGAGCACGATATCGAGGAGATCCTTGACCGCGACCTTGAGATCCGCGAGGCGGCTGCCGCGCATGGAACCCGTCACATCGAGCTGGAGGGCAAGCTCGATATCCTGGCTCTGATAAATGGCTGTCGCAGCCACCGGCACGGCAATGCTGTCGACGCCTGCGAGGCGGCCGAACACTGTCGGCACATGGCTCGCCAGCGTGAGCGCGATCGAGTTGATATCGCGATTCACCGCGATATCGAGGTCGTCGATGACCGCGTAGTTGCCGCCCGTGCCGGCGATATTGATCTCGAAATAACGCTTTGCCACCTCCTTGAGCTCGTCGTCCGTAAGGTGGGACACACGCATGGTCTTGGCAGCCGAAAGCGCGGCCGCATCGAGCGCGGTCGTCATCTTGGTCGCTGCGTGATAGACGCGGCCGGAGTCGATCGCGAGCCCGGCCACCAGCGTCAGGACGAGCGTCACGAGCCCGAAGGTGACGGCGATTGAGCCCTCCTCGGCTTTGCGGAACCGCGCGACTAGTTGTTCGTACTGCGTGCGCATGAGTGTCATCCTGGGACAATCGACAACGATTGCCGGGATGCGTGCAGCGCACGTGCCGGGCCGATCCGGCCAGCCACGATTAAGCGCGGGTTAATGGACGCAACACAATTGTAAGGTTGACGCGCGCTTAAACTCGGCGCCGGAACGGCACGGAATGAGCGCTATGAGCCGGTTTTCTGCCCCAGACGACGAGCGTGGCCCCGGTGGCACTCGACATCCATCTCACTCGGCCGGGCGCACGCCGTATCGTTCCGGTACCGGAAATTAACTTCCGGGCTGGCTTAACGCATTTCCTCAGAAATCCGAGATAATGCCGCCCTTCTCCCAATCGCCGTAGCGGGCGGGATCGGGGCCTGCCTGCCCGCCTTTTTCGACCGGAGGCTCCTTGGCGGCGGCATCCTGCTGCCGGCGCCGCTCTTCGGCCTCGGCCAGCGCCCGCTGCGCCTCCGGGCTCAGGGGCTTTCGGGGGGCCTCGGGGTTCTCTGGAACCCCGGCTGGTTTGTCTTTACTGCTCACGTCGGCTTCCCCGTCGTGCAATCCATCTGGCATTTCGGGCGACTACTTACCATATATCGTCCGCATGTTCCGTCTCCCCGATTTGAGGTTGGGCCGCCGGAATTCAAGGAGTGCTCGATGTCCTACACCAAGACCGCCATGCTGCTCGCCCTGCTGACCGCGATTTTCGTGGCCATCGGAGGCATTGCCGGCGGCCAGACCGGCATGGTCATCGCCTTCGTCATCGCGCTGGCGATGAATGCCTTCAGCTTCTGGCAATCCGACAAGATGGTGCTGCGGATGCACGACGCCGAGGAGGTGGACGAGCATTCGGCGCCGGAATACGTCAACATGGTGCGGGAGCTGGCCGCGCGCGCCGAGCTGCCCATGCCTAAGGTCTACGTTCTGCACAACCCGCAGCCCAATGCCTTCGCGACGGGCCGCAACCCGCAGAACGCCGCCGTCGCCGCCACCACCGGTCTTCTCGAGTCACTTTCACACGAGGAAGTCGCCGGCGTGATGGCGCACGAGTTGGCGCACATCAAGAACCGCGACACACTCATCATGACGGTCGCCGCCACCATCGGCGGTGCCATCTCCATGCTTGCCCAGTGGCTGCAGTTCCACGCCCTCTTCGGGGGCAACCGCAACAACGGCGGCGTCGGCATTCTCGGGACGCTCGCCGCGATCATCCTCGCGCCGCTTGCCGCCATGCTCGTGCAGATGGCCATCAGCCGCTCGCGCGAGTATCAGGCGGACCGGATGGGCGCGCTCATCTGCGGCAATCCGCTCTGGCTCTCCTCGGCGCTGAAGAAGATCTCCGGCATTGCCCAGCACGTCGAGAACCCCACGGCCGAAGCTGCGCCCGCGACCGCGCACATCTTCATCATCAACCCGCTCTCGGGGCACGGCATCGACAATTTCTTCTCGACGCACCCCAGCACGGAGAACCGCGTTGCCGAGCTCGAGGCGCAGGCGCGCGAGATGGGTGTGACGAGCTTTCGCTCAGGCCCGACGCCGACGGTGCAACCGTCGAGCGGGCCATGGTCCGGCGGTGGATCGGCACGCCGCGGCGGCCCATGGGGTTGATGCGGGGCTGATGCGTGGAACGTGATCGCACCAAGGCGCCGCCGAAGCGGCGCTATCGCCGGCCCGACAACCAGACCGCAATCCGGCCGGGCCAGCCCGTGTCACGCGGTCCTGGCGACCGTAAAAAGCGTCCGGAGCCCCCGCCAGCACAGGGCCTCGACGCCCGCGTCATGGCCGTCGACATCCTCGAGCACGTCCTCGCCCGCGGCAAGACACTCGACGAAGCACTCGGCGCGACGCAGTCGGGCGCCCGTCAGCGCGAACTCGACGTCCGGGATCGCGGCCTTGCGCGCCTATTGGCGACGACCGTGTTGCGCCATCGTGGCCGTCTCAGCGCCGTCGTCGGCAAATTTCTGGAGCGACCCCTCCCGCGCGAAGCGTTCCGCGCCAACCTGATCCTGCTCAGCGCCGCCGCTCAGCTTCTGCTGCTCGGCACGCCGGGACATGCCGCGATTTATCTCGCTGTCGCGCAAGCCCAGCGCGATCCCAAGGCCGAGCGCTACCAGAAGCTGGTCAACGCTGTGCTGCGCAAGGTCGATGCGCAAGGCCCTGCGATCCTCAAGACGCTCGATGGCGTGACGAACGATGTGCCGGCATGGCTGCTGGCGCGCTGGTCGCGAACTTATGGCGCAGATGACGCCCGCAAGATCGCCGAAGCCAGCCTCGAGGAAGCCGCTCTCGACGTCACGCTCAAGGATTCACGCGAGGCGGCGCTCTGGGCCGAGCGCCTCAAAGGTGCCCCGCTTCCTCAAGGCAGCATCCGCCTCGGCGAGCACGCGCCGATCGAGGAGCTTCCTGGATTCGCCGAGGGCGTATGGTGGGTGCAGGACGCGGCCGCAAGCCTGCCCGCCCGCCTCCTGGGCGATGTGACGGGCAAACGCGTCGCCGATCTCTGCGCGGCACCGGGTGGGAAAACGGCCCAACTCGCGAGTTTTGGCGCACAGGTATTCGCCGTCGATCATTCCGCTGTGCGCCTCAAACGGCTCGAGGCCAACATGCAGCGCCTCGGCCTCGCCGACCGTGTGACCACCGTCCAGGCCGACATCCTCGATTGGAAACCCGCAGAGCCGTTCGATGCCGTCCTGCTCGACGCACCATGCTCCGCGACCGGCACGATCCGCCGCCATCCCGATCTCATGCACCTGAAGGGCGAGGCGGATATCGCGCGGCTCGCCAAACTGCAGGCACGTCTCCTCGCGGCCGCCGCCGCGATGGTCGCCCCCGGCGGCACGCTCCTCTACTGCACGTGCTCGCTGGAGCCCGAGGAAGGCGAGCAGCAGATTGCGCAATTTCTCAGCGAGAACCCTGCATTCACACGTCGGCCCGTCATGGCTGCCGGTGTCGGCGGCGTCGCCGACTGGGTGACGCCTGTCGGAGACCTGCGCACACTGCCGTTCCATCTGCCGATGGAGGCGCCCTACAAGTCCGGCATGGATGGATTCTATGCGGCGCGGCTGGTGCGCGCAGCCTGAGCCTCACGCCGCATGAAAGAGGCGCACGGCCTCGTCACATTCGAAGAGATAGAGCAGCAGCCGGATGGCGGCCCCCCGCGGGCTCGTGAGCTTCGGATCGCGCTGCAGGAGCAGCGTCGCATCGTCCCGCGCTGCCGCGAGCAGCTCCGGAAAGCCCGGCACCTCGGCAACGCGGAACTCCGGCGCCCCGCTCTGGCGCGCGCCGAGCACTTCGCCGCCACCCCGCAACTCCAGATCCTTCTCGGCAATGAGAAAGCCGTCCTCCGTCGCGCGCATCATCTCGAGCCGTGCCTGCGCCGTCTCGCCGAGCGGGCCTTTGTAGAGCAGGATGCAGAAGGACTGCCGCGCGCCGCGTCCGACGCGCCCACGCAACTGATGAAGCTGCGCGAGCCCGAAGCGCTCGGCGTGCTCGATGACCATGATCGAGGCATTCGGCACATTCACGCCGACCTCGATGACCGTCGTCGCGACAAGCACCGAGAGTTGTCCTGACGAGAACGCCGCCATGGTCTCGTCCTTGGCCGAGCCCGACATGGCGCCGTGCAGCAACCCGACCTTGCCCGGTCCGAGAGCCTGCGCGAGGTGTGCCGCGCGCGCCTCGGCCGCCGCCAGCTCCGACGTCTCCGTACTCTCGATCAGCGGGCAGACCCAGTAAATCTGCGCGCCCTCGTTCACCGCACGCTTGAGCCCGTCGATGATCTCCTCGATGCGCTCGACGTTGGCGAGCCGCGTATCGACGGGCTTGCGGCCGGCGGGCTTCTCCGTCAGGCGCGAGACATCCAGATCGCCGTAGTGCGTCATCAAAAGCGTGCGCGGGATCGGCGTCGCCGTCATCACGAGCACGTCCGTGCCGCCATCCTTGCCCTTCGCCTGCAAGGCAAGCCGCTGGTGCACGCCGAAGCGGTGCTGCTCGTCGATGACCGCGAAAGCGAGATCGTGGAAAACCACATCATCCTGGAAGAGCGCGTGTGTGCCGATGAGGATGTCGATCTCGCCTACCGCGAGGCGCTCCAGCAATTCGCGCCGCGGCTTTCCTTTCTCGCGACCGGTCAGCAGCGCGACGCGAAGACCAGAGGCCACTGCCAGCGGCTCGATGGTTTCCAGATGCTGCCGCGCAAGCACTTCCGTCGGCGCCATGAGCGCTGCCTGTGCGCCCGCCTCGACGGCAATCGCCATCGCCATGAGCGCAACGACCGTCTTGCCCGAGCCGACATCGCCCTGCAGCAGGCGCAGCATCCGGTAGGGTGCCGCCATATCCTTCGCAATATCGACAATGGCCTTCTGCTGCGAGTTCGTCAGCGCAAAGGGCAGTGCCCCGGCGATGCGCGTGCGAATGGCACCGTTGCCGCTCGTCTGTCGCCCCGGTCGCGCTTTCAGGCTCTGGCGTACGAGCCCGAGCGCGATCTGCCCCGCCAGCAGTTCGTCATAGGCGAGCCGCTGCCACGGCGCGCCGCCAGGCGAGACATCACCCGCGTCCGTCGGCCGATGCAGGCGCACCAGTGCCTCGTTGAGCGTCGGCCATTGTTTCTTGGCGCGCCAGTCCCCCTCCTGCCACTCGGCAAGCGTCGGCAATCGCTCCATGGCCTGCCGCAGCGCCTTGCCGAGGACTTTGCCCGAGAGGCCCGCCGTCAGCGGATAGACCGGCTCCAGCAGCGGCAGGTCATCACGTGCCTCGGGCGCGACGATGTAATCGGGATGCGTCATCTGCACCCGATCGTTGTAGTGCTCGATGCGCCCCGAGATGAACCGCACCGAGCCCACCGGAAGCTGGCGCTCGATGAACTGGCGATCGGCATGGAAGAACACGAGATCGATCTGACCGGTGTCGTCCTCGCACGCCACCTTGTAGGGCGCCTTGTTGTTCCCGCGCGGGCTCGGGCGGTGCTTGAGAACGCGCACCTCCAAGGTCGCGATCGTCCCCGGCACGGCGCCTGCAATCGTCGGCGCGGCGCGGCGGTCGATGACGCCGGTCGGGAGGTGCCATAGCAGATCGATGACCCTTGGCGCTGCGATGCCCGGCGGCAGGCGAACAGCCTTCTTGAGCAGCGCCTCGAACCGCGGCCCGACACCGGTCAGGCCGCGAGCCGAGCCAAAAAGGGGGGCGAGCTGATCTGGCCGCATACGCTCTCGGCTGCTTTCTCTCGGCTGCTCTACTATGCTTCGGGCGGAGCCCCTTGGACCGGCCGCTCCGAAGGGCTATATCACAGCCTGTGATCGGACGGTGGACCTGGGTCCCCCGACTACCCGAGCTGTCCACGAAACCTGCCGCTTTCGGGCGTATGGGCAAAGACGGATTCCGCCCGTCGCAGTCGACCGGCAAGGAGCACGCGTTCAATGACGACCGACGACACGCGCCGCCGCCGCGCGCTCTATCGCGCCCAGCACCGCGGCACCAAGGAAATGGACTTCCTTCTCGGGCGGTACGCGGAAGCCCGCCTTGCCGGCATGGCGCCGGCCGACATGACGAGCTTCGAGGAGCTGCTGGCACTTCCCGATCCGCAGCTTCAAGGCTGGCTCATGATGGGCCAATCCTTCGAGGGCAGCGCGCTTGCCGACCTGCTTCGCGACATCCAGCATTTTCACGGCATCGGCGGTTCGCCCCGATAAACAGATCAAATGGCTCAGACTCACGCCGCGAAGGCACCCGTATCAGCGCCGACCATTCTTCCCGGCGAGGAAATCGTCCTCGGCGCGCCGGAAGGCTTTGACGCGGCCGTGCTCGCGCGTCTCGCCGACGAGGCCAGCGCCGCCCACGGCGCGCCGCAGACGCTGCTGCACATCGCGGCCGACGATCGCCGTCTCGAACAGCTCGAAGCCGGGCTTGCGTTCTTCGCGCCGAAGACGCGCATCATTTCCATTCCCGCCTGGGATACGGTTCCCTATGACCGCGTCGGCCCCGAGCCCGAGATCGTCGCGCGCCGCATCGCGGGTCTCGCCCGTCTCGTCGCCGGCAGCTCGAAGACGCCGACGATTGTGCTGACGACCGCCAATGCCGTTCTGCAGCGAGTGCCGCCGCGCGATTTCCTGCGCCGTGCGCTGCGTCCCATGGCACCCGGCCAGCGCGTCGATCGCAATCGCCTGATCGATCGCCTGACCCGCGCGGGTTACGTGCGCACGGGCACCGTCATGGAGCCCGGCGAGTTCGCCGTGCGTGGCAGCCTCGTCGATCTTTTTCCGCCGGGCCGCACGTCTCCCGTGCGCCTCGACTTCTTCGGCGACACCATCGAGAGCATCAAGGCTTTCGATCCCGAGACCCAGCGCACGGGCAAGATCGTGCAGAGGCTCGTGCTCATGCCCGTGAGCGAGCTCTCCTATGGCCCGGACGCCGAAAGCCGCTTCCGCCAGGGCTATGTCGCGGCCTTCGGTGCCGTAAAGGGCGACGATCCGCTTTATGAGGCGGTCAGCGCCGGCCAGCGCTATCCCGGCATGGAGCACTGGCTCGCCCTCTTCCACGAGCACATGGAGACGCTGTTCGACTACGCGCCGGACGCGTTGCTCAGCTTTGATCCCATGATGGACGAGACCATCGCCGATCGCCTGGAGCAGATCCGCGATCACTACGAGGCGCGCGTCAACGGGCTCGAGACCACGGCGTTCGGCGCGGCGCCCTACAAGCCACTCCCGCCCGATCGTACGTATCTGAATGACAAGGAGTGGCGCGGCGTTCTGGCGCGCCGTTTCCTGCTGCGCTTCGCAGCTTTCGGTGCCGCGCCATCCGAGGATGCCCGCCAGCGCGACTTCAGCGGTCGTCCAGGACGCACGTTCGCCGCGGAACGCAACAGCGAGAACGTCAACGTCTTCGATGCGGTCGTTGCGCATGTGAAATCGCTGCAGGCAAACGGCAGGCGCGTCGTCCTCGCCGCCTGGACGACTGGCGCCGGCGAGCGGCTTGCCAACCTCCTGACTGAGCATGGCCTCGCCAAACCGACGCGCATTGCCAATCTCGCGGAAGGCCTCGTGCTGCCGCAGTCGACACCCCTTCTCGCGACGCTCGGCCTCGAACGCGGCTTCGAAACCTCGGATCTCGCCGTCATCGCCGAGCAGGACATTCTCGGCGATCGTCTCGTCCGGCCGAAGAAGCGCACGCGCCGCGCTGCCGACGTCATCACCGAAGCGACGAGCCTCACCGCGGGCGATCTCGTCGTCCATTCCGATCACGGCATCGGCCGCTTCATGGGTCTCAAGACGATCGAGGCGCTGGGCGCGCCCTACGACTGCCTCGAGATCGACTACGCGGGCGGCGATAAGCTCTACCTTCCCGTCCAGAACATCGAGCTTCTGTCGCGCTACGGCTCTGACGAGACGAATGCCCAGCTCGACCGCCTCGGTGGCGTCGGTTGGCAGACGCGCAAGGCCAAGCTCCGCCAGCGGCTGCGCGAGATCGCCGGCGAGTTGATCAAGGTCGCGGCCCTCCGTCAGCTCAAGTCCGCACCCATGCTCGAAGCGCCCGAAGGGGCCTACGCCGAGTTCGTCACGCGCTTCCCACATCAGGAGACGGAGGACCAGGCGCAAAGCATCGATGCCGTGCTCGGCGATCTCACTTCGGGCCGGCCCATGGACCGCCTCGTGTGCGGTGATGTCGGCTTCGGCAAGACGGAAGTCGGCCTGCGCGCCGCTTTCATCGCCGCCATGGCCGGCCTGCAGGTCGCGGTGGTGGTTCCGACTACGCTGCTCGCGCGCCAGCACTACAAGACCTTTGTCGAACGCTTCAAAGGCCTGCCGATCCGCATCGGACGCGCCTCGCGCCTCGTCAGCAACAAGGAGCTTGCCGAGGTCAAGGCGGGCCTCAAGGACGGCACGATCGACATCGTCGTCGGCACCCACGCACTGCTCGGCAAATCCATTCAATTTGCGCGCCTCGGCCTGCTCATTGTCGACGAGGAGCAGCATTTCGGCGTCGGCCACAAGGAACGTCTGAAGCAGCTCAAGGAGGACGTCCACGTCCTGACGCTCACCGCGACGCCCATCCCGCGTACCTTGCAGCTCGCGCTGTCCGGCGTACGCGAGCTTTCGCTCATCACCACCCCCCCGATCGATCGCCTCGCCGTCCGCACGTACATCTCGCCCTTCGATCCGATCATTGTCCGCGAGGCGCTGCGCCGCGAGCGTCACCGCGGCGGGCAGTCCTTCTACGTCGTGCCGCGCATTGCCGATCTCGATGACGTCGCTGAGTTCCTGACCGAGGAGGTGCCGGAGCTGCGCGTCGTGCGCGCGCACGGCCAGATGACACCCTCGCAGCTAGAAGACGTCATGAGCGCCTTCTACGACGGCCAGTACGACGTGCTGCTGTCGACCGCCATCGTCGAGTCCGGCCTCGACATCCCGAACGCGAATACGCTTATCGTGCATCGCGCCGACATGTTCGGCCTCGCGCAGCTCTATCAGCTCCGCGGCCGCGTCGGGCGCTCCAAGACGCGCGCCTACGCCTACCTGACGACACCACCCGGCAAGCGCCTGACCGAAGGTGCCGAGAAGCGCCTCAAGGTCCTGCACTCGCTCGACACGCTCGGCGCCGGTTTCTCGCTCGCCTCGCACGACCTCGACATCCGCGGCGCCGGCAACCTGCTCGGCGACGAGCAATCGGGCCATATCCGCGAGGTCGGCTTCGAGTTGTATCAATCCATGCTGGAGGAGGCCATCGAGGCCATCCGCGGCGGCGAGCTCGGCGAGATCGACGAGCAGTGGAGCCCGCAGATCACCCTCGGCACGCCGATGCTGCTACCGGAGACCTACGTCGCCGACCTCCAGGTGCGCCTCGGCCTCTATCGCCGCCTCGCCAACCTCAAGTCCCGCGAAGACATCGATGCCTTTGCCGAAGAGCTGGTCGACCGCTTCGGTCCCCTCCCCGACGAGGTCGAGCATCTCCTCGACGTCATGGAGATCAAGGCACTCTGCCGCCGCGCTGGCATCGCCGAGATCGACGCGGGCCCTAAGGGCGCTTCGGTGCTCTTCCGCAAGGGCCAGTTCGCCAATGCGCAGGGGCTCGTGGCCTTCATTCAGGCGTCGAAGGGGCTTCTGCGCCTCATGCCCGACCAGAAGCTGGTCTTCAAGGCCGACTGGGAGGCCCCGGCGGCCCGCCTCAAGGGCGTGCGCGGCCTCGTGCAGGAGCTGGCGCGCGTCGCCGAAGGCTGACGACCGCCGTCATCACAGCTTCAGTATCCCGCGGGATTGACTTCCCGCCCGAGAAGGCGCACGTCACGCGCCCGCTTCTCAGTCCAGCAGGGAGACCCGCCATGGCTTTCATAACGGCAGACGTCATTCCGAGCGACGATGATGAGCAGCCGTTCAAGGTTGTCTTCATGCGCGGCGACGAGATCATCGTCGAATGGCTCGTCGACTCGCAGGAGGAGGGCGAGGAGCAACTCCTCGAAGCCGTCCGCGAGCTCGGCGAGGATGAGGATGACGACGAAGACGAGGATGATGACGACGAGAAAGAGGACGAAGACGACGACGACAAGCGGGCGTAAGCGCGCCTGACCTCAAGAGGCGTCAGCCGTCTCCCACCTCGGTGCCGCGCACCGGGGAAAATCCAGATGCGCGGCACTTCGTTTGCTGGTGGTCGAGCCGCGCGCGCCCGGCTTGCAACAGCTTCCAAAATCCTCAACAATAGAAGGGTACTCTTTGTATTTTCTCATGTGGACACGTTTCAGAGGTCCAGATGTTATGCCTTCGGTACCCATTGCATCTCACGACGGCCTTTGCACTGCTGAGCTTCTTCGCTGCCGTGGAGGCAGCCGCCCAGCGCAAAGTCGCGCTCGTCATAGGCAATTCCGCCTACAAGCACACGTCGCCGCTGCCTAATCCTCAAAATGACGCAAAAGATCTTTCGGCGTTGCTGAAGCGCCTCGATTTCGAGGTCATCGAAGGCTACGATCTCGACAAACCTGCGATGGACCGTGCGATCAGGGGTTTTGCCGAAAAGCTCTCCCAGTCGCAGCTCGCGCTGTTCTTTTATGCCGGCCATGGTCTGCAGGTCGGCGGGCAGAATTATCTCGCGCCGATAGATGCCGAACTCGCGTCTGGCGCAGCGCTCGACTTCGAGATGGTACGCCTGGATCTCATTCAGCGAACCATGGAGCGAGAGTCGACGACCAATATCCTCATCCTGGACGCCTGCCGAGACAACCCCCTGGCCCGCAATCTCGCTCGTTCGCTTGGGACGCGCTCGGCGGGCATTGGCAAGGGGCTCGCCGTGATGGAATCGGGCGAGGGCACCTTGATCAGCTTCTCGACACAGCCCGGCAACGTGGCCCTCGACGGTACAGGGCGCAATTCCCCGTTTGCGCGCGCGCTGCTCAAGCACATAGCCACCCCGGGAGACGACCTGCCGACCATTCTGATCAACGTGCGCAATGACGTCATGGCTGCAACCGACCGCCGGCAAGTGCCATGGGAACACTCAGCGCTCACAGCCAAAGTCTATTTCATACCGCCCAAGCCCTCCGGCCCGTCGCTTGAGCAGCAGATCGAGCTGTCGTTCTGGTCTGCGGTCAAGGACGTGCAGAATCCGAGCGTTCTAAGGTCCTACCTCGAACGTTATCCAGACGGCATGTTCGCGGGCACAGCGCGCGCACTGATCGCGCACTACGAGCAGCAAGCAAAGGCACGCGCCGCCGAGCGCGCGGAGACTTTGCGTCGAGAGGAAGAGCAGCGCAAGGCAGCAGAACTCAGGCGTCTCGAAGAGGAGCGGCGCCTCAAGGAAGCCATTCTGGCTGATGAACGCAGACGCGCCGCCGAAACCAAGGATAGCACCGCCGCGCGCCTGGCGGAGGAGAAGGCTCGTGCCGAAGCGCGGGAGCGTGATGAGCTTCTCCGTAAAGCGCTCGAGGAAGTCATCGCTGCTCGCGAGGCCGCACGCCAAGCCGTCGAATTGCATGCTGCGGCCCTCAAGGAAGCCGAGGAGGCCAAGCAAAAGGCGGAGGCTGCGCTCAAATCTTCGGCCTCCCCTGGTCTGGGGGACGCTTCGCAAACGGTTGCTGCGCGACCTGCGCGGTCCGCTCTAATTGCTGTCGAGCCCAAGCCTGATCCGAGCACCGCAACCGCGATGTCTGAACTAGCTTATCGCGTGAACCGCGAACTCGAGCGCGTTGGCTGCCGTCCGGGCAAGGTCGAAAGGGATTGGACTACAGGCAGTCAAAATGCCCTCAAGAGATTTGCGGCTCTGTCGAAGCGTACGCTGCCCACGGACAAACCTACACAAGAAGCTCTCGACGCACTCGCCGCCCACTCAGCAATAGTCTGCCGCCCAGTGCCCAGTCGCGAAGCCGCACCATCCCGTCCCAAGCAGGCCACCGCCGATAAGCGGGTTTGCCGGCCCGTGACATTCAACGAGTGTGTGGCGCGCCGGGGCGGAGGAAACCACACCCTCGCCATCTGCAGTCGGATAGCGGGCCGCGTGAGGGTCTGCAAATGATGCGCGACTACTCCGCCGCCATCGAGAGCGAGCGCTGCCTATCCTTGATGCGCTGCTCGATTACAGGGCGGAAGTTCCGCAGCAGCCCCTGCACCGGCCAGGCCGCGGCATCGCCGAGCGCGCAAATGGTGTGGCCCTCGACCTGCTTCGAGACGTCGAACAGCAGGTCGATCTCCTCGATGGCGGCATCGCCGCGCTCCATGCGCTCGAGCACGCGCCACATCCAGCCCGTGCCTTCGCGGCAGGGCGTGCACTGGCCGCAGCTCTCGTGCTTGTAGAAGTAGGCAATGCGGCGGATCGCGGCGATGATGTCCGTCGACTTGTCCATGACGATGATGGCGGCCGTGCCGAGGCCGCTCTTGAGCTTCGACAGCGTGTCGAAATCCATCGTCAGGTCGTCGCACGTCTCCTTCGGCAGGCAGGGCATGGACGAGCCGCCAGGAATGACGGCAAGGAGGTTCTCCCAGCCGCCGCGCACGCCGCCCGCGTGCTTCTCCAGCAGTTCCCGCAGCGGGATGCCCATCTCCTCCTCGACCACGCACGGCTTCTCGACGTGGCCCGAGATCTGGAAGAGCTTGGTGCCCGTATTGTTCGGCTTGCCGAGGGCTGAGAACCACGTCGCCCCGCGTCTCAGGATCGTCGGCGCCACTGCGATCGACTCGACGTTGTTGACGGTCGTCGGCGCGCCGTAGAGGCCCGAGTTCGCCGGGAAAGGTGGCTTGAGGCGCGGCTGGCCCTTCTTGCCTTCCAGGCTCTCGAGCAGCGCCGTCTCCTCGCCGCAGATATAGGCACCTGCGCCGTGGTGGACGTAGCAGTCGAAATCCCAGCCGTGGATGTTGTTCTTGCCGATCAGCTTGGCCTCGTAGGCCTCATCGATCGCGGCCTGCAGGCGCTCGCGCTCACGGATGAACTCGCCGCGTACGTAGATGTAGCAAACGTGTGCCCGCATGGCGAAGGAGGCAACGAGGCAACCTTCGACCAGCAGGTGCGGGTCGTGGCGCATGATCTCGCGGTCCTTGCACGAGCCCGGCTCCGACTCGTCCGCGTTCACGACGAGATAGGAAGGGCGCGGATCGTTCTTCGGCATGAAGGACCATTTGAGCCCGGTCGGGAAGCCCGCCCCGCCCCGCCCGCGCAGGCCTGAAGCCTTCATCTCGTTGATGATGCCGTCCTGTCCGAGGTCGATCAGGGCCTTGGTGTTGTCCCAGGCGCCGCGCGCGCGCGCGCCGGCAAGACGCCAGTCATGGAAGCCGTAGAGGTTCGTGAAGATGCGGTCCTTGTCAGCGAGCATCATGTCCCCATGCGTCTTCGGCGGGCCGGCCCGGACTTCAAGGGGGGCCCCGGAATCTGGACCCGTTCTACCAGCCTGAACGCTGTGAGGCGAGGGCTGATCTGCCGCAGTTCAGCTCTGCATTACTCGGCCGCAGCAGGCAATTCGTGCCCTTCGACGAGCCCCAGCGCGGCGCCGATGAGGCCGCTGCCGGCAGTTGCCCGCGGCCCCTGCTCGGAGAGGAGCCGGCGGAACGCGCGGGCGCGCGGCTGGCCATGATAGAGCCCGAGGATGTGGCGCAGGATGGCGTAGGGCCGGCCGCCGGCTGCGACGTGCCGCTCCATGTAGGGAATGAGCGCCCTGAGCGCCTCACCACGGGCGACTTCTGGCGCGCCGCTGCCGAAAAGACGGCGATCGACCTCGGCCAGGATGTACGGCGTGTGGTAGGCCGCCCGGCCGAGCATGACCCCATCGAAGGTTTCGAGATGGCGCTCGGCCTCGTCGATCGAGCCGATCCCGCCATTGAGCACGATCGTCAGTTCTGGCCGCCGCGCCTTCAGCCGCGCCACCCGCTTATAGTCGAGCGGCGGCACCTCGCGATTCTCCTTGGGCGATAGCCCCTTCAGCCACGCTTTCCGTGCGTGCACGATGAACGTGTCGCAGCCTGCACGCGCCACGGTGTCGATGAACCGGTCGAGATCACCCTCCGTGTCCTGGTCATCGATGCCGATGCGGCACTTCACCGTCACCGGCACGGTGACGGCCGCCCGCATGGCCGCGACGCACTCCGCGACCAGATCGGGCTCCGCCATCAGGCAGGCCCCGAAGCTTCCTGTCTGCACGCGATCCGAGGGACAGCCGACATTCAGGTTGATCTCGTCGTAGCCCCAGTCCTCGCCGATGCGCGCCGCCTTCGCGAGCCCGGCCGGATCGGAACCCCCGAGTTGCAGGGCGATCGCATGTTCGGCCGGATCGAAGCCCAGAAGCTGCTCCCGCTTGCCATGGAGCACCGCCGGCACCGTCACCATCTCGGTGTAGAGGCGCGCGTGCCTCGACAGCAGACGGTGGAAGAACCGGCAGTGCCGGTCCGACCAGTCCATCATGGGGGCCACGCAGAAGCGGTGAGGCGAGGGCGTCATGGCGCCCATATCGGCCATGAACGCCATTTCGGCAAGGGCGCGGCCATTAAGATCGTGTACTTAGGCCTTCCGGAAGATTGCAAGGGAACGCCATGCCCTTCCCGCCTGAGCGCATCGTCTGCCTGACGGAGGAGACCGTCGAGACGCTCTATCTCCTCGGTGAGGACGCGCGCATCGTCGGCGTCTCGGGCTATGCCGTGCGGCCGGCCCGCGTGCGCAAGGAAAAGCCGCGCGTTTCGGCATTCATCTCCGCTGACATCCCGAAGGTTCTCGCCCTGAAGCCGGATCTCGTACTGACCTTCTCCGATCTCCAGGCCGACATCGTCGCGAGCCTCATTCGCGAGGGCATCGCCGTGCACGCCTTCAACCAGCGCACGATCGCCGGCATCCTCGACATGATCCGCCTGCTTGGCGCGATGGTGGGCGCACCATCCAAAGCTGAGAGGCTCGCCGCGCAGTTCGAGACGCGCCTCGACGCCGTCCGCCATGAGGCCGCCGCGCTGCCACGCCACCCGCGCGTCTACTTCGAGGAATGGAACGAGCCGATGATCAGCGGCATCGGCTGGGTGTCGGAGCTGATCACAATCGCCGGCGGCATCGACATCTTCGGCGACCTTGCCGAGCGCAAATCCGCCAAGGACCGCATCGTGAGCGCTGAAGCCGTGATCGCCGCCGCGCCCGACATCATCCTCGGTTCATGGTGCGGCAAGAAATTCCGCCCCGAGCACGTGCGCGCGCGGCCAGGCTTCGATGCCATCCCGGCCGTGCGCAACGATGCGCTCCACGAGATCAAGTCGACCATCATTCTCCAGCCAGGACCGGCAGCCCTGACCGACGGCCTCGATGCCATCGTCACCCACATCCGCAATTGGACTGCGGCGAGCTGAACCGCGCAACTTATTCCGCCGCGATCAGCATCGGCATCTTCGCACGCGCCTGCGCGGCGATGCTCTCCGCCCGATCGGCTTCCTCGATCTCCGCCTCCGCAATGGCCTTCGTCAGTGCGGCGTGCAGCGCCTTCGCTGTGTCCAGCGAAAGCTCGACGGCTGCGCGCGCGCCCGGCGGCAGCTCGGTGTTGATGAAATCGAGCGTGATGACGTCGCCAAGCAGCGCGTGCCGCGCGTGATCATAGGCGACGACCGAGTGCGTCACCTCGAACCACGTGCCGTCGGCTTTGGCCATGCCCTCTGCGGGCGCAATTTCGACGATCGATGTGCACATGTTCGTTACCCCGCGAGATGCTTCTTGTAGAACGCGAAGACCTTCTTCCAGCCGTCGAGTGCCTGATCCACCCGGTACAACGGACGGTGATAGTAGAAGAAGCCGTGCCCTGCGCCGTCGTAGCGGTAGAACTCATAATCCTTGCTGTACTTCTTGAGCTCGGCTTCGTGCTGATCCACCTGCTCCGGACTCGGCGCGCGGTCCTCATTGCCGAACAGGCCAAGCAGCGGGCAAGAGAGATTCTCGGTGAGATCGATCGGCGCGACCGGCGTCTTCTCGTTGAGATCCTCCTTGGGCATGACCACGCGCCCGCCCCAGAGCTCGACGCACGCATCGACATCGCTCTTCTGGCAGGCATAGAGGAAGGCGTGCCGACCGCCCGAGCAGGAGCCGAAGATGCCAACCTTGCCGTTGTGGCCCGGCTGCGCGCGCATCCATTTCACGGCCGCTTCCGTATCGCCGACCACCTGCGCATCCGGCACGCCGCCTTCCGCGCGCACCTTGGCCGCGACGTCATCCGGATCGCCCTGGCCATTGCGTTCATAAAGGTTCGCGCAGATGGCGAGATAGCCGTAGTGCGCGAACTTGCGTGTCATCTCGATATAGAGCTCGCTCCAGCCGGGCAGATGATGCACGAGCACGACGCCTGGAAACGGTCCCGCCCCTTCGGGGCGCGCCGTATAAGCCGTGATCTGATCGCCCTTGTCGCCCTTGAGCTTGATGAGCTCCACGGTCATGCCGCGGTATGGTGCCATTGCGCTTCCTCCTTGCTCGGCTCTCCCGTTGGATGGTGTGTCGGGATGTTAGAGTGCCGCCAGCAAGGACGCCAGCCCGTGGGCCTCAATGGAATGATGCGCTGGGCTCGTGGCTGACCTCCGGCATGTAGCCGCGCGCAGTGAGGACGTGAAAGCGCAGCACGAGAAGCACCGCATACACGACGATGCCGATCGTCAATCCGATCCACACACCGACTGCGCCGTAGCCCATCCTGAAACCTAGCCACCAGCAGGCCGTGAACCCGATCACCCAGAAGCTCAGAACCGCGAAGAGCAGCGGCACGCGCGTGTCGTTGAGCCCGCGAAGCGCACCGGCCGCAACGGTCTGCAGGCCATCGCAAATGAAGAAGAACATGCCGACGAGGAGAAGCATCGCCGTCAGCTCGAACGTTGCTGCGGTCTCCGCCGTCGGGCTGCCGAGGAACATCATGGGAAGCACGTCGCGCGCCAGCGCCACGACGCTCGTCATGATGGCCATGAATGCCGCAGCAAGCGAAAGGGCCGCGAAGCCCGCGCGCCGCGAAGCGTCCGCATCGCGCCGCCCGACAGCGTGGCCGACGCGCACCGTCGCCGCGATCGAGATGCCGAAGGGCACCATGAACAGCACCGCCGCGATCTGCAGTGCGATCTGGTGCGCGGCGAGCGCCGTCGTGCCGATCGTACCCATGAGCAGCGCGGCCGCTGCGAACACGCCGAACTCGAGCAGATACGCGCCCGAGATCGGCAGGCCGACCACGAGCAGCTTGCGAAACAGCGGTCCGTCGAAGCGCCAGAAGCGCCCGAGAACATTGTACTTCTTGAAGGGCGGCCGCATTACGCACACCACCAGCGCAACAGCGCACATGGCGATGTTGACGAACGTCGTCGCGATGCCGGCTCCCAGCAGGTCGAGATGCGGCAAACCGAGCTCGCCATAGATGAGCGCCCAAGCGAGCACGAAGTTGGCGGGAATCGCGACCAGTGTGATCCAGAGCGCCGGCTCCGGCCGGTTGACGGCGCCCATGAACCCGCGAATGGCCATGAACACCCACGCCGGTATGAGGCACCAGCCAAGCCCCAACAGATAGCGCCCAGCCAGCGCCGCGTTCTCCGGCGTCTGGCCGAGCGCTTGCAGAATTTCGGTGCCCCAGAACTGCAGGGCCGTCAACGGCACGCCAGCCATGACCGACGCCCACATGCCGACGCGGAGTGCGCGCCTAACGCCCCGCGGATCGCGTGCACCAAAGGCCTGCGCCGCCAGCGGTGCCACCGCAGCAACGAGCCCCATGCCGAGCGTGAAGGCAGCAAAGAGCACCGTATGCGCCAGCGCGGCCGCAGCGACGACTTCCGCGCCGAGCCGCCCGAGCAGCATGAGGTCGGTCGTCATCATGGCGATCTGACCGAGCTGCGTGAGCGCGATAGGCGTCGCGAGCCGGACCGTATCGGTCAGCTCGGCGCGCCAGAGGCTCAGGCCGGACGCGGTAGGCGCGTCCGCCGGGAGAGTTCGGTCGTGGATGGACATGCCGCCTTTTTAGGCAGGCCGACGAAGAATGAAAGGGCGAAATCGCGATCTCGCGAAAGCGTGAGGACAATGGTGCGCGTATGGCGCACACCACTGCTCAATGTTCATTGGTCCGCACGCGGTTCGCGAGAATGTCACAAAGCTCGCGCACATGCACGGTAGTGTCCAACTTCTCGACCAGATCGACAACGCGATCCCGATCCGCATCGCTCAGCAGGCCGCGAACATTGCCCGCGAATTTCCGGCGGATCTCTTCCTTGCCCACATCGCTGTCCGCACTGCCGCGCCGGTAGAGGATCTCGTGCTCGAGCACGCGGCCGTCGATGGTCGTCACCTTCATACGGCACGCGTGGCGGAACTTGTGCCCCATGGCCTCGATGTCCGCGTCCTCGTGAATGGTGATGCGCGGAATGAACGCGAGAAGTGCCGGATCCTTCATGCGTTCCGGCGTGTAGTCCGCAACAGTGACGTCGCCCGCCGTCGCCATGGCGGCGAGACCGTAGAACATATTCATCTGCGCGGCCGTCACACCGGCATCGCGATACGTCCAGGCCGTGTGCACGTACGTCATGTGCCCGCAGCCGACCTCGACGCGGCGGATATCACGCGCGGCGAGCCCGTGTGCGCGCATGACATGGCGCAAGGCATCGAGCGACGTGTGGATGCTCGTGACATTCGGATAGAGCTTGTATCCGACACGTTCCGTCTCCCAGACCGTCCCGAGCCCTTCGGTCAGACGTGAGATGTTGGGCTCGCGCGCGAGCGAGCTCAGGAACCCGCCATAGCCTGCCTCTACTACATCGGAAATGCCCGTGAAGCCGCGCTTCGCAAGCTCGGCCGCGTAGACACCGCCTTCGGCTGCGCGTCCCGCATGAAGGCGCTTGACCATGGCCCCCTCCTGCGCCGCCATGAGGCCCGCCGCCATGGAGCCGCCGATACCCAGCGCATTCTGCATGGCGGGCGCATCGAGATTGAGCAATCGCCCAGCCATCGCCGCCGCCACGAAGGCGCCGCTGGTGCCCTGCGGGTGAAAGCCATTGAGAAAGAGCTTGGTGGTCGCTGCATTGCCGACGCGTGTACCCACTTCGCAACCGGCGACAATAGCCGTGAGGAGATCACGCCCGCTCAGCTCGGGATGTCCCTCGGCAAAGCCGATTCCGATCGGCGTCGTCAGCGAGTTCGGATGAACAACCGACTCGGTGTGGATGTCGTCCATCTCGAAGGCGTGTCCGGCCGTCGCATTCGCGAGCGCTGCTTGCGACCACGATGTCTTGTGGCGCGTCGCAAAGATCGTTGCGAGCGGTCGTGCACCCTGCGCTTGCACCATGTCCTGCACGTGCCGCGTCCAGGGCAAGGTCGCGCCGTAGAGGCAGACGCCGATGCCGTCGAGAAGGCTCAGCCTCACCCGCGCGATGACGGCCGGCGGGATCTGCTCATACGTAAGCGCGCTTGCGAAGGCGGCGAGATCGGCTGTGGCATTGGCCTGGAGTGGTGGGATGGACGCGCTCACGTGATTTCCTCCGGGTGTCGGCCGATTTGATGTCCGGCTCTGTTCGCACCGATACTATCGCCGTCTGGCGGACCTCCCGCAATCGCGCTACGTTCGTCCAATTGCACACGAGCTATACCGCAACCTCCTACTTTGAGCGCTTCATGCAGAACCGGGCATTCATGCCGCAGTTCGCCGTCGCGCCTGCCGACATCGGCCTCCTGAACAGCCTCTATCTCGCGCCGGCATGGGACTCTATTTTACGATGTTCTACGTCTTCATCGTTGGGGCGCCGATCCTGGCGGGCATTCTTGCTGTCCAGGTAGGCACATCGCCTGCCGCATTCGATCTCGGCGTCGCCATGCTGCTCGCCTGCATCGCACTCGTGTGGCTCTATGAGCATTTCGCGACACGCCACGCAGCGAGCATCTCCGCGCGTGCCTGACGCGTCACGACGGCTGCCGCTTGCCCGGTACGCACTGCGGCTGGCGCCCTTGCAGCACGATCATTTCGCGTACCATCGCATCCACAATGGCATTCATCGGTAACCAACGGGCGCCCGCCGCCCGGATCGCCTCACGTATGAGTGCGCGCACCTCTGCCACGTCCTGCTCATGAATTTCCGCGATCGCCGCCATCTCCTCTTCACTCATGTGCACGCCCGCTCCCCCATGCCGGAAATGGGTCAGAAAGCCTTCGCCATGCCTTGGTATCGACGTGGCCGGATTTCGGAAGCGGCAGCAGGCAGCTATCGAGGGACGCCCGTATCGCGCATTCGTCCATGTCATGCGTGCCGATGAAGACGATCTCTTGTTTGCGATCGCCGAACGGCTCGCTCCAACGTCGCTTGATCATCTCGACGTGATCTGGATCTTGTGGCCAGCGCTCCTTCGGCACAGCCGCCCACCAAAACCCCGCGGCGTTGTGCCGGACGAGGGCGCCGGCCATGCTCACCTCACCGCACCATTCGGGCCGCGTTGCGATCCAGAAAAAGCCCTTGGCACGTACGACATTGGGCCATGTCTTATTGAAGAACGCATGCAGCTTTGCCGGGTCGAACGGCGCCCGGGCCCGATAGACGAAGCTGCGGATGCCGTACTCTTCCGTCTCAGGAATGTGATCCTTGAAACCGTTCAGCTCCTTGAACCAGAGCGGATGGCGATGCGCCTGCTCGAAATCGAAGCGGCCGGTGTCCAGGATTTCATCGAGCGGGGCCTGGCCCTCGATCGTCTCGACAATCCGCGCGCTAGCATTGAGCGAGCGGACGATCATCCGCGCGGCTTCAATTTGCTGCGGCGTCGCCACATCGAGTTTGTTGAGCACGACCACGTCGGCGAATTCAATCTGCTCGACGAGAAGGTTCACGAGCGGGCGGTCGTCGCCCTCGCCGAGAGATTGGCCGCGATCAGCCAGGAAATCCGTCGATGCGTAGTCCTTGAGAAGATTAGCCGCATCCACGACCGTTACCATCGTGTCGAGACGCGCGACATCCCCGAGGCTCACACCATACTCGTCACGGAAGTCGAACGTGGCGGCGACAGGCAGCGGCTCTGAAATGCCGGTGGACTCGATCAAGAGGTAGTCGAACCGCCCATGTTCGGCCAAGCGGCGCACTTCTTTGAGCAGATCGTCGCGTAACGTGCAGCAGATGCAGCCGTTCGACATTTCGACGAGCGCTTCGTCCGTACGCGAAAGATTGGCGCCGCCGTCGCGCACCAGATCTGCGTCGATGTTCACTTCGCTCATGTCATTGACGATAACCGCGACCTTCCGTCCTTCCCGATTGTTCAGGACATGATTGAGCAGCGTCGTCTTACCCGCGCCCAGGAACCCCGACAGCACGGTGACAGGCATTCGACCATCCGGTCGAGCCTCGCCTCTCACGATATGCTGCATAAGTTGCTGATCCATAAGCCTCTCTCTGATCTATTGCCCGACCCGACTTATCGTAATGTTATACTATTACATCCCGGGCGTCGAGCTGGAACGAGACGAATTGTAGGGATGGACGGGAGCAGGCTTGTTGGGACGTGCGCGCCCGTGCAGTCTGGCGCCAAACAAACGCGGGCGGAGGAATGTGCACATGCCGGAAATGGGCCTCGAAGGTAAAGTTGCGATCGTCACGGGCGCCGGCTCGCGCGCGCCCGGCATCGGGAATGGGCGGGCGGCCGCCATCCTCCTCGCGCGCGAGGGCTGCAAGGTCGCGCTCCTCGACGCGACAAAGGAACTGGGTGAGGCCACCAAGGAGATGATCGACGCCGAGGGCGGCACGTCGATGGTTGTCGTCGGCGATGTCGCTGATCAGGCGTCGTGCGCAGCGGCGGTCAGGAAGATCGTCGAGACCTGGGGTCGCGTGGACGTGCTCGTCAATAATGTCGGCATCGGTGGACCCGCCGGCAACGCGGTCGATGTCGATGCCGAGGCGTGGGATGCCGCCATGCGCGTCAACGTGACGTCGATGATGCTCATGGCGAAGTACGCGATCCCCGAAATGCGCAAGCTCGGCGCGGGATCGATCATCAACATCGCCTCGATCGACGGACTCAGAGGCGGCAATCCGAACCTCTTCTACACCGCCTCGAAGGGTGCCGTGGTGCAGATGACTCGCGCCATGGCCGCCCACCACGGGCCCGAAGGTATCCGCGTGAACTGCATCGCACCGGGCTACGTCTACACGCCCATGGTCTTCGCTGGCGGCATGACGGACGAGCTGCGCGAAGCACGCCGCAAGAATACGCTCCTGCAGACGGAGGGCACGGGCTGGGACATCGGCAAGGGTGTGGTCTATCTCGCCTCGGAGCAGGCGCGCTGGGTCTCGGGCATCATCCTGTCGATCGACGCGGGCTCGATGGCCGGCACGGTGGGCAATACCACGCCCGTCAAGGCCTTCGACTGAGACCGCTTGGCTCGGGACGCGCGATCTGGTCTAAGCTCGCGGCGAAAAACACCAACTGCTTGGAGGATGCCTCATGAAGGTCGCGAAGGTCGAAACGCTTTCCTGCGACGCTGGCTGGCGGAACTATCATTTCGTCAAGCTCACCACCGATACCGGCATCGTCGGCTGGAGCGAGTTCGACGAGGGTTTCGGCGCCCCGGGCCTCAGCTCTGCCATTCAGCGCCTCGCAGCCCGCGTCGTCGGCCAGGATGCGCATGACCACGAGCGTATCTATCAGGAGCTCTATGCCATCACACGCCCCGCGGCGGGCGGCGTTGTAGCGCTCGCGCTCGGCGCGATCGAGAATGCACTTCTCGATGCCAAAGCCAAGAGCCTCGGCGTTCCGTGCTACGAGCTGCTGGGCGGTAAAGTCCGCGACCGCATTCGCGTGTACTGGTCGCACTGCGCGACGTGGCGGATCAATCATCCGAGCTACTACAAGCCCGCGATCACGGACCTCGACGGCGTCAAGAGCCTCGGGCGCGAGGTCCGCGAGAAAGGCTTCACGGCCTGCAAGACGAATATCTTCCTGTATGAGGGACAGAAGAACCCGAAGGGCTGGCGCCCCGGCTTCGGATCGCCCAATCAGCCCGACCTGAACGTCGAGCGAAACGTGCTGCGGAATCTCCGCATGCACCTGGAAGCCCTGCGGGACGGCGTTGGGCCGGACGTCGACATTCTGCTCGACCTGAACTTTCATGCCAAGACCGAGGGCTTTCTCAAGATCCTGCGCGAGATCGCCGACCTAGACATGTTCTGGATCGAGATCGACAGCTACAGTCCGGAGGCGCTCGGCTATATCCGTCGCCAGAGCCCGCATCCGATCTCGTCGTGCGAGACCCTGCTCGGCGTTCGCGAGTTCCTGCCCTATTTCCGCGAGCAGGCCATGGACGTGGCCATCATCGACACGCCCTGGAACGGCGTTTGGCAGTCGCTGAAAATCGCGAATCTCGCGGAGGCGCACGAGGTCAACGTCGCTCCGCACAACTTCTATGGCCATCTCTGCACGATGATGAATGCGCACTTCTCGGCGTGCGTGCCGAACCTGCGGATCATGGAGACGGACATCGATCGGCTCGCGTGGGACCACGAGCTCTTCACGCACGTCCCTGAGTTCAAGGACGGGCATCTCATCCTGCCGGACCGTCCCGGCTGGGGCACGGAGCCGAACGAAGCCGGCCTCGCCGCACACCCGCCGAAGAACAACTCCGGACTGCTCAACTACGGCAGCCAGAAGAAGTAGCGCTTGGCTGTGCACACGCTGTCGATCCTTAAAGCACGCGCATGAGGATCGGCAGCGTACCGTTCACATGCAGATATTCGAGCGCCTCGATGATCGGAAAGACGGCGAGAAAGAGGATGGCATCCAGCAACGTGCGCTTGAGGGCTTTCGGCGAGAAGTAGACTTCCTGCTCGTCACTGTAGAGCGCCGGGTTCGGCCAGAAGAGCGGCGTGCGACGGCTGTAAGCCTCATAAACCGGTCCGAACTTGCTGCGGAGGAAGTCGGCCTCCTTCGCGGCCGTCACCGAAAATACGGCATAGGCGACAAAACCGAGCCCGAGCGCGACCAGCAGCGAACCATACATGAGGCCGACGCCGACAGCGCCAATGCACGAGAAGAAGTAAAGCGGGTTCCGCATCATCGAGTACGGGCCTGTCGTCACGAGCTCCACATTCTTCTTGGAGCCGACGTAGAGGATGCTCC
The DNA here is from genome assembly GCA_035565975.1 of Hyphomicrobiaceae bacterium. GTDB lineage: Bacteria > Pseudomonadota > Alphaproteobacteria > Rhizobiales > Hyphomicrobiaceae. The sequence continues at coordinate 30,876 of DATMRT010000081.1, forward strand.
ACATCCGCCCGACCATGCACGCGAAGACGAGGCAAATGCCGATGATCTCGATGAACTCGTGGGTGGCGCCGTCCCAAGTGGGCTGGGCCAGGAAGAGGAGCGGGAGCGTCATCAGCGCCCCAGCTTGCAGGATGTGAATGCGCTGACGCTGCAGTACTGGCGTTGCTCTCATGGTGGCCCCCTGCGGACGATCGACCACCTGTCGGCTCTGCCTCAATTGCAGCAAATTGAAGGCAAAGAGATCGCGTACGTCCTCGCCCGATACTCTATGTCGCGTCGTGGAAGATGATGCCGAGCGTATGCCGGCGGCCGCTCAGCACCTCGCTCACGCCATGGCGAAGGTTCACGCGGTACGTCCCGCGTGTACCTGCGACTGGACGATGATGAACAGCGAACACGACACCATCGCCCTGCCCCAAGGGCGCAACCGATGCCCGTGACTGCATGCGCGGGCGCTGCTCGGTGATGACGAACTCGCCACCCGTGAAGTCGCGTCCCGGAGCCGACAGCAGGATCGCAATCTGCAGCGGAAAGACGTGCGCGCCGTAGAGATCCTGATGCAGGCAATTGTAGTCGCCGGCAACGTACTGCAGGAGCAGCGGCGTCGGCCTGGTCTGGCCGGCGGCGTGGCAGCGCTGCAGGAACGCCTCATGCGTCGCGGGGAACTGCACGTCGATCCCCATGGCCGCGTTCCAGCGATTGGCAATCTGCGCAAGTGGTGGATAAAGCGCGGGACGCAAGACACCGATCAGCTCCGGCAGCGGATAGGAGAAGTACTTGTACTCCCCCTTTCCGAAGCCGTGACGCGCCATATGAATATGGCTACGGAAATGGTGGTCCTCGGGATACATACTCGCCACCGTCCGACACTGCTCGGCCGTCAGCAGATGCGGAAGGATGGCGAAGCCGCGCGCGTCGAGGCTCGCGCCGGCCGCCACCCAGTCGGTCTCCGCCAGCGATGAAGGCTGAGCCGTACGCTGCCGTTCGCGGGCCGCGCTCACGACTGCGCCTCCCGCGCCAGAAGCTCGCGCTTGCGTTCGACACCCCAGCGGTAGCCGGAGAGCCCTTGGTCGCTGCGCACCACGCGATGGCACGGTATTGCGACGGCGAGCCTGTTCGCGGCGCACGCCGCCGCGACGGCGCGCACGGCTTTCGGCATCCCGATGCGCTCCGCGAGCTCGGAATAGCTGACGGTCTTGCCTGCCGGGATCTCGCGTAGGGCCTGCCAGACGCGGTGCTGGAAAGCGGTGCCGCGCACATCGAGAGGCAGATTGAAGCGGGTGCCTGGTGCCTCGATGAGCGCGATCGCCTTGGCGAGCACCTTCTCGAATTTCCGATCACCGCCGATGAGCTCCGCGTTCGGAAAGCGGCCTTCGAGATCTCGGAGGAGCGTCTCGGGATCGTCGCCGAGCAGGATGGCGGCTATGCCTTTGTCGCTGGCCGCGACGAGGATCGCACCGAGTGAGCACTGCCCGATCGCAAAGCGCAGTTGCATATCCTTGCCTCCTGCACGGAAGTTCGTGGGCGTCATGCCGAGGATCTCATCGGTGTGGGCATAGAAACGGCCGCTCGAATTGAAGCCGGCCTCGTGAAGAGCTTCTGTCACGCTGGGACTCCTTTTGAGGTTATCGCGCACGCGCTTCTGTCGATGCGCAACGGCGTAGGCCTTGGGCGTCACACCCGTGATGCCCTTGAAAATGCGATGGAAGTGATAGGGACTGAGGCCCACGGTTGCGGCGAGTGCTTCGAGTGTCGGCGGCTCCTCCGCCTCTTCGATGAGGCGACAGGCCTTGGCCACCCGTTGAGCGTGCTCCGTTTCGAGCGAGATCGCTTCAGGCTTGCACCGCTTGCACGGACGAAAGCCCGCTGCCTCTGCCGCAGCAACCGACGTATGGAAGGCCATGTTCTCGCGCCGCGCGAGCCGCGACGGACACGACGGCCGGCAATAGACGCCCGTCGTCGCCACCGAATAGACGAACGTGCCGTCGAAGCTCTTGTCCCGAGCTGCCACGGCCGCGTAGAGCCGATCCTCATCGAGCCTGGACGGGCGGGCCTTCGCGATAGCGTTTCTGTCGGCCATAGGTATGTTCTTTCTCACTTCCATGTGCCGTAACATAGGCCCCTTCGCCTCTGCCCACACTCCGGTCCTTGCTTTCAAATTCGGATTTCCGCCATTCGGGCAATTCGCGCCGAATTCCTGGCTGGATTGGTCCGCACATTGACTGTGGAGACGCTCTTCTATCAATTTCCCGTGCTGCACCCCGGCAGCGCCCATCCGCGGAGTGATGCCCATGTTGCCTCGCATCAGGCTATTTGCCGTGGCGGCCATGCTCCTCGCCCTTTCCGTCACCGCTCCAAGGGCTCAAAGCACCGGCTTCGTCTCCCTACTGACGCCGAGGGGGGCGAAGCAGGCGTTCATCCTGATCAAGCCCCAGAAGCCCGTCGCGGCGGTGGTCCTGTTTGCAGGCGGACATGGCGCCCTCCGCCTGCAAAGCGCGCGGTCCATGGCCTGGGGCTCGCAGAACTTCCTCGTCCGCACGCGCGACAAGTTCGCCGCGCAGGGCCTCATGGTGGCGGTCGTCGACGCGCCCTCGGACCATCAGAGCACGCGCGGCATGAACGCGATCTTCCGCATGAGCCGCGAGCACGCGCAAGACATCGGTGCCGTGGTCGACTATCTCAAGAAGGAGGCCAACGTGCCGGTCTGGTTGGTCGGCACGAGCATGGGAACATTCTCCGCAGCGGGCGGCGGCATCGCCCTCCGGAGTATTCACGGCATCGTTCTGACATCGACGATCACGCGCGCGAATCCCAATTGGAATATCCGCCAGAGCCACCCCAACGGCGTCGCCAGCATGCGGCTCGCCGCGATCACCGTTCCGACACTGGTTCTCTCACATCGCCATGACGGCTGCGACATCACGCCGGCCTCCGACGCGCCGAAGCTGACGAAGGCACTCTCCAAGTCCCGCAAAGTCGATGTGGTTCTGCTCGATGGCGGCAACGCGCCGAAGTCCGAGCCCTGCCAGGCCTTGGCCCAGCACGGCTTCTACGGAATCGAGGGGCAGGCAGTCGCGCGCATCGCGCAATTCATCAAAGCCAACTGACGCTCACGCGCTCAGGATCTCACTTTCTGAGCAGGGCCGCACCCGCGCCGAGCGCCTGCAGCTTGCCCGCAGCCACTGCGCGCGGCAACGGCGCCATGCCGCAGTTCGTGCAGCCCTGGATGCGCTCTGCATCCGCATATTTGAGTGCTTCCTTCAGCGTGCCTGCGACCTGTTCCGGCGTCTCGACGCGGCTTGTCGCTACGTCGATGGCGCCGACGAGGATCGTCTTGTCGGCGAGATGCGAGATGAGCGAGATCGGCACCTTCGATCCGGCACACTCGAGCGAGACCTGCTGGATCTTCGAGCGGTTCAGCGCCGGAAAGATCTCCTCGTACTGGCGCCATTCGCCACCGAGCGTCTCCTTCCATTTGAGATTGGCCTCGATGCCGTAGCCGTAGCAGATGTGGACGGCGGTGCTGCACTTCAAACCTTCAGCCGCCGCCTCGAGCGCGGTGATACCCCAGTCCTTCACGTCATTCATGAACACATTGAAGGCCGGTTCATCGAACTGGATGACGTCGGCGCCGAGCGCTTCCAACTCGCGCGCCTCGGCATTGAGCACCTTGGCGAAAGCCATCGCCATATCCGCGCGGCGACCGTAGTGCGCATCCGCGATCGTGTCGCAGATGGTCATCGGCCCCGGCAGCGTGAACTTCATCCTCCGCTTGGTGTGTGCGCGCACGAAACGAACATCCTCGCTGTGCACGGAGCGCTTGCGCGTGATGGGACCGGTGACGGTCGGCACCTCGACGACATAGCGGTTGTCGCGGATGCCCATCTGCGTCTTCTTCTGCCAGTCGATACCGCCGACGTGCTCGAGAAAGCCGTGCACGAAATGAATGCGGAACTGCTCGCCGTCGGAGACGATGTCGATGCCGGCGTCCTCCTGCAGCTTGAGCCACACGAGCACGGCATCCTCCTGCGCCCGGCGCAACGCCTCGCCGTCGTACCGCCATGCACCCCACAGCTTCTCCGGCTCGGCAAGCCAACCGGGCTTCGGCAGACTGCCGGCAATGGTCGTCGGAAATCGTGCCATGAGATCCTCCCTCGTGCTTGTTCTTGGCTGCCTCTTAGAGGGCAGCGCGCAGCCTAGCCCTGTTGGCCTCTCTCCGCCAGGGAGGCGGAAGCGCTCACAACCCGTTGATGCGCATGAGAGCGTCGAAATGCTTCTGCGCTGCGAAGTCGATCACCTGCATGTACTGGCGCGCCGTGTCCTTCGCTTGCTCCTCCGGCATGATCTGCAAAGGCAGTCCAGTGGACATCGCCAGCACCTGCTGCTTGGCCGCCCGCTCGAGATAGTAGAGGTCGTCGAAGGCAAAGGCGATCGAAGGTCCGCCAATCGAAATGCCGTGGTGAGCGAGGAAGAAGATGTCCGCCGTCGGATTGGACTTCTGCGCGTCGGCGATGCGCTTTCCTTCGCTCTCGTCGAGCGCGATACCGCCGAAGGACTGATAGGCAATGCGCCCGTAGTAGCGCGCCGCGGTTTGATGCGCCATCTCTAGGCGGCCACCCTGCACCATCGTCAGCGACGTCGCCCAGGGCATATGCACGTGCAGAATGCACTGATGGCGCGGATTGGCGCGATGGCCTTGGACGTGGATGTGCCGCGCCGTCGCCTCGACCTCGCCATCGCCTTCAATCACCTGGCCATCGCCGTCGATGAGCAGAAGGTGCTCCGGGCGCATCTCGGACCAGTGCAGCCCGTAGGGATTGATGAGGTAGCGCTCCTCAGGTCCCGGCACGACGACCGAGAAGTGATTGCAGATGCCTTCCGAGTAGCCGAACTTCTCCGCAAGGCGGAAGGCGGCGGCAAGCTCGCGGCGCAGGCGCATGGGAGAGGCGGCAGAAGTCGGCATACGGCTCCTCGCTGTCGGGGATGGGACGCGCTCGAAATGATAAGGAGGATAAAACGGACTGCCAAGCGGCCAACCGCTGGGCCTCGCGATGCCGCGGCGAAGGCTGTATGCCTTTGCACAGGGTAAGCGGCGGGCAGGAGAGGCACGACATGCCGGAATGGGTCGAGATTCTGCTTCTGGTGAGCGCGACGACAGGTGCCGGTCTCGTCGGCGGCATCTTCTTCGCCTTCTCGAATTTCGTGATGCCGGCACTGGCGCAACAGCCCGGCGTCGGTGGCGCGCGTACCATGCAGAGCATCAACGTGACCGTGCTCAATCCGCTCTTCTTGGTCGTTTTCTTCGGTACGGGCCTCGTTGCCCTGGCGGTCGCGATCGCGACGCCCAATGCCTGGAGCGCCCCGGGCGCATTACTCGCCTGGATCGGGACCGCGCTCTATCTCGTCGGCACGCTCGGGGTCACTATGGTGTTCAACGTGCCGCTGAACGATCGTCTTGCCTCGGCCGCGACGGAAAGCAGTCTTTCCCAGACATGGAGCCACTTTCTTCATGCATGGACATGGTGGAACCACGTGCGCACGATAGCTGCCCTCCTCGCCGCCGCTCTCTTCGCGCTCGCCATCGCTTATTAAGGCGCGCCGACATCAGAGTTCGGCGTGCCTGAGCCGCAGCGCGTTCGTGATGACGCTCGCCGAGGAAAGCGCCATGGCTGCCGCCGCAATGATCGGCGAAAGCAGGACCCCGAGTACGGGATAGAGCACGCCGGCGGCGATCGGCACACCAGCCGCATTGTAGATGAAGGCGAAGAACAGGTTCTGGCGGATGTTGCTCATCGTCGCCGCCGAGAGATGCCGCGCGCGCACGATGCCGCCAAGATCGCCTTTCAGCAGAGTGACGCCGGCGCTTTCCATGGCAACGTCCGTACCGGTCCCCATGGCAATACCAACGTCGGCCGCAGCGAGCGCTGGTGCATCGTTGACACCATCGCCGGCCATGGCGACGATGCGGCCTTCTTTCCGCAGGCGCGCGACGACCTTGCTCTTCTCTTCCGGCAGAACCTCCGCCTCGACTTCCGGAATGCCGAGTTTGCGGGCCACGGCCTCGGCCGTCGTCCTGTTGTCGCCGGTCAGCATGACGACTCGAATACCGGCCTCCTTGAGCGCGGCGATCGCTGCCGGCGTACTCGCCTTGACCGGATCGGCAATTGCAATGAGCCCGGCAGCCTTGCCGTCGATGGCCACATAGATCGCCGTCGCGCCATCCTTGCGCATGTCGTCGGCACGGCCGTCGAGTTGCGCTGTATCGATGCCCGCATCCGACATGATGCGCCGGTTGCCGATCACCAGCGCACGGCCCTCGACGGTACCGACGACGCCCTTCCCGACGGGCGAGTCGAAATTCTCGACGTTGGCGAGCGCGAGCTTCTGCTCGTTGGCCGAACGCACGATGGCATCAGCAAGCGGATGCTCGCTCTGCCGCTCGAGGCTCGCGGCGAGACGCAAGATCTCGTTCTTGTCCAGACCTGATGCGGCCTCCATTGCCACCACGCTCGGCCGGCCCTCGGTCAGCGTGCCCGTCTTGTCGACCACGAGCGTGTCCACCTTCTCCATGCGCTCGAGGGCCTCGGCATTCTTGATCAGCACGCCGGATTGCGCGCCCCGTCCGACGCCGACCATGATCGACATGGGGGTTGCGAGGCCCAGCGCGCACGGGCACGCGATGATGAGCACCGAGACGGCCGCGATCAGACCGAACGTCAGCCGCGGCTCGGGCCCCCAAACGGACCAAGCGATGAAAGCCAGAACAGCAACGGCAATCACCGTCGGCACGAACCAGGCCGAGACCTGATCGGCCAGCCGCTGGATGGGCGCGCGGCTGCGCTGGGCTTCGGCGACCATCTGCACGATGCGCGCGAGCACGGTATCGCGCCCGACCTTGTCGGCGCGCATGACGAAGCCACCGGACTGGTTCATGGTGCCGCCGATGACCTTGTCGCCTGCCGACTTGGTCACGGGCATGGACTCGCCCGTCACCATGGACTCGTCGAGCGCGCTCCGCCCCTCGACGATTTCCCCATCGACAGGAACGCGCTCGCCGGGACGCACGCGCAGGCGGTCGCCGCTCGCAACGTCCTCCAGGTTCACATCCTCATCGGTGCCGTCCGCGCGAATGCGCCGCGCGATCTTCGGTGAGAGGTCGAGGAGCGCCCGGATAGCGCCGCTCGTCTGCTCGCGTGCGCGAAGCTCCAGCACCTGCCCGAGCAAGACCAGCACCGTGATGACCGCTGACGCCTCGAAGTAGACGGCCACTGCGCCATCGTGACCGCGCATCATCGCCGGGAACAGGCCAGGCGCGAGCGTGCCGACGATGCTGTAGACCCACGCCACGCCGGTGCCGACGGCGATCAGCGTGAACATGTTGAGATTGCCCGTCCTGATGGAGGCCCAACCGCGCTCGAAGAACGGCCAGCCCGCCCACAGCACGACGGGCGTCGCCAACACGAGCTGGATCCAGTTCGACGTCTGCTGGCCGATCCACTGATGCAGATCGATCATGTGCCCGCCCATCTCGAGCACGAACACGGGAAGCGCGAGCGCGAGGCCGATCCAGAAGCGCCGGGTCATGTCGACGAGCTCGGGATTGGGGCCTGTGTCCGCTGTCGCAAGCTCCGGCTCGAGCGCCATGCCGCAGATCGGGCAGCTTCCCGGCCCTTCCTGTCGGATCTCGGGATGCATGGGGCAGGTGTAGATCGTGCCCGCCGGCACCGGCGCGGGCGGCGCCTTCTCGGCGGCCAGGTACTTCATCGGATCCGCGATGAACTTCTCGCGGCAGCGTGCCGCGCAAAAATAATACGTCCTCCCTTCGAAGTCGTAGCGATGCTTGGCCGTGTGCGGGTCGACACTCATGCCGCAGACCGGATCTTTGACCTTGTGCGCGTCAGCCGGCGCACCGTGTGCGTGGCCTTGCCCGCCGCAGCAGGACCCGTGGTGAGTGTGTGCTCCGTGTGATCCGTGGTTCTCGTGCGATCCGTGATCGTGCTGGCTCATGACGGCTTTCCGTTCCTGATACCCCCACCGGGTATAGCTTGACACATATACCCCGGTAGGGTATTCGTCAAGCCATGAGCCATGATGCCAAATCGTCCCGCCTCAAGCGCCTCAACCGCATCGAGGGTCAGGTCCGCGGCCTCGCGCGCATGGTCGAGGAAGACCGCTACTGCATCGACATCGTCACGCAGATCGCCGCCGTGCGGGCGGCGCTTCGGCGCGTCGAGGAATCCGTGCTGCGCGACCACGTCAACCACTGCGTTCGCCACGCCATCGCGAGCGGCGACAAGGCTGAGCAGGAACAGAAGGTCGCCGAGCTCATGGACGTGCTGATCCGCACCGAACGTTGAACCCGCGACCGCCTTCCCGGAGAACCACATGGCTCGATCGCTCTACTCTCGTCGCGGTTTGCTGGGCGCTGGCGCCGCCCTCGCGTTTGGCCTGGTGACGCCTGTCCGCGCGGAGCTCTCCGCTACGCTCGATGTCTACAAGGACCCGAACTGCGGCTGCTGCACCGGCTGGATAGCCCACCTGCGCCAGCAGGGATTTCTTGCGCGTGTCACGGATACGGCGGAGATAGCCGCCATCAAGCAGCGCCTTGGCGTCCCGGACGCGCTCATGTCGTGCCACACGGCTCAGCTCAACAACTACGTCATCGAGGGACATGTTCCCGCGCACGCCATCAGACGGCTCCTCGCGGAGAAGCCGCAAGCGCTAGGTCTCGCGGTACCCGGCATGCCGATCGGATCTCCAGGCATGGAAGGCGGCGAGCCTGAGACCTATGACGTCATCCTGTTCGGCAAGACAGGCACGCAACGGTTCGGCCGCTACATCGGCAATCGGCCCGCTTGAGCGACGCCCTGCACGAGCGTCAATTTCCAAGTGCCCAAGGCGTCGTCGTGCGAGCCACCTGCGATTGGCACTGATGTGGCGCCGGTGCAGCAGAAGCTTGGAAAGTCAGCCCATTTCTGCCTGAGCCTTGCTCGTGCCACGACGCCGTCACATTCCTACGCGGCCGGCGAGGCTCAGCGACGGGAGGCGCAGGATGCGGCGGGTATGGATGGTGCTGGCGGCCGGCCTCGTACTCGCAACCTTCGCGCTGGCGCCAGCATGGTCTCAGTCCTCACCTCAGCCATCGGGCACCGACTTCTCGGCGCACTTTTCGCGCTGGCAGCAGGCGCAGGACGGCGAGCAGCGCATCTCCGTCGGTGAGGCCCTTCTCGCCGAGGCCCCCGCGCTCTCGCCATGGCCCCTCGCCGCCGATCGCGCGCAGGTCATCGCCGAGCTGCAGTTCGGCATAGCGAGCGCCTACGTCAACCGTCCGACGGGCGTGCGTGCCGACAACATCGAGACGGCGATCGGTCATTTCGAGGCCGCTCTTCCGGCCTGGACCTTCGAGCTTGATCCTCAGAACTGGGCGACGCTCCGAAACAACCTGGGCATTGCCTACTGGGCACGCATCCGCGGCGAGCGTGCCGACAACCAGGAACGCGCGATTGCCCACTTCCAGTCCGCGTTGCGCGTCTTCACCCGGGAGAGCGCGCCCCAGGAATGGGCCCGCCTGCAGAACAACCTCGCCGTCGTCTACCAGAGCCGCATCCATGGCACGGCCGCCGACAACCTCGAGGCCTCCATCACGCATACGGAAGCAGCGCTCGGCGTCTTCACGAGAGAGGCGGCCCCCATGCTCTGGGCCATGGCGCAGAACAATCTCGGTGCCAGCTACCGCAATCGCGTCCGCGGCGCGCGCGCGGAGAACCATGAGAAGGCCATCGCGCACATCACGAACGCCCTCAGCGTCTTCTCGCGCGAACAACTCCCAAGAGAATGGGCGTCCGCACACTACAATCTCGCGACCGCGTATCTCGCGCGTGTCGGCGGCGACCAGGCCGAGAACCAGGAGAAGGCCATCGCGCATCTCGATGCGGCATTCGAGGTGTTCACCCGCACGGGATATCCCATGGAATGGGCGCGCGCGCAGAATGCGCTGGCAAACACCTACTCCGACCGTATCCGCGGCCTCCCCGCCGTCAACCGGGAGATGGCCATTGCGGCATACGAGGCCGCTCTCACCGTCTTCACGCGTGACGCCTTCCCGCACGAGCACATGCGCACCAGCCGGGCGCTCGGCAACACGCTCCTTCAGGCTGGCGAATGGAGCGAAGCCGGAACGGTGTATCAAAGCGCGCGCGAAGCGTTCCTCCTTCTTTTCGGTCAGGGCTTCGATGAAACCCAGGCCAGCGCTCTTATCGCCGACGCCGGTCCGTTGTTTGCGGAGGCCGCGTTCGGTGCCATCGAGCGCGGTGATGCCGAGACGGCGATTGCCTTGGCTGACGAGAGCCGGGCGCGCCTGCTGGCCGTGTCGCTCAGATTACAGTCGCTCGAGTTATCGGCGGAAAACCGGGCGCGCCTCGATGCGCTGCGTGCCGCCATCCGGGCAGCTCAGGCGGCCGCCGAGGCCGGAGCAGATCGCGGCACAGCCATCGAGCAGTTGAGCGCGCTTCGACGCGAGCTGCTGGCCCTTGTGACGGCAAGCGGTGCGAGCGACGACCGCAGCACGGCAGCCCTCGCGGAGGCGCGTCGCATTGCATCCGCAGGCGGCGCCGTGGCGATCCCGATCGTGACGTCACTCGGCGGCAGGCTCATCGTGATCGGTGGCGCCGATAGTCCCAAGGCAAGCGTCATCGACCTTCCCGAGCTCACGCCAACGAGGCTCTCGACGCTGCTCGCCGGACCTGAGGGTGTGGTCGGCGGCGGCTGGATCGGCGCCTATTTCGCCAACTATTTCGAGGGCGAAGAAAAGCAGAAGCGCTGGCCGCAGTGGATGGCGGCGATCCAGGATCTCGGCCCCGAGCTCTGGCGTCTCTTCGTTGGCGATCTGGATGCAGCTCTCAAGGCCCACGGCATCAAGCCGGGCGCGCAACTCGTCTGGGTGCCTTCGGGTTGGCTCGGCGTACTCCCGGTCGGCCTCGCGCAGGATCCGGTCAGTCAGCGTCGCCTTGGCGATGAGTACGAGATCACGGTGACGCCTAGTCTCGCCGCCCTCGCAGCCGTGCGCGCGCGTGCGGCAACAAAGGATCCTCCGAGCCTTCTGGCGGTCATCAACCCCACGGGTGACCTGCCGGGATCCGAGCTCGAAGGTGCCTTCATCGCGGCGCACTTCCCTGAAGCGTCGCGTGCGTTCCTCGTCGGTGAGAACGCGACCCTCGAGGCGGTGCTCGAAGCGCTCAAGGGACGCAGCCACTGGCACTTCGCCTCGCACGGCACGTTCACCTGGTCCGATGTCCGCCAGTCGGGCCTCATCATGCACGGCTTCGCACGTCTCAGCGTTGGGCGATTGCTCGAAGTGGACGGGCTCGGCCACCCCCGCCTCGTCGTGCTGTCTGCCTGCGAGACCGGCCTCTCCGAGATCACGCGCAATCCCGATGAGTTCATCGGCCTACCCGGCGCGTTCATGGCCCTCGGTGCGGCCGGCGTCCTCGGCACGCTATGGCCTGTCTCGGATATTGCCTCGGCCCTGCTGATCGCGCGCTTCTATGAGTTGCATATCGACAAGGGGCTGCGCCCCGCGGCGGCGCTCCATGAGGCCCAGGCGTGGCTGCGCCAGGCGACGAACGCCGATCTCACGGCCTACGTTCAGGAAGCCTCGGATGCGGGCCGCATGGCGCGCAGCCATGCCGATGCGACCCGCGCGGCCATGAGCGCGGAAAACCTCAAGCGCGGGCGCAACAGCGGCGCCGTCGAATGGCTCGCGCCCGCATCCTCCCGCATGGACAGCGTCGCCAAGGAGGCACCACCACCGCAAACGCTCGCCCGCCCCTTCGCGCATCCCTATTTCTGGGCGGGCTTCGTCTACACCGGGCAATGAGGCGCCGGCTCTGCCTGCGCGGCGAGCATTGATGCCCGTCTACGGCGTCTCTTGTCTTCGCGGCCCGCATATCCGAACCTTGGCCAGAATCCGGACCGCCCGCGGTCCCAACAGACAGGAGTGCTTCGTGCCCGAGCCCGCGTATACGCCCCCTCCCGAGGACGCAGTCTGGGAAGCCCTCACGCCCGCCGCTGCCGGCTTGGATGCGGGAAAGCTCGAAGCGGCCGTCGCCTGGGCCGAGGCCTCCGAAAGCCCCTGGCCGCGCTCGTTCTACTACCCGGACGGCCGTTACGTCGGAAATGTGGAGTGGAACGAGAGCGGACCCTGGAGCGAGATCACGGGGCTCGTGCGCCCCCGCGGCGGACCCGCCGGCATGATCATGAAGGGCGGCCGCATCGTCGCCGAGTGGGGCGACACGCGCCGCGCAGACGTCACGTTCAGCGTCGCGAAAAGCTATCTTTCGCTGCTCGCAGGTGTTGCCGTCGGCGACCGCCTGATCGGCAGCGTCGATGATCGCGTCGGCGCGACCGTCAAGACCGGTCATTTCGATGGGCCGCACAACGGACAGATCACATGGCGCCATCTCCTCGTGCAGTCCTCGGAGTGGGACGGCGTGCTCTGGGAGAAGTCCGACCAGGTCGACCACTTCCGCCAACCCGGCGGTCTCGACAGCAACAAGAACAAAGGCCAGCTCCGCCAGCGGCAGACGCCCGGCACGTACTACGAATACAATGATGTGCGCGTGAACGTGCTCGCCTTTGCGCTCCTGCAGTGCTTTGGCAGAGCGCTGCCCGACGTGCTGCGCGAGCGCATCATGGAGCCCATCGGCGCCTCGCGCGACTGGGAATGGCACGGCTACTCGACGTCGTGGACGGAGGTCGGCGGCAAGCGCGTGCAGTCCGTCTCGGGCGGCAGTCACTGGGGTGGCGGTCTCTTCATCCCGACGCGCGACCATGCCCGCGTCGGTCTCCTCGCCGCACGCAACGGGCGCTGGGGCACGCGGCAGCTCTTACCGGAAAACTGGATGGCACAGTCGCTGGAGCCGTCCGTCACCAATGCTGGCTACGGTTTCCTCTGGTGGCTGAACCGCGGCGGACGCAATTTTCCGAGCGCGCCCGCGGATAGTTGGTTCGCTGTCGGCGCCGGCAACAACCTCATCTGGGTCGCGCCTTCGCAAGATCTCGTCGCCGTCTTGCGCTGGATCGACAAGAGCAAGGCCGATGGTTTCTTCAAGCGGCTCATGGCCGCGATTGCGTAGGTGGTGCAGCAGCCGGGAGGACTTCACATGCAGAAGATTGTCGATGAGCCTGTGACCATCGAGCGCGTCCGCGAGATTGGGGATGCCTTCGCCCGTCGTGATGTCGATGCGATCGTCGACTGCTTCGCCGAGGATGGGGAATTCCGCAACGCCAAGGGCCCCGACGTCTGGGGCCAGACATACAAGGGCAAAGATGAGATCCGCAGCTACTTCGTGCCGCTGTTCGCGAACAGCCCCGATGTGCGTTGGATCCACACGGCCGAGTATGTCGTCGGAAATCGCGCCGTGACCGAATGGCTGCGCACGGCGACACTGCCCAATGGCCAGAAGCAGGAGTGGCTCGGCTGCGACCTCTACACCTTCCGCGGCGACAAGATCGTGCGCAAGGACACCTACATCAAAGTCGTCGGTTGAAGCGATCTCAGTCCGGGATGAGACCCCCGTCTACGTTGTAGGACTGGCCGGTGATGTTGCGGGCGCGCGGCGAGGCGAGGAAGACGACCATGTCGGCGATATCCTCCGGCTCGTTCGCGCGCCGGAGCGGCACGCCGGCGACGGCCCGCGCTTCCACCGCCTCGATGCTCATGTTCTCGGTCTTGGACATGACTCTGACGATCTCCTCATAGAGGGCCGTGCGCACGATGCCGGGGCAGACCGAGTTGACGTTGATGTTGTGCGGACCGAGCTGCTGCGCCGCCGTCTTGGTCAGGCTGATGACAGCGCCCTTGCTCGCTGCGTAGATCGCATTCGATGTGCCCGGAAAACCCTTTCCTGCAACCGAGGCGATATTGATGATGCGCCCGCTCCGACGCGGGATCATCTCGCGCGCGACACGCTGCAGGCAGAAGAACACCCCCTTTGCGTTCACACGATGAATACGGTCCCAGTCTTCCTCCGTGAGATCCATGATGTAGGCGCGACGGGTGACGGCGGCGTTGTTTACGAGAATGTCGATGCGGCCGAACGCGGCGATGCTTTCGCCCACCATGCGGTCGATGTCCGCGACACTGCCGAGATCGGCGCGGATGGCGTGCACACGCCGTCCCTTGGCTTTGACCGCCGCCGCCGTTTCATTGAGCGTTTGCTCGTTGATATCGACGACGACGAGATCCGCGCCTGCATCGGCCAGCGCCAGCGCTGACGCCCGGCCAATGCCCTGCCCTGCCCCCGTCACGATGGCAATCTGGTCCTTGAGGTCCATGACCTGCTCCTCCCTGTCTATCCGGCGGGTCTCGCGCCTGCCTCGTCTTCATCCTGCCACTCGACGGAGCCGTCATCCATAGGCGCGTTCCAGCGTGCCATCATGTCAGACCGCCGGAGTTCGCACTTGCTTCTGCAGTGCAGCGGCGACCACAATGAACCTATCCTTCTCGCCCATGGCCTTCCCCCCGACAGCCCCTCAGGAAAGTGATCCAACATGAACGCTCCCGCCCGCCTGCGCGATCTCCTCGCCAAGCCCGAGTTCGTCGTCATGCCCGCCGTCTGGGATGGGCTCAGCGCAAAGCTGACCACGGGCGCCGGCTTCAAGACCGCTTTCATGTCGGGATCGTGCGTCGCGGCGAGCCGTCTCGGCGGGCCTGATCTCGATCTCATTTCGTTCGCGGAGATGTTCGACTCCTTCAACATGATCCGCGGCGCGGCACCTGATCTGCTCGTGCTCGCCGACGCCGATCACGGCTATGGCAATGCCATGAACGTGCAGCGGACCGTGCGCGCCTACGGTCGCGCGGGCGCTGCCGCCATTCTCATCGAGGACAAGATCACGCCCCGCGCGCTCACGTCCGCCGGCAAGCCCTGCCTGCCGCGAGAGGAGGCGCGCATGAAGATCCGCGCCGCCGTGCAGGCCGCGAAAGAGTCCGGTATTCTTGTCATGGCCCGCACGGATTGCCGCCCGACGGCCGGCATCGACGAGGCCGTCGCCCGCATCGAGATGTTCGTTGCCGAGGGCGCGGACATCCTCTTCCTCGACTCGCCGGCCGATGAGGGCGAAGTCCGCCGCGCCGTCGCCGCGGCCGCGGGCCGCCCATCCTTTGCTGTGCTCTCGCCCGGTGCGCCGCGCGAGACTCCCACCCAGTCACGCGCCGCCGAACTCGGCCTGAAGATCGGCACCTATCCGACCGGCATGCTCTCCCCCGCGATCGCCGGCATGAAAGCCGGTCTTGCCGCCCTGAACGCCGGCAAGGCGGAGGCTGCCGGCGCGCTCACGCCGGCAGAATTCCGCTCGACCCTCGGCTATCAGGACTACGAGGCACACGCCAAGCAGTTCAACATCGGCTGAGCGGGAGTGGCGCTCACCGATAGAACACGGTTGGCAGCCAGAGCGTGAGCTGGGGCACCAGCGTGATCGCCACCAGCACAATCAGCAGCGGCACGATGAAGGGGAGGACGGCACGCACTGTCCTCTCGAACGGCATGTTCGCTACCTTCGAGAGCACGAAGAGCACCATCCCGACCGGCGGCGTCAGAAGCCCGATCATCAGATTGAGCACCATGATGATGCCGAACTGAACCGGATCGATGCCGACCTTGAGAATGATCGGCATGAGTACCGGCACCAGGATCGAGATCGCCGCGATCGTCTCCATGAAGCAGCCGACGACCAGAAGCAGCAGGTTGATGATCAGGAGGATCATCAACGGATCGGTGGTCACCGACAGCATCGCGGCCGCCACGTCTTCGGTCACGCGGGTCGTCGTCAGCACCCAGCCGAAGAGTGATGCGGCGCCGACAATGATCATGACGGCTGCTGTCGTCTCGATGGTGTCCATCGTGACCTTGTAGAGCTGCCGCCAAGTCAACGAGCGATAAAGCACCGCGCCGAGGAACATCGCCCAGGCACACGCAGCCACGGCCGCTTCCGTCGGCGTGAAGAGGCCGAAGGACATGCCACCGATGATGATAGCCGGCGTGAGGAGCGCTGGAAATGCGCTGATGAACGAACTGACGAGCCGCGCCACGCGAAACGCCTGATCGCGGCCGATGCTATGTCGATGCGCGTACCAAGCCACGTAGACCATCAGGCACGCAGCCATCAGCAGCCCCGGAACGACACCGGCAATGAAGAGCTGTCCAATCGAAACGTTCGCCATCACGCCGTAGATCACCAGGGGCAGGGACGGCGGAATGATCGGGCCGAGCGTCGAGGATGCCGCAGTGATCCCGACCGCGAACTCATCGTCATAGCCATGATCGCGCATGGCCTTGATCTCGATGGTGCCAAGACCACCGGCGTCGGCGACCGCCGTGCCGGACATGCCCGCGAAGATCACCGAGCCCGCGACATTTACGTGCCCGAGCCCACCGCGCAGCCAGCCGACCGCAGACATCGCGAAGCTGTAGATGCGGTTGGTGATGCCGGCCGAGTTCATCAGGTTGCCGGCGAGAATAAAGAACGGGACTGCCAGCAACGGAAAGCTGTCGACCCCGCCGGCCATCCGGTGAAGCACCACGAAGTCCGGGATACCGGCCACGAAGTGCGTATAGACCAGAGATCCGAGTCCGAGCGACACGAAGATCGGCACGCCGATCAGAAGCGTGACGAAGAAGACCGAAAAGAGCAGCGTCATGGTGTGGCTTTCAATCGATGATCATCTGCTCGGTGCCCGAGCGCGGCCGCCAGCCGCGGCGCGCATTGCTGATGAAGCTCATGACGGCACGCGCCAGCATGGCGAAGATGGCAATCGAGATCGGGACGTAAACCCAAGTCATCGACGCATCGATCATGGTCATGCGCTGGATTTGCATCCGCTCGACGATGGTGAATGAGAACCACGCGAGAAGAGCGATGAAAGCGAGCGTGAGCACATCCACCACGAAACGGACGATCCGACCGCCGAGGCCCGGCAAGTAGGATTCGAGCACTTCGACAGCGATGTGCGTGCGCTTGCGCGTCACCGTGACGGCGCCCACGAAGGTCAGGACCATGAGGAAGTAACGCGCGACTTCCTCGGTCCACGACAGCGAGTCGTTGAGAATGTAGCGCGTCACGAATTGGGCGAACACGATGAGGCTGAGCGCCCAGAACAATGCGATGCCGATCCAGTCCTCCGGATGCCAGGAGATCGTGACCTCCTCATCCTCGACCAGTGGCATGACGGCATCTGCTCGTTCTTCCGGCGGCGTGGAAGTTGACATAGGCAGCTCTTGATGCGGGAGAGAAACTTGTGAGCAGCCTGCCAGTGAAGGTTGCGCCTCCACCAGCAGGCAATGCTACGAGCGGTTTCTTATTTCAGTGCCTGCAGCGCATCGTACTCGGCCTTGGACCAGCCGGCGCCTGCCGCAGGATCATTGTGAAGCGGCCGCGCGGCCTCAATGAATGGCTTGCGGTCGACCTCGACCACCGTCTTGCCGAGCTTGCGGAACTCATCGGCGAGCTTCTGCTCGGAGGCGCGGATCTGGTCGGTCGCCTTGGCGGCCGCCTCCATCAGTACCTCGTTGAAGGCTTTCTTGTCGGCATCCGAGAGCTTGGGCCACACATGGCTGCCGACAATAGTCAGCAGGGACTCGGTGATGTGGCCTGTCAGCATGATATGGCTCTGAACTTCGTAGAACTTCTTGGCCATGATCGTCGGCAGCGGATTTTCCTGACCGTCGACCGTCTTCTGCTGAAGCGCGAGGTACACCTCCGCGAAAGCGATCGGCGTTGCGTTCGCGCCGACCGACTTGGTGAACATGAGGAAGAGCGGCGCCGGCGGCACCCTGAGCTTCATCCCTTTCATGTCTGCCGGCGTCTTGACTTCGCGGTTCGCGGTGACGTGCCGCTGGCCGTAGTACGTCAGCGCGATGACCTTGTGCTTCGTCTTGTCCTCGTACCCCTTCGCGATATCGCGGAAGAGCTTCGAGTCGCGGTAAGCTTTCCAGTGGTCGAAGTCGCGCAGAACGAACGGGGCGTTGGTGATCGCCACCGGCTTATGGATCGAGCCGGCGAACGCGACGCCGGTGTAGATCATGTCGACCGTGCCGAGCCCGAGCCCCTCATTGATCTGGTTCTCGTTGCCGAGCTGAGAAGCAGGAAACACCTGGATCTCATAGCGCCCATTCGTGCGCTTCTTGATCTCCTCGGCCGCCCACTCGGCCTCCTTGTGGTAGGGCTCACCGACCTCGTAGACGTGGGCCCACTTGAGTTTCGTCTGCGCTGTCGCAGGTGATGCCACGATCAGCAGGCAGCTCAAGGATGTCGCCAATGCCCCAATGAGTTTCATGCGTCGTCCTCCCATGGATTTTGAGGTTTTACGATCTATCGTCGTGCTTTCGGATCACAGACGTCGACCTTGCGTCCGTCTCCTGTTGCTTCGGGATTCCCCAGGTTGCATGGATTCGAATTGCCTGCCCTCGTCCGCGAGCCCGCGATAACGTTGCAGGCTCTTCGTCAGGTGAGCACGCATGGCGTTACGCGCGTCTTTGCTGCTGCCGCTGCGGATCGCCTCGACAATGCGCGCATGGTCTTTCTGAATGCGCTCGAGATAGGCGCGTTGTTCGGCCTCTGAGGCCTCCGCGGCCCGTATGGTCTGGCGCGGAATGAAGTGCCGGCCAAGGAAATCGAGAAAATTGGCGAACTGGGGGTTGTGCGTCGCCTGGGCGATGGCACGATGCAGCGCGAAATCCTCCGCAACCGCGGAGCCGCCGGACGCGACGGCCGTGTCGATCTCGACCAAGGCCGTCTCGATCTGCGCGACCTGATGTCGGTCGGCCCTCTCGGCAGCAAGCGCAGCCGCTTCCACCTCGACCGCCAGACGCAGCTCGAGCACGCTCACCACGTTCGAGATGGAGCCGGGCTCATCCCTCGGACCGGCGACAATACGGAAGGCAGCCCTGTGGGCTTCTGTGGCCACGAAGGCGCCAAGTCCCTGCCGCGTGACGACGAGCCCCTCGGCGCGAAGCGCCGCCACCGCCTCGCGAACGACGGTCCGCGAGACGCCGGTTGCCGCCATGAGCTCGAACTCCGTCGGAAGGCGCGCACCCGGCGGCAGACGTCCACTACGGATTTCATCGGCGATACGCTCGACGAGCTCGCCAACGAGATTCCTGCTCGGGCTCAATGGCTTGAGGAGCGACATCGGAGTTCGGTCCGACCAGTACAGCGATTGTCAGGTCATCGTACAACCGAGCTTTCAGTCAGACAAGCTCTCTCGACGAAAGTATGAGCCGGGAGTCCGGGTTTCGGGAACCGCGCGCCCCCGCGACGATTACGGGGCTACGGAGGAGTTACGCGCGTAGCGAAAGCGAGCGCCGCTCGCACCTGGATCGTGGCGCTCGCTTTCGTGCGCTACGAGAGTTCAGCCCGCACCAGGGCGGCACCGTCGGCGAGCGCCTTCAGCTTCGCGAAGGCGAGCTCGCGCGGCATGTACTTCATGCCGCAATCCGGTGCGGGAACGAGCTTGTCCGCCGGCACGAACTTCAGGCCCGCACGAATGCGATCGGCGACGATCTCGGGCGTCTCGGCATTCTTATCGCCGAGATCGAGCACGCCGAGCATGACCTTCTTCGGTGCCAGCTCCTTGAGGATGCCGAGATCGAGCTTCGGCTGGGCCGCCTCGATGGAGATCTGCTCGGCCACGGTGTCGGCAAGCTCCGGCAGGAAAGAATAGCCGACCGGCTTCGTCGAGCCCGGCACGACCGCCGCATAGCCGAAGCAGAGATGCACGACGGTCGGCACCTTGATGCCTTCGAGCGCCCGGTTGATCGCCTTAATGGCGATGCGCTTGGCCGCATCGGGGTCGTTGCGGAGCCATGGCTCATCGAGCTGGATCACGTCGGCGCCGGCCTTCACGAGATCATGCGCCTCCGCGTTCACCGCGGCGGCATAGTCCATGACCATCTCGTCAGCGTCCTTGTAGAACTCGTTCTTGGCCTGCTGGCTCATCGTGAACGGGCCGGGCAGCGTGATCTTCGCGAGCCGGTCGGTGTTGCGACGCAGGAATGCCATGTCGCGCACCTCGACCGGACCCTTGCGACGGATCTTGCCGACGACACGCGGCACCGGCGTCGCCCGGTTGCCCGTGCGCGCGATGACCTCACCTGCCTCATCCGCGTCGATACCCTCGAGGGCGGTCGCGAAACGGTTGGAATAGCTTTCCCGCCGCGCCTCCCCGTCGGTGATGATGTCGATACCGGCGCGCTCCATGTCGCGGATGGCAAGGATCGTCGCATCGTCCTGCGCCTGCTCGAGCAGCGGCTCCGGAATGCGCCAGATGTTCATCCGCACGCGCGGCACGGACTTCGACAGCATCTCGCGGTTCACGAGCCAGTCGGGCTGTGGGTAGCTGCCGACGACGGTCGTTGGCAGGATCTTGTTGGCCATGGGTGTCTCCCTGAGGGGTCTCGAGAAATTCTCACGCGGCTGCGGGTGCCGGAGCGCCTCGATTGACTGGGCGTTGCGAGGACTGCACCTGCTGCTGCCGGCCGGCGGACTGCCAGACCACCATACGCCGCTCCAGTCGTCGTGCGAGGATGTCGTAGGCAACCGACAGCACGAGAATGCAGAGTATGCCCGCAAACACGCGGGGACTGTCCAGAATCGTGCGGTTGAGCGTCACGAGATAGCCGATGCCGGCAGATGCTGTCAGCATTTCCGCGACGACGACGCCGATGATCGCGAGCGCGCCGCCAAGCCGGAGGCCGCTGAACACGGTCGGCAGCGAAGCCGGAATGATCACTTTCGTGATCTGCTGGTAGATCGTCGCGCCCATGCTGCGGGCCGCGAGCAGGAACTGGGGATCGATGGTGCGGATGCCGGCCGCCGTCGACAGCATGACAGGAAAGAAGCCGTAGATGCCGGCAAACATGATCTTCGATTCCGAGCCGATGCCGAACCATGCCGTGAAGATCGGATAGAGAATGACGATCGGCACGGCGTAAAGGCTCGAGAAGACCGGGAGCAGCAGATCGCGCAGCACGGCGATGCCGCCGATGGTCGCGCCGGCGACAATGCCGAAACCGCACGCGATCACCATCGCCAACACGACCTCGTAGAGCGTCACGAGAAGCGCCGCCCAATACTTACCGAGATCGATCCAAAGAACCGCGAGTGTCTTCGAAAGGCGCGGCAGGAACAGTTCCGGCAGCAGCCCCGTCATCGGGATCAGCTCCCAAAGGACGAGTAGTGCGACAAGGATGCCCCAGCGGACGGTCTTGGGATCTGGACGTCGCATGGCGGACCTCAGTGGGACTTGCGGATCTGCTGCCAGATGCGGTCGCGCAGGCGCCCGAACGTATCGGTCGCCATCATCTCGTAGGTGCGCGGACGCGGCAGGTCGATCGCGATGTGATCGATCATGCGACCGGGACGCGGCGACATCACGTACACCTCGTCCGCAAGATAAACCGCCTCCGTCAGGCTGTGCGTGATGAACACCACCGTCTTGTTGGTCGTTGACCAGATGCGCAGCAGCTCGTGGCCCATGGTCATGCGCGTCTGCTCATCGAGCGCGGCAAACGGCTCGTCCATCAAAAGCACCGGAGGGTCTTGCACGAGACCGCGGGCGATCGACACGCGCTGCTTCATGCCGCCCGAAAGCTCGTGGGGATAGCGCTCTCCGAAGCCGGCGAGGCCGACGAGCGACAGCATGGGCTCGGACCTGCGGCGGCGTTCATCGCGCGACATGCCGCGCAGGCTCAGGGGGAACTCGATGTTGTCGAGCGTGGTGAGCCACGGGAAGAGGCTCGCCTCCTGGAAGATGACGCCGACGCGCTCCGGGTCGGGCTTTGGTATCGGCGCACCGTGGATGTCGATCCGCCCCTCCGTATGATCGCGCAGGCCCGCCATCATCATCAGGAGTGAGGTCTTGCCGCAGCCGCTCGGACCGACGATCACGACGAATCGCCCGGCGCCCACCTTCATCGAGACGTTGCTCAGTGCCGGAACACCGCCATCCGGGCCCGCATACACGTGGCTCACACGATCGATCTCGATCGCGGCACCCGACGCCTGCGCTGCCCTCATGTCCGCCACGTACTGCATCGAGCCTCCATCAAGCGTACCATTTCGTTGAATGCGATCGCGACGACCGAGAGCATGATGACGCCGGCGAAGAGCTGCGGCATCTGGAAGTTCTCGCCCCAGTTGGAGATCAGGTGCCCAATGCCAGTGCGCGATGCATACATCTCCGCGATCATCACGCCGGTGAAGTTGAAGATCATGGAAATGCGCAAGGTCTCGAGCAGCACCGGCATCATGCTCGGCACATAGACGCGCCGCAGGATCTGCAGTGGCGTCGCGCCGAACGAGCGCGCGACGAGAACGTAATCGGATTTGACGGATTCGACCGCCGCCGTCGCGCTCATCAGAATGACGAAAGCCGTCGTAAAGGCCGCATAGGCGACCTTCTGCTGGAAGCCGATGCCGAAGATCAAGATGAACATCGGCAGGAAGATCGATTTGGGGACGCTGAAGACGTAGAACAGCATCGGCTTGAAAATGGCCCCGGCATACGGGAACTCGGCGATGGCAACACCGGCGGCAGCCCCGACCGGCACCGCAATGATGAAGGCGACGATCACCTCCAAAGCGGTGACGAGGATGGCTTCCTGCACTTGCGGGCGCGCCAGCTGCACCTGCAGCATCGCCACGACCTCGCTGAGCGGCGGCAGGAGCATCGGGTTCACGATCCCCGCTCGCGGCGCCACCTCCCACGCCCCGAGCACGAGTGCGAGGAGGGCCGCGCGTACAAGAATGATTTGCCAGCGTTTCACGATGAGCCCCACATGGCAGGAGCCTTGAACGGCGCCGGCTGTGCAACGCCTTGCACAGCCGGCGGCCGCTCGGAGATACGTCTCAGGCCTTGGTCGGGACCGGCTTGAACTTCTCGACGAAGACCTCTTTCGGATCGGCCAGCTCCTTCATGCCGATCAGGCGCGCATTGTCGAGCGCACGTTCCACCCACTCGAGCTTGAACTCCCCAGTCCTCGATATGTGCTTCAAGTTCCCGTCGAGCTCGAAGGCCGCGATCTTCTCGGGAATCTCGTCGATCTCGGCGATCAGCTTCACGGCGGCAGCCCGGTTCTTGTCATCGGCAAGGAAGGCGACGCCACCGTAGAGCGCATTCACGGCCTTCTGGACAACTTCCGGTCGCTCGGCGATGACCTTGTCGGTCGCGATCCAGCTGCCGGTCGAATGAGCCGGCACCGCCTCGCCGTAGTTGATGATCGTCCGCGCGACCTTCTCATCGACCACCTTGAACGTGAGCGGCGAATAGAGAACGGTCGCATCGATATTCCCGGTCAGCATATTGGGCACGAGCCCGCCACCGCCGAGCGGGACACGCGTGAACTGGACCTTGTGCTCGGCGATCGTCCACAGCGCCAGAATGTCCGTGCCGGAGCCCGCAGACGTGATGCCGACCTTCTTGCCCGCGAGGTCGGCCGGCTTCTTGATCGGCGAGTCCGTCTTCACGACCAGCTGCCAGCCGTAATAGCCGTTCGCGGCATTGGCCACGCAGCGCGCATTGACGCCGCGCTTCAACCCGCCCGCCACGCTCATCGTCGAGTTCATGACGATATCCGCCGCACCGGCTGCGAGCGCCTCGAAGCCTTCCGCGCCGCTGCGATAGATCGTCAGCTCAGGCTTCAGCCCCTCCTTCTCGAAGAGCTTCTGGCGAATGGCGGTCTCAGCGATGATCGTCGGGTAGTAAGTCTTTGTCGGCACGCCGATGCGGACGACGTTCCCACCCTGGGCGCGCGCGACCCATGGCATGGCAACGGTGGCGCCGAGCCCCGCGAGCACGGTGCGGCGCTTCAATTTGGCAATCGTGATCAGTGGCTTGTCGGCCATTTGGTATCCTCCCAGGAGCGCATGTTGTTTGAGCAGGTCGAAAAAGGCGAATCCCAATCCCGATTGGCGCTCACCTTAGCCTGTTAGGGAAGCGGAAAACAATAATGGCCTGCTCCGTCACGACGGCGGGCGCTCAGCACACGGCGGAACCGTTGGCTGTGTAGCTCTTCGGGCTTGCGATCGCCAATCAGTCCGTCACGAGCGGCCTTCTGATCGGCGCTTGACGTTTCTCGATGAACTCCGCCTGCTCCCGCTGCGCGACAGCACGCGAGAGGCGCGCGCCCCGCTTCTTGAACCAAATGTAGATGCCTGTCGCGGACAGCAGCGCGACGACGAGGCCCATGAACGACAGGAAGGCCCGTCCGGGGACGCCCGCGATGCGCCCCGAGTGAAGCGGAAACTGGAGCTGCATGAAAATGTCCGCAGCCGTCCCCTTCCACGGAACGCGCCCGCCCTGATGGGCACCGGTCGCGCCGTCGAGGAAGATCATCTTCACGCCCATGCCGCCCGACCCATGGTCGTCGCCCGGTTGGAAGAAGCTCACCGCAAAGAGGCCGTGAAGGCGCCCGTAGAATATCGAGCCTGCGGGCTCCACCCAGCCGCGCTCCCGCGCAATGCCGCTCGCAATCTCGAGCGCCTGCTCAGATGACAGCTTGGGTGCAATCGGTTTGTTGAGCGCGGCAGGAGTGCGATCGTCGAAAGCGTCGGGTGTGAGCGTCGAAAGGCGGCTCAGAATGGGCCGAACAACTTCGTTGTTGAGGTTCATAGAAATGGACGTGAAGGCGAGGATGAACAGCATCATCCAGAGCCAGAGCCCGAAGGCGCGATGCAGATCGAGATTGAGCCTGTAGGCGCTTGCGCCTCGCTTAATCTTCCACGCCGGCTTCCAGCGCTCCCACCACGTGCGCCGCGCCCCGTCGGATGAGGCACGATCGGCATCCATGCCATTGGTCGCCTGCGCGCCTTTACGCGGCAGCGTCAGGTAGAAGCCGACGAAACAGTCGAACATCCACACGATGCCGACAATGCCCATGAACCAGAGGCCCCAGCGATCGATGCCCCAGAAGTCCGGAATGTGCATCGAGTAGTGGAGCTTATAGAGGAACGGCAGCAGATTCTCAGTATCGAGCGAGATGGCGCCCCAGTAGCGCCTCCCGGCGATTTCGCCACTTGCCGGCTCGACGAAGACCTGGTTGTAGGCAACAGTATGCAGCGCTCCCGTCGCCGGATTGACGCGCGGCTCGACAAAGAGCTTGGCGTTGTGTCCCTCCTCGTAGGTCAGAGGAAAGAACGTAACCTGGATCTTGGGGTCCGCAGCTTCCACGCGGCGCACCAGCTCGAAAGGCGACAAGGGTGTCCCCGTCGCCTTGGCATCGAACAGATGCGGGTTGAGCCACTCGTCGAGCTCATGATCCCAGGAGATCACCGCGCCGGTCAGGCCGGCGATGAATAGGAACACGCCGATGAAAAGGCCTGCCCAGCGGTGTGCAACTGTGAAGATGGACCGCATGATTATCCCGGCTTGCGGATGGCGGCTACAAACTTGACTCCGGATGGATAGAATATCCGGAACAAGAAAGCCAGACCCGCGCATTGCCGGGTCCGGCTTTTTTGAGGTCCCCAAGCTCAGCTAAGGCTCAGAATTTATAGGTCAAATTGGTGATCACCGTTCGCCCCATGCCCCAGAAGCAGTCGCCACGGTCGAGACACGTGTTGAAGTAGTGCTTGTCTTCCAGATTGGTCCCGGTGATCTGCCAGCGCCATTTGTCATTCTCGTAGGCGAACATGGCATCGAAGAGGGTGAAGCCCGGTGTCTTCACGATATCGAAACCGCCCCATGAGTGGCCGACGTAGCGCACGCCCGCTCCGGCCGAGAAACCGCTCACACCGAACATCTCGAACTTGTACTTGCCCCAGAGCGACGCTTGATGGATCGGCACGGTCGCGAGGCGGAAGCCAGCATCATCCCCCTTGGTCGCGACGGCATCCGTGTAGGAATAGCCGCCTACGATGTCGAGGTAGTCCGTCACAGCGCCGACGAACTCGATCTCGGCGCCGCGCGTGCGTGCTTCGCCGACGGCGCGCGGGATCACGCCCGTGCCATAGACCAGCCGGTTCTTCTCGGTGACCTCGTAGGCCGCAGCGTTGATGGCGAACCTGGGCGTAGGGTTATATTTGAAGCCGATCTCGTACTGCTCGCCTTCGTAGGGGGCGCACGCAGGTACGCAGCCTGCGAGATATTGCGGATTGAACGACTGTGCGAAGGAGATGTACGGCGTCAGGCCGAACGGCAGCTTATACATGAGCGCCGCGCG
Organism: Hyphomicrobiaceae bacterium; assembly: GCA_035565975.1. Classification (GTDB taxonomy): domain Bacteria; phylum Pseudomonadota; class Alphaproteobacteria; order Rhizobiales; family Hyphomicrobiaceae. The sequence continues at coordinate 57,092 of DATMRT010000081.1, forward strand.
GTACGTATTCTTGGAAACATCCTCCTTGTCGCCGCCAGACACGTCGTTGTCGGCCCAATCGCGACGCGCGCCGAGAAGCGCGATCCAGTTCCCGTAACGCATCTCGTTCTGCACGTAGATGCCGGTCTGCGTTTGGAGCTGATCGGGCGCATCGATGAGAGTCGGCGGAACGATGCCGTTGTACACGGGGTTGTAAAGATCGAACGGCGTGGCGTCATAGCCGTCGGCGGACTTCTCCTTCTGAGCGATCCGGCGATAGTCGACGCCAACGATGAGCTTGTGAGCGACGTCGCCGGTCCAGAACTTGAACTCCGCGCTCGTGTCCGTGGTGAAGTTGTCGCGCACGACGTCATCCATCCAGATGTATCGCGACACCGTGCGCAGGTCCGGGCTCAGCGATGCCCAGTCCGGATACATGGAATGATACTTATTGTCGGTGTGCCAGTAGCGCATGTTCTGGCGGAGCGTGACGGCATCGTTCAGCTTGTGCTCGAAGATGCCCGAAATCGAGGTCGTCTCGGTCTTGTATTCGTCGAAGTCCGGCTCGCTGACGAAGCGGCTACGTGAGATGCGCTGCCCGAGATAGCCCGGGAAAATTGTACCCTGATGCGGCAGGAACGACGTCATCGTGCCCGAGTCGTCCTTCTGGTAGCGCGCCAGAATGGTCAGGATCGTGCTCGTGGACGGCTTGTAGGTGATCGACGGCGCGATCAGAACGCGATCGTCATCGACGAAGTCCGTCTGCGAATCCGAGTCCTGTCCGACGGCGATGAAGCGGTAGAGCCACCTGCCGTCCTCGGTGAGCTTGCCGGTCAGGTCCGTCTGCACGCGCTTGCGATCGAAGCTGCCGTACTCGACGCCGATTTCCCGGTGCGTCTCCTCCTGCGGCCGCTTTGATATCGCGTTGACGAGACCGCCGACGGAGGTCTGCCCGTAGAGCATCGACGATGGCCCCTTCAGGACCTCGATGCGCTCCAGCGTGAAGGGATCGAGGCGGCCCTCACCGAAGCGCCACGCGTCGGAGTAGCGCAGGCCATCGAGGAAGACATCCGGATCGCCGCCGCGAACGCGCGGGTACTCGCCACGGCTGTCGTTGCCGTACGCATCCGCGTAAACGCCTGGCACATAACGCAGCGCCTGCTGCACGCTCGTTACACCCTGATCGCGAATTTGCTCAGCACCGATGACCGAGATCGACTGCGGCGTTTCATTGATCGGCGTATCGGTCTTGGTGGCCGTCGCCGAACGCGTGGCGCCATAGCCGACGAACGGACCCGTTGCCGTTTCTGGGCGCGGCTCGGGCGCCACCGGCGGGGGAGGAGCAGGTGCCGGAGCGGGCTGAGCCTGCTTCGTCGGCGCGGATTGCTTGGTGGATTTCTTTGCCCGCTTTGCCTCCACAGGCAGCTGCGGGAGCGTCACGGGACCCGACGATGGTGCAGCAGGCGCCTGCGCGGGCGGTTGCTGCGCAAGGGCTCCGCTGACCGCGAGCGCCGTCGCTATCACCCCAGCCCCCAACTTGAAAGCAGATGCACGCGAGCCCATTTGTGTGCCCCCCTTGCGGTGTTTTGAGTACCACTTGGCTGGCGGGCGGCTGCTGGCTGGCTAACTCAGCCCAAAATCCTGAGTCGCTTCAATAATGTATACTCACAAGATCAACTTTAACGACAATTCGGAAACAGGTGTGTCCTGGACGCCCCAAGTCAGGACATGAAGACGTCGCTCCCCCGGACGGGCTCGCCAGCACCTATCGAATGCGCAATGTCCTCCGCGAGGCCTGCAGCAACAGAGCCGATGATATTCACCGTCCCCATATCGCCGTGATTGGCACGAGCAAGAAATCCCAAACCGTAGAGCCGGCCACGCACATCGGGTTGCGTTTGTAGCAAGCGGCCGTGATCATCGACGGCGAACCCGTCCTTCACGATACGGCCGGCTTCGAACCCGCTCGCCTCGAAAAGCGCTGAAAGCGGCGCGAGTGAAGTCCCATAAGTTGCATCAAATCCTGAGGCGTTGATAACGATGTCGGCCGGCACGGTTCGGACGCCATTCGTCTCCCGGACTTGAACGCCACCGCGCACGATACCGAGCACCTTCGCCTTCAGGTGCGTGAAGCGCCCCGCGGCGATCAAGCCTTCGATACGGCGGTGCGCCGCCGGGGGCATCTTGTAGCGATGAATTTCCCACAACGAGCGCGCGTGCCGCCGCAGGCGCGACCGCTCGATCGGAGAAAGCGCGCGCCACAGAGCCGGCGTATGTCGGATCACATGGTCGACGCACGAGATCCAGTGTCCACCCTGCGCGACCGTATCGGCGGCCCACGCCCGGACCCTCCGCACGAGCTGCCGCGCCGTTGCTGGCGGCGGTCCTTCCTCGTCAGGTGTAAACTCGGCGCGCACGCCAACGGATGGATGCGGCCGGCGACCATTGCGCGAGATGCAGGTGATCGGTCCGCGATGCCCGCACGCTTCAAGATCGGCGACCACATCAGCCATCGTCAAGCCACTGCCGACGATAACGATGCGCGCGTCACTCGGCACACGCTTCGGGTTGAACTCCCAGGCTGACTGTTCGACAATCGGACTTTCGCAACTCTCGAGCATACGGATCGGCGATGGCGGCGCATTGCCAATGGCAAATATCGCGCGGTCGAAAGCATGCGCGCCGTCGGCAGAGCGCACGAGCAAATGCTCGCCCTCTCGCTCGACCGCGAGCGCAATACTCTTCCGGTGCTCGAGAACCACGTCAGGGTTGCCCGCTATTGCAGACGCCAAGCGCTCCTGCATGTAGGTTCCGAACCAGGGGCGCGGAAAGAAATAGGCGCCATCGGCCTCGCGATAGCGATCCGCATCACGAAAGCGATTGACGGCCCATGTGCAGAAGTCGCCCTTCTCGTCCGGTATGAGCGCAACCGTGTGGGCGGCAACATTCAACAGGCGATGATCCGGACCGCGCGCATAAGCAATGCCGCGGCCGATTTCATTGCCGGGATCGTAGATCGCGATCGAATGCCCCGGCGGCAGCCTCTTCAGCAATGCTATGGTAGCGATGGCACCGGAGTAGCCGCCGCCAATGATCGCACATCGCATGTCTGCCTGTTCTCCCCGCGAGGCGAACCGGACGGGATCGCCCCCAAATCCCAAATACTATCGCGCGCCGAAGCTCACGTATTCTCCAAGCCGTCGCGCATCAGACCCCAGCGCATTGTCGTGCGCTGCTCGATGGGGCGCAGAATGAAGCGGTCCATGAGCAGCCATGTGATGCCGATAGCGAGCATGCCGACCACGATGCGGGCGGACTGGAAGTACTGCTGGGCGTTGAAGATCGCATAGCCGATGCCATCGGTGCTGGCAATCATCTCGCCGCCGACCAGCGAACGGAAGCCGAATGCGATTCCGAGGCGGATGCCCGTCATGAGGTTCGGAAGCGTTGCCGGAAAGATCACATGCGTGATGACGTCCATGCGTCGCGCGCCGAGCGTCTGAACCGCCTCGATCAGCACGGGCTGCACCGTACGGATGCCGGTGAGCAGGTTGTGCAGCACCGGGAAGAAGACCGACATGACGATGATGAACGTCACGGCCCCCTGACCGAGTCCGAACCAGAGAATGGCGAACGGGATCCATGCAAGGCCAGGGATCGCCTGCAGGAGATTGACGAGCGGATCGAAGAAATCGCGGCTCGCACGATTGAGTCCCATAAGATAGCCGAGCGGGACGGCAATGGCCGCCCCTACGAGGAACCCGAGCCCCAAGCTCTTCAGGCTGACCCCGAGATTGGTCAGCAGCACGCCGGAGCCGAGATCCGCGATAAAGGCCTGAAACACCTGCAGCGGCGACGGAAACAACACCGGCGGCCAGATGTTGAGCGAGGACAGGACCTGCCAGACCGCTACGCCGACGGCAAACGGCAGCAGTTCACGACCGAGGTTCCTCGTCATGGCGAGCGGCGTCCAGCGCGCTCGCGTCAGCGTCGTCACGAGTGAGCCTCCGCAGATGCACCGGTCCGCTCGATCTTGGCGGTGAGCAGGTCGCGGTAGTGCTGAAAACGTGGATCGCGAACGAGCTCGCTCCATTGGCGCGGGCGCGGGAGATCGATCTCGATATCCTCGACGATGCGGCCCGGCCGACCGGAGAGAGCGACAACACGATCGGACAGGAAAACGGCCTCGTCGATTGCGTGCGTCACGAACAGAACCGTGGTGCGCTCCGTTGCCGTGATGACTGTGAGCTCTTCCTGCAGTCTCTGCCGCGTCATGGCATCGACAGCGGCGAAGGGCTCATCCATCAGGAGGACGGTGGGGTTGTTGGCGAGCACGCGCGCGACCGCCGCACGCTGCCTCATGCCGCCCGAGAGCTGGTGCGGATACTTGTTCTCGAAGCCCGCGAGCCCGACGAGATCGATGAAGCGGCGGGCAACGCGCGCCCGCTCATCGCGGGCGACGCCTTTCAGCCGAAGACCGAACTCGACATTGGCCTGCGTGGTCTTCCAGGGCAACAGCGCGTACTCCTGAAAGACCATGCCGCGATCGGCGCCCGGCCCCGTAACCTTGTTGCCGGACACCCTGATCTCACCCGCGGTCGGCCGGTCGAGGCCCGCCACGATGCGCAGGAAGGTCGACTTCCCGCAGCCCGAGGGGCCGATGACCGACACGAACTCGTGCGCCCTGATGCTCAGCGAGATCTCGTTCAAGGCATGAACGTTCTCGCCGAACGTCGGATCGAAGAAGGTCTTGGAGATCCCGCGCGCGGCGAGGATCTCCGATACGTCTACCTTCATCATTTGAGGAACGCGCTGTGCTTGGCCTTGACCTCGCTGACGATCTTATTGAACTCGACGAGATGCTCGGCCGGCTTGACCTCGACTGGCGTAAGCTTCTCGGCCGCGAGATATTTTGCGGTCGCGTCGAGCGACTTGGCGGTGAAGTCGTCGATCAGCGGATCGTAGTTGAGCCACTTGAACGTGACCTCGACAATGCGCGGCTCGACCTTCAGGAACTCGGCTTGGATCGCCGCAGCCTCCTTGGGGTTCTTGCGCACCCACTGCTGGGATTCCCACAGCGCCGCGACTGCGTCCTTGACCTTGGTCGGGTTCTTCTCCGCCCAGGCATTGTTGATCAGGAAGAGACCGCCGCCCTGAACGAGCTTGCCGAGGCGCATGAGCAGCTTGCCCTCGCCGGCCATCTTCTCCTCGGTGAGCGTGAGGAACGGCTCGAGGCCGATCATCGCATCGACCGCGCCCTGGATCAGCATTTGACCCATGGCGCCGTATGTCGCGTTCACGCGATTGACGGAGTCGCTCGGCAGACCGGCCTGCTGCATGAGCTGGCTCAAACCCTGCGCCGGCGCGGTGCCCTGCGGCACGGCAACCTTCTTGCCCTTCAAGTCAGCGGGCGAGTTGATGTTCGCGGACTTGCGAACGAGCACGCCGTAGGAGTCGCCGCCCTTCGCGTACATCGAGTACGCCTTGAACGGCAGCTTGTTGGCCCACGCGACAACCGTCGACTCGACGCCGCCGCCGGACCAGTCGACCTGATTGGCCGCAAGCGCCTGATTGGCCTGCACGCCGGTCGCCAGCGGCTTCACTTCCACATCGAAGCCGTACTTCTCGAAGATGCCTTTCTTCGCGCCCACGTAGAACGCGGCCTGAGAGGCCGTGGTCAGGATGCCAAACCGAACCTTGACCTTCTCCTGCGCCTCCGCAACCTGTGCGCTCGCGAGCACGGCGGTAGCGAAGACTGACAACGTCGCAAACTTTATCCACTTCATGGCGTTCTCCCATTCTCTGACGGCCCTTTTGGGCTCGTTGCTTTTGCGATCAGCGTTCAAGGACGAACGCCGTACCGTGCCTTGGGTCCAAGTGTCGTTCTGATGCGTACCTGCGCCGCGTCGATGAAGCGGCAGAGATAAGCGCGTGTCTCGCGCGGATCGATGATGTCCTCGACACCGAAGGCTTCGGCGGTACGGAACGGCGAGGCCATGCTGCGCAGTTCGGCTTCGATCTCCCGCTCGCGCGCCTTGGGATCAGGGGCCGCCGCGATCTCGCGGCGGAAGGCAGCCGCGACACCACCCTCGATGGGCAGCGAGCCCCACTCCGCCGACGGCCACGCGACTTTGAAATCGAGCCCGTTCTTGTCGGTGGCGCCCATGCCGGCCATGCCGTAGCACTTGCGCACGACGACCGTGAACATCGGCACGCTTGCCTGAAGGGCAACATAGACGGCGCGCATACCTTCGCGCAGCGTCGCGGCGGCCTCCGCATCCTTGCCGACCATGAAGCCCGGCACATCGACGAAGAACACGAGCGGGATATGAAAACTATCGCAGAGCTCGATGAAGTGCGTCTGCTTTCGCGCCGCCCGCACATCCATCGCGCCGCCGTACACCATGGGATTGTTTGCCAGGATGCCGACGACCTTGCCGTTCATGCGCGCGAAGGCGGTGATCAATGCCTTGCCATAGGTCGGCTGGATCTCGAAGATGCTGCCCTTGTCGGCAACGAGCTCGACGAGCTTGCGCATGTTGTAGGGACGCCGCCGATCCCGCGGCACAATAGACGCCAGTGCATCCTCCGCGCGATCAGCCGGGTCGCCGGTATCCACGACCGGCGGCATCTCCCAGACGTTCTGCGGCATATAGGAGAGATAGCGCTTGATCATCGCGAAGCACTCGGCTTCGTCCTTGGCGCGATTGTCGATCGTGCCGGAATGATCGACCGCGATGTCGGCGCCGCCAAGGTCCTCTTTATGGATTTTCTGGCCGAGCGATCGTTCGACGACCGGCGGCCCGGCGGCAAACACCTGCGAGGTGCCTTTCACCATCACGGACCAGTGCGAGAGGATGGCACGCCCAGCCGGACCACCTGCTGCCGTGCCGAGAACAGCGCTGATCACCGGCACCTTGCCCATGAGCTCGACTGAGCGCTCGAAGCCATGCACGCCCGGAAACACGGCGTGCCCGCGCCGGTTGATCGACGTGACGCTGCCGCCCGAGCCGTCGATCAGGTTGACGAGCGGGATGAGGTAGCTCGCCGCCAGATCCTCGATGAAACCGCCCTGGCCGCCCTTCTTGCGATCGCCCGACCAGCTCGTGCCGCCGCGGATCGTGAAGTCCTCGCCGCCGACAGCGACAGGGCGGCCGTCGATGTTCGCGAGCCCCATGACGTACGGCGCTGGCGTGACGCCCGTGAGCTTGCCGTCGGCATAGCGACCCTGCCCCGTCAGGCCGCCCACCTCCTGGAATGAACCGCCATCGACCAAGCCGGCAATGCGCTCGCGGATCGTGAGGCGGTTCTGATCATGGTGCTTTTGAACGGCCTCGACGCCGCCGAGGCGCTGCGCCTCCGCCCTGCGGAACTGCAGCTCCTCGATTTCGGGCGCCCATCCAGTCGTCGGCGCGTCTTTGGCGGCTTCGCTCACCGGTTTCTCTCCCACTGCCCGCGTCAGCTCTCGAGCACGGCCACGACCTGCCCTTCAGTGACAGGCGTCTCCTCCTTGACGAGGAATGCCTTGATCGTTCCGCCCTCCTCGGCGATCACCGGGATCTCCATCTTCATGGACTCGATGATCATGATCGTGTCGCCGGCGTCCACCTTCTGGCCGACCTCCGTGACGATCTTCCATACCGAGCCCGTGACCTCGGACTTCGCCTCGCATTCCGCCATTACGCTTGTCCTCTGCTCATTTGATCAACTCTCCGATCAATCCCGTGTGCACCGCGCCAGCCCGGAAAGCGTCGGAGCCGAGGATCGTGACGAGTGCCGGGATATTGCTCTTGACCCCACGCACCTCGAATGCCCCCAGCGCCTCGATGAGATCGTCGATTGCCTTGTCTCGCGTCGCGCGCTTCACAATGACCTTCGCGAGCAGCGGGTCGTAGTGCGGCGTCACTTCCAGCCCCTCGCGATAGCCCGTCTCGATGCGCACGCCGGCGGCGGCCGGTGGACGGAACACGTCGAGCTTGCCGGGTGATGGGAAGAAGCGCCGCGGGTCCTCGGCATAGACGCGCGCCTCGATGGCATGGCCTTCGATCTTCGGCGTGGTCGGCAGGACATCGGCAAGCTTCTCGTCAGCGGCGAGGCGAACCTGCGTCTTGACGATATCGATACCGGTAACTTCCTCGGTGACGCCGTGCTCGACCTGCAATCGCGTGTTCATCTCGAGGAAGGAGAACGCACCATCGGCGTCCATCAGCATCTCGACCGTGCCGATGTTGTTGTACCCCGCCGAGCCGAGCTTGCTCGCGATATCCGCTGAGATCGCACCGATCGACGCGCGGGAGATGTTCGGGCCTGGCGCTTCCTCGATGACCTTCTGATGGCGCCGCTGCACCGAGCAATCGCGCTCGAAAAGGTGGGTGCAGTTGCCGAAGTTGTCCGCAACGATCTGCAGCTCGACATGACGCGGCTGCTCGACGAGCCGCTCGAGATAGACGTCCCCATTCGCGAAGCTGCGCTGAGCGAGTGAAGCGGCCTTGTCGACGGCGGCGAGAAGCTGGGCCTCGTCGCGTGCGATAAGCATGCCGATGCCCCCGCCACCGCCAGCCGGCTTGACGATCAAGGGGAAGCCGATCTTGCGCGCCGCCGCAACAATGGCCGCGTGCTCCGCCGGAAGCACATCCGTTCCCGCGCCGACGGGCAGGCCATATTCCTTGGCCAGCTCGCGGGCCCGCGTCTTGTGCCCCATGTCTTCGATCCAGCGCGGGGAGGGGCCGATGAACACGGCGCCGGTGTCCGTCACACGCTTCGCAAAGGCCGCATTCTCCGCGAGGAAGCCATATCCCGGATGTATGCCATCGGCGCCCGTCTGCTTGAGTACGGCCAGCAAGGTATCCTGATTGAGATAGCTCTCCCGCGCCGGTGCCGGTCCTATGTGGTGCGCTTCGGATGACCATTCGAGCCAGGGCGCATGCCGATCGGCATCCGAACAGACGGCAACGGAGCGAATGCCCATCTCACTCAGCGCGCGCAGCACGCGCGCGGCGACCGCCCCGCGGTTTGCTACGATCACCTTGTTGAAACTGCGCGCCACCTCGCCCTTGCTCCCCTCAATAGCTCGTCGGCCACGCGCGCAGCAGATGCCGCCCGATGCCACCGGTCAACCGCAAACGATGTATCTCCAGCATGCGAATGAGATAGTCGCGCGTCGTATGCGGCTCGATGACGGACTGAACCGCATAGATACCGGCGATGTCCCAGACCTCGCTGTCTTTGCTCATGGCAGCAAAGGCCGCGTCGAAGCCATCGTCACCCGGCGAGAGACCGTGCACGACCTTCACGGCGAAGGTCGGGTCCATGAAGCTTACCTCGGCCGTCGGCCAAGCGGCGACTTCGTCGGAGTTACGCCCGCCACCCATATTGAGATAGGCCTGACCATAGCTCTTGCGCAGGATCACCGAGATCTTGGGCATCGAGAACATCTGCAGCGCGTGCATGAAGTTCATGATCTTGCCCGGCGCGCGTTTGCGCTCGGCATCCGTGCCGATGGCAAAGCCGGGCGTATCCACGAAGAGGACGACGGGGATATTGAAGCTGTCGCAGAGCACGAGGAAGCTCGTGATTTTCTCGCAGGCCTCCGTATCGAGCGCGCCACCCTTCACCAGTGGATTGTTGGCGATGATGCCGACCGTGCGGCCGCCGATGCGCGAAAGAGCGGTTACCGCCACCTTGCCGAACCGCGGCTTCAGCTCGAAGAGACTGTCCTTGTCGACGATCGCACGAACGATCCGGCGCACATCGTAGACCTGCGTGCGCTTTTCCGGCAGCAGGTCGATGATGTCGGCCATGCCGGCGCCCGAGCCCTCCGGCACTGGCTTTTCGGGCGGCGGCTCGTTGCAGTGTGAGGGCAAGTACGAGAGGAAGTGCCGGATGGCCGCCAAGGCTTCCTCGTCCGTCTCCACCACCATATCGGCGAAGCCCGTTACCTCGGCATGGAGCTTCCAGCCGCCGAGCTCCTGAGGATCGACCGTCTCGCCGATGGCGAGCGAAGCAAGCAGCGAGCTCGAAACAGCAAGCACGGCACCCTTACGGATGACGCAGAAATCCGAAAGCACAGCATACCAGCTCGATGAGCCATAGGAGAGCCCGAGAGTCGCCGAGGCCCACGGCGTCTCGCGCTCGCGAACGTACTGCGTCGGGTCATTGCCGAGCAGGGTACCCATACCGCGCGAGCCCATGTGGTCCGGCATGCGCGCGCCTGAAGACTCGCCGAGAAAGATCAGAGGCATGCCCCGCTGCGTGGCGACCCGCTTGGCGTGCCCGATCTTGCGGCCGTTCGTAGACGAGGACGACGCGCCCATGACCGTGAAGTCGTTCGAGACGACCGCGACGTCGCGACCGTCGATGCGGCCGAACCCTGCGATCTTGCCATCGGCAGCCGAGCGATCGCGATCCTCGGCGCGAGAGGACGAGACACCGAACAGGCCGGACTCGATGAAGCTGCCCGGGTCGAGCAGTCCATCGACGCGCGATCGCGCATGGAGAACGCCCGCGTCCGCGCGGCGCGCGAGCCGTTCGGGACCGCCCATCGCCAACGCCTTCCGTTCGCGCGCGGCGTACTCGCGCTCGAGGCGCTGACGGCGGGTCTCCGGCTGAGCATCAGTCTTGCGATCGGCAGTCATTCAGACGCGGTTCCTCTTCAATGTTCTCATGCCGCAGTCGACGCACGCGCATCACGCGCGACGACACCGCTGCGCACGAGCTCCGCAATGCGCGCGGCGTCATAGCCGAGCACATCGCCAAGAACACTTTCCGTATCCTGTCCGACGGCGCGGCCGGCATGCCGCACGCCGCCGGGTGTTGCCGAGAGGCGCGGAACAACGCCCGCCATGGCGACGCTGCCCATGGTCTCGTCGCTCGCCGCGACAATGGACCCACGCGCAGCATAGTGCGGATCGGCAAAGATGTCGGCCATCGTGTAGATCCGGGTCGCAGGCACGGATGCCGCCGTCAGTTTCTGCTCGAGCGTTGCGAGCGGATGGCGCGAGGTCCAGGCTGCAATGATCTCGTCCAGCGCCTCGGCATGGGCGTTACGCGCGAGCGCCTTGGCAAAGCGCGGATCGTCGGCCAGCACCGGTTGCTCCATGGCGCCGGCGAGGCGCTTGAAGAGGCTGTCGGCCATGGCCGTGATGAGAATGAAGCTGCCATCACCCGTCGGATAGAGATTGTTCGGATTGCTTCCCGGTAGTCGCGACCCTGTCCGGTTGGCCACATGGCCCGTCTTCTCGAAGGCGGGAACCCACGGCTCCATGAAGTTGAAGGCACATTCGTAGAGCGCTGCATCGATGAACTGACCGCGTCCCGTCACCTGGCGGGCCATCAAGGCCATGACGGCGCCGTAGGCCGCGTGCAGGCCCGTGATGTAGTCGGTCAGAGAGACAGCGACGCGCGAGGGCGGCCTGTCGGGATCGCCGGTGAGGTAGCGCATGCCGCTCACCGCTTCGCAGATGACGCCGTAACCCGGCCGCTTTGCATAGGGGCCGTCCTGGCCGTAGCCGGATATACGCACCATCACGAGGCGCGGATTGATTTGGGAGAGCTGCTCCCAGCCGAGCCCCCACGCCTCGAGCGTCCCCGGCTTGAAATTCTCGACCACCACATCGGACTTCGCGGCGAGCTCGCGCACGAGCGCGTGTCCTTCCGGCCGCCGCAGATCGATGGAGATCAGCTTCTTGTTGCGAAAGATGCTCGCTGCATAGAGGGAATGACCGTCGTGCTGCAGCCCCATGGTGCGAACAGGGTCGCCCTCGGACGGCTCCACCTTGATCACCTCGGCGCCGAAGTCCGCAAGCATGCGCCCGCAGAATGGCCCGGCAACGGTGGAGCCGATCTCCAGCACCCTGATGCCCGTGAGCGGACCATGGTCCATCGCCACGCGCGCTTCCTCCGTGTTGCCCACTCCACGTCTCAGAGGACGTAGTTGCGGAATCTATTCAGTGACTCTTTCGCGCTTCGCATATTGAGGCGCTTGAGCCGTTCGGCTTCGATGCCATCTCCGCGTCTCATGGCTCCCAGAACGGCGCGATGCTGTTCGAGACCCGTCTCGGCCCGTCCGGGCAGAATGATGATGCGGCGAATGACGAAATTCGTGCGTTCGTAGATGCTGTCGAGCATCTGCGCGGCGATCGGATTGCCGGCGGCTGCGATCGTGCGCTGGCGTAGCCGGTCGTAGCCTTCGACGTAGGAGTCGAAGTCACCGACCTTGAGAAAATCGGCCATGGGGCCGTTGTAGTGATCGACGAGATCCTGCCAGCTCTCGGGCGGCACGTTCTCGGTCGCGAGACGCGCACAGAGCCCTTCGAGCACCTCGCGCACGTCGTAGAGTTTGAAGACGAGCTCCATGTCGAGACGCGTGACGACGGCGCCGCGATTGGGAATGCGCTCGATGAGGCCGCGGCTTTCGAGCGTGCCGAAGACGTCCCGAATGCGCGTGCGCGGGACGCCGAACTCGGCGGCGAGATCCTGCTCGCGCAGTTTTGCGCCTGGCGGAATTTCCTGTCCGGCAATGCGCCGGCGGAGCGCTTCCAGGATCTCTTCAGGCGTGGCCGTGGGCTTGCCGCGACGCTTCCCGTCGCCGCCGCGTCGTGCCGATTGCGTCTTCAGTTTCAATATTTTGACGGACATGCGGTGCCGGGAATGTCGAACGCGATGGCCAAGCTTAGTGAGTTGGCATCAAATATGTCAACAATATTGTCAGCACTTTCTGCGCGGACGCCTCGTGCGCCTCACCGCGCAAGACACCTCGAACAGCGCGTCTGCCAAGCACCGTCAGATCGCGACGCCCGCACTCGAACCTCGGCGGATCAGCCGATTGCTCATGCGAAGGACGCTGAACGTAGAGCTCAAAGGAAGGGTGAGGGCGGTGGTCGAATGCGGGCGTCGCTGGAAAGGACGGGGCACCCACTACAACAGGCTCGCCACGGAAGGGCCACGTTGCAGTCCGGGAGCAGCCGAAGCTTCTTTCGCAAGAAGGTCGCGTGGGCCGAGACCGCTCTGCCGATCGCTTTGAAGGTCGATCGCTCAGCGCAGAAAGCGCGCCAGTCCCCGCTTTCTGCGCTGGCTCGACCAGCAGACATTACTTGAGGACGCCGGCTTCCTTGTAGGCCCTGAGAGCGCCTGGATGGATGTCCTCCGCCTTCCAACCATGGACGAGACCCGCCTTGGACATCAGCTTGCCAATGGCATGGACCTCGCCGAATTCGCCAAGGTGATTGAGCACGAGCTTCGTCGTCTCGTAGGCGATTTCCTCGGGGAAGTCTGGCGACACCATCCAGGCAGCCGTGTCGGTGAACGTCTCGAGCGCAGCGTTCTTTCCGTCGATCTTTCCTTGCGGGATCGTGTAGGGCGCGATCTGGTAACCCTTGGGCTCGGTCTTCTCGACGGCGCCCGGCCCCCAGGACACGTGATTGAGCGGCCGGCCGGCAGCGATCAGCTCACTGGTTTGCGGGCTTAGCGCGAGATCGCCCGTGGCTGGATTGACATATCCGCCGGCGATAGCGAGATCGACTTTGCCGTCAAGCAGCGCCGAAATGGCCGGTTTGGGTCCGAGGTACTGGACGTTCACCTGTTTCAGAACGCCCCAGCCGTGCTCGACGACAGCGCGCGGCAGAACGGCCCAGTTGATTTGCGCAGCCTGCCCCAAGCCGATCCGCTTGCCCGAAAGATCGGCCGGGCCCTTGATCTTGGCGTCGGTCGTCGCGAGCCAGACGACGACGATGCTGAAGTTGCCGATCAGCTTCATTGAGGCCAGCTTCTTGTCGAACGGCCGCACACCGTCGGTCGCCAGACGCAAGACGGCAGGCCCGGCGCCGAAAATTGTTGTCTTCGCCAGCTCGGGCTCGGCGTCGAGCTTCTTAAGGTTGAAGACGAAGCCCGGACTTTCTGCGGCCGAAATCCTGAGCCAGGGGTGATGCTTCTTGGAGATCTGCTCGAGGGCATTGCATAGGACGTAGGTGGCCGTCCCGAAGGGCGCCCCGAGCAGACTGATGGTCGTCTCGGGACGCGATTGCGCAAACGCAGTTTGACTGCCCGCCAATCCCAGAAGCGCTGCACCCATCGCCGCAGCGAGCAGATTTCGTCTAACAACTGTACACAGCATTTACCTTCCTCCCACGATTGAGCCGCGTCCTGGCGCTCATTCGCCAGCCGCAGCGGGTTGAGCGGGGATTACCCCGCCAAGGGCCCGTTGCTGGGCCAGTTGCATTTTGAGCAGTAGTGCCGCGAGCCCGAGCCCGGCCGCGAGCAAAAAGTACTCGATAGGCACCTCCTCGATGTGGCGGAACACAGCGTAGCCGCAGAGTGCCGCCGTCGCGGCAATTGCCATCAGTCTGTCGATAGGCCGGAAGGGAACCAGCCCGCAGTTGTAGATCGCTGCTGTGAGCGTGGTGAGGCCGATAGGAACAGCGATCGCAGTTCCGATGGCAAAGAGCGGGCTCTCAGGCCGCATGAGAATGGCGGGATTGTAGACAGCCAGAAACGGAATGATGAAGCCTGCAATAGCCAGCTTGAATGCTTCGATGGACGTGCGCATCAAGCTGGCGCC
>DATMRT010000082.1:0-5420 GCA_035565975.1 Hyphomicrobiaceae bacterium
GCGTTCTTCTCCGGCGCCCTGCTGATCGAGACGATCTTCTCCCTCGACGGCTTGGGCCTGCTCTCGTTCGAGAGCATCGAGAAGCGCGATTACCCGGTGGTCTTCGCCTCGCTCTACATCTTCTCTCTCGTCGGCCTCTTCGTCGGCATCCTGTCGGACTTCGTCTACACGCTCGTCGATCCGCGCATCGACTTCGAGACGCGCGAGGTTTGATGATGGATCAGAAGACCGAACGCGCTGCGCCCCCGGCAATCGCACCCACTGACAAGCCCGCGAAATCCCGCTGGCAGCGCCTGCGCCAGCGCTTCCGCCTGTCGCCGGTCAATCGCCGCCGTCTCGAGCGCTTCAAGTCGCATAAGATCGGCTACCGCTCGTTCATCATCTTCACGGCGCTGTTCGTGGGCTCGCTCTTTGCCGAGTTCATCGCCAACGATCGCCCCTTGATGGTGAGCTACAAGGGCGAAATCCTCTTCCCCGTGCTCGTTGACTATCCGGAAGAGAAGTTCGGCGGCTTCCTCGCCGTCACCGACTACCGGACGCCCGACATCGCCAACGAGATCAACGCCAACGGCTGGATGCTTTGGCCGCCGATCCGCTATTCCTATTCGACGATCAACAAGGATTACCCCGGCCGCGTCGGCGACAACGGCGTGTGCCTGGGCTATCCGGCGCCCCCGCCATGGGCAACGAAGCTCCCGCTCTGCGAGGCGCCGCCCGATCAGATCGCGCGCTATAACGAACTTGGAAACACCAACTGGCTGGGCCTCGATGACCAGGGGCGCGATGTGCTCGCGCGCGTCATCTACGGCTTCCGCGTTTCCGTGCTCTTTGGCCTCATCCTGACGATCGTCTCGTCCGCCGTCGGCATCCTTGCCGGCGCCGTGCAAGGCTACTTCGGCGGCCGCGTCGATCTCATCTTCCAGCGGCTGCTCGAAATCTGGAACTCGATACCGGAACTCTTCGTGTTGCTGATCCTGTCGTCCCTCTTCGTCCCGGGATTTTGGACGCTGCTCGGCATTCTGATGATCTTCAGCTGGACCTCCCTCGTCGGCCTCGTCCGTGCCGAATTTCTGCGCGGCCGCAACCTCGAATACGTCCGCGCCGCCCGTGCGCTCGGGCTCTCCGACTGGCAGATCATGTTCAAGCATCTGCTGCCGAACGCCATGGTCGCGACGCTCACCTTCCTGCCGTTCAAGCTCTCCGGCGGCATCGCCGCGCTGACCGCGCTGGACTTCCTTGGTCTCGGCATGCCCCCCGGCTCGCCGTCGCTCGGTGAACTGCTGCTGCAGGGCAAGAAACACCTGGAAGCGCCGTGGCTCGGCATATCGGGCTTCGTCGCGGTGTCGATCATCCTGTCGCTCGCGATCTTCATGGGTGAAGCGGTGCGCGACGCGCTCGATCCCAGAAAGACATTCAGAGGCAAGAGTTGATGGCAGCCGGAACGCCCCTCGTCGACGTTCGCAATCTTTCCGTCGCCTTCGGAGGTGACGGCACGGAAGCCGTGCGTGTCGTCAAAGGCGTGTCGTTCACGGTCGGCAAGGGCGAGACGGTGGCGCTCGTGGGCGAGTCGGGCTCGGGCAAAACCGTCTCCGCGATGTCGATCCTGCGCCTGCTGCCGAACTCCGCTTCCCATCCCACAGGCGAAATCCTGTTCGAGGGCAAAGACATCCTGAAGATGAACCCGGCAGAGCTGCGCGCCATCCGCGGCCGCCGCATCTCGATCATCTTCCAGGAGCCGATGACGACGCTGAACCCGCTCCACACGATCGAGAAGCAGGTCGGCGAAATCATCAAGCTGCACCAGTCGGTGTCGAACGAGAAAGCACGCGAGCTCGTCATCGAGCTGCTGACGAAGGTCGGCATTCGCGACCCCGAAAAGCGGCTCGGCGCCTATCCGCACCAGCTGTCGGGCGGCCAGCGCCAGCGCGTGATGATCGCCATAGCGCTCGCCAACAAGCCCGATCTGCTGATCGCCGATGAGCCGACGACCGCGCTCGACGTGACGATCCAGGCGCAAATTCTCGAACTCTTGAAGTCGCTGCAGAAAGAGATGGGCATGGCGATGCTGCTCATCACGCACGACCTCGGCATCGTGCGCCGCATGGCCGAACGCGTTTACGTGATGCGCCACGGCGAGATCGTCGAAACGGGACCCGCCGAAGAGGTCTTCACCGAGCCCAAGCACGCCTACACGCGCCATCTGCTCGAAGCCGAGCCGAAAGGGGCGCCGCCCACAACCGACACGACGCGCCCTGTCGTCGTCGAGACCGACAATCTTAAGGTCTGGTTTCCGATCAAGCAGGGCCTGCTGCAGCGAACCGTCGACTACGTCAAAGCCGTCGATGGCCTGTCGATGAAGCTCCGAGCTGGTGAAACCCTCGGCGTCGTCGGCGAATCCGGCTCCGGCAAGACGACCCTTGGCCTCGCGATTCTGCGGCTTCTCTCATCCGAAGGCCCGATCGCCTACGTGGGCCAGCGCATAGACGGCTTGACGAACAAGCAGATGCGGCCGCTGCGCAAGGAAATGCAGATCGTCTTCCAGGATCCCTACGGCTCGCTGTCGCCCCGGCTCACCGTCGGCCAGATCATCGAAGAAGGCCTCGTCATCCAAAATCCGGAGCTCGATGCCGAGCAGCGCCGCGAACGCGTGAGCGCCGCGCTGAGCGAGGTCAACCTCGATCCCACGTCGCAGGATCGCTATCCGCACGAATTCTCCGGCGGCCAACGCCAGCGCATTGCCATCGCACGCGCCATGGTTCTTCAGCCGAAGTTCGTCATGCTGGATGAGCCGACGAGCGCGCTCGACATGAGCGTGCAGGCGCAGATCGTCGACCTGCTGCGCGACCTGCAGACGAGACACGATCTGGCTTACCTCTTCATCAGCCACGACCTGAAAGTCGTGCGCGCACTGTGCAACTACGTCATCGTGATGAAGAACGGCAAAGTCGTCGAGGAAGGCCCTTCGCGCGACATCTTCGAAAACCCGAAGGACGAGTATACGAAGGCCCTGCTCGCGGCCGCCTTCGACATCAAAGTCGCCCACCGGGGCGCACTCGCTTCCTGACGGCGGCTCCCTGCGCGAACGGCCAGTTTCGGAGCCTTGCGGATCGGCTATCCTGCAGGCTCCGAATCGCTGCTTGCGAGATGCTCCGATGCTTTCCGACGACGTATTCCGTGACCGCCTCGAGCAGACGCTCCTCGAGGTCGAGACATGGGCCGCAGGCATACGCGACTGCGCCGACGTCGGCATCGCCGCTTCTGACCGCTACTGGCGAATGGCCGTCGTCCCGAGCGAAAACCTGGCCTGCGCCTTCGAGCTCATCATGCACGCCAATCAGACGTTCGGCCTGCGGCTCGGCGCCGAAACCTATGAGGACCGGCCCATCGAGCAAATGGAGCTGTTTCCCGCTCTTGTCCGGGCGATCGAGGCCGGACACGTCGACCGGATCGAAATGTACAATGCAATGACGGCGGCGCTCACGGGTGTCGCAACGCGCGTCGAACTTGAACCGGGCTGGGACTGGGTCGGCCACCGCCGCATCTCGCCGGCGGGACCGGGCGAAGAATGGCGCACCCGCCGCTTCCTGCCCTATCGCCGTTGAGTGGCGCCAATGTCTAAAGCGCCGGCGCGTTGCCTGTGAGGCGCTTCACCGCCGTGATTTTGCCCCCGCCCGTCTTCTCGATCCGCCGCGCCGCTTCCGGCAACGGCTCGACCGCGACGAGCATGTGATAGGCGTTGGCGTGAATGAGCATCACGCCGTCGAGCATGATGCCGACGTGCCCCTTCCAGAACACGAGATCACCGCGCGCAAAGCCTTCGAGATCTTCCGAGACGAGCACGGTGTCACCAAGCTCCGCCTGCTGCATGTCGCTGTCGCGCGGCGCGGGAATGCCTGCCGCACCAAGCGCCGTCTGCACGAGTCCCGAGCAGTCGATCCCGACCCGCGTGCAGCCGCCCCAGAGATACGGCGTGCCGATGAAGCGCTCGGCAATTTCGGCATAGTCGCGCGCGAAGCGATCCCTCGGTGCCGCGTGCCGTGTGAAGACGAAGCCGCCGCCCTCGAGTTCCAGAAACCGCTCGTCGCCGCCACGCGCGGCCAGCGGAGCGTTCATGGGCAGATGCATGATCGGCGCCGACTTGATGTCGGGCGCGCCGTAGAGAAACGTACCGAGCGTCTGCACGCGATGCGTGGGACTGATGACACCGCGCGCGATCGTATCGGAGCGGAGATAGCCGACATACCCGTCACGCGCGAGCTGGACCCATGACCAGCCGTTGTTCTCATCGAAGACCGTCAGGTTCTCGCCGAACAGAACTTCGGTCTCGAAACCGCGCGCCGGATCGGGCTGCTTGCGAAGCGGCACGGTCGCCCGCACGATGAAACCCGGTTCGCCCGCAACGTAACGCTCGGCGGCCACCCGGCCCTCGAGCGATTTCGCGGCAAGGTCGGGACGGTAGGCGTTGCGGCGCGGATCGAGTGCGCCTTGGGGCCGTGGCGTGACTTGAGTATTCACGAGGTCAGCTCTCGCCTCAGTTGTTCCATCACTGCGCGCGCTGTCTGCGGCTCTCCGCCTTTGGGACCTAACGGCCGCGGCGCCGGACGCCAGCCATAGAGGTCGAAGTGGGCAAAACGGCGAGCCCTGCTGACAAAGCGCTTCAAGAATAGTGCCGCGGTAATCGCCCCTGCAAAGGGAGATTCCCAGACGTTGTTGATGTCGGCAACGTCGCTATCGAGGTTGCGGCGATAACCCTCCCAAAGCGGCATGTGCCACAACGGATCGCCGATGGAGGCGGCGAGCGGCGGCAAGCTGCGGGCGAGATCATCGTCATTGGTGAAGAATGCCGGAAGATCGGGGCCAAGGGCAGAGCGCGCCGCGCCGGTCAGAGTTGCAAATACGAAGATGCTGTCGGGCTCGTCGGCATCGGCAAGCGCCAGCGCATCGGCGAGCACGAGGCGGCCTTCCGCGTCCGTGTTGCCGACCTCGACGCTGAGGCCCAGACGGCTCGCGAGCACGTCACCCGGCCGGAAGGCATCGCCGCCGACCGAATTCTCGGCCGTCGGGATGATGACGCGCAGACGGCATTTGAGCCCCTGCCCCATGATCATGTGGGCGAGCGATAGCGCCGTGGCAGCCCCGCCCATGTCTTTCTTCATGAGAAGCATGGCGCTCGCGGGCTTCAGGTCGAGGCCGCCGGTGTCGAACGTGATCCCCTTGCCGACGAGCGTAATCTTGGGCGCGTTCGCCGGTCCCCAAGTGATGTCGATGAGGCGCGGCGGACGCGGGCTCGCCCGGCCGACTGCGTGAATGAGCGGAAAGTTCGCCGCCAGCAGATCATCACCAGCCGTCACGGAAATCTTCGCACCATGACGCTCCGCGAGCACCCGCGCGAAGGCTTCGATGTCGGACGGCGCCAGATC
>DATMRT010000083.1:0-7558 GCA_035565975.1 Hyphomicrobiaceae bacterium
CGGAAGGCCTTCATGGCCACCGGGTCCTTGAGGTTCGGCTTGGCCTTGCCCTTGGCCATGTACTCCTCCTCGATCTTCCACTCGATCGGGAGGCCGTGGCAGTCCCAGCCCGGCACGTAGTTGGAGTCATGCCCCAGCATCTGCTGCGAGCGCGTCACGAGATCCTTCAGGATCTTGTTGAGTGCGTGGCCGATGTGGATGTTGCCGTTGGCGTAGGGCGGGCCGTCATGAAGGATGAACTTGGCGCGGCCGGCGGCGCTCTCGCGGAGCTTGTCGTAGAGGCGGATTTTCGCCCACCGCTCGAGCATCCGCGGCTCCATCTGCGGGAGCCCGGCACGCATCGGGAATGCGGTCTCCGGGAGGAAGAGCGTCTTGCTCCAGTCGCGGGCGTCGGTCTTGGTATCGGTCATGAGGTCGGCCTCGGGGGCTCGGACGATCGGGAGGCGGCCCACAAAGGGCACGCTCCGTCACGGATCGGTGGCAGCGGACCACGGCGTGTCCGGCAAGCCTTACGCGTTGATTTGACGTGCACTTCTGACGCGCAGATGTGCCCAGACCCGGCGCCCGGAGGCGGCCGGGACGCGAATTCGCCCGGGGCGGCGTATGAACGCACGAAGCAGCATGGTCCGCCTCTCTTAGCGGCCGCAAGACGCGCTTTCAACTGCGACCCGCTGGCTTGAGAGCCGTCAATAATGCGCGCCGCCGTTGACCTCGATGGTCTGACCGGTCGTGTAGGCGGCATCAGGCCGGCAGAGCATGGTTACGATGTGGGCGATCTCCTCGGGCCGGCCATCACGGCCCATGGGATTGGAGGCCGCGGTCGTGGTGGCGGGCCGGGCGCCTGCCGCTCCGCTCCGTACCGTATCGATCGCGCCGGGGGCTACGACGTTCACCGTGATGTTGTGAGGGGCAAGCTCGGAGGCGAGCGAGCGGGCCATGCCGACCATGCCGGCCTTGGCCGCCGAGACGTGCGTGCGCCCCGGCGTGCCCTTGAACATGGAAATGCCGCCGATATTCACGATCCGGCCCCAGCCGCCCTTGATCATATGCGGGGCCGCCGACCGCGTGCACAGAAAGGCGCAGTCGAGGCTGTTGGCAATGACCTCGCGCCATTCGGCGTAGGACATCTCGACAAGCGGCGTGTTGCGGCGGATGGCGGCATTGTTCACGAGGATGTCCACGCGCCCGAAGCGTGAGACGGCGGCATCGATCAGGCTCTGCGCGCCCACCTCGGTTGAGACATCGGCGATATGGCCGATCGCGGTCGCGCCCGCGGCTGTGAGAAGCCCGACGGCCTCGTCGACCCCTTCCTTGTCCTTACGCGCGTGAATGACGACCGACGCGCCTTCGCCGGCCAGCATCCGGGCCGTGGCGCGACCGATATTGCGCGCCGAGCCGGTGACAACGGCGACCCGTCCATCGAGCGATGGCATGATTCTGTTCCTTCCCCGAGATCTATTGCGGCGCCCGCCATCAGGCCGACGCTTTCCGCCACCATTGCGCGGGCGCGGCCCCTGGTGCAACAGTTTGCGCGTGCTGGGCGAATCATCGAGGGGGCGGGGCCCCGCCATATACTGCCGGAGATCGACCGGTCCATGAGTAGCCAGAAATCGTCCAAGTGGGGGGCATCCAAGTGGGACGTCGTGAAGGCGGCCGGTGCACTGGTTGCTAAGCCGCAAGACGCACAGGCCACTCAAAAGGTCCCGATGCAAGCTGGACCGCCAGCCGAGCCCGCGAAGGCGCCGCCGGCGGCCAAGCCGCGTGTCTCCGTCGTCCAGCCGCACGCCCGCTATCACACGTCCCGCTCGTCCGGTGGCGCGGAGCGTGCAGCCACTGATCGTGACGCACGCATCGGCCGCAGCGTGGTGGCCTTCGTGCTGGGCCTCGCGATCCTCATCTTCGGTTCGAACTACGCCGGCCTTTGGGAGTCTCCGGGACAGACGGCGGCGCGCCAGCAGGCTGAGCGCAAAAGCTACAGGCCCGAGAGGCCGCCGATGCAGAAAGCGCCGGCGATCCCCAAGCTGCCTGAGCCCCAGCCCCGAAAGGCTGAGAAGGCGGGGAAAAGCGACGCCGAGCGCGAGGCGCAGCTCAAGCTCGCCCTCGAGCGGGCATCGAAGCGGATTCGCGACGAGGCGGAGAGGCTGAAGGCGAAGGAAGAGCCACAATCTGCGCCACCCGTGCCGGTTGCGCCGCCGCCCACCCCTGCACCTGAGCGCCCGAACCTCGCCGAAACCGACTGCCAGATGAGCAAGCCCGTTTCCGCGATTGTTCCGGCATGCTCCCAGATTATTGCGCGGCATGGCGACTATGCGGAGGCCTATTTCATCCGCGCCTGGGCGCTGCGCGAACGCAATCAACCCGAGCGGGCGCTGACCGACTTCAATCGCGCCATCGAGCTCGAACCCAAGTTGCGGCCAGCCTACTACTCACAGCGCGGGCTGACGTACGTGCGCCTGAGCGACTTCGATCGCGCGCTTCTGGATTACAACAAGGCTATCGAACTGAACCCACGGAGCCCAACCTTTCACAACGATCGTGGCGTCGCCTATCTGGACTTGAAGGATTACGCGCACGCTCTCGCGGATTTCGGTCGCGCCATCGAGCTCGATCAGCGTTACGCAGTGCCCTACAACAATCGTGCGCGGGCGCACGTTCTCAGCGCAGGCGATCATGGCCGGGCCATCGCCGACCTCGACAAGGCGATCGAGATCAATCCGACCTACGCGCTGGCTTTCGAGAACCGCGGTCTCAGCCATCTCGAGCTGGAGGATTTCGTCAGTGCCATGGCCGACTTTGACAAGGCCGTCGAGCTCAATCCACGTTCCGCGCGCGCGATCAACGCGCGTGGCGTCGCGCATGAGCGCCAGGGCAGCCGCGACCGCGCGATCGCCGACTATCGCCGCGCGCTCGATACGGATGCGACTTTTACCGCCGCGCGCGAGAACCTGACGAGGCTCGGTGAGAAGCCATGACTGGGGTCGATCCACAGGCTGAGGGTGGCGACCCTAGGAGTTCGGCGGCGCCCGAGAGGCGCGCGCGCTCGACACTCGCTCAGGACGCCACAGCGCGGGAAGAGCGCGGTACATCGCCAGCCCGTTTCCTTATCGTGCTCGCCATTGCGCTCGTTCTCGTGCTGAGCGCGACGAACCTACTCGGTGTGTGGTCGCTGCCGGGGCAATCCGAGGCGCGCCGGGAAGCTCAGCGCAAGGCGACCGCGCGCCAAGAGCAAGAGCGCAAGGCGGCAGAGCGCGAAGCTGCGGCGCGCCGAAAGGCTGACGAGGCCCGCGAGAAGGCCGCCGAGGATGCCCGTCGTAAGGGGCGCGAGACCGCGAGCCGGCAACCCGCGCCGCCGCCCGCTCCGACGGTGACGCTGCCGAACAGGCCGGAGCTTCCCGCGCGGCCGCCGCCCCAGCCGGCCGTGCCGACGCCGGAGCCCGGTGCAAAACGCTTCAATCCGAACGAGATCATGGAGCAGGCACGCCGTACCATCGAAGAGACCTTCGGTAAGGAGAGCGCCACGCCGCCTTCGGCGAAGACCACTCCGAGCCAACCGAAGAGCCAGCAGGATCTCGTCGACGAGATCCGACGCAAGCTCGACCGGCTATCCGGCAAGCGCGGCGAGACCGAGACGGCTGCACGCCAGCCTCCGGCGACGACCCCGAACGAGGTGCCTCGCACTCCTGTCTCGCGCCCCGATCTCAGCACGACATCGTGCCGTATCAATCGGCCCTATCTCGCGGCAATCGCCGCTTGCGATGATGTCATTAACCGCTATCCGGATGTGCCCGAGGCCTATTTCGTGCGTGGATGGGCACGCAATCAGGGCCGCGAGTACGGGCGCGCGATCACGGATCTGTCGCGTGCGATCGATCTCGACCCGTCTGATTGGCGTGCCTATGCGCAGCGCGGATATGCGCTCCACTCTCTCCGCGCATTCGGGCGTGCCATCGAGGATTACAGCCGGGCCATCGAGATGCGGCCGCGCGATGCCGCGCTTTTCAACAACCGCGGGCTCTCGCGGATGCTGAATAAGGAATATCCGCCAGCGCGCTCCGACTTTGACAAGGCGATCGAGGTCAGCCCACGCTACGCGCTGGCGTACTTCAATCGGGCGCGGCTCAATCAGGCGGATGGCGGGCAAAACGAGCGCGCACTCGAAGACGCCACGCGCGCGATCGAGATCAATCCCCGCTTCGCGCCGGTCTTGAGTTTGCGCGCCGATCTGCACGCCACGCTCGGCAATCACCAAGCCGCGATCGACGATCTCAACCAGCTCATCGCGCTCGAGCCGCGCAATCAGAGTGCCTATGTTCGTCGCGCGCGCAGCCGCGTCGAGACACGTGACTACGACGAGGCGAAAAGTGATGCCGATCGCGCGCTCGAGATCTTTCCGCGATCGGCAGATGCCATCGTCGAGCGCGGTCGCGCGTGGGAGGGCAAGGGCGATCCTCAGGCGGCCGTCCGCGACTATCGCGCAGCGCTCGAGATGCAGCCGGGGCACGAAGCGGCACGCTCACATCTGACGCGGCTTGGCGAGGAATAGTCGATCGCGGCGAAAGGCTGCCGCGTACCCGCGCGCTATTTTTTCTCGACAGGACCGGCGAGGAAGATGGCCGTCCGCTCGATCTCCTCGATCTCGGCCATGGCGGCCTCGAAGTCCGCGTGGCTCTCCTCGAGCACGCCGATCCGCTTTTCGAGCTCGGAGAGGCGCTGCCGGCCACTCAATTTCTGGAGAAAAATGGCCGAGACTGCGGGCTGATAGAACCGCTCGCGGTCGCTCTGGGTGAGAATGACGCCGCGCAGCTTGTCGCCGCCGCGCTGGAAGCGGTTGAGCGTAACGAGACGCAGCGCGCCCTGGAAGGTGGTGAGGAGCTGCAACATGCCTGTGTGCGGGCTGATGTAGACGCCGCCGGCGTGCTGCGTGGCGGCATCCGCACCGCGACCGTTCGGACGGCCCTGCAACTCGAGAAAGCGCAGGCGTGCGAGATCCTCGTCCCAATCGAGTTCATACACCGAGCGATAGAGCGCGTTCCTGCGCGAAAAGATGCGCCGATAGGCGAGGTACGGCCCGAGATAGTCCTCGTAGGTCGCGAGCAGGTAACCGCCATAGCTCTCATCGGCGTGGCCGGTCAGTTTACCGTTCGCTGCGCCGTTGCCGGCCGGTGCGCCGAGCAGTGTATCGAGATCGATCGCGAGACCGCGCGCTACGCCGGCAACTGTCGCATCCCGCACCGGCTGACCGGCGAGGAGATTGCCGAGCGTGCGCTCCTTGCAGCCGGCGATCTCGGCCAGCGCCGTCCGCGTCAGGCCGCGCTTGGCCATCTCGATGCGAACCCGCCGCACGAACGCTTCGCGCTGTGCTGCTGTCAGCAGCGACGACATCGCCATCATTCCCTTGTCGCAAACAGTCTTCGTTGTCCGACAATGGCTCCTGACGCCACGCTGTCAATCCGCGTCATGAATATGCCAAAGCCCTGTGGCCGCGTTGCCGGTCGAGAATGAACGGGATGGTGAGGCGTGAGAATGCGAGCGGGCGGTGTGGCAGTCGCGCTCTTGGCGGTCTTGGCATTCAGCCGGGAGGCCTCGGCAGGGCCGTACGCCTGGCAGGCGCAACCGCACGTCGCGAGCGACCGGCTCGACCATCGGTTTGCGCCGCCGGAGGGATTCGAGCGCATTCCGGCACGCGAGGGAAGTTTTGGTGCCTGGCTGCGCGGCCTGCCGCTGAAGCCCGAAGGATCGCAGGTTTTCCTGCACAGTGGCGCGCTCAAATCCCGGCAGGATGTCCACGCTGCGGTCATCGACATCGATACGGGCGCGCGCGATCTCCAGCAGTGCGCCGATGCCGTCATGCGCCTCAGAGCCGAATGGCAATTTGGACGCGGCGCGTTCCGGCGCATCGCCTTCAACGATACCGGCGGGGCCAAGCCCATGTCGTTCAGCCATTGGGCCGCGGGCGAGCGGCCGCGCGCGCAGGGTCGTGTGCTCGTGTGGTCCAAGCGTGCGCCCGCCGACGCGAGTTATGGCTCCTTCCGCCGCTATATGGATACCGTATTCGCATGGGCGGGTACGCATTCGCTCGAGCGCGAGCTCATTCCAGTCAGGGATGGCCGCGTCGAAATCGGCGACGTGATCATCAAGGGCGGTTTCCCGGGCCACGCCGTGCTGGTGGCCGATGTCGCCGAGCATCCCCGGACCGGCGGGCGCCGGTTCCTGCTCATGCAGAGCTTCATGCCGGCGCAGGACATACATGTTCTCAAGGGCCGCGATACACCGGACGGCACGCCCTGGTATCGTCTGGAGCCGGGCCAGCCGTTCGTGACGCCGGAGTGGGTCTTTCCGCCGGGCAGCCTCAGGCGCTGGAACGATGGAACCGGCGAGGAACGAGCGGGGTCTCGTCAGTAGAAAAGCAGGATGGCTGCCGCGCCCATTGCGAGACCGACGATCCCGACCCCGCGAATGGATCGAAACACAACCTCCCGGAAGAGCTCCGGAACAGTCCGCCAGGGGAGCTGCCAGATCCATCCCATGATGAAGCCCGCAACGAGGCCGATGGCGAGCGACAGGAGATCCAGGCCGGGCAGACCCCATGCGGCCGGGGTCGCGCTGGCATCGGTAGCGACAGCGGCCGGATCGACAGGCATCGTCACGCCGGGAGGACCCGGCATGATGATCGCATAGGTCGTCGCGGCGATAGCCAGCAGTATGAGAAGACGCGCCATGCCCGAGCGTAGCCTATGGTTGGCAAACAGCCGGTTAACAGCTTGGCAAGTCAGCCGTTTGAACGCTCCTGACAAATTTTGGCGGGAGCTGTCGGGGATGCCTGTCCCCGTTCGTCCTTGAAGCGTGACCACATGAAAGGAGCCTCGTGTGAGGATCGAGAAATTTGCCGAAGTTTGCGGCCCCTTTGGGAGCAAATTTCTCGATCTCAATCACACGAGCAACATCGAATCCCTAGTGTCCCCATTCATTCCGAAGTTCGCTCGGGACACCAGCGGCAAGCTCAGGCGAACTTCGGAATGGGACACTAGCCGATGCAATACGCCATCCTCTGCTACCACGACGAGAACGTCGTGTGCGCGTGGTCCAAGGAGCACGACGATGCCGTCATGGCGAAGCTGGCGGTCGTCCAGGAGAAGGCCGCACGGCAGGGCAAGCTCGGCCCCGTCGCCCGCCTGCTGCCGACGACGGCGGCGACGACGCTGAGGAAGGATCGCGAGCCGCCGGTCATCATCGACGGCCCGTTCGCCGAGACCAAGGAGCACCTGCTCGGCTTCTACATCTACGATGCCGAGAACTTGGAGGAAGCTCTGGCGTTCGCGCGTGAGCTCGCCGAGGTCAATCCCGGCGGCTCGTACGAGATCCGCCCGGTGGGCCTCTTCAAGGATGGAAAGCAGGCGCCGTGACCGATACCCGCTGGATCAACGCCGTTCTGACTTCCGCGCGCCCGCGCGTGGTTGCGGCGTTGCTCCGCCACTTCCGTGATCTCGACAAGGCCGAGGAGGCTTGCCAGGAGGCCTGTCTCAGGGCGCTCCGGCTCTGGCCGACGCAAGGGCCGCCG
>DATMRT010000084.1:0-22715 GCA_035565975.1 Hyphomicrobiaceae bacterium
GCGGATGAGTTGAAGGTACGCCTCAGCGCCTACCTCTCGCGCGCCCCGGCCTGATTTTCCGCATTTCGCCGTCTCGGATTTTGCGCGCGAGCGAGCGCGCTGCTACGTTTGCGCGCCCTTATCCCCTCTCCCCGTGCTTACGGGGAGAGGGTTAGGGTGAGGGGCGGAAACTTGCGCTGACGTTGCGTATGCCGCCGCCCCTCATCCCGACCTTCTCCCCGTAAGAACGGGGAGAAGGGGAAGTGAAGGCGGCACCTTCCGGATGCGCTATCGATGTGGCCGCCGCGGGCATAGCACCACGATAGAAGGCGGATCACCTCTTCCCCCCAGCCCGCGGCAAACAAAAAATGGTCGCCATAAAAGCCCAGCAAGCGAACGCCGTCCTGACGCGGCCTGATCCCGGCCTGACCGCGTTCCTCATCTACGGCGCCGACGCGGGCCTCGTGAGTGAGCGTGCCGTGCGGCTCGCGCAGTCGCTTGCCCAGCGCGACACGCCGCCCGGCGAGATCGTCCGCATCGACGATGCGGAACTGGAGGAGGACAGCGAGCGCTTGTCTGTCGAGCTGTTGACGCTCCCGATGTTCGGCGGTCGCAAGATCGTGCGCACATCCATGAGCCGGCGTGTGACGGGCGCGCTCCTCCGGACCATCCTCGAAGGGCCGTCGCTTGCCGGCGTGCTGATCGTCGAAGGCGGCAACCTGCGCCCCGACGACGCCGCCCGCGCCGCGTTCGAGAAAGCAGCCCACGCGGCCGCCATCCCCTCTTTCGCCGACGATGCCCAATCACTCGAGGTCATGATCAACGAGGTGCTCGGCGCATACCGCCTTTCCATCACCCCCGACGCACGCGAGATGCTGCTCGCGCGTCTCGGCGCCGACCGCGGGCTCTCGCGCGGCGAGGTCGAGAAGCTCGCACTCTATGCCGCCGGACGTGGCACGATCGATGCCGAGGCCGTCGAAGCCATTGTCGGCGATGCCTCCGAGCTCGCCATGGAGCGCGTCATCGATGCCGCAGCCGCCGGCGATGGCACGCGCGCGATCGAAGGCTGCCAGCGCCTCCTCGCCTCGGGCGAAGGCGCACAATCCGTCATCGCCGCCGTGCAATGGCACTTCGCCCGCCTCCATCGCATCCGCGGCGCGATCGAGGGCGGCCGCAGCATGGACGAGGCCATGCGCCAGATCCGCCCGCCGTTGCACTTCAAGCGCCGCTCAGCCGTCGAGGCGCAGTGCCGGCGCTGGACGGCGCCGAAGCTCGCCGCCGCCCTGGCCCGCATCCGGGCGAGCGCGCTCGCCGCCCGTACGGCGTCGAGCCTCGAGGATGCGCACGCCGAGCGCCTGCTCATGGAGCTTGCCCGGCTCGCGGCGGCACCGCGAAGCTGAGTGAACTGAAATACTTGACGGTTCGCGCGGGAGAGGGCCGCGAGCCGCGCTTGCTCCGGCAACCCCGACGATTATAGTGCGCCCGCACGGAGAACGCGGGGGACCCCACCATGGCCAGGATCGAGCACGACGTCGTTGGCATCGGCAATGCCATCGTCGACATCATTGGCCGCTGCAAGAACGACTTCCTCATCAAGCACAACCTGGCCAAGGGCCATATGATGCTGGTCGACGCCGACCGCGTGTCGCATCTCTACCAGGAGATGGGACCGGCCGTGGAAATCTCCGGCGGATCGGCCGCGAACACCATGGTCGGCATTGCCTCGCTCGGCGGGCGCGCGGCCTTCATCGGCAAGGTCGCCGAAGACGATTTCGGCACCGTCTTTCGCCATGACATCCGCGCGGCCGGCGTCGCCTTTGACACGCCAGCATCCACGGGCGGCGCGCCGACCGCGCGCTCGCTCATCCTGGTCACGCCCGACGGCCAGCGCACGATGAACACCTTCCTCGGCGTCAGTCCGGAGCTGAGCCCGCGCGACGTCGACCAGCAGCTCATCACGGGATCGCGCATCGTCTATCTCGAGGGCTATCTTTTCGACCGGCCGGACGCGCAAGCAGCCTTCCGGCACGCGGCCGACATGGCCGAGCGCGCGGGCCGCGAAGTCGCCCTGACGCTCTCGGACGGATTCTGTGTCGAGCGCCATCGCATCGAATTCCTCGAGCTGATCCGCCACCGCGTCGACATCCTCTTTGCCAACGAGTCGGAGATCGTGGCGCTCTACAATGCCGCCTCCTTCGAGGAGGCCGCGCGTCAGGCCAAGGCCGACGCGAAGATCGCCGTGCTCACGCGCAGCGCCAAGGGCTCCGTCATCTTCAAAGGCGACAAAGCCGTGAGCGTGCCGGCAGCGCCCATCCGCCAGGTGATCGACACGACGGGCGCAGGCGACCTCTATGCCGCCGGCTTCCTCTATGGCTATACGAACGGCAAACCGCTCGAGACTTGCGGGCATCTCGGCAGCCTCGCCGCCGGCGAGATCATCGGCCACATCGGCGCGCGCCCGGAAACGTCACTCGCCTCCCTCGCCGCCGCGCGCGGATTTTGAAACCCGCCACCGCGTACCGGCGTTGGATTTCAGGGTGGCCAGCGCACCATCGGTAATATATCTTTGTGCGGCGCATCATAATGCCGCCACACGAGGTGCCGTTCAATACCGGGTGCCACAGCATCAGTCTCGCTTGCGGGGTACGCACATGACTGGCCGGAAAACCAGAGCCCAGCGCCCACGAGTACGCAGATCCGATCCGACGACACGCTCGGCCCGGCAGGCCAAGAAGCGCGAGGGCACCGACGAGAAGCGCACGGCCGCGAAGAAGGTCGAGACGGAGCAGACGCCGCGCAAGTCGACCGCGCGCGCACAGGCGGCCGCGCCGCTCCTCGCTCACGCAGCGAGGAAGATCGGCGCGCTCGACCAGGCTCCGCGCGCAAGCAAGCCGCAGACGGGCGCAAGCTATCAGCCGAAGACCGAGCCGCCGGCAACGCCCGTGCACACACTGCACCCGGCGACGCATCCCGCGGTCGGCCTCATGGCAATGGCACACCCGTGGATGGCGCTCGGCTGGCGGATGACCGCCGCCGGCCTCGCCTTTCAGGCCCGCATGGCCAAGGCTGCCCTCGACATGCCGCCGACAGCGACCGCCATGCGCCAGGGCGCTGAAGCGTTTAATGCGTGGCTCAGTCTGATGCAGACGCGGCCGGACAAGGCCCGCAAGGACTGATCAGAGTCGCCGCAGCAGCACGGCATCGACGGCGTGACCTTCACCCTTGCGAAGGATGCAGCGCGCGCGCTGGCGCGTCGGCAGGATGTTCTCGTCGAGATTGATGCGGTTGATGCCGTTCCAGATCTCGAGCGCCTTCGCGTGGGCCTGCTCGTCGGTCAGGTGCGCGTAGCGGTGGAAGTAGGCCGCCGGATCGCGGAACGCCGTCGTCCGAAGGCGCATGAAGCGCTTCACGTACCAAGCCTCGATCACCTGCGGATCGGCATCGATGTAGATCGAGAAATCGAAGAAATCGGAGACGAAGGGAATGGCCGCGCCGTCCTTCGGCAACCGTGCCGGCTGAAGCACGTTGAGACCCTCGACGATCAGGATGTCAGGCCGATCGACCACGATCTGCTGGCCGGGAATGATGTCGTAGTGGAAGTGCGAGTAGACGGGAGCTGCGACCTTCTCGCGACCCGATTTCACGTCGCCAAGGAAATTCAGCAGGCGTGTGAGATCGAAGCTTTCGGGAAAACCTTTGCGGTGCATGATGCCGCGCGCTTCGAGCTCGTGATTGGGCCACAGGAAGCCATCTGTCGTCACGAGATCGACGCGCGGATGGTCGGGCCATCGCGCCAACAGCGCGCGCAGCACACGCGCCGTCGTGCTCTTGCCGACCGCAACAGAGCCCGCAACGCCGATGATGAAAGGCACGCGGCGCCCCTGCCGGCCGAGAAACTTCGACGTGACGGCATACAGCTCCTGCGATGCGGCAACGTAGAGATTGAGCAAGCGCGAGAGCGGCAGGTAGATCTGCTCCACCTCCTCGATCGAGAGTTCTTCGATGAGACCCGAGAGCGCCGCGAGATCGCGCGGCACCAGCGTCATCGGCGTATCCGCACGCAATCGCGCCCAGTCGGCTCGGCTGAACGTGCGATAGGGCGAAAAAAGGACGCCGGACCGTGCTGCCGCCTCTTCCTGCTGCAGGACATCGCGCATGGATTCAGCTCTCCTTGCGGCTGCGGCTCGCTTTTTCGGCTAGGCCCGAGAGGCCCATGCGCTGCTCGAGTGTCGCCAGCACGGCATCGATGGTAACGCCGCGCGCTTCGAGGAGCACGAGCAGATGATAGACCAGATCGGCCGCCTCGCCCTCGAGCGCCCTGTCGTCCTCGCCGAGACTGGCAATGACGACCTCGACGGCCTCTTCGCCGAATTTCTTCGCGCACCGCGGCACACCGCCATCGAGAAGCAGCCGCGTATAGGACGTATCGGCGCCCGCCTCGCGCCGCTCCCGGATCGTCGTGGCGAGGCGTTCGAGAGTGCCTCCCGCGCGCTCCGTCCCGCCGCCATCTTGTTGAGCTGCCATGGGTATTGTCCGTCGTGACCTGATGCGGCCCTCGCGCATCCATACTGCCTCACGCCATCAATGTCATGGCCGCTCGCGCGCCGGAGTGAACACGCGCGCAACGGGAGATAGGGCGTCAGCGGCATTAACCAGATTATCTAGCGTAATATCAAAGCACTACACTGTCACGAAACGATTATGGCTCTGGGCTAGGAGTCTGCCAGGGCCAAGGGGCCCGGCGAGGCAGATTGCGGGAGTGCTGGCCTCGGCTCTGATGCTCGTGGGAGAATACAATGAGCACGAAATTCATGATTGCCGCGGCGGCCTTGGCTGCTGCGGGCGCTGTCGGCTTTGCTGATGCAGCCTCGGCACGCGACCAGATTCGGATCGTCGGCTCGTCGACGGTCTATCCGTTCACCACCGCTGTCGCCGAGCAGATTGGCAAAACCGGCGGCTTGAAGACGCCGGTCGTCGAGTCGACTGGAACCGGCGGCGGCTTCAAGCTCTTCTGCGGCGGTGTCGGCGCCGATCATCCCGACATCAGCAACGCCTCGCGCGCGATCAAGAAGAGCGAGTTCGAGCTCTGCCAGAAGAACGGCGTAAAGGACATCGTCGAGATCAAGGTCGGCATCGACGGCATCACCATTGCCCAGTCGAAGGCTGGTCCCGCTCTCAAGCTGACACTCGAGCAGGCCTTCCTCGCCGTTGCCGAGATGGTGCCGGACAAGTCCGGCAAGCTCGTCGCCAATCCTTACAAGAACTGGTCGGACATCGATCCTTCGCTGCCGAACGTCAAGATCGAGATCCTCGGCCCGCCTCCGACGTCAGGCACGCGTGACGCCTTCCACGAGCTCTTCATGGAAGTCGGCGCTCTCAAGATCCCCGCGCTCGCGGCGCTCAAGAAGTCGGACAGCAAGGCATTCGACAAGGTATGGAAGTCCATCCGCAAGGACGGCGCCTATGTCGAAGCCGGCGAGAATGACAACGTGATCGTCCAGAAGCTCGAGGCCAACAAGAACGCCTTCGGCATCTTCGGCTACTCCTTCCTGGAGGAGAATACAGCGAAGCTGCGCGGCGTGCCGATCAATGGCGTCGCTCCTGAGTATGATGCCATCGCTGCAGGCAAGTACGCCGGCGCCCGTCCGCTCTTCATTTACGTGAAGAAGCAGCATGTCGGTGTTATCCCGGGCATCGACAAGTTTGTCGCCGAGTACGTCTCGTCGAAGGCCATGTCGAAGGATGGCTATCTTGCACTCAAGGGCCTGATTGCGCTGCCGCCGAGCGAGGCCAAGACGATTGCCGCCAACGCGACGAGCATGAAAGCCCTGACGGCCGCCGACGTGAAGTAAGTCCACTGCCGCAGCAAACTCACCCAAGGTGGCCCGGGCCGACAAGGCCCCGGGCCACCCATACCGCACCAGGAATACGACGATGACAGCCGTATATTTCCTCACGCTCGCCTGTCTGGTCGTCGCCGGATACGTCCTTGCTGCCCAGCGCGCGAAAGCGCTCCAGGGCGGTCCCCAAGGCGCGCTTCACTCGCTGCCGACGTATCATGGTCTCTTCGCAGCCGTTTCGCTCATCGTTCCGATGTTCCTCGTTTTCGCGATCGGCACCCCGATCGTGAAGCACATCGCAACATCGAGCGTCTTTTCCTATTTTCCGCCTGAGGCCGCGAACGATCCGCTTCAGAGCGGCGTCATTCTGCGCGACGTCGGGAACATCCTGAGCGGAAACCACCAGGGCGAACCCTCGCCGGCATTGCGGGATGCAGCCGCTCACTATGCGAGCATCTACTCCACGGGGCGCTGGATCATCCTCGGCCTCGGAGTTGCGCTCGGGCTCGTGTCTCTTTTCATCGTTCTGAGCCGCATCAGCCCAAGCTTCCGGGCACGCAATCTCTTCGAGCGGTTCGTCACGCTCGTGCTCGTTCTCTGCGCGCTGGTCGCGATCCTGACCACGATCGGCATCGTCTTCTCGGTCATGTGGGAGACGTACCGCTTCTTCTTCGATCCCGCACTCAAGGGCCGCCCGACGGTCGCGGAATTCCTGTTCGGGACCGAATGGAACCCGCAGGCCGCGCTGCGGGCCGACCAGGGCGATATCAAGACGGCCTTCGGCTTCATTCCCCTGCTGACCGGCACGCTGCTCATCACGATGATCGCCATCATCATCGCCGGACCGCTCGGTCTCTTCTCGGCCATCTACCTCTCGGAGTATGCCTCGCCGCGCTTTCGCGCCTGGGCCAAGCCGCTGCTGGAGATCCTCGCCGGAATCCCGACGGTCGTGCTCGGCTTCTTCGCGGCTTTGACCGTCGCGCCCCACATTCGGGGCTGGGGCGAAAGCTTCGGCCTCGATGTCGCTTCCGAGTCCGCGCTCGCCGCCGGTCTCGTCATGGGGATGATGATTATCCCCTTCATCTCGTCCCTCTCCGACGACGTGATCAATGCCGTACCGCAGTCGCTGCGCGACGGCGCGTATGCCCTTGGCGCGACCAAATCCGAGACCATCAAGAAGGTCGTGCTCCCAGCGGCACTTCCCGGCATCGTCTCGGCCTTCATGCTGGCGATCAGCCGCGCCATCGGCGAGACCATGATCGTCGTCATGGCCGCGGGTCTCGCCGCCAACCTCACGTTCAACCCGCTCGACGCCGTCACGACGATCACGGTCCAGATCAAGACCATTCTCGTCGGCGATCAGGAATTCGACAGCGCCAAGACGCTCGCGGCCTTCGCGCTCGGCTTCGTGCTCTTCTTCGTCACGCTGATGCTCAACGTGATCGCGCAGCAGATCGTTCGTAGATATCGAGAGCAATATGACTGACACCACGGCTCATACGACCTCGGCAATTGCGCGTCGGCGTTTCGACACGACGTCGCCGGCGGCTCAGGCGGCCGTCCGCCGCCGCTATCGCGCCGAGGCTCGTTTCAAGGCCTACGGATTGATGGCGATCGCGACCGCGGCGATATTCCTCGCCGTTCTGCTGGCCGATGTCTTCATGAAGTCCCTCCCGGCCTTCAGCACCACCTCGCTTGTGCTCAATGTCGCAGTGCCCGCCGACCTCGTCGCTCCCGATCAGAAGTACAACCCGGCCGCCATCCGCAATGCGGACTATCTCCCCGTCTTGCGGAATGCGCTGAAGGCGGCGATTCCCGGCGTCCAAGGGCGCGGGCCGGAGCGTACGCTGATCCGTCTTCTGAGCTCGGGCGCGGCCGACGGTCTGCGCGAGCGCCTTGCGGCGGATCCCGCATTGATCGGAACGAGCGTGAAGACATCGCTGCTGCTCTCCGACGACGCGGATCTATATTTCAAGGGCGGCGGCACGCCGATCTTCACCCGTGCCAGCCGCGGGACAGCTACGCCGAGCGATACAACGGGAACGATTACGATCACGTCGTCGGCCGCCGACTTCTCCGAGAACCTGGTCGCGCTGAAGCTGATCATGACTGAGCGCGCGTCGTTGCTGTCCGCGGAGGCCGAACGCATCGCCCGCAGCACGGCGCCCGACGCCGCCGACCGCGCGGCCGAGCTGCGCAAGCAGGCCGAAGAGCTCTTGGCGCGCAGCAAGGACAGCACCGCCGCCGAACGCCTCGACAGCCGCCTGCCCTCCCTGCTCGTCGAGATCAATGGCGGGCTTGTCAAGATCAGCGAGGTCGCCGCCGACCGCATCGAGGGCGACGTCCTCCTGACGCTCGCCGCGACGAACGAGGCCAAGCCCAGTGACTGGCGCATCGTGACCTACGCGCGCCCCGAGAGCGAGCGCAAGATCAGCGACCTCGAGGTTGCCTTCCTCGAGCGCTTCAAGGCGAACGCCCAGGTCGAACGGTCCTTCAACTGGCGCTTCTTCACGTCCGGCGACAGCCGCGAGCCGGAGCTCGCCGGCATTCGCGGCGCCGTTGTCGGGACCGCGCTGACGCTGATCGTCACCCTGGCGCTCTGCCTGCCGGTCGGCGTCGCCGCCGCCATCTATCTCGAGGAGTTTGCGCCGAAGAACCGGTTCACCGACATCATCGAGGTCAACATCAACAATCTCGCGGCCGTCCCCTCGATCGTGTTCGGTCTGCTCGGCCTCTCCGTGTTCCTCAACTTCTTCGGACTGCCACGATCAGCGCCGCTCGTCGGCGGCCTCGTGCTGGCCTTGCTGGTGCTGCCGACGATCATCATTGCCTCGCGTGCCGCCCTCAAGGCCGTTCCGCCATCGATCAAGGAGGCCGCGCTCGGCGTCGGCGCCTCGCACCAGCAGGCGATCTTCCATCATGTCCTGCCGCTCGCCATGCCGGGCATCATGACCGGCACCATTATCGGCATGGCGCACGCGCTCGGCGAGACGGCGCCGCTCCTGATGATCGGCATGGTCGCTTTCATCGTCGATGTGCCGACGAGCATCACCGACGCGGCGACCGTGCTGCCGGTGCAGATCTATCTGTGGTCCGATCTGCCCGAGCTCGCCTTCCAGGCCAAGACGGCGGCGGCGATCGTCGTCCTCCTCGTCTTCCTGTTTGTCATGAACGGCACGGCCATCTGGCTGCGCAAGCGCTTCGAGCGTCGCTGGTAGCTCAATCGGATCTGAGAGAGTAGAGATCAACATGGATATGACCACCCAAGGCATCCCGACCGCACAGCCGTACGTGCCCGCAAAGCCTGCTCCGGCGGCTAAGGTCGTCGCACGGAACGTGAACGTGCACTATGGCGAGAAGCACGCCATCAAGGATGTCACCGTCGATATTCCCGACCAGGCGGTGATGGCCTTCATCGGCCCCTCTGGCTGCGGCAAGTCGACCTTCCTGCGCTGCATCAACCGCATGAACGACACGATCCCGATCTGCCGCGTGACGGGCAAGATCGAGATCGACGGTAAGGACATCTACGATCCCGCACTCGATGTCGTTCAGCTTCGCGCCCGCGTCGGCATGGTGTTCCAGAAGCCCAATCCGTTCCCGAAGTCCATCTACGAGAACGTGGCCTACGGCCCGCGCATCCACGGCCTGTCCAAGAGCAAGACGGATCTCGACGAGATCGTAATGACGAGCCTCGAGAAGGCGGGCCTGCTCAAGGAGGTCAAGGACCGGCTCAACGACTCGGGCACCGGCCTGTCGGGCGGTCAGCAGCAGCGCCTGTGCATCGCGCGCGCCATAGCCGTGAGCCCTGACATCATTCTCATGGATGAGCCGTGCTCCGCGCTCGACCCGATCGCGACCGCGAGGATCGAGGAGCTGATCGACGAGCTGCGCTCGAACTTCTGCATCATCATCGTCACGCACTCGATGCAGCAGGCAGCGCGCGTCTCGCAGCGCACGGCCTTCTTCCATCTCGGCGTCCTGGTCGAGGAGGGGGAAACGCAGGCCATCTTCACGAACCCGCGCGAGGAACGCACGCGCGACTACATCACCGGCCGCTTCGGATAGTAAAAATAGAAACAGGAGCTGCGATGAGCAGCTCCTGTTGGAAACATTGGCCGTCTTGACCGCGACTACAGACGGTAGCGGATCTGGTCGGACCAGAAGCGCTCGAGACGCATCAGGGCCCGGTTGAGCCCCTGCACATCGCCCTGGTTGACCTCGCCGACGACCTCGAGCGAGCCGAGCTGGCGATGGTACAGCTTGTCGACGATGTCGCACGCCGCCATACCCTTGGGCGTCAGGCTGACCTTCACCGAGCGGCGGTCAACCTCGGAGCGCTTGTAGTGAAGATAGCCCATGTCGACGAGCTTCTTCAGGTTGTAAGAGACGTTCGAGCCGAGATAGTAGCCGCGCGTCTTGAGCTCGCCGGCCGTCAGCTCGCTCTCGCCGATGTTGTAGAGCAATAGCGCCTGCACGCTGTTGAGCTCGGCGCCGCCCTGGCGATCGAACTCGTCCTTGATCACGTCGAGGAGCAGGCGGTGAAGCCGCTCTATCAGGCGTAGAGCCTGCAAATACTCGCTCCGGAAATCCTCACCCGTCGCGGTTTCGCGCGGACGTACTTTTTCCAGTACTGCACTCATGATGATACTGCCTCCGGCTCAGTGGGTGCGTCCCGACCGATAGAGATCCCCGAATTAACCGGCAAGCTACATGAGCAAATTAAATCTTGCGCTAATAGACATACTAAATAAACGATTTATCTATTCTCTTTTTGGCACGAGAAAATACATGCCATAACAAATGTTATTCCAGTTTTCAGGCAAGCATTTCCTGCATCGTCCGTCGCTCCGGCAGCCGGACGTGATGGACTTCGGGGCTCGAGAAGATCGCGTCGAGCGTGGCCGGGCTCACGTCCTCGATCCGTGACGGGCGCCAACGCGGCACCTCCCCACGCGCCGTGAGGCGGGCGCGGATGCCCGCATGGAGATCGGGGAGCTCCATCATGCGGCAGGAGAGCGCGTGCTCGAGCTCCAGCAGCTCCTTGAGTTGCATCGACGATGCCTCTCGGACCAGTCGATGGGCGACGGCGAGCGCCGTCGGCGAGCGTTCGAGGAGGCGCGCCCGTGTGGCCTCGGCCCAGGACGCGTGAGGACCACGCTCGCGCTCGAGGCGTGTGAGGATCTCGGCGACCGTGCCCGCATTGAATGTGCGCGTGATGACGTCGCCCAGCGCCAGAATGGGCGCCGGCCCCGGATCCTTGTGGCGGTCATCGACCAAGGGGTCCACGGGCTCGGCATCCGTGAGCGCCGCCATGATGACGTCGAACTCGGCTGCCGGGATGCAGTGCGTGGCGAGCCCCAAATGGTAGGCATCCGCCGGGCCAAGCGACTCCCCTGTCAGTGCGAGATACATGCCGATGTCCTTCGGCATGCGCGCGAACGTATGGGCGAGGCCGTTGTTGGGGATGAAGCCGAGCGCGGTCTCGGGCATGGCAAAACGGTAGCGCTCCCCGGCTATGCGGTGCGTGCCGAAGCGGCTGATGCCGTTGCCGCCGCCCATCACCGGGCCGTCGATGAACGATATGGTCGGCTTGGTGAAGCACTCAGCCAGCCAAACGAGCATGATCTCGTCCGCGAGCGCTTTCTCGGCTGCCTCAAGGTCACCATCGGCGAGCGCCGCCATCTCGACGACATCGCCGCCGGCACAGAAGATACCGTCGACTGCCGAGCGGATCACCACCGCATAAATAATCGGGTCGCGCGCGTATTTCGGCAGGCGCTCGGCGAGCCGCGCGCGCGCCGCGATGGTCAGCGCGTTACGTTTCTCTGGCCGCGCGAGCGTGACGAGCGCCATGGCACCGCGCTGCTCGCACGCAAGGCCGTCCACAGCATCCGCAACACCGCCTTGCGCGCCCATCGAGCCTCTCTCTTCATACGCCACTGGAACAGCACCTTAGCGAACGCACCGGGCCCCCGCCATCGGATGGCCGGATCGGCACGTCATGAGGTATTGGCAGAGGTCGTATGATTCCCGCGCTGCGAAGGCAACTGCTGAAGGGCATCACCCGTTGAAGAAAGCCATGCCTGTACGGAGCTGCCATCGTATGCGCGTGCTGACGACAGCCGGTGCCGTGGCCGGGTCGCTGTTGCTGCTGAATGTGGCTGGCGCCATGACGGTGGCAAGCGAGCCGCTGCCGGAGAGAAATCCGGTGCGCGAAGCCGAGCTGCCCCTTCCCGAGCGCAATCCGGTGCGCGAGGCCGAGCTGCCGCTGCCCGAGCGCAATCCCGAGCGGGCGGCCGAGTTGCCTGTCCCGCTGCGCAATCCGCTGCGTGTCGTGCCCGAAGCCGAGCCCAGCAAGCGCGGCCGCTGGCCGAAACTCCTCCCTGGCACACCCGAAATCCTCGCCACGTGGACCGACGAGGAGATCAACGCGGAGCGCGCGCGCTGTGCCGAAGTGCTCAAAGGCGTCGATGCGGAAGTCGAGCCCGCTGATCCCGTACGCAAGGGCGGTTGCGGCTCGGCTGGGCCGGTCAAGCTCATCAGCATCGGCAAGACGATCAAAGTCGGCGTCTCGCCACCCGCAACCATGACATGCGATCTCGTGGTCGCGCTCGCGCACTGGATGGAGAAGGACGTGCAGCCCGCCGCGCAGCGCGTTTTCGGCAAGCCCATCACCAAGATCAGCAACATCAGCGACTATTCCTGCCGGAATGCGCCGGGGCGCACGTCGACGCGTCTCAGCGAGCACGCGCTCGCCAACGCGCTCGACGTTCGCGACTTCCACACCGAAGACGGGCAGGTCATCGATCTGAAGCGCGACTGGGGTCCGACCGCGCGCGATATCGCGGCGCAGATCGCGGCCGAAAAGGCTGCCGAAGCCGCACGCAAGGCGGCAGCCGCAGCCGCCGAAGCCGCGGCCAAGGCTGCCAGGGAAGCGGCGGCAAAAGCGGCGGCTGAGAAAGGCACCGCCAAAGGCGCTGGCGGAACCAAGGGCGAAGCCAAGTCGGATCCCAAGAGCGACCCGAAAACCGAGATCAAAGCGAACGCGAAGGCGGAAACCCAAGCCGGCAAAGAGACCGAAGTCGAGGAGCGGCAACTCTCTCCGCGCGAACGGCGGCGTCTCAAGCGCGCCGAGCGGCAGAAAGCGCGCGAGGAGGCAAGGGAAGCCGCGAAGGAGGCCGCCCGCCTCGCACGCGAGAAACCGTCGGTCGTGATGCCCGCCTCGGCCTCGCTTGCCGCAACGGCGCAAAATCCCGGACCACGCGGCCAGTTCCTGCGCGAAATTCACGAAGCCGCCTGCGGGACGTTCGGCACCGTCCTCGGCCCCGAGGCCAACGAGGCGCATCGCGATCACTTCCACCTCGATATGGCGAAGCGACGTTACAAGAGCTTCTGCGAGTAGCGCCCTATCGTGCCGCGCGGCCGAGTGCCTCCATATCCGCGAGCCAGCGCGTGCGGCGGTCGTTCGAGACGCCCTCGATATTGCCGAGAAGGGTGCTGCGGATCGGTGCGACGCCGAGAAAGCCAAGAATATTTCGTTTGAGCATCTTGAGCGCGTGAGCGCCGAAGTACCAGCGGTAGACGAACCCCGGCATACCCATGGTGATGACGACGCGCGCCGATTTTCCCGTCCATGGCGTCGCGAATTTGCCCGTCTTCGCCGGCTCGAAAATATCGGGCTGGATGATCCGCTCGAGAAAACCTTTGAAGATCGCCGGCAGCGTGCCGAGCCAGAGCGGAAAGATCAGCACCATGTGATCGGCCGCCAGGATAGCGCTGCGCGCCGCCGCGAGATCGGGCTCGAGGGGCTGCAACGTGCGATAGGCCCCACGGAGCACAGGGTCGAACTTCATGGAAGCTGTATTGAAAAGAGAGACTTCATGCCCCGCGGTCTCGGCGCCGCGCATGTAGGCCTCGGCCAAAGCACCGCAATAGGTCCCGGAGAGCGCGTGCCCCACGATAATGACGATTCGCGCCACGGCTTCCGTTCCTCCAGCTTGTGATGTTGGAAGTCTGACCGCGCCGGGCCGCAGCGGCCTTGATACCGCGCAAGACCATGCGCGGCATGACCGCGCGGCGCTGTCCTTCGCCGCATTCCTCCACTAAAGGCTTCGGGATCAGATCGTCAGGCGCCGCGGAGGAACAGCTTGGGACGACCGCCACGACCACCAGCGCCTGCGAGGCCCAGGGATGGCGACAGCGAGGAGACCGACACGCGGATCGCGCCCGACCCTCTGGCTGTCGTGCTGCCGGCGATCTCGGCGCTGGCTGCGATCGCCTCCATTGCCGCGGTCAACTGGGTCGGACAGGAGCGCGTTCCCGAGGGCTCGCGCGGCCGCCGCAAAGTCGGACTGATCCTGCGCGATCTCGAATCGTGCTGTCTCGGTCTCCAGGAGATCTTCAGGCGCCTCAACCGCAATCCCCGCCTCTTCGCCGGCGAGGGCGCCGCTGCCGCTTCGCCGCTGAAGTTCGGCGTGCACGGGCCGCGAATCGATGCCGGGCTCGCGCGCATCTACCATCAGCTCATGAACGACGTCGCGTCGATGCTGGTGCTCGCCTCGCAGAATGCCTTCGACATCATGTGCGCCGTCGAGGATGGCGAGATCGTCGCGCCGGAACCCATCTATTTCGGCTTCGGCGAACAGCAGGACCGGCTCAACAAGCTCATCCAGGAGCGCGCGAGTCTCAAGACGCTCGTCGAGACCGGGCTCGAGGTCGCAAACGCCCTGCAGGGCCTCGTCGCCGAGTTCAAGAAATACAAGGTCGATGGCGCGTAGCAGGCTTCAGGGCCGGCGGTTGCGCTTCAGGTCCTCGGGATCGTCCCACATAAGGAAATCAGGCCCGAGCGCCGCAAT
Source organism: Hyphomicrobiaceae bacterium (assembly GCA_035565975.1). Taxonomy (GTDB): domain Bacteria; phylum Pseudomonadota; class Alphaproteobacteria; order Rhizobiales; family Hyphomicrobiaceae. The sequence continues at coordinate 14,678 of DATMRT010000084.1, forward strand.
GTTCGGCGCTCCCATGTTGCCCATGACCAGGTCGAGCTCGTTGCGCACGATATCGAGCGCCCGCGAAGCGAGCCTTTCTCCGCCCGCCGCGACCGCATAGAGCGTCATGCGACCGACGAAGACGAACTTGGCGCCGAGACACAGTGCCTTGGCGACGTCGGTGCCGCTGCGCACGCCGCTATCGAGCATGAGCGTCATCTTATCGCCGACCGCATCGCGGATCGCCGGGAACACTTCCATCGGCGAGGGCGACGCATTGAGCTGGCGCGCCCCGTGGTTCGACACCATGAGGCCATCGACGCCTGCATCGCGCGCCAGCTCCGCATCGCGCGGATGCATGATGCCTTTGATCACGAAGTTGCCCGGCCAGAGATCGCGGAAGCGCTTCACGTCATCCCAGCTCATGGGTGGCGTGGTTTGCGAAGCGACGAAAGCGGCGACTTTCTCGGCGTCGTTCTGCGCGCCGGGGCCTGCGTAGGGCGCCCAGTTCGGGAACATGGGCTGGCCGCCATTGCGATAGTACTGGATCATCCAGCCCGGATGCATGAGCGCTTCGAGCTTCGTCTTGAGCGGTAGCTTGAGCGGGCGCGACATGCCATTGCGCTTGTTGCGGATGCGATTGGAGTGGACAGGCACGTCGACGGTGAAGACCAGCGTCTTGAGGCCCGCATCCTTCGCGCGCCGGATCATGTCGTCGGAGATCGTCTTGTCCCTGGCGGCGTAGAGCTGATACCAGCCGTGATCCGGCGCTTCGCGACCGAGATCCTCAATGGACCCGTTACCTGTTCCCGACATGATGAAAGGCACGTTCGCGTCGCGCGCGGCACGTGCAAGCATGAGATCGGCGCCGGGGCGGAATAGCGCGGCAAGGCCAGTCGGCGCGATACCAAAGGGGCTCGAATAGCGCCGGCCGAAGAGCTCGGTGCTCTGCTCCCGCTTCGAGACGTCGACGAGATAGCGCGGCACGAGGCTGTAGCGGGCGAAACCCTCGATGTTCCGGTCCATGCCGGTCTCGTCATCGACGCCACCCTCGATGAAATCATAGGCGACCTTCGGCAGACGCCGCTTGGCCAACCGGCGCAGATCGTCATAGTTGAGCACCGAGCCGGGACGTGCGGCATTCATGGGCGAGCCCTTCCCTCGTGGACAGCGGTTTGCGCTTGGATGGATGTGTGTGCGTTTCCCGACCGGAGAAACTGAAGCCACGCGGCGGCGGGATCAAGTGGAAATAGTCCACTTGCATGTCAGCCTTGCCCGGGGCTTCGGAAGAAAAGCCTGCACAAGGGCACTGTCTTCGAGGAAACGCCATGGCTCTCGAGCCGATCTGCAGCCCGGCGGCAGGACCAGCCGACTTCGTGCGCGATCTTTCCGCCGAGAATGCGGTCAATGCGCTCGTCGCTTTCGCCTTCTCGGTATCAGGGCCGGTTGCCATCATTCTCGCCGTGGCGGCGCGCGGGGGACTGAGCGAGGCGCAGGCCGCCTCCTGGCTCTTCGGCGCATTCTTCATCAATGGCATTCTGTCCATTGCCTTCTGCGCCGCCTATCGCCAGCCGCTCGTCTTCTTCTGGACCATTCCCGGGACGGTACTCGTCGGCCCGGCGCTCGCGCACGCAAGCTTCAACGAGATCGTCGGCGCCTTTCTCGTCACTGGCCTGCTCATGCTGGCGCTCGGGCTCTCCGGCGTGGTACGGCGCGTGATGGATGCCGTGCCCATGCCGATCGTCATGGGTATGGTGGCCGGCGTGTTCCTACCCTTCGGGCTCGACTGGGTGAAAGCCTTCGAGCGCGACCTCGCCATCGCGCTCTCGATGACCGCGAGCTTTCTCGTGCTCTCGGCGCTGCCCGGGATCGCCAGACGCCTGCCGCCGCTGATCGTCGCCATGGTTGTCGGCATCGCGGCGATCGCCCTCACGCGAACTACTGCTTTCCCGCCAATCGACGCCAGCGCCATCTTTGCAGCGCCCGTCATCGTGGCGCCGCACTTCAATCCGGCAACGCTCATCGAGCTTGTCGTGCCGCTCGCGATTACGGTCCTCGTCGTGCAGAACGGTCAGGGCATCGCCGTCCTGCGCAGCGCCGGACACGAGCCGCCGGTCAATGCGATCGCGGCTGCCTGCGGGGCGTGGTCGCTCGTTGCAGGCCTCGTCGGCGCCGTCTCGACCTGCCTCACCGGGCCCACCAACGCCATCCTCTCGACGGGCCGCGAGAAGCGCACGCACTATGCGGCGGGTATTCTCGTCGGGCTTCTTGCCATGGCCTTCGGCCTCTTCTCGCCCTTCTTCACCAAGCTGCTGCTCGCAACACCCCCGGCGTTCATCGCCACGCTCGCCGGCCTTGCCATGCTGCGCGTGCTGCAGGCGGCTTTTGCCACCGCCTTCCAGGGCGCCTTCGGCATCGGCGCGCTGGTGGCCTTCCTGGTGACGGTCAGCGGGATCGCCATCGCCGGCATCGGCGCGCCGTTCTGGGGCCTCGTCTTCGGCGCGCTGGTCTCGCGCCTCCTGGAGCGCGCCGATTTCGTACCTTCACCGCCAGAGAGAAAGTGATCTGCCAAGGGGCACCTTCCCGGACGCACTATCCGTGAAAAGACTTATGGCCCCACGGCGGCGTTTCGGGGATCGTCGGCGTGCTATCGACGACGCGCTACAGCTCTGACCAGGACTTCCCATGAACAAAGCCCTTGCGGAATTCATCGGCACCTTCACGCTCGTATTTCTCGGCTGCGGCGCCGCGGTCATTGCCGGCAGCGTGGTCGGCGTACTTGGCATCGCATTTGCCTTCGGCCTCGCGCTCATCGGCATGGCCTACGGCATCGGCCACGTCTCAGGCTGCCACATCAACCCGGCTGTCAGCCTCGGCGTGCTCATTGCCGGGCGCATGTCGAGCAGCGATTTCGCGCAGTACGTGATCGCCCAGTGCCTCGGCGCCATCGCCGGCGCCGCCGTCCTCTACATGATCGCGTCCGGGAAGGTCTCGGGCTTCGACATCGCCAAGCAAGGTCTCGGCCAGAACGGCTGGGGGCCGACGTATCTCGGCGGCTACGGCCTCGGCGCCGCCTTCATTTTCGAGGTCGTGGCGACATTCCTGTTCGTCACCGTGATCCTCGGCGCGACCAGCCCCGGCGCCCCGAGCGCCACGGCGGGCCTCGCCATCGGCCTGACTCTGGTGGTGATCCACATCGTCGGCATCCAGATCACGGGCGTGTCGGTCAATCCGGCGCGCAGCCTGGGTCCGGCCCTCTTTGCCGGCGGCACCGCCCTCTCACAGCTCTGGCTCTTCATCGTCGCGCCGCTGATCGGCGCCGCGGTGGCCGGCATCATATTCAAGGCCGGCCTGCTGAGCGATGAAACCCATCCTGCCGGCGCGATCCCATCGCGGCGCGCCTGACGCCCGCACAGACGAACAAGGCGGGCCTTGGAGGCCCGCCTTGCCAGCTCGGATCATCTCGAACTCTTGCTCACGCGCCGGCCGGCTTGTCGGCTTCCGGCGCTTCCGGCCGCGGCGGGTTGTTGCGCCGCTGGTCCATGAACTCGTCGAACTCGGCCTTGTCCTTGGCCATGCGCAGGCGGTCGAGAAAACCCTCGAAGTCACGCGCCTCTTCCTCGAGGCGCCGCAGCGTGTCGGCGCGATACTCATCGAAGGCCCTATTGCCGGTCGAATACTGCGGGCCCATCGGCCCCATGGGGCCAGCCCACTTGCCGAACTTCTCGCGGAAATGCTGCCCGCGCCATCCGCCCCGCCGCCATCCACAACCCATTCGTCCGCTCCATATCATGTAGGCCAGGATCGCGAGGCCGATCGGCCAGAACACGATGAAGCCGATCACCATCAGGGCAATCCATGCGGGTTTGCCGAAATCGTCTACTCTCATGGCCATCTGATGCATCGCGCGCTCCCAGCGTCTGGTGCCACTCCCTGAGGTCGCCCCCTTCGGAGCCGTCCCTCGATGTGAATGTAACGAACATTTACATCACTTCAAGAGGGCGGGGTGAGAATTTTTCTGCGCGGCGCGGTCGGACGTCGGCCGGAGGAACGGGTCCGGCACCCGCGCGGTTCTAGTGCAGATCCCCGACAATCAAGGTTGTGGCCGGAAACGAGCCACCGGAGATGCTCATGCAGAGCCCGAACGCCCGTGGGTCCGGCACGGCCAATACCGCGCTCGATGCCTCCAACCTTTTTCTCGCCGACGTTCGCGATGGCCTTGGCCCCTATCTCGCGATCTATCTCCTCACGATCCAGCAGTGGGACGAGGCCAGTATCGGCCTTCTCATGTCGATTGCGACGGGCGCAGCGTTACTTGCCCAAACACCAGCAGGGGCGTTCATCGATGCCACGCGTGCCAAACTCGGGGTGATGATCGCCGCGACCATCCTGGTGGTCGCCGGATGTCTGGCGCTGCCCTGGCTCACGTCGTTCTGGACGATTGCCCTGTCGCAGGCGACGGCTCAGGCCGCCAGTGTTGTATTCGCTCCGGCCCTGGCTGCCGTGACCCTCGGCATCGTCGGTCATGCGGGCTTCACGAAGCGCATCGGGCGCAACGAGACGTTCAACCACGCGGGAAACGCGATCGCCGCCACCGCTGCCGGTGCCGCCGCCTACTTCTGGGGACCTACGGTCGTATTCTACTTGCTCGCGGCCATGGGACTTGCGGGCATCCTCAGCATCCTCGCCATTCCGGAGGGCGAGATCGACCATGATCTTGCCCGGGGCCTGCACGACGCGCCGGGCGACGGGAAACCGCGCGACGCGGACGAGCCTTCCGGTTTGCGCATCCTCCTGACCTGCCGGCCGCTGCTCATCTTCGCGGTCTGCGCGACATTGTTCCATTTCGCCAACGCGGCCATGCTCCCGATGGTCGGACAGAAGCTCGCTCTGCAGGATAAGAACCTCGGCACGAGCCTGATGTCGGCCTGCATCGTTGCCGCCCAGCTCGTCATGGTGCCCATGGCCATGCTCGTCGGCGCCAAGGCGGACGCTTGGGGCCGCAAGCCGCTCTTTCTCGCCGGCCTCGCCGTATTGGCTGCACGGGGCCTCCTCTACACATTCTCCGACAACATGTACTGGTTGGTTGCGGTGCAGCTCCTCGACGGCATCGGCGCGGGGATCTACGGCGCGATATTCCCCGTCATCGTCGCCGACCTCATGCGCGGCACTGGCCGTTTCAACGTGGCTCAGGGCGCCATCATCACCGCGCAGGGCATCGGCGCGATGCTGTCCACGGCCATGGCCGGCCTCATCATCGTGAAACTCGGATATTCGGCAGCCTTCATGGCGCTGGGCGTGATCGCAGCCTTCACCTTCCTTGTCTTCCTCGTGGCGATGCCGGAAACGGGGCGGGGGACTTCGGCGGTTGCCGATCGTGCCCTCAGGTCTTCTCTGCCCCGAGACCACGCATGTAGATGAGCACCGCGGCCTCCAACAGGTCCTCGGGGGTCATCGGGATCGGCCGGCGGGCGCGGTCGGCGCGGCCGAAGAGGCTCGCGATCCCGTGCGCCTGCGACCAGATGTGGAGCGTCATCATCAGCACCGGCGGGCGGGCATCGGCCGGCAAGGTCGCGACCACCGCCTCGACAGCCACGCGCACGGCGGCGAAGGCGGCATCGGCCGCCGCGCGCAACTCGGTGCTCGACCCGATGTCGACGCCGGACTCGAACATGGCCGCGTAGTAGGCGGGCTCCTCGCGGGCAAATCTGAGGTAGGCCTTGCCGACGCGGTCGAGGGCCTTTCTCGGCTCGGGCCGGCCCTGATCCCAGGCCGCCGTCAGCGCCTCGCCGAATGTCTGGAAGCCCCGCTGCGCCACATCGGCGAGCAGCGCCTCGCGGTCGCGGAAATGGCGGTAGGGCGCGGCCGGGCTCACGCCGGCAGCGCGCGCGGCATCGGCGAAGGTAAGGCCACCCGGCCCCTTCTCGGCAATGAGTGTCAGCGCGGCCTCGATCAGCGCTTCCTTGAGGTTGCCGTGGTGATAGCCGCGTCGCAAGGTGTGGGTCCGGGTTCGCGTCTCGTTACGCGCCGAGAATACTCGAATTGCCCTGAAGGATCATCCGCGGTGAGTTGCAGGCGCATGCCAGCAGCGCGCGACGGCTGGCCGCGTATCTGCCTCTTTGGATTTGGGATGCATCAGCTCGTGAAGAAACTCTGCGTCCCGTGCGCCTCGATAGCTTCCGCGAGACGCCCCAGCGCGTGCACATAGGCCGCCGTACGCATGGAGATGCTCTTGTCGCGCGACAGTGCCCAGATCGCACGCCCTTCCCGCTGCATGATGGCCTGCAGCCGCGCGTGGATCTCGTCCTCCGTCCAGTAGAAGCCCTGGCGGTTCTGCACCCATTCGAAGTACGACACCGTGACACCGCCGGCATTGGCCAGAATATCAGGGAGGACGATGACGCCGGCCTTGTTGAGGATCTCGTCGGCCTCGGGCGTCACCGGACCATTCGCGAGTTCGAGAACGAGCTTGGCACGCACGCCCTTCGCGTTATCGCCATGGATCATGTTCTCGAGCGCCGCCGGCACAAGTAGCTCGCACTGCACGCCGACGAGCTGGCCGGGATCAAGCGCCTCGTGGCCATGCGCGCCGACCGTCGACGACACCGGCTTGCCGGCCGCCTTGGCAGCGAGCAGCGCTTCGACGTTGAGACCGTTCCCCGCGTACACGGCGCCTTGCGAATCCGAGACCGCGACGATGCGGTGACCATCGCGCGACAGCAGACGTACAACGTGCTGTCCGGCATTGCCGAAACCCTGCACGGCGACGCGCATGGTCTTGCCGAGCTTCAGATCGTCGGCGAGATGGCGCACAAGATAGTAGCCGCCGCGCGCCGTCGCGTCGCCGCGCCCGAGCGAACCGCCGAGCGCGATGGGCTTGCCCGTGATGACAGCGGGCACGGCCTGCCCGACGATCTGCGCGTACTCGTCGGCCATCCAGCCCATGATCATGGAATTCGTGTAGACGTCCGGCGCCGGGATATCGCGATCGGGACCGACCGTGCGTGCGAACGCCTGCATATAGGCGCGCGACAAGCGCTCGAGCTCTGCCTTGGAAAGTGTGCGCGGATCGACGCGCACCGCGCCCTTGCCACCGCCGTACGGGAGATTCATCACCGCGCACTTGAAGGTCATCCAGAACGCGAGGGTCTCGACCTCCTCGACGTGGGCCTCGGGATGATAGCGAATGCCGCCCTTTGTCGGCCCGCGCGTGTCGTCGTAACGGCAGCGCCACGCGAGGAAGGACTTCCGCGAGCCGTCGTCCATGCGGATCATGAGGCGGACCTTGGTCGTCTCGCGCGCGTACTTCAGCTTCTCGACGACATCCGGGTCGACATCGAGGTGTCGGGCCGCCTCATCGAGGCGCACGAGGGCATCGTCGAGCAAGCTTCCGTCGGGCATCGGGACTCCTGGGATTCTGAGGGCGGCCGGCTGGCGGCAGGCGGACTGCCGCTTATTTGGGCGATTACTGCATAGTTGCCCGGCATTCCAGCCTCAGCCGGCGCGACTCATGGCCTCGGGCGTGCCTGGAAAGGGGGCAGGTGTTCGCAGATGTCGCGCGATTACGACCTTAGTCTAATTACGCCGCAGGCATTTATTCCCGCCCTAGCGCTTCGCGGCGCCTATACAGCACCATCGACGCCGACTTAGATTAACCACATTTCGTGTCGTGGCGTCGGGGGCGTTTCATGGAGTTTTTTGATCCATACCTTAAGGATGTTGGCTCGCTGCTGACGTGGCTGTCGAAGATTGAGACGAGCGTTACGGCGCTGCAGGTAGTGCAAGGGGTGGCCGCCATCCTAGGCATAATTCTTTCGACGCTCGGCATCTACAAAGCTTGGCGATATGCCGAGAAGCGGCTCGGCAAACGGCTGGATGAGTATTTGAATGCCGAGGAAGAAAAACTTGTAGCGGCGCGGAGGCTACTTCAGGCGACACGCAGGCAGATTGCAGTAAATCCCGCAGGGCAAATCGCGTTACCCTCAAAGCGTGAGCTGAAGCCCATTCTCAAGCCGCTGGGAGCACGTTACCTTGAGCCACCCAAACAGGTCTTGAAGGA
>DATMRT010000085.1:0-21816 GCA_035565975.1 Hyphomicrobiaceae bacterium
CCGCGCTGTCCTCGAACAGCGCGCGCACCTTGGCATCTGCGCTCGTATTGCCCGCCGCCTCAGACAACGCGCGGAACGTCAGCGTGAAATCCGCCTTGTTTGCGGCCATCACATCCATGAGCTGCTTCGCCAGCGCCGCGTCGCCATCCTCGGCAACAAAAAGCCCGAGCTTCTTGCGATAACCCGCGAGGAAAGCCGCCTCGAACTTGGCGGGATAGGCGTTGATCGCTTCCTGCGCGATATCGACTGCTTTCTCGCGATCCTCGTGGATCACCGGCAGCAGGGCCTCGGCAAGACGCGACAGGTTCCACTGCCCGATGACCGGCTGGTTGCCATAAGCGTAACGGCCGTGCTCGTCGATGGAGCTGTAAACCGTCGCCGGATCGTAAGTGTCCATGAACGCGCACGGGCCATAGTCGATGGTCTCGCCGGAGATCGCCATGTTGTCCGTATTCATGACGCCATGGATGAAGCCGATGAGCATCCAGCGCGCGATGAGCTCGGCCTGCCTGTCGATCACGCGCACGAGCAGGGCCGCCGCGCGGTTCTCAACATCGGCAAGATCGGGATAGTGCCTCTGAATGACGTAGTCCACGAGCGCCTCGAGGCCGTCCACGTCACGACGCACGGCGAAGAACTGAAATGTACCGACGCGAATATGGCTCGCGGCGACGCGCGTCAGCACCGCGCCCGGGAGTGGCTTCTCACGCATGACGTCTTCACCCGTCGTCACCGCTGCGAGTGCCCGTGTCGTCGGAATGCCGAGCGCGTGCATGGCCTCGCCGATGATGTACTCGCGCAGCACCGGCCCGAGCGCCGCCCGCCCATCGCCACGCCGCGAGAAGGGCGTCGGCCCCGAACCCTTGAGCTGGATATCGCGCCGCTGTCCTTTCCGGTCGATCACCTCACCGAGCAGGATCGCGCGTCCGTCGCCGAGCTGGGGAACGAACCCGCCGAACTGGTGTCCCGCATAGGCCATCGCCAGGGGCTCCGATCCGGTCGGCACGCGATTGCCCGCCAGGATATCCACGCCCTCGGGCGATGAGAGATAATCCGGATCGAGATCCAGCTCGCGCGCCAAGCCCTCGTTCAGCTTGACGAGACGTGGCGCCCTCACCTGCGTCGGCGCGAGGCGCGCGTAGAAGCGATCGGGCAGCCGTGCATAGCTGTTCTCGAGCGGCAGAAAGACTGAAGGTTCCGGTTGCGCGGTCATGAGTTCTTCCCGGCCCGGGTTGTAGGGGCGGCAGCCATACGGGCGCCAAGCGATCTATACCCTATATCGGGTCCGGCGGGCGACTTGACCAGGGCGCAGGACCGGCCCAATTGTCCCGCCATGAGTGCGCCGACCGACATTCAGCAGAATGGCCAGGATGGGGGCCCGCCCGCGGACACGCCAGCCCCCCGCGGCCCCGATGTCATCAATGCTTATCTCAAGACGCTGCCGGCGGCCCCGGGCGTCTACCGCATGATCAATGCCGATGGCGACGTGATCTACGTCGGCAAGGCCCGCAGCCTCAAGGCGCGCGTCTCGAACTACACCCGTCTCGGCGGCCACACGAACCGCATCGCGCGCATGATCTCCGCGACGGCAAGCATGGAGTTCGTCACGACGCGCACCGAAAGCGAAGCGCTGCTGCTGGAAGCGAACCTCATCAAGCGCTTCCGCCCCCGCTTCAACGTGCTCCTACGGGACGACAAGTCCTTCCCCTACATCCTGATCGCGCGCGATCATGGCGCGCCGCAGATCATGAAGCATCGCGGCGCGCGAAAGCGCAAAGGCGACTACTTCGGCCCGTTCGCCTCGGCCGGCGCCGTCAACCGCGCCATCAACACGCTGCAGCGCGCCTTCCTCCTGCGCTCGTGTTCGGATTCCGTCTACGAGAGCCGCACACGACCCTGCCTGCTCTATCAGATCAAACGCTGCTCGGCGCCCTGCACGGGCGAGATCAGCCTCGATGACTACTGCCGGCTCGTGGATGAAGCGTGCCGCTTTCTGCGCGGTGGCAGCCAGGACGTGCGCGAGCAATTGAAGGCGCGCATGATGGCGGCCTCCGATGCCCTCGAGTTCGAGCAGGCGGCCGCAATCCGCAATCGCCTCTCAGCCCTCAGTCACGTCACGGCCGACCAGACGATCAATCCCGAGGGCATCGAGGAAGCCGACGTCTTCGGTGCCTATCAGGACGGCGGCCAGACCTGCGTGCAGGTGTTCTTCTTCCGCACCGGCCAGAACTGGGGCAATCGCGCCTACTTCCCGCGCGCCGATCGTTCGATCGATATCGGCGAGGTGCTCGATTCCTTCATCGCGCAGTTCTACGACGACAAGCCCGTGCCGCGCCTGATCCTCCTGTCGCACGACGTTCCGAGCCGCGAGCTTCTGGCCGAGGCCCTGTCGCTGAAGGCTGAGCGCAAGGTCGAGATCCGCGTGCCCCAGCGCGGCAGCAAGACCGGCGTCGTGGAGCACGCACAGGCGAATGCAAAGGAAGCACTCGGTCGCCGGCTCGCGGAGGGTGCCTCGCAGCGCCGCCTCCTCGAAGCGCTCGCCGATCGTTTCGGCCTCGCGCAAGTACCGCGCCGTATCGAGGTTTTCGACAACAGCCACGTCTCGGGCACGAACGCCGTCGGTGGCATGATTGTCGCGGGGCCGGACGGCATGGTCAAAGGGCAGTATCGCAAGTTCAACATCAAGTCCGTCGATCTCACGCCGGGTGACGACTACGCGATGATGCGCGAAGTGCTCACCCGCCGTTTCAAGCGCATTGCGCCCACTGCCACCGTCGACGAGAGCCCCGTTGAACTTGGGAACGTACCGGAGACGGCCGCGGATATCGCTCCTGCGGACGAAATCGATGAGACCGAAGACGTCGCATTTCCCGACAAGCCCGATCTGGTGCTGATCGACGGCGGTCTCGGCCAGCTCAATGTCGCGCGTGAGGTTTTCGAGAGTCTCGGCATCACTGACATTGCCCTCATCGGCGTCGCCAAGGGGCCGGACCGCGATGCCGGACGCGAGCATTTCCATATTCCCGGCCGCGACCATCCGATCATGCTCGAGTCGCGCGATCCGGTGCTCTATTTCGTCCAGCGCCTGCGCGACGAGGCGCACCGCTTTGCCATCGGCGCCCATCGCGCGCGCCGCACAAAGGCCATCGGTGCCAACCCGCTCGATGAGATCGACGGCATCGGCCCGACGCGCAAGCGCGCGCTCCTCCATCATTTCGGCTCTGCCAAGGCCGTGAGCCGCGCAAGCGTCTCGGATCTTTCCGCCGTCAACGGCATCTCACAGGAGACGGCGCAGCGCATCTACGATCATTTCCACGAGCGGGACCGGTAGGCGCATCCATGATCCTCAGATGCGCCCTCGCCCTTCTGGCGCTTGTCCTTTCGCCCGCACTCGCCGCTGCACAGCAAGCCAAGCCGCAGCGCATTGTCTCGCTGAACCTCTGCACGGACATCCTGCTCATCGACTTGGTCGCACCGGAGCGCATCCAAGCACTGAGCGTGAACGCCACCGATCCCCTGATCTCTCCCGTCGCTGAGCGCGCACGCCGCTTCAAGCGCGTCCATGCGGACGCCGAGGAGGTGCTGGCGCTCGATCCCGATCTCGTCGTGAATGCGGAGTTCACGTCGCCGGCGACGGCGTCGCTGCTCCAGCGCATTGGCCGCCGCGTCGCCGAAATTCCCATGGCGCACGACATCGAAGGCGTGAAGAAGTCCATTGCGAGAATGGCCGAGGTGACGGGCGAGGCCGCCAAAGGCCAGGCCATCGTCGCAGATTTCGACGTGCATCTCTCGCGCCTCGTAGCCGGCTTGCCGAGCACGGCTTCGCGACCGACAGCGCTGATTTATCAGATCAACGGCATCGCCTCCGGCACAGGCCTCCTCGAAGACCAGGCCCTTCAGCTTGCGGGCTTCCGCAACCTCGCACCGGCGCTCAATCCGGACGCGGGAGGACGCGTCGCACTCGAGGCGATCGTTGCCAATCCACCGGACCTTCTTGCACTTGCCGGTCCAAGCGAAGAATACCGCACGGTCGTCGCCGACACGCTCGCGCATCCGGCCATTGCCGCCGCGATGAAGGGCAGAGCGACGATCGTGCTTCCCTGGCGCGACTGGATCTGCGGCAGCCCCTATATCGTCAACGCCATCGAAACGCTGGCCAAGACGCGCCGGGAGCTTGCCGCACGGAGACCGCCGGCATGAAGGCCGCGCAGCCGTACGTCATGCCTGCCCTCGCCGCGCTGACCCTGGTGCTGGCGCTCGCCTCTCTTGCGACCGGGCCCGCCGGCATGAGCTTCGGCGGTACGGAGCAGGCGTGGCTCATTTTCAGCGAGATCCGCCTGCCGCGCACATTACTCGGCGTGCTCGTCGGCGCCGCGCTCGGCATGTCAGGCGCAGCTTTGCAGGGATATCTGCGCAATCCGCTCGCCGAGCCCGGCATCATCGGCATTTCCGGTGGTGCCGCGCTCGGCGCCGTACTTGCAATTCACACAGGCTTGGCAGCGAGCTTCGCCATTGGCTTGCCGCTCGGCGCGCTCGCCGGTGCAGCAGGCGCCATGGCTGTCGTACTCTGGCTTGCGGGGGAGCGCGGCGGGCCAATCACGCTCATTCTTGCCGGTGTCGCCGTCGCGAGCCTGACGACGGCGCTCATCGCGCTCGTCCTCACGCTCTCGCAGAATCCGTTCGCTGCCGTCGAGATCGTCTACTGGCTCATGGGGTCGCTCGGTGACCGCAGCATGCGGCACGTTTGGCTCGCCGCGCCGCCGATCCTCCTTGGCCTCGTCGTGCTGTCGCGCCTGGGGCGAGATCTCAATGCTCTGACACTCGGCGAGGAAGTCGCCGCCAACCTCGGCACGTCATTGTTGCGACTGCGCCTGCTGGTCGTCACAGGCACGGCGCTCGCCGTCGGCGCGGCAACGGCCGTCTCAGGCACCATCGGCTTTGTCGGGCTCATCGTGCCGCACATCCTGCGCCCGCTTGTCGGCCATGTGCCATCGCGCCTGCTGCCGGCGAGCGCGCTCGGCGGCGCCGCGCTCGTGCTTGCGGCCGATCTCGGGCTGCGTGTCATCTCTCCGGGTGGCGCCATGCGCCTTGGCGTCCTGACCGCGCTCATCGGCACGCCGTTCTTCGTGTGGCTCGTCGTCTCGACGCGCCGGGAGCTCGCGCCATGACGGTCGTTCTCCGCGATGTGCGCCTCGCCCTCGGCGACCGCGTCGTGCTGGACGCCATCAATCTCGCGACTCCGCCCGGCCGCATCACGGCTGTGGTCGGCCCCAACGGCGCCGGCAAATCGACGCTGCTGCGCGCGTGCGCCGGCCTCATCCCGCTGGAGAGAGGCACGATAGCGGTCGCAGGTCGTCCTCTCGGCGCGCTTGCGCGCGCGGAGCTCGCCCGTGCCATTGCCTATCTGCCGCAGGAGCGCGCCGTGCACTGGCCACTCGCTGCACGGGCTGTCGTCGCGCTCGGCCGTCTCCCTCATGATGATATGAAGCCCGAGGCCATCGACCGCGCGCTCGCAGCCATGGATATCGTTTCCCTCGCCGACCGTCCGGTCTCAGAGCTCTCCGGCGGCGAGCGGGCACGCGTCCTCGTCGCCCGCGCGCTTGCGCAGGAAGCCCCCCTCCTCATTGCAGACGAACCCACGGCCGGGCTCGATCCGGCACACGCGCTCGCCCTCTTTTCATGCTTTCAGCAGCTCGCGACCGAAGGACGCACGGTCATCGTGGCCCTCCATGATCTGAGCCTCGCCGCCCGCTTTGCCCACCACGTCATTCTGCTGGCAAACGGCCGCGTCTCGGCCTCCGGCCCGCCCCGTGACGTGCTGACGCCCCGCAATCTCGAACCAGCGTTCGGCGTCACCATGCTATGCACAATCGTCGACGGGCTCCCGATTGTCGCCCCCGTCGCCACTCTGCCATGATGCAGTGCAACAAAGCGGCCTGGAGGGCTTCGTGCTGGGCATCGGCGGCAAGCGGCAGTGCATGATCAATCTCGCGCTCCAGGGCGGCGGCGTGCACGGCGCCTTCACCTGGGGCGTGCTCGACCGCCTGCTCGAAGAGGAGCAGCCGCTGCGCTTTGCCTGGATCAGCGCCACCAGTGCCGGCGCGGTGAATGCCGCTGCGCTCGCGAGTGGCCTCGCCCATGGTGGCCAGGCCCAGGCGCGCCGGACGCTGCGAACCGTCTGGGAGGCTGTGCAGGAGGCCGGCGTTCCCGACCTCGTGCGTTTCAATCCCTTCCTGCGCGGCCTCGGCCGGCCCTCATCCCTCGCGCCCGTCGCCGCGCTGCTCTCGCCCTATGATTTCAACCCGCTCGGCTTCGACCCGCTGCGCCGCATTCTCAGCGAGCACATCGACTTCGAGGCCATCCGCGCCTTCTCGAGCATCGAGCTGCTCATTGCCGCAACGGATGTCGCAACCGGTGCCAAGCGCCTCTTCCGCCGGCGCGAGCTGACCGTCGATGCCGTGCTCGCCTCCGCCTGCCTGCCGACCATCCACCATGCCGTCGAGATTGAAGGCCGCGCCTACTGGGATGGTGGCTTCTCGGCCAATCCCGATCTTCTGACGCTTGCCGATGAGAGCCCGATTGGCGATACGCTCCTCGTGCTCCTCAATGCGTTCGACGAGCCGGGCATTCCGCGGTCCGCGCGCGAGATCACCGGCGCGGTCAGCCGCATCACCTTCAATCAGCCCCTGCGCCGCGACATCGAGCAGATCGAAGCGGCGCGTGCCGCTTCGGACCTCGGTTGGTGGGGGCGCGCCAGGACGCCGGCGCAGCGCCTCGCCAAGCATCGCTTTCATCTCATCGAGGCCGGCCAGCACACGGCCATCCTGCCGGCCGACAGCAAGATCCAGCCTGACCGGACCGTCATCGCGCGCCTCTTCCTCGCGGGTCAAGCCGAGGCCGGCAAATGGCTCGAGCGGCATGGCTCGGACGTCGGGCGGCGCAGCACCGTCGACCTCGCCGAGCACCTCGGCAAGTCCTCACGCCCGGCCGGGCAGACGCGCGAGGCCTTTGCCCCGGAGAGCGATGAAGCGCCCGACGGCACGAGCCCGCCATGCTCTGCGCCGGCATCCGGCCGCTGAGCCGGCACCGCCGACGATTGAGCCATTCCAAGCGCGCCGTCGCACGCTATAAATGTGCCCAAGCCGACCACCGGAAATCCCGGTCCGCGGCATAATTGTGCCCGACGCTCATCAACGGGCCTCAGAGGAGGGAACGTGACACCATGACGATCAAGAGAATTCGCCCGACCCGCCGCGGCCTCATGCAGGGCGCGCTCGCGACGGCGGCCGCATCGAGCGTCCCGACCGGCTGGGCCATTGCCCAGGCAAGGCCGCTCAAGCTCGGGCTCATGCTTCCTTATTCCGGCACCTACGCCAAGCTCGGAGAGAACATCACGTCCGCCATCGAGCTGCTGATCGCGGAGAAGGGCGGCAAGCTCGGCGGCCGCGAGGTGCAGATCGTCAAGCTCGACGATGAATCCAAACCCGAGAACGCGCCGCAGAACGCAGATCGCCTCGTCAAGCGCGATGAGGTCGACGCGCTCATCGGGACCGTCCACTCCGGCGTGCAGATGGGCATCCACAAGGTCGTGCGCGAGAGCGGTACGCTGACGATCATCCCCAACGCCGGCGCCAACGCCGTGACGCGCGCGCTCTGCGCCAAGAACGTCTTCCGCACATCCTTCACCAACTGGCAGCCGGCCTATGGCATGGGCCTCGCGCTCGGCGCCAAGGGCGTCAAGAAAGCCGCGTGGATCACGTGGGACTATGCCGCAGGGAACGAGGCCGGCGAGGGCTTCAAGGAAGGCCTCGCCAAGCACGGCGGCGAGGTCGTGCGCTCGCTGACGCTCAAGTTCCCGGACACGAACTTCCAGCCGCTCCTCGCGCAGATCCCGGGTCTCGGTGTCGAGGCGGTCGGCGTATTCTTCGCGGGCGGCGGCGCGGTACAGTTCGTGAAGGAGTACAAGTCGGCCGGCATCCAGGTGCCGCTCTGCGGCTCGGGCTTTCTCACCGAGGGCGTGCTCGGCGCCCAGGGTGCTGCGGCCGAAGGCATTGAGACCGCGCTCCACTACGGCGACAACCTCGACAACGCGAAGGACAAGGCTTTCCGCAAGGCCTTCAAGGACAAGACCCAGCGCGATGCCGACGTCTACGCCGTGCAGGGCTATGATGCCGCCCAGCTCCTCGCCGTCGGGCTCGAGGCCGTCAAGGGCAAGATCGACGACGAAGCCAACCTCTACAAGGCCATGCGCGCCGCCAAGCTCGAAAGCCCCCGCGGCCCGATCTCGATGTCACCTTCCCAGGAGGTGGTGCACAACATCTACCTCCGCCGCGCCGAGGGCGGTCTCAACAAGGTGGTCGGCGTTGCCGCACCAGCGCTCGCCGATCCAGGGACGGGCTGCAAGCTTTGACGCTTCTCCCCCTTCTCCCCGCCTTTGCGGGGAGAGGGCCGGGGTGAGGGGCGGCCGCCGATGCGACGTTTGCGTTTGCCGCTACCTCGCATCCCGACCTTCTCCCCGTTCCTCACGGGGAGAAGGAGAAGTTGTCCTTCCCGTGACACTTCTGCTCTGTTCTGGCATATAGCCCTCGACGAGCGGCGCCCGGCTGAGCGCCCGCACGCGCCGCGCGATGCTCCGATACCGCGGCGGCGCGGCCCCTTTCCCGAGAGGACAGCAGATGGCGGTCACCAAGTCCCAGGTTCTCGATCAGTTGAAGCGCATCAAAGGGCCCGATCTCGAAGGCAACATCGTCGATCTCGGCCTTGTCTCGGAGATCCTCCTGCGCGACGACAAGGTCTACTTCTCGATCACGGTCCCTCCGGACCGGGCGGCTTCCTTGGAACCGCTGCGCCAGGCGGCCGAAAAGGTGGTGAAGGACATTCCGGGTGTTCAGGGTGTCACGGCTGTGCTGACGGCGGAGACCCCGCGGGGAAGCGCCAACGGGGGCGGCGCGCCTCGCACCGAGAGTTCCCGCGTACAACAGGCCCGCGCCCAGCAGAGCGCGGCGCGCGAATCTGCCGCGCGCGCGCAGGCCGGCCCCGGTCCACGACAGTCGGCCGGCGTTCCTGGCATCCGTCACATGATCGCCGTTGCTTCAGGCAAAGGCGGCGTCGGCAAGTCGACGACGGCGGTCAATCTCGCGCTCGGCTTCCAGGCGATCGGCCTCAAGGCCGGCATTCTCGATGCCGACATCTACGGCCCCTCGCAGCCACGCCTGCTCGGCCTCTCCGGCAGACCGCAGGTCATCGAAGGCTCGAACCGCCTCAAGCCCATGGAAGGCTTCGGCCTCAAGGCCATGTCCATGGGCTTCATGGTCGACGAAGGCACGCCCATCATCTGGCGCGGTCCGATGGTCGTCTCGGCGCTGACGCAGATGCTGCGCGAGGTCGAGTGGGGTGAGCTCGACGTGCTCGTCATCGACATGCCGCCCGGCACCGGCGACGTGCAGCTCACCATGGCGCAGCAGGTGCCGCTGTCGGGTGCCGTCATCGTCTCGACGCCGCAGGATCTCGCGCTCATCGATGCCCGCAAGGGCCTCGCGATGTTCCGCAAGACCGACATTCCCGTGCTCGGCATCATCGAGAACATGAGCTACTTCCTCTGCCCGAGCTGCGGCGAGCGCTCCGACATCTTCGGCCACGGCGGCGCCGCAGAGGAAGCGCGCAAGCTCGGCGTTCCCTTCCTCGGCGAAGTGCCGCTGCATATGTCCATTCGCGCGCGCTCGGACGAAGGCCGCCCGATCGTCGCCGCCGAGCCTGAGAGCCAGCACGCGCAGATCTTCCGCGATCTCGCCGCCAAGACCTGGGACGAGCTCTCCGGCGCCGCCGGACAGCGCGTGCCGCCGCCCGCGCTCAAGGTGAAGCCGGGCGCGGATGCGCTCGACGTGTCCTTCCAGGATGGCGCGCACTACGAGCTTTCCGCCGAGATGCTGCGCGTCATGAGCCCTTCCGCCGAAGTGCAGGGCCATTCGCCCGAGCAGCGCGTCACGGTCGGCAAGAAGCGCAACGTGAAGATCCGCGATCTCGTCCCGGTCGGTAACTACGCCGTCAAGATCGTCTTCGACGACGGCCACGATACCGGCCTCTACACGTGGTCCTACCTCTCCCTGCTCGGGCGCGAGAAAGACAAGCGTTGGGCGCAGTATCTTAAGGAGCTGGAAGCCAAGGGGCTCGATCGAGGTTAGGCACGGGCGGCTTAGTCGAGAATGCGCACCATGGTCCAGCTTGCGGTCGTGTTGTCGCTGCTGTTGGCCGTTCTACTGGCTCCGGCAATCTACGAAGAAGTCACTTGCAAGGTTGTCGCGTCCGACGAAGAAGCCATAGCGATCACGAAAGCGTGGATGCCCAAGAACGGGATGTGGCATCTTGGTACGGTCACCGGTGACTGGCGTAGTAATCCCACTCGTGGCGATCTGTTGCCGCTATTCGAAAAAAGCGTGCGAGGAGAGTTCGGAAGCTGCAACGCCGCTCCCCCGCAGTTCCACTACGCAGGCGAGTGGCAGCCAGACAGAGATGGTACGCGGTGGGTCCGGTGGGTGAGCTGCGAGGGCAACTTCGTCGCCAGTGCTTCGGTCAGCCGATGTGGGAGGGTTTATGACTTCCGCGTGGACGATCTTCCTCCTGAGACGACCCAAAGATAAGCGTTGGGCGCAGCATCTTAAGGAGCTGGAAGCCAAGGGGCTCGATCGAGGTTAACGATCGCAGGCCATTTGTAACCCCGCCTTTACGCCTTTGCTGTGTAGTGCCCTCCCGTGCCGGCGCGCCGCGCGACCGGACCTGAAAGCATGGGAGGAAGGAATGCGTCTGCAGCAAGCCGACCCGCGCCATGCAGCGGTCCTCGCGGATTTCGTACGCAAGGTCGTCGCCACGCGGACCGTATGGGTCGTCGCGGGGAGCGAGGGCCTCGCGCGCCGCCCCTCGCCAAGCTTTCGCGCGCGTGAGACGACGCTCTTCTGGGCCGAGCAGGAGGACGCCGAGCGCGCGGCCGCCAGCGTCACCGAGGAGCCCCGCGTCAAGTCGATCCCGCTCGCCGATGTTCTGCACGACGTGCTGCCGAAGCTGCGCGACCTCGAGCGCGCCATCGGCACGAACTGGCTGGCCGCCCCGTGCGAGCCCGAGATCGAGCCCATGGACCTCGGCGAGCGCCTGCGCCAGGAAATGCTCGCGAGCTTCGTGCGCCAGGCCGTCAGCCAGGGCGGCCTCTACATTCTCGAGGACGACCAGGGCCAAGGCCCGACATTCGCCGCCTCGACCGAAGTGCCGAACGCACTCGTGCTGCCCGTGTGGACGCAGCGGGAGGAAGCCGAGATCGTCCAGCGCGGCTTCTGGCAGGATATGGACATCTCGCACATCCCGCTCGCGACCTTCATCGAGCGCACACTCGTCTGGCTGCAGGAGATCAATCGATCTGTCGCGCCGAGCTACACGCCGCGCATTGCCAACATCGAGCTCGCCCCCGCCGACATCGCCGAGCGCCTGAAGAAGCTGCAGCGCCTCCAGGCGCATGTTTGATAGCTGCTGCTTGATACGGCCTACCGGCCGGCACGCAGTCGCGCGCTCATGGGTTCCTCAGCACGGCCTACCGGCCGGCGCGCAGTCGCGCGCTCATGAAGTGATGGAACGCTCCCACTTGTCCCCTCTCCCCGCGCTTGCGGGGAGAGGGCTAGGGTGAGGGGCGGCGGCATACGCAAACGTCAGCGATTGTGCCGCCCCTCATCCGACCTTCTCCCCGTAAGAACGGCGAGAAGGGAAAGGGAAGCCCCACCAACCTTCCGTTTTGCCCCTTTCCGCCCCCCGTGCTAGACACGCCCAGATCTCGCGTTGCAGCGCACAAGGGACCGGAATCCATGAGAAATGTTCTCGATGAGCTCGAGCGGCGCCGCGCCATTGCGCGCCTCGGCGGCGGCGAAGCCCGTATCGCGGCCCAGCACAAGCGCGGCAAGCTCACGGCCCGCGAGCGCATCGAGCTTCTGATGGACGAAGGCTCCTTCGAGGAGTTCGACATGTACGTCGAACATCGCTCGACCGACTTCGGTATGGAGAAGACCAAGATCCCCGGCGACGGCGTGGTTACGGGCTGGGGCACGATCAACGGCCGCGTCGTCTACGTCTTCGCCAAGGACTTCACCGTGTTCGGCGGTTCGCTCAGCGAAGCGCACGCGCGGAAGATCATGAAGATCCAGGACATGGCGCTGCAGAACCGCGCGCCCATCATCGGCCTCTTCGATGCCGGCGGCGCGCGCATCCAGGAGGGTGTCGCGGCGCTCGGCGGCTATGGCGAGGTCTTCCTGCGCAACGTGCTCGCCTCCGGCGTCATCCCGCAGATCTCGGTGATCATGGGGCCGTGCGCGGGCGGCGACGTCTACTCGCCCGCCATGACCGACTTCATCTTCATGGTGAAAGACACGAGCTACATGTTCGTCACCGGCCCGGACGTCGTGAAGACCGTCACCAACGAGACGGTCACGGCGGAAGAGCTCGGCGGCGCCAAGGTCCACACGACCAAGTCCTCGATCGCCGACCGCGCCTACGAGAACGACGTCGAGACACTGCTCCAGATGCGCCGGCTCATGGATTTCCTGCCGGCGAACAACAAGTCCGGCGTGCCCGTCCTGCCGACCAAGGATCTCGCCGACCGCAACGAGATGAGCCTCGACACGCTCATTCCCGCCAACCCCAACCAGCCCTATGACATCAAGGAGCTGATCCTCAAGGTCATCGACGAAGCGGACTTCTTCGAGATCCAGGATCAGTTCGCGAAGAACATCGTTACCGGCTTTGCCCGCATGGAGGGCCGCACGGTCGGCATCGTCGCCAACCAGCCCATGGTCCTCGCTGGCGTCCTCGACAGCGATGCCTCGCGCAAAGCCGCCCGCTTCGTGCGTTTCTGCGACTGTTTCGAGATCCCGATCATCACCTTCGTCGATGTCCCGGGCTTCCTGCCGGGCACCGCGCAGGAATACGGCGGCCTCATCAAGCACGGCGCCAAGCTGCTCTTCGCCTACTCGGAGGCGACCGTGCCGAAGATCACCGTCATCACGCGGAAAGCCTACGGCGGCGCCTACGACGTCATGAGCTCGAAGCACATCCGCGGCGACGTGAACTACGCCTGGCCGTCAGCCGAGATCGCGGTCATGGGCGCCAAGGGCGCGGCCGAGATCCTCTACCGTGCCGAGCTCGGCGACCCGGAGAAGATCAAGGCCCGCATCGACGAATACCAGACGCGCTTCGCGAACCCGTTCGTCGCGGCCGAGCGCGGGTACATCGACGAGGTGATCATGCCCCACGGCACGCGCCGGCGCCTTTGCCGCGCGCTCAACATGCTGCGCAACAAGCAGGTCCAGAACCCCTGGAAGAAGCACGACAACATTCCGCTTTAGGGGCGTGTGGCGCCGACCTCAATCCGCCGGAAAATCCTTCAGGTTGCGCACGGCGCGGATGGCATCGATGCCGTTGAGCTGTATGCCGGTCCCGATGATCGCCGGGGTCTCACCCGGTTTATGCCGCCTTATGGCCAGCAGCACGGCTTCCGCGAGGGGGAGACGGCGCTCGGTGAATTTGCCCGGCGCGTGCACAGCGGTGGCGTCCCGGATGTAGGCCACCGGTGTATCGTAGTCGAATATGCTGGACATGCGGCCCCTCGTCATTCCCCCACCAAGGATGACACGGCGGCTGCATTTTCGTCCATGCCGCCAGCTATCGGGCCGCCATGCGCGCACCGGACGCTTGCCAATGGCCGGCAAGACGCTAAAACGGCCGGTGCCGGTTCGCGGGTGTAGCTCAATGGTAGAGCAACAGCCTTCCAAGCTGATGACGAGGGTTCGATTCCCTTCACCCGCTCCATAGCCGCTTATGCGCTCATCGAGATAACTGTGCCGCCGAAAGGGCCGGATTCCGCCGCGCCGTCGCCGCGCGAATCGCGTGTCATCCGCGGCCATGCCAAGCACGACATCGATACTCGCCCAGAAGCTTCTCATCATCTACGAGATGGAGGGCATGGAGGCCGTCGAGGCATACGCGCGGGAGAACGGCATTCCGCTCGTCGTGTGCCGCAAGATCATCGCGGACTATACGGTTGCACGCGGCCTCAGCGCGCTCGCGACCGGCGGCCGGCAATCCGGATAGAGGCAACACCCGGGTCCGCGCGTCGGACCCGGGTTCTATCTTTACGCTCGTCACTCAGTTCGCCTTGATGCGCACGCCGGGCACGTTGATGTCGACGCCCGTGCGCTGGCTGTCCCAGTAGAGATAACCGAGAACGGCCACCGCCACGGCGAGCACGATGATCACGACGTTCCTGCTGTCCATTGTTCCCCTCTCGTGCATTCAGTCATCCGACTGTTTATAACGCAAAGATGGTCGAAGGGTTCCGTGAGGGCGGGCCTGCCTGCTGAGGTCGCAAGGGCCTACGGGCCGTCAAGCCACGGATAGTTACCCCGCTCAATAGAAAAGAGATCTCGCAAAATTGAGGACCGACCACGGAGCCCCATTGCCATCGATTGTTCGAATACAACACTCAGGGACTTTGGTGAGCCACAAAACAATTAGACCTGCTGCTGTCAACAATGCAGGCCTCGCGGCTACCGACAGCCACGGCGCGGCCCCGGCAACTACACCGCCATCCAATCTGAGGCTGAAAAATGCCAAAGAGACCACGTACACGCCGCAGATCACGCGCCCCCAATCCCACGCCACCACAAACAAGGGGAGGAACGATATAATAATCAACGCAAATCCAGCAATGAAGCTGGGCGACGTAATGACACGCGCCGCAGATAATTCCCTTTGCGACGAAACAACAAACGCGACGGCTAAATATACGGTGACGAGCGACAAGGCATAGTATGCGGCCATTCCGCTTAGCAAAGCGCTAACCGTCAGAACCACGGCATACTTGGTAGACCAGCCGATCGCAGAGATTCCTCCCGCAGGGCTGGTGCCCGGCGCTAGCGAACGCGCTTCATGCGATAGCGAAAGCCAAATTTTCGTGGCCACGGCTTCACTGCCGGAAAAAAAAGCCATTACGCCGAACAGGAGGAGCGACAAAGCCAGATAGGAAAGCACCGCGGCGTATCGAAGGCGCTCTCCCACTAGCCGATAGACCATCAAGCTGAAGATGAACACGCAGAAGAAAAGGAACCCTTCATGGATAAAGGCTCCAATCGCGGTCCAAAGCCCTATGATCGCTAATATCGCTCCCCGCGCCAGCCTCGAATCTCGTCCTCGGAGAAGCGCCATCAGCGTGGCGACAAGGAAAATTCCGATATAGAATATTATTTCCTTCCGATAATAATAGTGGTTCCCAACGGCCATTCCGAGAAAGCTCACTGGACATAAAATAAAGAATGCTGTCGACCTGGCGCCCACGATGAAAGCCAGACCAAAAAAGATCGAAATCACAACAAACGTAAGAAACTGCACGAACACGACGAGATTGACGATCTCGATTTCAGAGGCGGGCTTTGCCTGGCGAATAATATGACCGGCGAGCCCCCTTCGCACAAAGCCGCCTTCGAAGTTTATCAGCCATTCATAGAAGGCCCAGGCGTTCCATTTGAGGGTGGAGGGTTCCTGAATCGTATGAGAGTAGACTAATGCAACTGACAAGCAGCCGGCAAACAGCAACATGAGAAGCGACGCCAACCGCGACCCTCGCGGCTCTCCAATGCTCATCGCCATACAATTGATTCCATCCCCAAAACATCAGCGCAATGTTAAAAGATAGCACGCGGCTCGCGAATGGTCGCTCTCGACATACTTCGCAAGCGGTTCGCGCCTTCGACCGCCTCTTGTCTGGTCCAGTTAGGAACCAGCGGCGTGGCGCGCACCGCCCTATTGCCAGCGCAATCCCGGCCCGCGTTCGGGTCGCAGCGCGCACACCCATAGCCTAAGCTCTCTGCCGGACTGATGCTACGAGGGATAACAAGCATGGCTGCAGAATTGATGACGGGCTTTCCGCCCGCTCCCGACGCCCAAGTGACGCTCGCCAACTGGCGCCAGTCTCCTTTCAATCACTGGGCTTTCCACCACGTCCGAGAGATCATCCCGAGCGCGGATATCCCGAACGATCCGGGCGGCGTCCGCGATTTCAAATCCGCGCCGCAGGACATCAGTCACCTGCCGGTCGCCATGCCCGGCGGCAAATCGGTGCCCTTCCGACAGTTCCTCGCGGATACGGACACCGATGGGATCGTCATCCTACACAAGGGCGCGATCGCCTTCGAGCACTATGCCAACGGCATGACCGCGCGATCGCCGCATATACTTATGTCGGTCAGCAAGTCCATGCTCGGGTTGGTCGCGGGCATACTCGCAGGCGCGCGCGTGCTCGATGTCGACCGCCCCGTCTCGGACTATGTGCCCGAGATTGCGCGGACGGCCTATGCGGGCGCCACGGTGCGTCATCTGCTCGACATGCGCACCGGCCTCGTCTTCGACGAGAACTATCTCGCGACCGAGGGGCCCATCATCGAGTATCGCAAATCTACGGGCTGGAATCCGCTGGGACCTGGCGAGACGCCTTCGGATCTGCGCGGCTTCTGCCGCCATCTCACGGAAGCCGACCGGCCGCACGGCGGGCGCTTCCACTATATCTCCGTGAATACGGACCTGCTCGGCTGGGTCGTCGAGCGCGCATCAGGCAAGCGCTACGCGGATCTGTTCAGCGAGCTCATCTGGCAGCCCATGGGCGCCGCCGAGAATGCGTACATTACGGTCGATCGCCTGGGCGCGCCGCGTTGTGCGGGCGGCATGTGCATGGCGACGCGCGATCTCGCTCGTGTCGGCCAGCTCATTCTGGAGCGCGGCGCACGCGGTACGAAACAGATCATCCCGGAAAGCTGGATTACCGACATCCTCGAGAACGGCGACACCGAGGCATGGAACGCGAGCACGTTCGTCGATCTCTATCCGGGCCTCGCCTTGCACTACCGCGCGAAGTGGTACGTCGAGCACGGGCGCCAGCCGCTGCTGTTCGGCTTGGGCATCCACGGCCAGAACCTTTTCGTCGATCCGGCCAATGAGATCGTGGTCGCGAAGTTCTCATCGCAGCCGCCACCGCTCGATACCGGCCTCATCGCGGCGACCGGCGCCGGCGTGAATGCCGTGCGGAAGGCGTTGAGCTGAGCGGATACCGCGAGCGCCACGCGCCCCTTCTCCCCGTCCTTACGGGGAGAAGGAATTGTCCTCTCAGAACGCATACTCCGTGAATACGCGGCGCACGTCGCCCTTCCACGGGCCGTTGTAGGCTTCGAGCAATTGCTCGGCGATGGTGCGGCCGGAAGCGACGATCTCCTCGACGGGCGCCAGATACTCCCGCTCGTCCTCGCCTCCGGCATTCCGGCACGCGCGTGCAGCCAGCCCGCCGCGCGCGATCGCCACGGCCTCGCGCGCGATCTCCAACGCCTTGCCACTACGGAAGGGCGCCTTGAGCGCGAGACGCGGCACGCCATCGCGGAGCGCCTGCCGCTCCTCCGCCGTCCAGTCCTTGACCAGCGACCAGGCCGCATCGAGGGTTGCCTGATCGTAGAGCAAGCCGACCCAGAAGGCCGGCAGCGCACAGATGCGCCGCCAGCGCCCGCCGTCGGCGCCGCGCATCTCGAGAAAGCGCTTCATGCGCACTTCGGGAAAGAGCGTCGTCAGGTGATCGGACCAGTCATCGATGGTCGGCCGCTCTCCGGGGAGCGCTGCGAGCTTGCCGTCCATGAAGTCACGGAAGGAGGCCCCGGCGACGTCGATGTAGTTGCCGTCGCGATAGACGAAGTACATGGGCACATCGAGCGCGTACTCGGCATAACGCTCGAAGCTCATGCCTTCCTCGAAGACGAAGGGAAGCATGCCCGTGCGCCGCTTGTCGGTATCGCGCCACACCTCGCTGCGCATGGACAGAAATCCATTCGGCCTGCCCTCGGTGAAGGGCGACGCCGCGAAGATCGCCGTCGCGATCGGCTGCAGTGCCAGCGAGACGCGCAGCTTCTTGACCATGTCGGCTTCGCTGCCGAAGTCGAGATTCACCTGGATCGTCGCCGTGCGGTACATCATGTCGAGACCGCCCTTGCCGACGGTCGGCATGTAGCGCGTCATGACCGCATAGCGGCGCTTGGGCATGCGCGGCGTCTCTTCGCGCGTCCACGTCGGCGAGAAGCCGAGGCCGAGGAAGCCGACGCCGAGATCCTTGCCGATGGCGCTCACCTGATCGAGGTGCAGTTGCGTCTCGGCGGCGACCTCATGGAGGGTGCTGAGCGGCGCACCTGAAAGCTCGAACTGGCCGCCGGGCTCGAGCGAGACCGTCGCCGCCGGCTCGCCGTCCGGCCGCTTGAGCGCAATGATATTCTCACCCTCGGTGATCGGCAGCCAGCCATAGCGCGCCACCAGGGCCTCGAGGATGGCGCGGATACCGCGTGGTCCCTCGTAGGGAACAGGGCTCAGGTCGTCGGTATGGAAGACGATCTTCTCGTGCTCGGTGCCGATCCGCCATTGCTCGGCCGGCTTACAACCGGCGGCAATCCAGTCGACGAGTTCGGCGCGCGAGCGCACGGTCGGGGAAGGCGCACCGTCCTGTCTGGTCGACATCCACGTTTCCTCATGATCATGGCCGGTGGCGCCCGCTTATCTCAAGGAGCGGCGTGGCGTGTTGCCGTCTTATGACCGACCGGACGGCCCTCGAACAAGGGGCAAATTAGTACCGATGGGTACATTAGCGGTGTCCCGTCCGAGGCCCCCTTCTGGGCCGAAAAGCC
This sequence comes from Hyphomicrobiaceae bacterium, assembly GCA_035565975.1. Classification (GTDB taxonomy): domain Bacteria; phylum Pseudomonadota; class Alphaproteobacteria; order Rhizobiales; family Hyphomicrobiaceae. Next base: position 18,735 of record DATMRT010000085.1, read on the forward strand.
GCAAACTCAGGCCGGAAACGCAGGGCCGTCCCCCGAGTACCACCAGCCGGACATGTCTCATTCGCGTCCCGTGCGCAGCGCTTCCACAAATGACAATGGGCGCTGGAAAGCGCCCATTCTCAAACCTTCGCCTCTAGCTTGGTCCCGGTGTCCCAAAGGCCTCAGTAGCGGTAGTGATCCGACTTGAACGGCCCGGCCTGCGCGACGCCGATATAGTCGGCCTGCTCCTTGGAGAGCTTGGTCAGCTTCGCGCCCACCTTGGCGAGATGGAGCATCGCGACCTTCTCATCGAGATGCTTCGGCAGCACGTAGACTTCCTTCTTGTACTTGCCGTCCTTGTTGTTGGCGAAGAGCTCGATCTGGGCCAGCGTCTGATTGGTGAACGAGGCCGACATGACGAACGACGGGTGCCCCATGGCATTGCCGAGGTTCACGAGGCGGCCCTGGCTCAGCAGGATGATGCGGTTGCCGCCGGGGAACTGAACCTCGTCGACCTGATCCTTGATGTTCGTCCACTTGAAGTTCTTGAGGCCGGCGACCTGGATCTCGTTGTCGAAGTGGCCGATGTTGCAGACGATCGCGCGGTCCTTCATCGCCTTCATGTGCTCGACGGTGATGATGTCCTTGTTGCCTGTCGCCGTGACGTAGATGTCGGCACGCGGAAGCGCATCCTCGATCGTCACCACCTCGTAGCCTTCCATCGCCGCCTGCAGGGCGCAGATCGGATCGATCTCGGAGACGAGGACGCGGCAGCCAGCCTGACGCAGCGACGCCGCCGAGCCCTTGCCGACATCGCCGTAGCCCGCGACGAACGCGACTTTGCCCGACATCATGACGTCGGTGCCGCGGCGGATGCCGTCGACCAGTGACTCGCGGCAGCCGTAGAGATTGTCGAACTTCGACTTCGTCACGCTGTCGTTGACGTTGATCGCCGGCCACAGCAGCGTGCCGGCCTTCTGCATCTCATAGAGCCGATGGACGCCCGTCGTCGTCTCTTCGGAGACGCCCTTCACGGATTTCGCGATCTCGCCGAACCAGCCCTTCGGCTTTTCCTTGAGGCAGCGCTTGATGAGCGCGAAGAGGATTTCTTCCTCCTCGGAGCCGGCCTTGTCGAGGAACGCCGTGTCCCCCTTCTCGGCCCGCACGCCGAGGTGGATGAAGAGCGTGGCGTCGCCGCCGTCGTCGAGGATCATGTTCGGATAGCCGCCGCCATGCCAGTCGAACAGCTTCGCGGTGTAATCCCAGTAGTCGACCAGCGTCTCGCCTTTGACGGCGAAGACCGGCGTTCCGGCAGCTGCGATCGCGGCAGCCGCATGATCCTGCGTCGAGTAGATGTTGCAGGACACCCAGCGCACGTCTGCGCCGAGAGCCTTGAGCGTCTCGATGAGGACGCCGGTCTGGATGGTCATGTGCAGCGAGCCGGCGATGCGCGCGCCCTTGAGCGGCTGCTTGGGACCGTATTCCTCACGGGTCGCCATCAGGCCCGGCATCTCGCTCTCGGCGATGGAAAGCTCCTTGCGGCCGAAGTCCGCAAGACCGATGTCCTTGACGATGTAGTCCTTGGTGCTCATGGGACGCCTTTCTCGGGCTCAGGATGGCCTTCTGACCGGCGCGGCGGCAGCGCTTCGTGAGCGCGAATATGGCCACGCGGGCATGAATGAACCGGGGTTGTATAACGGCCGGGCCGTAGCGCCGCAAGGCGCATATAAAGAAATCTTTATGTCTTTGTGCGGGCGCTTGACGGGGCTCCCGAACTAGGCGAGCCATGCCGCGTCGTTCACGGCGGCACGACCATCGGCAGCCGCTGTACCTTTCAGTCCGAGCCTACCGCGAAAAGTTCTGATTGGCAGCCGAAGTGCGCGGGTCCGACAGCCAACGTTGCACGGGTGCATCGTAGAATGTCGTCGCCACGAAAGCGACAACGACGACGACAATGCCGATTGCAACGGTTCCCACCTCATCGAACGAACTCAAGCTGCGATCGAACAGGAAGTTCAAACCGGCGTCGGCGCTCAGGATAATGGGCGCCTGAAGCACATAAATAGCATACGAGAGGCCGCCGACCGTCGCGCACATACGCGCAAAGGCGCCCGCCGGCACCGAATTTGCTCCGGCAAGAACAATCAACGGGAACAAGAGAATGCAGGCCGCACCATCCATCAAGGCCCGCGCTACTCCGTCGGCCGGAACTGCAAAGATGGCGAGCAGTCCCGCAGCCGGTAACCAGGCCGGCAATGTAACCCAGGCGAACCGACGCGTAGCCCATGCTCGATAGACGATTACACCCACGAAGAAAGACCACGAAACCCGGCTGAAGCCACCGTGCCAATAAGTGTAGTTCGGGCCTAGCGCCGCTACTCCGGCGGCCTCGAACAAATACACCACCAGGAAACCAACACTGAGCGTGGCGATGGCGGCCAGCAGGCGACCATTGAGGCGCAGCGCAAGGCCAGCGAATGCAGCATTGACTGCGAGCTCGAAGAATAGAGACCACGCAGGATAATTCAGTGGATACAGCCAACCGGGGTCTATCGAATGCTGCGGCGGAGTCGGCAAGAACAAGAGAGACGTAACGATCGTGACTACGTAATCATCAAAATCATTGCTCCGCCACCTGAAGCCCTGAATGATAACTATGCTAAGAGAGATTATCGTTCCGAGTGCGTAGAGTGGATATAACCGGATCACGCGCCGCTTAAAAAACGTGCCTACCCCCATCCCCTTCCGCAGTCGCTCGAAATAGGCATGAGCGAGCACAAAACCGCTGAGCGCAAAGAACAAATCGACGGCCAAATCGCAACCCGGAAGCGCATCGCGCAACAATGGGTCTGGGACGTGGGCGCCGAACACGGCTAGCGCCGCTAAACCCCTCAATCCATCAAGTCCAGTGAACCGGGCAACTCCGCGATTCTTAACCAAGGATTTCTGCATTAGGTGATCGAAAAGCCTTTAGCAAAGACATGTAGAATTTTAGCACAATAGGCTTTCCACTCGCAATCGCTATGGTCTGGCCTTCGCCTTTTTCGCGGCTGGCTTGCGCTCAGGCAAAGGCGGCGCGTTGGCGGCCGTCTGGCTCTCTGGC
>DATMRT010000086.1:0-25212 GCA_035565975.1 Hyphomicrobiaceae bacterium
GACCGTGGCGAAAGCATTGGACGCGAGCGAGCGCATCGAGCTTCCGCAAGCGGCGCGCGCACGAGCGGCCGCGTTCGTCATCACGACCTGCGAAGGCGGTGCGCTGCACCTCGACCGACTGCGCACGCGCGCTGGCGATTTCGACCCGGCGACGCGTGACCGTCTGATATCGGGTGCGATGATGCCAGGGTCGCTGGTCGTGAAGGCGCAGAAGTTCCGTCGCTGGTATCGCGAGCAGATGCTGAATCTCTTCGAGCGCTATGACGCCATCCTCGCGCCGGCAACGCCGATGACGGCGCCGAAGCTCGGTCAGCAGACTATGATGCTCGATGGCGTCGAGGTGCCGCTCCGCGCGAACATCGGCATCTTCACGCAGCCGATCTCGTTCATCGGCCTGCCGGTGGTGTGCGTTCCGGTGCCTTTGCAGCCGCTGCCCATTGGCGTACAGATCATCGCCGCGCCGTGGCGCGAGGACGTCGCGCTGCGCATAGCGCACCATCTGGAGGCCGAACAGGCCGTGAAGGCACCGCGCCCGCCGCTGTAGGACAAAAAGCATGCAAATCAATCTGCCCGACGTCGTTGCCGAGGTGAGCGCGCTCTTCGAGCGCTACGAGAAGGCGCTGACGACGAACGACATCGAGACGTTGACGGCGCTTTTCCGCAAGGCACCCGAGACCATTCGCTATGGCATTGGCGAGAACCTTTACGGCGCTGAGGAAATCCTGGCATTCCGTCAGGCGCGTCCGGCGGTCAATCTGGAGCGCACGATCGACCGGACGGTAATCACGGCTTATGGACGCGACTGCGCGACGGCTTCGACGCTGTTCCATCGCGAAGCCATGGGTGATCGCAAGATCGGGCGGCAGATGCAGACGTGGATCCGCTTTCCCGATGGCTGGTTCATCGTCGCCGCCCACGTCAGCATCATCGAGAAGCCTGCATAATCCTGGTGAATCGCATGCCCAAGCTGCAGGAGGCTGCCGAAGGCGAGGACGCTCGTCCGGCCATTGCTGCCAAGACGCTGGCGGCGCGTCTGCGCGAGCAGCTTGCCGACGACATCGTGCGCGGGGCGCTGGCGCCAGGCGTGTCGCTGGAGGAGGTCGAGCTCGCGAAGCGCTTCGATGTTTCGCGCACGCCTGTGAGGGAAGCGATCCGGCTGCTGGTCGCAAGCGGTCTCGTCGAGGCGCGTCCGCACCGCAGTGCGGTCGTCGCGCGTGCGACCGAGGTCCAGCTCGCCGGCATGTTCGAAGCTCTGCGGGAGCTCGAGTCCCTGTGCGCCGGTTTCTCCGCCGAGCGCATGACCAGCGGCGAGTGCACGGAGCTCAAGCGGGTCCATGCGGCGCTGTTGCGGGTCGTGCGCGCCGGGGATCCGCAGCGTTATCACGAGCTCAACGAGCAGTTCCACTCGATCATCTATGCCGGTGCCCACAATGATTACCTGGAGCGCCTGACGCTGGAGACGCGGGCGCGCATCGCGCCTTTCAGTCGCGCGCAATTCCGCACGCTCGGTCGGCTTGCGCGATCACATGCCGAGCACGAGATGATCGTGCGCGCGATCCTCGATGGGAAACCGGAGCGTGCGGCGGCGGCGATGAAGTCGCACATCGGCAGCGTGCACGACGCCTACGCGACGTACCGCGGGGACTGATCCGGCACCTCAGCGGGACGCGATGTAGGCCCGCCAGCCGCCGAAAGCGGAGATGTCGCGTGCATCGCGCACCGCTTCGGCCTCGACGAGGAAACCTTTCGCCGAACGGCCATCCTTGAGCCGCAACGTGCCGATCGACAGAGGCGACGGAACGTCATTGACGAAATGGGCAAAGCCCGCGACAGGCAAGGCCCAGATCTCGACGGCGATCGGCTGACCTGTACCGTTCGCGACACGCAGGAGGCCGGGCTTCGGTGGTTCGGTCTTGAGGGCGAACAGCCGGTAGTCGGCGGTCGTCTCCGTCGCACCGATGAAGCGGGCATCGAGCGCGATCAGCTCGTGATTGAGCGGCATTCCCGAGAGATGCGCGCCGACAACGGCAATCGCGATCTCGCCATCGGCGAGATTGCCGGCTGGTACGCTCCAGGGCGGCTGCGGCGCGCCAAGGGCGCCGAGGGCAAGGCCGGTGCGCGCGTGAATGGTGCCGCCGAGGCTCGCGAGGAAAGCGTCGCGGCCGCTCGGCGCGAGCAGCGTGACGCCATAGGCGGTGCGATCGGCCGTGAGCGTGACGGGGATGGCGAGGCCAGCAAGATCGAGCAGGTTGACGAAGTTCGTGTAGGTGCCGAGTTCGGAGTTCGGTCCGATGGGATCGGTTTCGAGCTCGGCAGCCCTGACGGGCCGCGGGAAGGTCGGAACCATCAATGCGTCGAACCCACCAAAGAGCTTGGCCGCCATGCTGCGATAGGCGGTGAGCTTGTAGAGCGCGCGGAACGTGTCGACGGCCGACTTGCCGGCGCCCGGTGCGATGATCGCCTTCGTTACCGGATGCACGGCGTCGGGGTGTGCTGCGATGAAATCCCCGACCGCAGCCGTCCGCTCGGCGACCCAAGGGCCTTCATAAAGAAGCCGCGCCGTGTCGAAGAGCGGCGTCATGTCGATCTCGACGAGCGTCGCGCCGAGCGCGCGCACGATGTCGATGGCTGTCGAGAAAGCTGATGCGGCCTGGGTATCACCGAAGTGAATGCGGTCGGCAGGGCGTGGGATGGCGATGCGCAGCGCGGGCGGGATTGCAGCTAGTGCGCCGAGCGACATCCGGCGGGAATAGGCATCGCTCTCGTCGTATCCGGCCATGACGGAGAGGGCCGCGAAGGCATCCGCGGTCGTCAGCGCAAATACGGAGACGGTATCGAGCGAGCGGCAGGCTGGAATGACGCCCGTCGCGGAGATGAGGCCGAGGCTTGGCTTGAGGCCGACGATGTTGTTGAGGCCTGCCGGCACGCGGCCGGAGCCGGCGGTGTCCGTGCCGAGCGCCAGCGGCACGATCCCGCGCGCGACGGCGACGGCCGAGCCGGAGCTCGAACCGCCCGAGACGAGATCGGCGCGGAGCGAATTGCGCGGCATGCCATACGGCGAGCGGGCACCGACGAGGCCGGTTGCGAACTGGTCGAGATTGGTCTTGCCGATGACCAGCGCGCCGGCACGACGCAGACGCGCCACGGCCTCGGCGTCGGCTTTGGGCGTGTAGGCATAGGCCGGGCAGGCGGCGGTCGTCGGCAGCCCGGCAACATCGATGTTGTCCTTGACGGCGACGGGGATGCCGTAGAGCGGCAGGGTCGCGGGATCGTGCGCGAGGAGTGCGCGGGCTTCCTCCTGGATGGCGCCCTCGTCGCGCACGGAAATGAAGATGGCGGGGTCGTCGGCATCGCGGAGCCGGCGGAAGGTCCGGCCGACCGTATCGGCAACCGCGATCTCTCCGGACCGGTGGCCAGCGAGCAGGGAAGCGACCGTTTCGGCCACAGGCAGCTCCATAGGGATTTCGACAGTACAGGGCGAGAATTGCGCGCAAGGGCTATCGTGGCCGGCCCGTGAGGGCAAGAGTGCTCTCGGTGTGGCGCTGCCCAATTTGCAGGCGACGGGAGGATTGCCGATAACGGCGCGCGCTTGATGCTGGCTCTGGTGAGGGTCATGATGCGCGGCAAGAAGAAGCCAAGGAGGAACGATGGATCTCGGGCTCAAAGGAAAGAATGCGGTCGTCACAGGCGGGAGCCGCGGGCTCGGATGGGCCATTGCCGAGGGGCTCGCCGGCGAAGGCATGAATGTCGTGCTCGTCGCGCGCGACAGGAAGGCGCTCGAGGAGAATGCGGCCTCGCTCGCGGCGCGCTTTAGTGTTCGCGCCGTGCCGCACGCCGCGGATCTGACGGTGATCGCCGAGATCGAGCAGGCGGCATCGGCGGCAGTGTCGGCGCTCGGATCGGTCGACGTGCTGGTCAATTCGGCGGGGGCGACCAAGCGCGGCGATTTCTTTTCGCTGACAGATGCGGACTGGGACAGCGGCTTCGGGTTGAAATTCTTCGGCGCGATGCGCATGAGCCGCGCGCTCTGGCCGGCGCTCAAGAAGAGTGGCGGCGCGATCGTCAATATCGTCGGCGTTGGCGCACGCCTTCCGAGTGCGGACTTCACGATCGGCGGCTCGGTGAATGCGGCCTTCCTGCATTTCACCAAAGCGCTCTCGACCATCGGCACTCGCGATGGCGTGCGCGTCAATGCCATCAATCCGGGCGTGTTCGAGACAGGGCGGTTGCAGCAGTCGCTGCGCTCGGCGGCGGAGCAGGCGGGCGTGCCGATCGAGAAGGCGGCGGAGGTGCTGCTCTCCAAGATGGGTGTGCCGAGGTTCGGCAAGCCGCACGAGGTGGCGCGTTTGGTCGCCTACATGGCCTCGGAGCACGCGGCTTATATGAATGGCTCCGCGATCGAGATCGACGGCGGTTCGATGCGGAATATCTGATCCGCCACGTGAAGGACCACAACATGAAAGCGATTGTCGTCGGTGGGGGCATTCTCGGTGCGAGCGTGGCCTATCATCTCGCGCGGGCGAAGTGTGATGTGACGCTTGTGGATCGTGCGGACGAAGGGCGGGCGACGGCCGCGGGCGCCGGCATTGTCTCCCCTTGGGGCTCGCCGACCGCGGATGAGGCCTACTACGCGCTGCTCGCCAACGGCGCGCGATACTATCCCGAGTTGGTCGCGATGCTGGCCGAGGATGGCGAGACGGATCTCGGCTATGAGAAGGTGGGCGGGCTCTATGTGCCCTCCGATATGGCGGAGCTCGATGCGGCCGAGCGCAGAGCGCGCGCACGTGCCACCAGCGCACCGGAGGCCGGGAGCATCGAGCGGCTTTCGCCGGCCGATGCGCGGCGACTCTTTCCGCCACTGCGGCCCGACCAGCCGGCGTTGTTCGTGTCGGGCGGTGCGCGTGTTGATGGACGGCGGATCGCGGCGGCCATGCAGCGGGCTGCAGGGAAGCATGGTGCGCGGCTTGTGAACGGTTCAGCCGAACTCGTCATGCGTGCGGGACGTGCTGCGGGGGTGCGCGTCGATGGCGAGCTGATCGAGGCCGATGTCGTTATCGCGACGGCCGGTGCGTGGGCGCCAAAGCTGCTCGAGCCGGCGGGCGTTCGACTGGGCGTGGCGCCGCAGCGTGGGCAGATCGTGCATCTGCGTCTGCCGGGCACGGATACGTCACGTTGGCCGATCCTGCAGCCGCTCAACAGCTACTACCTGCTCGCGTTCGAGGACTCGCGCATCGTCATCGGCGCGTCGCGAGAGACCGGATCGGGTTTCGACTACCGCCTGACGGCGGCAGGCGTCGCGGAGGTGATCAACGCGGGCCTGGCTGTCGCACCCGGGCTCGCGGATTGGACACTGCATGAAATCCGGATCGGCTTTCGCCCGCTCGCCGATGACACGCGGCCGAAGCTCGGGCGGGCGCCCGGGGTCGACAACCTGATCGTCGGCAATGGTCTCGGGCCGAGCGGTCTCAGCATGGGGCCGTTCAGCGGTGCCGAGCTGGCCCGGCTCGCGCTCGGCAAGGCGACGGAGATCGCGCTCGATCCTTATGCGCTTCGCGCCCCCTAGACCCTTCCCTGCGCGGAAGGCGCGACGGGCGGCGGTCAGGAGGGTGGATTGCAGAACATCTGCGGTCGGGATTTCCCCACCCCTAACCCCTCCTCACAAGGGGGAGGGGGATTTGCGGTTCTATTTTGAAAGAACAGACTCTCGGTGCGGGCTACCAGATGGTGGCGCCGCTATCGACGGGAATGACCTGGCCGGTCGTGATCGCGGCTTCGTCGGACGCGAGATAGACGGCCATGTTGGCGATGTGGATCGGCTGGCCGAGACCGAGAAGATGCGAGGCGGCGATGCGCTCGGTGGCGTTACCGCTGCCGTCGAGCATTTTCTTCACGCGGTCGGTGAGCGTGACGGAAGGGGCGATCGCGTTCACGCGGATCTTGTGCGGGGCATATTCGACGGCCATGGAGCGCGTGAGTGATGCGATGCCGCCCTTGGCCATAGTGTAGCAGTCGCGTCCCGGCAGGGCCATGAGCGCGACGATCGACGACATGTTGATGATCGCGCCGCCGCCGGCTTTGGTTATGTGCGGGATGCCGATCTTCGAGCACAGGAATGTGCCGTAGAGATCGAGCTTGATGGCGCGCCAGAACTCCTCGTCCGGCACCTCCGTCACCGGGCCATCGGCGGGCTGAGCGCCGCCGGCATTGTTGTGCAGGATGTCGAGCTTGCCGAAGCGGGAGACAGTCTCGGCCATGGCGGCCTCGACGCTCGTCCGTTCCGTCACGTCGCAGTGGACGAAGTAGGCATCGCCGCCGCTGTTCGCGGCCTGCCTGCGCGCGGCATCGGCCGCGGCCTCGCCGGCTGCCGTGTCGATGTCAGCGACGATGATCCTGGCGCCTTCCTCGGCGAACCGCGCGGCGGTGGCACGGCCGATGCCGCCGCCACCGCCGGTGATGAACGCAACCTTGCCCGTGAGGCGGCCCATGGCATTTCCCCTCGCTGCTGAAGGGGCATTCGTATGCTGCCGCCGGCCGGGGCTCAAGTGCGCGGGACGAGGTTTGCGGGGCGCGCCTCAGACGAGCTTGGCGTCGAGCGTGATATCGGCCTTGAAGAGTTTGGAGACGGGGCAGTTCTCCTTGGCCTTCTTGGCAAGCTCGGCAAAAGTCGCCTGATCCGTGCCCGGGATCTGCGCCTTGAGGTCCAGATGGATCGCGGTGATGGCGAAGCCGCTGTCCTTCTGCTCGAGGGTCACGGTCGCGGTGGTGTCCATCTTGGTGGCCGTCAGCTTGGCCTGGCCGAGGATGGCGGAAAGCGCCATCGTGAAGCAGCTCGCGTGGGCCGCTCCGATCAGTTCCTCGGGATTGGTGCCCTTCACGCCCTCGAAGCGCATGGCGTAGCCATAAGGGTGGGCGGACAGCGCGCCGCTCTCGGTGCTGATTGATCCCTTGCCGTCCTTGAAGCCGCCGCTCCAGCTCGCGCTGCCCTTCCGGTTGATCTTCATGGGTTCGCTCTCCGTTTCGCCTGAGCGGGGCACGGTGCCTCCGCTTCTCCGTGAATGGGGATTTTGCGCAACAAGTTCCAGGGACGATCACGGTGATGCTATCGGCCGACAGGTCCTCGTGCTGCAATCAGGACGATCCGCGGGCTGCCGGCCAGCACGGGCTGGCAATGCCGTCGTCCGGGATGTCGGCTGCCCCCGCGGGCGCGGATTGTGCTGCGGTTACAACCTCTGGAAGCTCGGGCCGCTCCTCCTTCGTCAGAACCCTGAATGCCGCTCCTGCGGCGATATCGTGCGGGGCGCCGGCGCCGCGAGCGTTCTCGTAGGTCTTCCCGGCAGCGAGGGCCGCGCTTCGGCTGCGGCGCCAGAGGCCGAGCGCGGCGCAAACGGCAAGGAAAGGCCGGGCAAAGAGCGATCCCTCTCTCGTCGCATTGTGGTCCATGCACGTCTCCCTGTCGGCCGGGCTCGATCCATGGGGCTGAATTCCGGCTGCGGAGAGGGTGTATGCTTGGCCCGTCAAGGCGCCGTTCAGCGGCGTCTGCCGGCCCTTTCTGCAGAATTGACGCTGCCTTGACGGAGCTTGCCTTAGGTTCGCCGGGAGCCTCGCCGCGGGTGCCGGCTGGTGAAGGGGCAGAAGAATGCACGGCTTCAATCCTCTCAGTCTCAGGGCACACCGCCTGGTCGTCGACGAGAAGGCGATGGCCAAGCCCGATCCTCGGCGCGGGTTCCGCAACCTCTTCGGCACGCCCGATGTGGTCTTCAGCGCCGGCGGCCTCATGCAGGAGCCGGACAGCGAGAAGAAGCTCACCAATCTCATGATACGGCTCGCGAGCCGCACGGCCGCCGGACAGAACCGCTTCTGGTCGGACCGGCTCGTGCCTCCAGCGGAAAGCGCCGCGGCTGCAGCAGCGGCGGCCCCGCTGGAGACCTGGGAAAACCCGCACCTGCCCTCCGGCTACACGTATCTGCTGCAGCTCGTTGCGCATGACCTGGTTGCGAGTACCGTCTCGCTCTCGATCGATGTCGAGCGCGCACAGGTCGAGAACTCGCGCGAGGATGCGCTCCTTCTCGAGACCGTCTATGGCGACGGGCCAGAGATCACGCCCGAGCCCTATGAGTTCAGCCGCGAGGCCTTGAATGGCCGCGGCCTCGTGCCGCGAACGCGCCTGAGGATAGGGCCGCAGCGGCCGAAGATTGCCGGCACCACCCATTGTCCACACCGCGATCTCGGGCGCGGTACGGGTACGGCCGGCGTCGGAAGCGGGAACCACCCGATCAATGTGGTGGAGGACGGGGCGCGGGACAGCGACAGGGCCAAGCTCTGGCTCACCGAGACCATGGTCGCCGACACGCGCAACGACTCGCACGCGCTGCTGTCGCAGCTCACCGTGCTCTTTCACATTCTGCACAACACGCTGATCGAGAAGCTGGAGAAGCGCGTCGCTCGCAAGCCCGAGGAATGGTCCGAGCAGGAATTTGCCTGGCGCCGCTTCGTGTGCGCGCGAGCGGCCGTCACGCTCATCTATCGGCGGATCATCCGCAATGATCTGATGCGCAGGCTGTTGCATCCGGACGTCTACGACGCCTACACCAGAGGCTGGCGGCTCGAGAAGGCGGAGGAGGTCGGGGAGGGCATCCCGGTCGAGTTCTCGCACGGCGCCTTCCGTTTCGGCCACGCGATGGTGCGCGATGAATACCGGGTCAATGATCCGGCGACGCCCCAGCTCATGGACTTCGGCCTCCAGCAGTCGCCGCGCCTTCCCTACAAGCTGCCGGTCAACGCCGACTGGCTGGTCGACTGGCGGTTGTTCTTCGAGGTCGATCCCGCGGTCGCGCCGAATTTCAGCCGGCGCATTGGTCCGCACTATGCGCGGCCTCTGCTCGCGGATCTCGTATTCACGCCGGAAAGTGGTCGCGGCCTTCCCTTCCTCGATCACCTGAGTGCCGCTTATGCCGGGCTCTGGTCGGTGCCCAGTCTCTTAGCTCACATCAAGGAGGTGCTTTCGGAACAACGAAATTCTTCACTCGCCAATATTTTCATCACCTATGACTTATGGCGGGCGCCGTTCTCAGGCTGGCTGGGCGAGGGTGACAGCCTGATACCTTTGTCGGATGACGACAAAACGCGCCTTGCCACTGATCCTCCGCTTTCGTTGTTCGTCGTCTTCGAGGCAGCGCATTCGGTTCGCGACGGCGTGCCCGAACGCAACGGAGGTGGCGCGCACCTCGGCGCCCTGGGCTCGCTCATCGTGGCCGAGACCATCTACGGCGCGCTCGATCGCAACAGGGTCATGTTCGATGGTGCGCCGAGCCTCGGGGCGTCGTTGAGCAACTGCTGCGCGCATCTCCTCGACGCGCCTGGCGCCCTGGCGGATGTTGCCGTCGAAGGAAATGGCACGCGCCGCGATATCAACGAGATGAAAGACGTTATTCTGTTCCTGGCCGCAAACGGGGCGTTCCCGGCTTGAGGCTGATCCAACCGATTGGAAGGAGACGACCAATGCCAAGGCGCATCGTGCCTCCCGCAAGCGAGCTCAAGTGGGGTCAACTCGTCAAATCATGGGCCACCGGCAAGAATTATCTCGCGCCGGATCAGCCGCCGATCCCTCTGCCGCACACGTTCGAGGAGTTCAAGACTCTCTGCAATGAGAAGCTCGGGCTCGGGCTCGAGATTCCGGATTGGATGAGCGCGATCGTCTTCGTGCAGCCGAGCAAATCGGCGCTGACCATTCGCTTGCCGCCGAAGGAGATCGTCGAGGAGAATGAGCGGGAATTCGAGCAGACTGGCCAGCGTTACCACATCCCGGTCTTCTACGATCAATTCTATCACAGCACGCTGGATGTGCCGGACACGCTCGAGGCGAAGCTCCAATTCCACGCGCTCCGCATCGGAGACTACAGCATCAGCATGTGCGCCTGAGGCGCGACACGAGGTCGGGTCGGCTCAGGCGTGTGCCGTGGGGCGCGCGATTGCCGGAGAAAGACCCGTCACGGGAGCACCTGCGCCCGCCAGTCCCTCCCGCAGGTGCTCCCAATCTTCGGCCCGGCGCATCGGGAATAGGTGGAGAAACCACCGCACCATGACTTCCTCGTTCGGCGGCGTCGACCCGCACCAGCGCTGTGCAACCAGGGCGTAGAAGCGCTTGAGCTCCTTCGCAGCCTCACCCTTTTCGCCGAGGTGATAGAGGGCCGAGACCTTCCACCCGAGCTCGTTCGGAACACTGCTGGTGGCCTGATCGGCAGCGGCGAGGGATGCCGCGTAGTTGCCGCTGATGTGCTCGACGATGGTCCGGTAGCGCCAGTGGATGGGCATCGGATCGACCATATGGCTCGCCGCGTCGAGGAGGAATGCGCGCGCCTTGCCGGTGTCTCCGCCGAACGCGAAGCCGAGGCCGGCCGATGTGCTCGTCCAGGGATCGTTGTCGTTGAGCTCGTGGGCGAGCTCGTGATGCGCGGCGGCCTGCTCGTGCTGGCTCGCAAAGGCGTGCGCCCAGCCGAGTGCGAGATGCGCGCGCGAGTCCACCGGATCGAGGCGCGCAGCCTCTCGCGCGTAGCTCAGCGCGTCTGCCGTCCGCTCCGTGCTGCGGAATATGCCCGGATGCACGAAATGGATGGTGTTCTGGAGCTGCGCGAGGCTCGAGTATGCCGGCGCGAAACCGCGGGCTTCGTTGATGGCGGTGCGGAAAAGCTCGGCGGCGCGATGCCAGTCCTTAGGATCGAAGCTCAGGATCAGCGCCTGTCCGCGCAGCCACGTGTCGAAGACCTTGAGGCCATCGTCCGGTCGCGGGGAGATGATCGACATGCGCTCGGCGGAAACGTTGACCTTGAGCGCGGCGGCGAGCCGGCGCATGACCGTCTGCTGTGCGTTCATCCATTCCGCCGCAGAAAGCTCCAGTCTCTCGCTCCAGAGCAGGACGCCGGTCGCCGCCTCCTTGAGCGTCAGGACGAGACGCAATACCGCACCGGACTGCACGGTGCTGCCTTCGATCGTGTACTCCTCCGTGTTGTCGAGCGGTGCCAGTTGCCGGCCACCGGCTGGACCAATGTCACGAACGAGCCATTCCCTGAACCGCGTGAGGCAGGCCAGGAGCTCGCGCCGGAAGCCGTGGACGAGATGAAGCTGCTCTTGCCGCGCACCGGCGAGCTCGAAGGGCGCGACCGAGAGGACGAAGCGCGAGGACCAGCGATTACCCTGCGGGTGCTGGCTGGCCCCAGGCATGGTCACGAGCGGCATCGCGGCCGGTAGTAGGCCCTGCGTGGGCTTTGCCGGGGCGGGCGATGTCGCAGGCTCCGCGCGCGTGACGGTCGGCTGGCCGAGCTTGATTGCAGCGACGAGATCCTGCGTTTCTTTCGAGGGCTCGGTGTCATACTCGGCATCGAGCAGATCCCAGAGCTTCTTGTAGACGGCGAGTGCGCCGGCCGTGTCGCCTGCGGCGTGACGCGCATTCATGAGCGCGCGGGCCGCCTCCTCGTGCGTCGGATCGAGATTGAGGATGGAGCGTGCAAGATCCTCGAAATGAGGTCCGCCGGGGGAAGACGCCCTCAAGGCGGTCTCGAGATCGCGCTCGATGCGCTGGCGGATCGCCTCGCGTTTGGCGGTGAGCCAGACGTCGAATGCCGGATCGATCGTATCGCAGCCGTCGAGAAGCTGATCGGTCAGTCGCTCGTGCTCGAGCAGAAGGCGATGCGGCACGCCGGCCTTGACCTGCTCGAGCACCTTGACGATGTCGACCTCGAACGACGCGGCCCTGAGGCCGACGTCGAATTTGTCGGCCTCGAAGCCGTCGTAACCTGTGGCACCGAGTGCCGCTCGCGTTTCATAGAGCGCCTGCCGGAGGGAGGCGCGGGCGCGCGTATCGTCCGTCTCGCTCCACAGGAGGCCGACGAGCCGCTCGCGCTTTTCGCGGCCCTTGTCCGTCAGAAGCAAATAGGCAAGGAGCGCGCGGGACTTGCGGTTCGCAAGTTGAACGGGGCGCCCGTCGTAGTGAATGGTCGGAGTTCCGATGAGCTGAGCCAGCAGCATCGCGCCAGATACGGGCACATTTTCTCTCACTCTCCTCGCCAACGCCCCGATCCTCCGCACCGATTATTCTGGTCGTCGTTAAAACTGATTGTGCAAGGCGTTGATAGGCTAGATGTGTTCTCGGAAGCCGTCCAGCCATCCATGGGCGCGCGTTCCATGCAAGGTCACACGATGCCGATCGAAGGCCGCAGCTTGTCCGCATTTATTCTCTGAACGAGAGAAAGTCGGACAGTGACGACATCACCCGGCATGGGCTGAAGGCGCGGCGCGATTGCCTTAACCACATCGAGGGGGCTGTCGGGGCGCGTGAGATCGACATGCCAGGCGGCGACGCCTGCTTTGGCGAGTGCGGTCGCGCGCGGGCCATCCCGGCCGGTGCTTTGTGCGGCTGGCTTGCGGTGGCGCGGTGCGTCGGCGTCGGTCGCGTCCAAGGGTGCAAGGTCCTCGACGGCCGTTGCCGCGCGCGCAAGGTGACGGCGATCGATGTCGGAGAGCGTGGCTTCGCCCGCCTCAGCGAACTTGCCTCTCGCGAGCGCAAGGCCGAGCTCCATCTGACAAAGCTCGAAGAGCGCGCTGCCGGCAGCCCGTGCGGGTGAGTGCCGCGCGGCAAGCCCGAATGCGAGATCTCTGCCATCTGGACCATGCGCGAAAGCGGCCATGACCGGGATCGGGAGATCGCTGCTGATATCGAGGACGCGGGTGATGCGTGCGGCCTTCCCGGACTGACGCAGCTCGGCCTGGAGGCGCGCGACGGCCGCCGCTTCCGGACTTGCCGGGTCGAGCGTCGCCGCCCGAGCGCCGCCGAACCACCACAGGCACGCGGCGTCGCGCTCGATGAGCTCGAGCAGAGCACGATCCAGGGCCCTCTCTGCGCCGACCGCTGCGGCCGTGCCCGTACTCGGCGCTGCGCCGGGTATGGCAATCCTGCCTGGGTTCTGCCGGCGCAGGCACCAGTCCGCGGGCAGGAGCGTCTCCATGCCGGTCGTAGTGTCGAACGCCCGGACCCAGTCGACGGGGCCGCGGGCGGCCTCGGGATCGCGTGCCTGCATCAGGTCGATCAGCTCGCCGATCTGGTCGGGTACCTGCACCGCATCGAGCGGCGCGCTCAGAGCGACATCTCCCTCGCGCTCGACCTGCGCTGTCCGCTCTATGGCTTCCGCAAGGCATCCGGCGAGCGCATCCTCGAGGCGGAGGCCGGACCCTCCGACGCTGAGCGGATGCCGGTAGCGGGCACCGACCGCGTGCGGCACCTCGGCAATCCCGCCGACATAGCGCAGGCCCGGCGCTGTGGCCGAGCGCATGAGCCAGAGGCGCGCCATGAGTGGCGCCGCCGCCATCACCCAATCACCATGCGCGTCGGCCGCCGCTTCGAGCAGCTCCGCTTCTTCCGTGCTGCCTCTTTTCAGCTCCAGGATGCGCATGGGCTGACCGATCGCCGGGGTCGAACGATGGACGACAATACAACACTTGTCGTGGCGGCCACCTGACACTTCACGGCCGGTGACGTCCGATTTCTCGGCCCGTTGCAATCAGGCGCGCAAAGCGGCGGCGGCCCGGCGGATGCACTCTTCTGCCGACGTCGCGAGGTGCTGGATGGCCTCCGCGAGCATGGCATTGTGAGCGCGATCGAAGTTCTCGATCAGCAGGCCTTTGTCGTCGCGCACGTGACCTGTCGCGGCGCGGGCACCCGGAATGCGCTCGATGAGCGGGCGAGGATCGGTCGTGTAGGCCCATATGGGGAGGCCGAGTGCGTGCGCAAACCCGAGCTCGAAGGCGGTGCCGTCATCGGCGTGCGGCCCGCGGAAGGGGCTGAGGTCCGCCACCACGGCGTCCGCGGTTCTCAGCTCGCGGAGGCAGGCAGCCTGGATGCTTTGCGAGGACATCGGCCCGTCGAGGTCAAAATCGAGCGGATAGAGGCCATCACAGCCGTACTGATCGCAGAGCGCGACGAGGCGGGCGCCGGCGTCGTCGGCATCGGCCTGAAAGACCGTGGGGCCGGCAAGGTAGATGCGGGGTCTCATGCGCTGGGCCTCATCGACACACTTTCTGCCTTATTCGAATCATCGTGTAGAATACCCCGTTGGACAATCTAGTTCAGATCGAGAAATTCGCTCGGTACCGTGCCGCAAGCTTTGGCGAATTTCTCGATCATCACACTAGGCGCCTCGCCGGTTACGACAAGCAGCGGCGGGGCAGCGGAGAATGCCGCACGTGGCCGAACTCGCGCAGTATGCCGCCCTTCCGTATGTCATGCTGGGCAGCGATCTCAGCGTTTGCCTGATCACGAGCCGTGGCACGCGGCGGTGGATCATTCCCAAGGGCTGGCCGAAACCGGCGCTTCAGCCCTACGAGCTGGCGGCGCGGGAGGCGGTAGAGGAAGCTGGTCTCTTCGGCGAGATCGCGCCCGATCCGATCGGTAGCTATACCTATCGCAAGCGGCTGCATTTCTTCGCCTCCGCGGACTGCCGGGTGGTCGTCTACCCGCTACTCGTGACGGCGCAGTACGGACATTGGCCGGAGCAAGGCCAGCGCGAGCTGATCTGGGTGCCGGCGCCGAAGGCTGCGGGTATGGTCCGTGAGCCCGAGCTCGGACGGCTGTTGGCGTCGCTGCCGCGTTGGATCGCGGCGCAGCCAACACCCTGAGCCGGTTGACCCCGCCTTCATTTCCCCGTTCATGTCGGATCGATGGGTTGTCATCGGCGCGGCAGCCACGTATGGCCCTTGCCGACCTTTGCACGTGCGTCGTTGGCGCGACCGTTGAGGAAATGGACCGAATGACGACGACGACCGGCAGCAGCCGGCCAGCCGCTGAGCGCAAGCTCAAAAAATCCTCCCTCGACAAGGATCTGCGCAAGATCGGCCGGATCGAGGATGCGACGCGTGCGGTGTCGCTGAATATCGTCGCGCTGAGCGGCGGCATCCTTTTCCTGGCCGCAGCGGGGCTCATCGCCGCCTCGCAGATTTCGGGCGAGCCGCGGGGGGCGCTGATCGTGGTCGGCGCGATACTCGCCGGCTACATGGCCATGAACATCGGCGCCAACGATGTCGCGAACAACGTCGGGCCGGCTGTCGGCTCGCGTGCGCTGACGATGACGGGCGCGCTCGTCATCGCCGCCATCTTCGAGGTGGCGGGCGCGCTCATCGCGGGCGGCGATGTCGTCACGACCATATCGGCCGGCATCATCCAGCAGTCGGTCGTCGCGGACCCTGGCGTCTTCATCTGGGCCATGATGGCCGCACTCTTCTCTTCGGCCGTGTGGGTGAACATCGCGACCTACATTGGCGCGCCAGTGTCGACGACCCATGCCGTGGTCGGTGGGGTGGCGGGTGCCGGCATTGCCTCAGCCGGCCTCGGGGCCGTCCAATGGGACACCATGGGCGCGATCGCGCTGAGCTGGATCATCTCGCCGCTGTTCGGCGGGATTGTCGCGGCGCTGTTCCTCAGCTTCATCAAGACGTTCGTCATCTACCAGGAGGACAAGATCGCGGCCGCCCGGCGCTGGGTGCCGCTGCTGCTGGCGATCATGTCATCAAGCTTCACGGCGTATCTCCTGATGAAGGGGCTGAAAGAGGTCTGGCCGATATCGGGCGGCGCGATCGCGGCGATCTCGCTGGCGGTGTTCGGGCTTTCCGCCATCGTTCTGCGCCCGGTCATCCGGCGCCAGTCGGAGGACCTCGCGAACCGCAACCAGTCGCTGCGCCAGCTCTTCAACTGGCCTCTCATCTTCGCTGCAGCGCTACTTTCGTTCGCGCACGGTGCCAACGACGTCGCCAATGCGATCGGTCCCCTCGCCGCGATCATCGAGACGGCTCTGGTCGGGGACGTGGCAAGGGTCGTACGCATTCCGGGCTGGGTCATGCTGATCGGCGCTTTCGGCATCAGCTTCGGCCTGTTCTTCTACGGCCCACGCCTCATTCGCACGGTCGGCGAGCAGATCACCAAGATGAACCCGATGCGTGCGTTCTGCGTCGCGCTGTCGGCGGCTCTCACGGTGATCATCGCCTCGGCGCTCGGGATGCCGGTCAGCTCGACGCACATTGCGGTCGGTGCGGTGTTCGGCGTCGGCTTCTTCCGCGAGTATTATACGACGCACAGCCGCCGACGCCGCGCCTACATCCGCACCAAGGAAGGCGAGAAGATCAACATCGCCGAGCACGCGCCTCCCGATCCCGAAGAGCTGCTGCGGCGCAAGCTCGTCAGGCGGTCGCATTTCACGGTGATCGTGGCGGCGTGGGTCATCACCGTGCCGGCATCGGCGCTGCTCGCGGCCGGCATTTTTCTCGCGCTGATGCAGTTCCGCTGAATCAGCGCGCCGAGCTTGCGTCGGCGGTTACTTCGATAAGTGCGCCGCCGCTGTCCAGGGCGAAGACCTCGCGCTCGGGCAGCTCGGCCTTGACGCGGCGGGCCAGCGCCAAGCCCTGCTCGATATGCTCGCGGTGCTGCTCGTCGGACCATAGGCTCTCGGCCGGATCGTCCACGTTGAGCGACATGTCGAAGTCCGAAGCCCAGGTCCAGAGGTCGTTCTCGAGCTCCAGCGAGACGCCGAGGTGGTTGGGCGCGAAGTTGCCGATCTTTTCTTCGTCGAGCGCCCACAGCGGGTAGCAGTCGTAGTCCGCCATCACCTTGATGCGGCGGGAGTCGGATAGGGCCGCGCCGGTATGGTCGGTTTCGTCCAACGGGCCGGCCTCGTCATCGCCGCTGTCGAATGCCGCGAAGTTGGGCTTGCGCTTTGGCGGTGCGAGCGTGTGGCGCAGGATGTAGCCGATGTGGAGTGCAATCGCCGCGAGGGCCGCGCCCCATAGCATCGGCGGCGCGTCCGAAAGCTTGATCAGGCGGCCCGTGTACGCGGCCCACAAGATGAAAAGCGTGCAGGCGGCGAAGACGACGAAGGCATTGAGGCTGCGCTGGCGGGCTGCCGGCGGCGGCGGGTCGGCGACATCGAAGTAATAGGGGCCGAGGCCGAGAAAGAAGACGATCTGCACGAGCGTCGCGATCCCGAAGAGCCAGGCCGCCGGCTCGAGCAGGAGAATGAGGCAGGCGCCTCCGGCGAAGAACAGGACCGACAGCGTGAGCAGCCAGATCGTGCGGTGTGTCTCGATCCGCTCCGTCTTCTTGAGCGTGAGAGCGGCGATCGCCTGATCGAGGAGGTTCGAGGTCAGCGCCGCGCGGGCAGCCACAAAGCCCGCCAGAGCATAGAAAACGCCGATGGCGCGCAAAGCAATGTCAACAATGTCCATTCCACCCCGTCCGAATGCTTTCCATGCCCCATTCCGGGCATAGCGCAGCCTCGTTCCGTACGGAACCTCGAAGAGGCGTCCTTTCCCCGTGCCGCGAGAGGCCTTGGGGCGGGTTGCGGGCGTCCCCCGATCGTGTGATAAGCGGCGCCGGGAGGCTGGCGGCGGACGGGTCCCTCGCCAACCGGGTCAGGTCCGGAAGGAAGCAGCCCTAACGATCAGGATTCGGGTCGTCTGCCGGTCTCCTTTGACGGCCTTGTCGAGGCGCGAGGCCGCATTCTCCGCGAGGACGTCAGGCCGCATGGCGCGCAGGAAAACTTCCGGCAGCGATGACGAGGGGCCGCACGGCGCCGAGCCTGCCGATGTGCCTGACACTGCTGAGATTGGCGCCGCGGAGCACGACGACGGGCCGTCCTTCTTCTCCGAAACCGAGATGGCGCCGGCGGGCAAGCCGGCCGAGGGCGGCTATGTCGTGCTTGCCCGCAAGTACCGGCCCGAGACCTTCAATGACCTGATCGGTCAGGAGGCCATGGTCACGACGCTGCGCAATGCCTTTGCGGCAGACCGCATTGCGCAGGGCTACATGCTGACCGGCGTGCGCGGGGTCGGCAAGACGACGACGGCGCGCATTCTCGCGCGTGCCTTGAATTATGTGAAGCCGGGGCTCCCGGACCGGCCGACCGTCGAGATGGACGGCTATGGCGCGCACTGCGAAGCGATCATCCAGAGCCGCCATCCGGATGTGATCGAGATCGACGCGGCGTCGAATACCGGCGTCGACAACGTGCGCGAGATCATCGAGAGCGCGCGCTACAAGCCGATGGCGGCGCGCTACAAGGTCTTCATCATCGACGAGGTCCATATGCTGTCGAAGGGGGCGTTCAACGCGCTCCTGAAGACGCTGGAGGAGCCGCCGCCGCATGTGAAGTTCATCTTCGCGACGACGGAAGTGCGCAAGGTGCCGGTGACGGTGCTCTCGCGGTGCCAGCGCTTCGATCTGCGGCGCGTCGAGGTACCTGTGCTCGCGGAGCATTTCCAGCGTATCGCGGGGAAGGAAGGCGCGAGCATCGAGGAAGAGGCGCTGCTGCTGATCGCGCGCGCCGCCGAAGGCTCGGTGCGCGACGGCCTCTCGATCCTGGACCAGGCCATTGCCATGGGCGAAGGCGCGGTCACGGGGCCGACCGTGCGCGCCATGCTCGGTCTTGCCGATCGCGGGCGCATCTACGACCTCATCGAGCACACGCTCTCGGGGCGCACGGCAGAGGCGCTGGCGGCACTGGATGGGCTCTACAAGGACGGTGCCGATCCGCTCGAAGTTCTCGGCGATCTCGCGGAGGCCGTGCACGCGGCAACGCGGATCAAGGTCGCGGGCGCGAGCACGGAGCGCGAGGTTCTTTCGGGCGAGGAGCTTCGGCGCGCGTCGGCGCTGGCCGAGAAGCTTTCGATCCCGCTGCTCGCGCGCGTGTGGCAGATGCTGCTCAAGGGCCTCGACGAGGCGGGCCGCGCGCCGGACGTGCGTGCCGCGGCCGAGATGGTCGTCATCCGCATTGCGCACTCGGCCGATCTGCCCTCGCCGGACGATATCATTCGCACGCTCGGCGGCGTGCCGGCGCAGCGCCGCAGCGAAACGAAGTCCGCTTCGGAGAGCCGAGCTGCGAGCAAGGTCGAGGCGCGCGATGCAGCGCCGCCGCCGCGCGCACAGTCACCGGTGCCGGAGGACGAGGGCGCGGATGAGGGACGCTTCGCGCCGCCGCTCGATGAGATGCCCGAGCCTGCGGTCGCGCCCGATGCCTACGAGGAGAGCGAGGCGGAGGAGGATGATCTCGGCCCATCGACTGTCGAGCGGCCCGAGGACGTCGTGCTCAACACGTTCGAGGACGTGGTCAATCTCGTCGGGCGCAAGCGCGATGCGCGCCTCAAGGTGCATCTCGAGGAGCACGTGAGCCTCGTGAAGTTCGATCCGGCAGCAGGAATCGAGCTGCATCTGCTCGACGGCGCGCCGCCCGAGATAGCGAACGAGCTGCGCGAGAAGCTGAACAAGTGGACCGCGCGGCGCTGGACGATCGCGCTCAGCAAGCGGCCGGGTGCGCCGCCGCTCGGCGAGCAGGCGCGTCAACGGGAGGCGGCGGAGATCGAGGCGTTGAAGCAGCATCCTTCGGTCCGGGCCGTGCTCGAGCACTTTCCGGATGCCGAGATCGCGAGCGTCAAGCCCATCGCGACGCCGCTCGCGGACGAAACAGAAGAACCGGGCGAGGACAGCGCCGTAGGCTGAGCCTGGATTAATCACTATATGAACGAACAGGCTTCGGCCGACCGTCGCGCACAGAGGACACGGCGATGAAAGATCTCATGGGAATGATGAAGAAGGCCCAGGAACTCCAGGGCAAGATGCAGCGCATGCAGGAAGAGCTGGCAGCGCTGGAGGTCTCCGGCCAGTCCGGCGCCGGTCTCGTGAAAGTGACGCTGAACGGCAAGGGCGAGATGCGTTCGATCAAGATCGATCCGAGCCTGCTCAAGCCGGACGATGCTGAGATCGTCGAAGACCTCGTGCTGGCCGCCTTCCAGGATGCCAAGAGCAAGGTCGAAGGCGAGATGCAGAAGCGAATGCAGGAGGTCACGGGCGGCCTGCCGCTGCCGCCGGGCCTCAAGTTGTTCTGAGCGAACTTATCCACGCGTCCTGACGACGCGGCACACTGCGTGCCACTCGGCCCACGAGAAGGCGCTGTCGACGCGCTCAGCTCGGCAGTGTGGGGCGAGGCTGCAAGGCACGTCATCCGTTTCCGGGAACCAGGAAAGAACGAAGAGGCCGGATCGGCTCTACCGGCTGCCGTGCCTGGAGACGGCTCTTGCAGCGCAAGGCGCGGATGTCGCGCTTATCCAATCGAGAGTCCGGCGTCCGCGCCTTGCTCCCTTCATTCGCGAACCCGGCGCTGCAGAGCGTGCGGGGCTTACGGCTGTGCTAGGTCTGGCGAGGGGTGGCGGCACACGCAGGCGTTGGGTGCAAGCTTCCGCCCCTCATCCCGACCTTCTCCCCGTGAGAACGGGGAGAAGGGGAAGTCGGCGCGAGTTTGCGCCGGCCCAGGCACATCGTCAGTCCTTGAAGGGCGACCACCTCGGCGCGGTCTCCGGGGCAAATCCGAAGATCGGCATTGAGGGCTGAACCTTCGACACCCATGCCGATGTCGCCTTCGGCTGTTCGGGCTGCTGCGCTATTTGCGGCGCTGGCGGCGGCTTCGGCAGGGGCGGTGCAATGCGCTTCGACCGATCCACCTTTACGGCCTGACGCGCCACAGGCGCCGGCCCGATCTCCGGTCCCTGCTCGGCCTCGGCGGAGGCCGGCTCGAAGATGGCCGCCGGCGCGATCGGTGCTGGCGCATCAGGCGATCTCAGCACGTGGATCTGGAGCGCGCTCGCGGCCAGCTCGCGGCTGTTCGCAGCCAGCACGCGCACGGAAAGCTCGAGCTGGTCGGGCGTCGTCGGCGGCAGCGAGAGCACCGCATGGCCGACGTCGGCGATCCTGACCGTCCAGGTCTCCGGTGCGATCTTCATGCCGTACGACACGCGTGCGTCCGCGGGCAGGCCGTCGATGATCACGGCGCTGCCGGCCCACGAAGGGCCGCCGCCCGAGACGAGCATCGGCAGGCTGAGGCGCTGGAGGTCGCTTTCGGCCACCGTCAGTCTGGTCACTGGGCTCGTCGTCTCGGGCGCGCGGCTTTCGCGGGTTTCTGTTGGGGGCTGAGGCGTCGCGAGAGGTGCCTGCGGAACCGATGCCGCCGGCGCTTCTTCCGTCACGGAAGCCGCCGAGGGAAGAAGGCGGGCGTGCGCAAGCTCGCGAGCGGCGTGTGCGAACTGCCCGGTTCTGAGTGCCGCCTCTGCGGGCACGGCTGTCGGTTGTGGCGTCGCCGTCAGCTCAGCCACGGGTGCTGCCAGATGCCACAACGAAGGCACGACGGCCGTCGCGGAGAGAAGCAGAAGGCTGCTGGCGGCAACGGCCGCGGGACGGCGGAAAGCGCTACGGACGGATGGCGCCGGACCATCGCGATCGTCTTGGCCAGGGAAGCGCTCGGGCACGCCGAGGATGGGCGCGCGGACCGGCGGCGCGAGGCCGATCGGGCGGCCGAGGCTCGTCGGCTGGCCATGCGGCTGACGCGTGGGATGGACCAGATGCACGGACCTGCCGTCGCTCAGGCGGTTGAGCTGCCGCTCGAGCACCCGAAGCTGCTCGCTCAACGAGCGCGGCAGATCGTGGTCACCAGCGTTCTGGTCATGGGACGCCAAACGAGCACTCCACAGTCGGACATCGAGGGCGATAAGAGCGGGACAAGGCCGCGCGCCCTTTCAACCGCGATGAGCACAATACGGCTCGACAATAGAGGACCGCGGAAGGCGAATCGATTCGCGCTGGGCTGCGATCACTAGGATTCTGTGGATAAAATCGGCGCGCCACACTGTGTCGTGTGGGTGCCATAATTTGCTTGGCTAAAGCGTCGGACCTTAAATGCGATCCACGCTTGGGTTGGTCTCAAAATCGCATTCAAGGTCCAAAGACGCTTTAGAGTTATAGTGTTCTAAAGCAACTTTGGACTTGAAATTCACTCCCCGCCCAGCCTCGAACTGAGGTGAATTTCAAGTCCGTTGCTTTAGGCGGCCGCGCGGCTATTTCTCGGGGATCGCGACCGGTACGCCGGGCTCGTACTTGGCACGTCTCAGCACGAGTGTCGTCTTGACGCTCGCCACGTTCGGCAGGGCGGTGAGCTTGCCGAGCACGAACTCCTGGAAGGCAGGGAGATCGGGCGCCACGCAGCGCAGCATGTAGTCCATATCGCCCGAGAGCATGTACGCTTCGCGCACGAGCGGCCACATGAGGATCTGCTTCTCGAACTCGCGCAGGTCCGGCTCGCCCTGGGCGTGGAGGCGCACGGACGCGAAGGCGGTGACCTCGAAACCGGCGCGCGGCTCGTCGAGCTCGGCGTGATAGCCACGGATCAGGCCGGCTTCCTCGAGGGCCTTGACGCGCCTCAGGCAGGGTGGCGGCGAGAGGCCGACGCGGGCGGCGAGGGCCACATTGGTGATGCGGCCGTCGGCCTGCAATTCCTTGAGGATGCGCCAGTCCGTGGCGTCGAGTTCGGCGCGCATGCTAAGAGGGGTGCCATCAACTTGTGGACGAGGGATCGTGCGCGAACTCTAGTCCGCAGGCACGCTCTCAAGCAAGAATATTGCGTCGCGCGATGTCCATGCGACGTATGATGGCTCGAATTGGAGCAGGCCGGCTTTGTCGTCGAAGGAAAAGTTGCTGGCGGCCATGCGTGGGCGATCGGGCTGGATCATCAGCGATGGTAAGGCTGGCCACGAGGGCCAGTGTCGCGGTGTGTTCGACGCCATGGGGCTGGACTACGAGGTCAAGCCCATCCGGCCCGGGCGACTTCAGCAGGTGCTCGCACCCTATGCGCCGGTCGCACGTGCTGAGCACTTCGGCCAGCCAG
Organism: Hyphomicrobiaceae bacterium; assembly: GCA_035565975.1. GTDB lineage: Bacteria > Pseudomonadota > Alphaproteobacteria > Rhizobiales > Hyphomicrobiaceae. The sequence goes on from DATMRT010000086.1 coordinate 22,740, forward strand.
GATCGACGTTCGCGCCGCCGTGGCCGGACTTCGCCATTGCCGCCGGCCGCCTCACGGCGCCCTACATTCGCGCGCTGAAGCCGCTCACGCGACGCGCGACCTACACGATCATTCTGCAGGATCCGAAAGTGCCGCTCACCACGGCCGACCTCTTCTGGATGCCGGCGCACGATCCGAAGCGCGGGGCCAATATCGTGACGACGACGGTGGCGCCGCACGGCTTCTCACCGGCGCGATTGGCGGCGCTGCGGGAGATCGGTCCTCCGGAGCGTTTTCAATCTGTGCCGCGACCGTGGGTGGGTGTTCTCGTCGGCGGGGATGGCAGCAGCTATCGTTTTAGTGAGGCCGATCAGCAGCGGCTGGCAGCAGCCTTGCGCGTGCTGGCCGCGCTCGGTGCGGGTCTTCTCATCACGCCCTCACGGCGCACGCCGCCGAGCCTCGTGTCGGCCATTGCCGAGGCGACGGCCGACGTTCCTCGCTTTCTCTGGAATGGTGCAGGCGAAAATCCCTATCCGGCGATTCTCGCGCACGCCGATCGGTTCCTCGTCACGGCCGATAGCATCAACATGTGCGGCGAGCCTGCCGTGACCGGCCGGCCGATCCACGTGTTCATGCCCTCGGGGGGAAGTGCCAAGTTCCAGCGCTTTCACGAGGCGCTAACGCGCCACGGCGCGACGCGGCCGCTGCCCGACGAGATCACGGCGTTGGAGGATTGGAGCTATCCTCCGCTCTACGCAGCCGCAGACATCGCGTGCGAAATCGCCGAGCGATGGCAGCGTCGCCGCGCAATGCTGTCGACGCGCGCGCAGAGCGCGTGAAGGAGAGTTCGCCGGTGCGCCTCAAGTCCGAGATCTGGGTGAAGGCCTACATCAGGCGATGCGCTGTCGAAGGCGCGCCAGCCGTCGTCGTCAATCGCGGCGACGAGGATGCGGGCGTCATCTTCATCAAGATTGCCCATCTGGACGGCACCGCGGACCTCTATGGACCGGCGCCGGCCGGCCTCGTCGACCGGCTCGACCGCGAATGGATGCCGGTGCGCCAAGCTGCTCCCGAGAGCGATGTCGATGCGCTGCTCGCACGCGAACGCGATATGGACCGCGATATCTGGATCATCGAGGTCGAGGATCGCGCCGGACGTCACTTCCTCGATGACTGGCTATCGGACCCATAGCTACGAAAGTTGCGACGAGCGCTTGTCTTCGCTGGGGTTGGCGACGATCGCGCGAAGCTCCTCGTCGAGACGCCCCGTGAGTGAGGAAAATTCGGGCGGGAGCGCGACGGCCGTCGAGCGGAGGCGGGCGAGACGCGCCTCGATCTTCGGATGAATCTCGGCGACCTCGTCCGGATGCTCGCGCAGGCGCGCAATGAGCGTGCGGATGTCGGCGAGGACGGTGCGCGCCGCGGTCAGGCTGCGGACCTCCTCGATCTGGGCGTCGACCTCGGGTTGCTCGGCGGATGCCTTGGTGCCGGATGCCGGGAGCGGAGCGGCGAGGCCATCGATGCGCGTCTCTCCGCTCTCCCGCACCACTTTGAGCGGGCGAATGTCGGCGGCCTTGGCGATCTCGCGGGCGAGGGCACCGGACTGGGTCACGACGCAGATCTGGCTGCCGGTATCCGTGCTCGCCCCGGCGCGCGCGATCAGACGGGCGAGCGGGGCGAGGAAGCTCTCGTGCAGGCTCGCCTCGGGCTCGTTGATGGCGATGAGGGCCGGCTTGCGGTAGGCCGTGAGCACGGCCAGCAGGCAGAGGTACTGGAGCGTGCCCTCGGACATCTCGCGGGCAGAGAGTGCGCGATCCATGTCGGGCAGGCGAAGCTCGAAGCTCGCGCGCCCATCGGCCACCGACGTTTCGAGCAGGGCGCCGGGGAAGGCATCGCGCAGGGGAGTGATGAGCGCGTCCGGCATCGGCTGTCCGGCCGTGATCGTCGCAAGCGCGGCGGCAAGATCGCGTCCGTCCGTGGCGAGCGCCGGCGTCATGGTCGCGAGGGCGGGGGCGCGGGAAGGCGCCTCCGTTGCCAGATTGAAGCGGTGGTAGATGCGCCAGCCCTCGAGCAGCTCGCGCACATAGGCAAGCTCGGGATAGCTCGCCACATCGCGAATGCCGTGGAGCGCGGTCTCGCTCGGCAAGAGGTGCTGCTTGAGGTGCTGGCGTTCGCCCTTGGCATTGCGCAGCCGAACGCTTGCGCCTTCGCGCTGCATCACGACACGCTCGCCGCTGCCGCCGGCACCGATGCCAGTATGCGTGAGCGTTTCCGTCTTGACGATCGGCTCGCCGACGAGTGCTGCATCGCCCTTGCCGGGCTGCCCGATCTCGATCGCGTAGCGGAGGTTGGCAAAGTGCGCCGTGAGACGCAGGCTCGTCGGCGCGCTGCCTTCGCCGGCAGGAAGACGACCGGCCCAGAGCACGCGGCCGAGGCCTCCTTCGTCGACCAGCATTCGACAGATCGGGCCGGTGGCCGCAGCCTGCAGAAGCTG
>DATMRT010000087.1:0-30416 GCA_035565975.1 Hyphomicrobiaceae bacterium
CATCGTGACGGTGACGCCGCCCGGTGGCGAGCCCCGCAAGGACTCGTGCGGTAAGCCGAATACGGCGACATTCGACGTCATGATCGCCAATGAGTGCGACGAGCCCGTGGCTGTCGGCGAGGTCGGCGAAATCCTGGTGCGGCCGAAGCGTCCTTTCGCGATGCTCTCGGCATACTACAACAGCCCCGAGGCGACGCTCGAAGCCTTCCGGAACTTCTGGTTCCACACAGGCGATAACGCGCGTGCCGATGCCGACGGCTACTACTACTTCGTCGATCGCAAGAAGGACTCGATCCGCCGGCGCGGCGAGAACATTTCCTCCTCGGAGGTGGAAGCGACACTCAATCGTCACCCGGCCATTCTCGAATGTGCGGTGATCGCGGCTCCCTCGGAACTTGGCGAGGACGAGGTGAAGGCCGTCGTCGTCTTGCGCGAGGGCGCGAGCGCGAGTGCCGAAGAACTCTGGGCGTTCTGCGACGAGCACATGCCGCGGTTCTGGGTGCCGCGCTACATCGAATTCCGGCGCGAGATGCCGAAGACACCCAGCCAGAAGATTCAGAAGTACCTGTTGCGCGCCGGCGAGGACCAGGGCGATGTCTTCGAGCGCGCGGCGAGCGGAAGGCGCGCGCGATGAACATCGAGACGATCAAAGTCTACTCGGACTACAAGAGCCCTTATGCCTACCTCGCGAAGGATCTGGTCTATGATCTCGAGCGCGAGACGGGTGTCCGCGTGGACTGGCTCCCCTACACGCTCGACATTCCAGCCTATCTCGGCAGCGCCAAGCTCGATGAAAAGGGTGGCGTCGCCGAGCAGAGCCGCAACGCGCATCAGTGGCGCCGCGTCAAGTATAGCTACATGGATTGTCGCCGCGAAGCCAACCGGCGTGGCCTCGTCATCCGCGGCACCCAAAAGATCTGGGATTCCTCGATTGCCAACATCGGGCTGCTCTACGCCAAGGAGCGAGGCGTCTTCCGCTGCTATCATGACCGCGTGTTCGAGCGCTTCTGGAAGCGGGAGCTAGATATCGAGAGCATTCCGGTTCTGGCGGCGCTCCTCGAGGAATGTGGTGCCGACGCATCCGGCTTTGCCGCCTACGTGCAAGGCGAGGGACGTGCGCTCCTCACGAAGATCCAGGCCGAGGCCGAGGCGGCCGGCGTGTTCGGCGTAACGAGCGTTCTGCTCCCTGATGGCGATCTCTATTGGGGGCGAGAGCATTTCCCGACGCTCACTGAGATGCTGCGAGCGAAACGCTGAGATCGTGGGCGGCGCATGATTTGTGAGCCCGGCTGCCATACTCCTCCAGTCCGAGCTCGCGGAACTCCCGATGGATCTGGCTTTGCAGATCATCGGTCCGATAGGGGAAGGCCCGAAAGTAATCGAGCGCCAACGTTGCGGATGGGCGCTACTTGGACCGCGCCGCGCAGTCGCGAAAGATCTGCAGCTGGGTCTCGCTGAAGTATTCCATCCGGCGATTGGCGTTGCGGTGCGAGAGGTGCAGGCAGAGGTCCGCCGCGATCGTGCGCGTGTAGTCGCGCGTCACCTCGTTGACCTCATCGGGTTCGAGATAGCGCCGGTTCTCGCTGACGAATTCGAGCGCGGCCCTGGGGCTCTTGAACAGCAAGCCCGTGAGAAGGGAACTCCGCTCGGCAGGTGTCATTTCGCGGACCGTCAGCGAGTTCAGCGCAAAATTCATCCAGCTCTCAGAGGTTTCGCTCCGCTTGACGGCCATCTCGATCAGCGACCGCAACTCTGCCGACGAGAACATGATCTGCAGCTTCTCCTTCGTGAGGCGCGCCTTGGCGAAATCTTCGTACTCCGCATCGGCGAGCATCTTCTTCATGAGTAAGTCACGTAGCTCGCTCGAAAAATTGAGATGCTCCAACGCCTTCAACGCATAGGACGCATTGGCCTTCACGATACCGACGACGGCAGCGCGCTGGGCTTCCGGAGGCAAGCGCCCGGCAAAAAGCTCGAGCGCGCGTACGGCGACAGCCGGATCAGCCGAAAAGGCTGGACCCGCGCGCGACGTAAGCCGTGCCAGCTCAGAATCGGAAATATGCAGTGAAGCGGCGTGCTCGAGCAGCGCTGCGATGCTTGCTTCATCTAATGCTTTCGTACGCAGCGCACGATGTTGCTCGGGCTTCAGGCGGGTCACGCTCGCGACGATGGCAGCTGCATCGTTGCCGCTCTCCGGCGAGGCCAAGACGCGGGCGATCAGCTCCGCGAACTGGTCGTCGCTGAGCCAGTAGGGCTTTTGCGCTACCGCGGAAATCGGTGAGATGGAGTCGGCGCACTCGAGGAGCAGCGAAAAGATCTTGTCTCGCTCGACAAGCGGCGTATCGGTCTGCGTCAGCAGGCGCACCAGCGTCGGGAGGTGCCTTTCCTGTAGAGCTTCTTCTTCGGTATAGAACTTGCTCCATGTGGCGCCGGGCGCCGTCGCATGTTCCTCGGGGGTCAGCCTCATGTCGATAGGGCAGGGACTTTGCGCTCCCACGGCAGCGCGGCAGATTCTCTCGAGCACCTCCTTGCGTACTGCCGTATCGTCGAGTAGCGCGATCCGCGACGAGCGGGGCTTCTTCACTTCCTCTTGGAATACGGCGTTTGTCGCCTTCGACAGTGATGCAAGAAGGTCGTCCTGATCACTACGCGCAGCGATGTAGGGCTCGGCATAAGCATAGTCGACGACGAGCGCATGCGTGACGACCTGGCCTGATGCATCGTGCACGATCCTGGTTCCCGCACTGCTGGTCAGCAACCAGATCCTGTAGCCCGGTTGCCGTGTAGCTCTGGCCGCGAGATGGACATTGCCGTTGCGATCGACGACGGCCGCGGTGCGCGGTAACTCAGTGGCCGAGGCCCACATCGGCACATAGAACCATGTCAATACGAGCGTCAGCCAGGCGGCGACGGCGCTCGTCCTGTCCTCGAAGGGAGAGAAGACGAGCTTGATCAGCAGGGCGGCCGAGATGCTCGACAAGATGATCGGCCAGAACCAGTTCGCGACCGTGAGCCAGACCGCATCGCTCCAGCGCAGATACTGAGCCGCACCAAGTCCCAGGAGGCACGGAAGGAGCCCGAATACGATTGCCCTGGATAACCTGCTCTGGCCTTTCGACGGGTGCTTCATTTCTCGACCCTCTCGGACAAGACGTGAGGACCTCGGGAAGACATTCCCTCAAAGTGCGAGCCGCTGCAATACACCGCGCCAGTCGCGGTGAGCGCCAGGAGCTCATGTCCGACAGCACCCTGGCTGGCCAAGTGCCGTCAAGTGCACGTGCTTTCGAAGCTGCGCCCGCGCCAGGCACAAGTGGCTTTCGGTGTTCGTGTGCCGAGTTTGCTCTGACGGGCCCAATACTGAGCGTCACGAGCTTGTGAACACGCGCGCCACGCTGCCATCCGGAGCCGCGGATATATTCAGCCCACGACTCCAAAACCTGCGATCAGCCAGAGCCTCGGCGTCGCGCCGGCTGAGGTCGTCCTGCACACGACGCTGCTCGGCGGCGGGTGCGGACGCAAGTCCAAGTGCGACTTCGCCATCGAGGCGGCGCTGCTCTCGCGGGAACTCGGCGGAACGCCGGTGAAGGTAGAGTGGACCCGAGAGGACGATCTGCGGCACGGATTCTATCATACCGTGACGGCAGAGCGCTTCGAGGCCGATGGCTCCCTTATTGTTCGAGCCCTTCCGTCAGCGCCCGTTGCCGCCCGCGCGCAGGGACTGCACGAAATCGACGATGAGCAATGCCATGACGGCAATGACAATGATGATCAGTGGCGGCGCAGGCACCCAAACGAGCATGAACGTGAGGAAGCTGACGACCAGGGCAATGCCGATGATGCCGGTGATAAAGTTGGTCACTTGGCCCTCCTTGGACTGGTCCGGCGGCCGGAGCCTCGCGTGGTTGGGTTCGATGATTTGCGGCGTTGCCCGGACGCAGCGACATGGCCGGACAGCCAGCGCGCTGTCCTGAGCAGGCGCGCATCGTTACCGCGCCGCGCAACGAGCTGCACGCCGATTGGCATGTCGTTCGGCCCCACGAGCAGGGGCAGCGAGATGGCGGGTGTCCCGAGGTAGGTCCAGAGCGAGCAGAAGATCGGGTTGCCCGTGGCGGTGCCGATCGGTGCCTCGCCCGGTGCCGAGGCCGTCAGGATCGCATCGTACTCGTTGAACACGTCGTCGAGCTGCTGATTGAGAATGTCGGCGGCGGAGGTTGCCTCGAGGTAATCGTGCGCGGTGTACGTCTTGCCGCGCGCGAGGAGTTCGCGTAGCTGCGCGCTGAGCACGTCGCCACCCTTGGCGAGATCGCGGCGGAAGTTGTGCGCCATGTCGGCGGCCATGATCCGGCCGTGGAATTCGATGCCGCGGTCGAACGACGAGCCGAGATCGATCGCCTGGACGCTCTCGCCGAGAGCACCGACGAGTTCGCCGAATGCGTCGTCGAGATAGGGCTCCGCGGCTTTCCATGCCGGTCCCTTGACGAAGGCAAAACGGGGCGGCAGCGGCGGCTCACTGGCGGCGCTGGCGGCGAGATGCCCCCCAGCTATCGGGCGCGTGTCCGGATCTTCTGCGTCGACGCCGGCAAGCACATCGGCGAGGAGCGCCGCGTCGGTGACCGAACGCGCGAAGACGCCCACGTGATCGAGTGCGCGCGAGAGCAGCATCGCGCCTGTACGCGGAATGAGACCATGCGTCGGCTTGAACCCGACGACCCCGCAAAAGGAGGCGGGCCGTATGACCGAGCCGTTCGTTTGCGACCCGATGGCCCCCGGCACCATGCCGGCGGCGACAGCCGCCGCTGATCCGCTGGACGAGCCTCCCGGCGTACGTGCCGGATCATGCGGGTTGCGTGTCTTCCCGGGGTGGTAATAGGCGTACTCCGTCGTCACGGTCTTGCCGAGGACGATCGCGCCGGCCGCTCGTAGTCGTGCAACGGCGACCGCGTCTTCGCGCGGCGTCCTGCCCTGCCAGAGTGCCGACCCGAACTCGGTCGGATAGTCGGATGTGTCGAAGATATCCTTTATGCCGACCGGTACGCCGTGGAGGGGGCCGAGAGGGCGGCCCGCCATGCGATACTCGTCGGCGGCCCGTGCCTGACGCAGTGCGTGTTCTGGGTCGAGGAAGGCCCAGGCCCGTATGTCCTCGTCGACCTCGCGCACGCGGCTGAGACAGTCTTCAGTCAGCTCGACGGACGATATGCGGCCATCGCGGATCGCCGCTGCCGCATCTGCCACGCCGAGTCCCGAGAGTGTCATCGCCTGTCCTCTAACGCGATCCGTAGAGATATTCGGGCAGCCACAGCGCAATGCCGGGGAAGATGTAGACGAGGGCCATTGTCAGAAACACCATGAAGACGAACGGCAGGGCGCCTCGGAAGATGTGTGTGAGCTGCACCTGTGGCGGCGCGACACCTTTCAGATAGAAGGCTGCCATCGCGACCGGGGGCGTGTTGAAGGCTGTCTGCGTATTGAGCGCCACGAGGATGCCGAAGAAGATCGGGTTGATGCCGAAATCGTCCAGCAGCGGCAGGAAAATGGGCACGAAAATCACGATGATCTCCGTCCACTCCAGCGGCCACCCGAGCAGGAAGATGATCACCTGCGTCAGGATCAGGAACTGCGTCGGCGTCAGATTGAGCCCTAGAATGAAGCTCTCGATGACCTGCTGTCCGCCGAGCAGAGCGAACACCGACGAGAACGTCCACGAGCCGATGAACAAGTAGCAGACCATCGCGGCGGCCCGGGCCGTCAGGTAGACGGACTCCTTCAGCATCTCATAGTTGAGCGCTCGATAGGCGGCGGCCAGGACAAGGCTCGCGAGCGCGCCCGCTGCCGCCGCTTCCGATGGGGTTGCGATACCGAGCAGGATCGCGCCAAGCACGCAGATAATCAGCACTGCGAGCGGCAAGAACGATGTCGCCAGCGCCCACACGACTTCGCGGGTAGGAATGTCCGTCTGCTCTTTCGGCAACTTCGGCGCCAGTGCGGGATTGATGACGGCGCGGGCGATGATGTAGGCGACGTAGAAGAAAGCCAGCAGGAAGCCGGGAAGAAAGGCTGCGGCGTAGAGTTTCACGGCCGACACGCCGGCGGTCGCGGCATAGACGATGAGCAGAACGCTCGGCGGAATGAGAATACCGAGGCAGCCGCCGGCGCAAACGACGCCTGACGAGAGCTTGATGTCGTAGCCCGCGCGCAGCATGGCCGGCAGAGCGAGCAATCCCATCAACGTCACGACGGCGCCCACGATGCCGGTCGCGGTCGCGAACATCGCGCATGTAATCATGGTGGCGACGGCAAGCGAGCCCGGCACCCGCGACATCGAGATCTGCAGCGCATGGAAGAGTCGATCGAGAATGTTGGCTCGTTCGACGAGGTATCCCATGAACAAGAATAACGGGACGGCGATCAGAGTGTCGTTGGATGTGACCTCGAATGTCTTTTGTACGAGGAGGGTGAAGACTCTGTTCTCGAAGAACGCCTGTCCCGGCACAAAGTAGGCGTAGAAGCCGAAGCCGACGCCCATCGCAATGAGCGTGAACGCAATCGGAAAGCCAAGCATGATGATGAAGATGAACAATCCGAGCATCAACATGCCAACTTGTGGGTCGGTCATGCTCAGGCCCCCCTGCCCGAGTTCTGGGGCGTCTGCCCCTGTTGTTCCTGTTGTTGAAGCTCGCGAATGACGATGCTTTCGGTTTCTTCGACGTCATGGAGCCGTTGCGGCCACTTTCCCTCGCGAATGCAGATGATGCACCGAATGATCTCGGCGATACCCTGGAGCAGAAGCAACACGCCGGTGACCGGAATGAGCGTCTTCAGCGGAAAGATGGGAATGCCGGCCGGGCTGAAGATGCTGACTTCCCGGAAGCGGATCGAGAAGCTGGCATAGTTCCATCCCGCGTAGATCAATGCGCAGACGGCGGGCAGGAAGAAGATGATGTAGAGGACGAGGTCGAAGCTCGCCTGTTTGCGTGGCGAGAAGAACCGGTAGAAGACGTCGGCGCGGACATGGCCGCCGCGAGACAGTGTGTACGCGCCCGCCATCAGGAACATCGCACCGTAGTTGATGTAGCTGAAGTCGAAGGCCCACGTTGTGGGTGCGCGGAACGCGTAACGCATCAGCACTTCGTAGCTCACGCCGAGGGTCAGAACCATGATGAGCCACGCAAATGCCTTGCCCACCCAGGTGCTTAGCGAGTCGATAAAGAACAGGAAATTTTTCATCTTCGATGATCCCGGACGCGCGTCGCCGAGCCAGTGCTGGCCAAAACATCGGGCGGCGTAAACGCTGCGCCGCCCGATACTCGAGGCATGAGCCGTCTGACGAGAGCTAGATCTTCAGGACGCCGGGGAAGTGATGGTCGAAGGCGCCCTTGAAGTCCGTGGCGTTGGTCATGTTGTAATAGACCACGCGACGCACCCACGCCTTCTGGGAGTCCATCACCTTCTTCATGAAGGGATCCTGCGCGAGTTGCGCGGCAAGGCCGTCCCACGCCTTGATCTGTGCGTCGAACACGTCTTTCGGCGTGCGCACGACGTTGACCTTGTCCTTCGTGATCAGCTCCTGCAGATCCTTCGAGTAGTAGTCCATGGCCTTCCACTCGTTGGCGGAGGAGGCGGCTTCAGCGGCGTACTGCAGGATCGCCTTGTGCTCATCGGGCAGCGCGTTGAACTTGCTGCGATTGATCATGATCTCGAAGTATTCGGTCGCCTGATGATGGCTGCCGAGCATGTAGTTCTTCGCGACGTCCTGGGCGCCGAAGCGGCGGTCAGAGGTCGGGTTATTGAATTCGAAGCCCTCGATGACGCCGCGCTCCATCGCTGGAACGATTTCGCCCCCCGGAAGCTGCGCCACCGACGACCCTAGCGCCTGGAAAAGATCGGCGGCGAGGCCGACGGTGCGATACTTCAGGCCCTTGAGCTGACTTGCCGTGGTGATCGGTGTCTTGAACCAGCCGAGCGGCTGGGTCGGCATCGGCATTGCGAAGAAGCTCTTGATATTGACCTTGAGGATCTGTGTCTGCAGCTCCTCATAAAGCTCCTTGCCGCCGCCATTATAGATCCAGCCGAGGCCCTCGTTGGCATTGAAGCCGAAGACGGGGCCCGTGCCAAAAAGCGAGGCCGCCTTGTGCTTTCCGTACCAGTAGACGGGCACCGTGTGCGCGGCATCGATCTGGCCGCCGTGGACGCCGTCGAATACCTGGAAGGGATGCACGACCGCGCCGCCGACGAGGTAGTCGATCTTGAGCCGTGCGCCTGCCATCTTGTTGACGCGCTCGACATAGTCCATGGCCATCTCGTTGAAGACGTCCTTGGCACTCCATGAACCCTGCATCTTCAGGGTCGTGGTCTGCGCGCGTGAGACGTTCGGCATGGCCACCATGCCTGCCGCCGCGGCAGCCGTCACAGCACCGCCTTTCAGGAAGCGGCGTCGGTTGAGACGTTCGTTGTCCTTTGCCATTGGCTTTCCTCCTTGATTGGTCGATCTGCGCCGACCGTTGTTATTAGAGCGAGCATGGCACGCATGGTATGCCATATGCAATAGTTCAGGACCGGCCCTGTGAAGGTGCTCGTTTGCGGCGTCGGGCGCCCATGTCCATTCTGCCGGCGCCGAGGTTTGCCCGGTCCGTTGGCAGCCGCAGATGATGCGTGACGAGACGCGAGAGGCGTGATGGCCCTCGGGAACCAATCCTCTCCCTGCGCGCGCAGGGAGAGGGGATGTGGTCACAGCGGCTTAGAGCGTCATATTCATCGGCGCGGGGATGAAGCGGAAGCCGTCGCCGTTCTTTACGACATGGCCATTGCCGGGCCACGGGAAGTGATAGGCGACGAGCGGGATCTTGTTGGCTGCCAGCATGTCGAGAATGCGTACGCGCGATCCGACCGACTGCTTTGGATCGGTGTCATAGGCGAACTCGAGGCGCGGGCGCTCCACCAGCAGGATATGGTGATGCGTGAGGTCGCCGATGGCAGCCATCGACTTGCCGTCGGACGTAATCATGAAGACGGTGTGCCCGATCGTGTGGCCCGGCGCCGAGATCGCCTGGATGCCCGGCAGGAATTCCTGGCCGTCCTTGAAGAACACGATCCGGTCGCGGACCGGGAGCAGGTTCTTGCGCGCGCCCTCGACAAACGGCTTCATGTACGCCGGATCTTTCATCGAGAGCTTGGCCTCGTCCGTCCAGAAGTCGAAGTCGGCCTGAGAGATGTAGATCTGCGCATTGGGGAAGTGGGGCTTGCCATCGTCGCTCATGATGCCCCAGACGTGATCGCAGTGCGCGTGCGTCGCCAGGATGCCGTCGACGCTGGCCGGATCGATGCCGGCAGCCTTGAGCGACGCCATCAGCTTGCCGGTGGTGGGGCCGAACATCGTCGAGGTGCCCATGCCGGTATCGATAATGTAGACCTTGTCGCCGGTATTCACGACGAGGATGTTCTGCTCGAGCACCGCATTCGTCGGCGAAAGGAAGTTGTCGGTCAGCATCTGGCTGATCTCTTCCTTCTTCGCGCCGAGGAACGCGCCGGAAGGATCACCGAGCGGGAGCGGCCCGTCCGACACCATCGTCATCTGCATCTTCCCGTGCGGGAAGCGGTAGAAGTAGGGGGCCTGGGCAGTGGCGAACGGTGCCTTGGCGCGGGCGGTCGGCAAAGAGAAGCCGCCCGTGTACGCCGCGGCCGCCGTGAGACCGGCACCAGCGAGCAGGCTGCGACGTGAAAGAGCGAGTGTTTCCTTGGACATTATTTTCCTCCGTGTCAGCTTATGGTGCGTGACGTCGTCCACTTTAAGCTTGCTTCGTGATCTGATCTTGGCAGCGCGCAGCCTCGCTGATGACAATTCAGGGCTGGATTGATCCAAGTTTGGATGCTGACGGCCTTCGGCGAGGCGGTGCAATCAGGCAGGGTGTGGCGCCGGTGTCTTGGCGACCGGGAAAAATGTCTGGCGCACGGCGAGGCGTGAGGACCGGCCGACATCGATCTTGACCCGACGTTTCAGCAATTCAACGTCACCGGAACTTGACGCCAATCTCCGGGGATCTGCAACTCAATTCATCGACCGACATCCAACCTCGGCTGGGGGCGAGAGGCGCCTCTGCGGAAGCATGAGAGACTCGCGTTCGAGCCTTTGAACCTTTCGGCACTGCACCACGACTGAGCATCTGGAACCGCAGCAAGCGTCTGCCGTTTCCATTCCAGGATCGCGAGTGCCTTCAGTGGGAAAGGTTCAGTCATGCGGGAGTTTCTGACGCCAGCGCTCATATTTGCCGGGTCGCACGCGGCAATCCTTTTCATCGTCATTCAGATGTACGTCGTGGGACATTAGGAACACAAAACGGCAGTCGCGTGCGCGATGGGAAGCCCGTCCGCGAGCGGCGGGTTGCGATAGCCTCTTGATCCGCAACCGCCCAATGATTACGCCAGTCATGCGGTGCGGCTGAAAATACAGCCGTTCAATGGCCTGACACGGCGGTAATCTCTCGATGGATCAAACGCGCGTTCGCGATGATGAATTTCTGGGGCCGCTTGCCGCGGCGGCGGCTTTGGCTCAGCGCGAGGAAATCGATTTCCGCGACAATGTCGGCCGGGAGATCGAGAAGCGCGAGCGCGCCCGCCAGTATGCCTTCCGGAGGCTTTCGATCGCGGAGCTGATGCTGAAGGCCGCGAGACAGGCGGAGGACGTGGAGACGGCTGTCGCGTCCCAGACGGCCGCGCTGAGGGCCGAGTTCGGCTGGAATGGCGAGGGCGAGGCATCCCGGAAGATCGTCGTGGCGTGGCGGCCTGTTGCACTCGCCATATGGGAAGCCGTGAAGCCGCCACCTCAGGCCGCGGACGCTGCATCTCCCCCGCCGGCCCCGGATATTGTCGCAGCACTCACCGAGTTCGAGCGCTGGTACGAGGCGGAGTTCGGCGCGAACTACCTCGCTATTCTCGACCAGGAGAAGCTGGAGTATCCCGTTGTCGAGTTCTGAGGGGGCGATGACCCGGAGTGACAGGGGAGGCGAGTTCGAGCGCTGGATCGTCGAGCAGTATGCGGCGACGAACGGCTTCACGGCGCTTATTCTCCTGCTGGTCCTCAGCGGCGAGAAAGTCGAGCTCATCTCGTGCTCGTATGTCCATGTCATCGGCAACGAGGTGCGCTGGCGGGACATGAAGACCATGCTGGATGCCTCCGGCCGCAAATGGGATGCTTTCGCCATCTTTCCGGAATCGCCGCCCGGTGGCGGGCCGCTGATTGATCTCGTGGCCAAGGCGCGGCTGCAGGAGCGCATCGACGAGGTCACCGTCGACCGCATGGTTCTCAACGATGCCGGCTTCTTCGATACGCGCGGCCGGCAGATCCGCATCGATCCTGTCGGACTTCACTGATGTCCAGCGCGTGCGCACGACCGAAGCGCTTTCAAGCGGCGTCGCACTGATGCAGGCCGCGCCAGCGTCGACGCATATTGTTCTGGTCGGAGGCGGCCATACGCATGTCATCGCGTTGAAGGCGTTCGGCATGAAGCCTGAGCCGGGCGTCGTGCTGACCGTGATCGCGAAGGAGATCGAGGCGCCCTACTCGGGCATGCTGCCGGGCTTCGTTGCCGGCCACTACACTTACGACCAGTGCCATATCGACCTCGTTCGGCTGGCGGCCTGGGCCGGCGCGCGCCTCATCCACGGTACGGTCACCGGCGTTGATCGGGGTTTGCGGCGCGTCGAGATCGCGGGGCGTCCGCCGCTCGCCTATGACTTGCTTTCGATCGATGTCGGCATAACGCCGCTCCTCGAGGGTATCGACGGCGCGGCTGAGCAAGGCCTTGCTGTGAAGCCGGTCTCGACCTTCGCCGCGCGATGGCAGGCGCTGGAGCGTGCGGCTCTGTCGCCAGAGGGGCCGCGGCGCATCGCTGTGATTGGTGCCGGCGCGGCAGGGTTCGAGCTCATGCTCGCGATCCGCCACCGACTGCGCGGACAGGCGCCGGCCGCCGGCATCGAGCCGGATGCCTTCAGCTTCGTGCTCATCGGCAGCTCCAAGCTCCTGCCAAGTCACAACGCGCGTGCCCGCGCGCTGGCGCGGCGCGAGATCGAAACGCAGGGCGTGACGCTGATCGAGGACGAGAAGGTCGTGCGCGTGCGACGCGGCGAGGTGGAGCTGGCGAGCGGGCGGACGATTGCGGCGGATGCAACTCTGCTGGCGACGCAAGCGGGGCCGGCGGATTGGTTCAAGGCCTCGGGGCTGCCGTGCGACGATGCCGGTTTCATCGCCGTCCGGCCGACCTTGCAGCTCCTCGATGATGATGATGTGTTCGCCGTCGGCGATTGCGCGAGCGTGCTCGAGCATCCGCGTGAGAAGGCCGGGGTCTTCGCCGTTCGCCAGGGCATGCCGCTTGCGGAGAACCTGCGGCTGCGTGCCCGCGGCACGGCGGCAAAGCCGTTCACACCGCAGAGCGATTTCCTCACATTGCTGTCGACCGGGCGACGTCATGCCATTGCGGCGCGGAACGGCGTCGCTCTTGCGGGCGATCTCTTCTGGCGCTGGAAGGATCACATCGACCGCGCGTTCATGGACAAGTTCAACGTGCTGCCGAGCATGGTGGCGGGGGGAGGGGCAGGCGAGGAGGAGATGCGCTGTGCGGGCTGCGCGGCCAAGATCGGGCCTGTGACTTTGGCGGCCGCCCTCGACAGGCTCGGGGGCGACAAGCCCCGTCCGCGCGACGACGCCGCCCTGATCGACGAGGGCGGCGCCGAATTGCGCGTCGAGACGGTCGATTTCTTCCGCGCCTTCTGGCCGGAGCCTTATGTCTTCGGCGAGATCGCCGCCAACCACGCCATGAACGACGTCTTCGCCATGGGCGCCTCTCCGACGCACGCGCTCGCCAATGTGGTGCTGCCCTACGCAACGCCGCAGCGTGTGAGCGAGGATCTTTTCCAGCTCCTGGCTGGTGCCAGGGCGGCCTTCGAACGCGAGGGCGTCGAGGTGGTCGGCGGGCATTCGAGCGAGGGGCAGGAGCTGGCAGCCGGCTTTTTCGTCTCGGGCAAAGTCGGCCGTGGGGCCGTGCTCGGCAAAGGGGGCCTCAGGTCCGGCGATCGCTTGATCCTGACGCGCCCGCTCGGCACAGGCATACTTTTTGCTGCTCTCATGCGCGGTCGTGCGCGAGCAACGGCGATCGCGGCGGCGCTCGCGAGCATGCGTCAGTCGAATGGCGCAATCGCCCGGGTCATCCGCGCTTTCGCGCCGAGTGCGGCGACGGACGTGACGGGTTTCGGTCTCGCCGGCCATCTTCTGGAAATGCTCGAGGCCGGCAAAGTTTCGGCGGAGATCGATCTGGCGCGCATTCCGCTCTATCCGTCAGTCCAAGCGCTCGCCCGCGACGGCATTGCGTCGAGCCTCTTGCCCGAGAACAGCCGGCTCGCTTCGGCCCTGATCGGCGCGTGCGCGAGCGAGGCGTCTATGCGCGCCATTCTCTTCGACCCTCAGACTGCCGGTGGTTTCCTGTTCGGCATTGCGGCCGCCGATGCCGAGAGGGGCCTGCAAGCGCTCCGCGATGCGGGCGCGCATCATGCGGCGATCATCGGTACGGTCACTGAAGCGCGCGAGGGCAATCAGCCCGCAGTGCGGCTGACCGGCGAGCTCAGCGGGTCGGAAGCGGTCTGACTACCGCCGTCGCCACGACCGTCCTTCAAGGTCGGGAAGCTCGATCGCCCTCCAGTTTGCATCGGACTGCCGGAAAGCATGATCCCGGCCGTCTGATGATCTGTACTGATTTTGCGTTTATGATACTTTTATGACAATTGGTTGCCGGCCGACTGGAAGGACCATAGGTGAGCCCACCCGACCCAGTATCCGAACATGGTCTGACAATTGTTCCTTCCGTTTCATCGGCATGTGCCCGCCGGCTGCAAACACCGTCCTTTGCCGGCCGCCAGGTCAGTCCGGAAACGAGCTACGCGCTGAGCGGCGCGCTCGTGCTGGCGCTGGCGGCATGGCTTGCCTGGACCGAGGGGCCTCCGGCCACCGTTCTGCTCGCGATCCTTGTCAGCGCGACCATCGGAACGCTCGTCGCGCTGCTGACCCGCCGCCTTCTGCTCGCCGTCGTGCTCGCTGTCGCGCAGGTAGCCGTGGTCACGACGATCTCGTCGCTCAAGCTCAAGTACATGAACATGGTGCTGCACGCTTACGACATCACGTACTACCTGATGTCGAGCACCAATGTCGGCTTCCTGATCGCCAACTACGGCCGTCCGGTTTTCGTCACGTTGCTGGCGGTGGCCGCAGCGGTGCTCATCGCCGCCTTTGCCTGGCGCATCGATCCGGTGCGGGTGCAGCGCCCGGTAGCTGCGATGCTGTTGCTTGCATGCGCCGCGGGGGCTTCCGTGGCTGGCGCGTTGGTCGGCGAGCGGCGTCACCAGCTCTTCCAATATCACGGCATGTACGTCTCGTCCTTCTATCGCTCCTGGGCCGAGACGATCGAGACGCTCATGCGCGGCCAACTCATGGAGGCTGCGGTCGCGGGCCCGCACCTGCCGCCGCTCCTGCCGGCCGCCAACTGCACGCCGGCGCACGAGCCGCCGCACATCATCCTCATTCATCACGAGTCGGCGGTGCAGCCCTCGTTGTTTCCGAGCCTCGAGTACGATCACGGGCTCGACGATTTCTTCCGTTCGGATGATGGGCACGCCTACAGGCTGAGGGTCGAGACGTACGGCGGCGCTTCCGTGCTCACCGAGTTCTCGGTCATGACCGGGCTCTCCACCTATTCGTTCGGCGGCATGCGCCTCTTCGTACAGCGCCTGATGAGCGGCAAGATCAGCGAGACGCTGCCGAACATTCTCTCGAAGTGCGGCTATCGCAACGTCATGTTCTATCCCATGCTGCGGTCGTTCACGGGTGCAGAGCGCTTCTTCAAGAGCGTTGGCATCACCGATCTGCGCGATGCGAAGGATCAGGGCGCCAAGCGCGCGGACGAGCGTGACAGATTCTACTATGACAATGCGCTCGATGATATGGAGCGCCACTTGGCGACATCGAGCGCGCCGCTCTTCACGTTCATCGAGACCATGGCCGGCCACTGGCCCTACGACGTGCCATACGAGCCGGAGACGGTCGTGCCCGGAGGCGGACCGGGGACACATCCGGAGATGAACGAGGTGCTGCGTCGTCTCTGGCTCTCGCGGCTCGACTATCAGTATCTCGTGGGTGAGCTGGAGCGCCGCTTTCCCAAACAACGCTTTCTCATCGTGCGCTACGGCGATCATCATCCGATGGCGACGCGCGTATTGTTCGGCTACGACGAGGGCACGGAAGCCGAGGACGTCCTCGTCGCGCGAGGCTCGATCGGTTACCAGACTTTCTTTGCCGTGAATGGCGTGCGTTTCACGCCTCGGTTCTCGAGCCCCGACATTCTCGATGTGCCCTATCTGGGCACGGTTCTGCTCGAGGCGGCCGGCTTGCCGCTCTCCGATGCCTATGCCGGTCGCAAGAGGCTCAAGACTCTCTGCGATGGCCTCTGGTTCGATTGCCCGAAGCGCGAGCTCATTTTGAGCTTTCATCGCCAGCTTCTCGACGATGGGCTCGTGAGCGCGCGCTGATCGCGTCAGGCTCTGCGCGCCTGGCCTGCGACGCGGCGAACTTTGCGGGGTGACGCGATCCATATGGCGATCGCGGACAGGATGCAGCAGCCGATGATCAGGAGGAAGGCGAGCCGATAGCTGCCCGTGGCATCATGAACGATGCCGGCAATCCACGGTCCCGCCGCGCCACCACTGATCAAGGCAACCGTGATCGTGCCGAATATCGCGCCGTAGTGCGGCCCCTCGAAAATCTCGATCACGATCGGCCCCATGACGGACGTCAGCGCGTAACCGAAGAATCCCTGGGTAAACACCATCACATAGAGCAGCGGGGTCGAGGGCGCGTGCTCGAGCGCGATGAGTGCCGCGTAGGAAATGGCGAAGCCCGCGCATCCCGCCGTCCAGATCCACTCGCGCCCGATGCGGTCGGAGAGGGCTCCGAGGATGATCTGGCCGGGGACACCGACGACGCTCACCGCGCCAAGCGCCCAGGCGGCGACGAGCGGCGCAAAGCCGATCTCGGTGAGGTATTTCGTCTGGTGGACCTGCACGGCATACCAGGCAATGAGCGCGCAGAAGTAGCCAATGACGATCCACCAGAAACGCGCCGTCCGCAGCGCGCGCGCGAGCGTCCATTCGGTTGCGACCCAGGCAGGATCGACGATCTCCGCGGACGGACGCTGCGCGGATGAGGAAGAGGGTTGGCTCTCGCCATCGGGCATCAATCCGATCTCTTGCGGTCTTTTGTGCACCAGCAGATTGAGCGGCGCGACAGCGAGGAGCACGAGCCAGCCCATCGCGAGGCACGAGGCCCGCCATCCTTCGCTCAGAATGATTGCTTGCAGCCATGGCAGCAGAACGATGGCGCCGACGCCTGCGCCGGCAAAGGCGATGCTGATGGCGAGCCCGCGCCTCCTGACGAACCAGTTCGGCAGAAACTGCGAATGGGCCGTGTAGGTCATCATGTTGGCGCCGCCGCCGACGAGGACGCCGAGCGTCACGTAGAGGTGCCAGGGTTGCTCGATGTACGGTGCCAGGAAGAGTCCCAACGACAGCAGCACGACGCCACTCAGGATGACGACGCGCGGGCCTCGCCTGTCCATGACGCGCCCGACGATTGGGCCGAGCACGGCGGACACCAGAAATCCGAACGAGAAGGCGCCCGCTGCGAGGCCGCGGTCCCAGCCGAACTCGTCGATGAGCGGCGGCATGAGTAGGGAGAACGTCGTCCTTGCTGTCACGCCGATGGCCATCGTGACGAAGGCGATCAGGACGATCAGCCAGCCATAGTAGAACGGCAGGCAGGCCGCCCAATGTCGCGATTTACTTTCCATGAGGCCCTCAAGCGATCGAGGTGATCGCATTCAGCGGCGGTGCCCGGTGCACAACCCGCTTCTCGTCATAGGGTGGCGAGCGCGCGGCCACTATCCCGGCGTCGTGACCGCGGATCAACTACCTCGCAGGTCATCGCGGCGCACCGCTCCAGGCCGCGTGCTGCCGCAGCTCCGGCGCCGAGACCATTGCGAAAACGGCCCAGGAAACCCTATCCAAGCTGGGGAGAATGCTGTTTACTGCGATCGCCGGCTCAGATGCCGGTCGAGCGGATGCCCTCCGCTGGCCGCTCGCAGCAGCAAGGAAAAAGGCGGAGGAGGTCGAGGCGTCGGACGAACCGACCCCGACAGCGGCATCAGCGCCGCAGGAAACGCCATGCAGGTCCGTCGATCGACGCGTTTCGGGATTCGTTCTCCTCTCTGCCTTCCGGCAGCGGGGATCCTTCGCGCGCGCCCTGCCCATGGCGAAACCATAGGGAGGAATACGCAATGCCAAGGAAGAGGATCTCACGCCGTCGATTCATAGCCGGAACTGCCGCAAGCGCAGTGGCCATTTCGGCCCCTTATGTCAGCACGTCCTACGCCGCCGGAAAGCTGTCCCTGGGTATGTGGGACCATTGGGTGCCAGGCGGCAACAAGGTCATGGACGAGATCGCCCAGGAATGGGCGCAGAAGGAAAAAGTCGATCTCACGATCGATTACCTCAGCACGCAGGGCAACAAGCTCCTCCTGACCATTGCCGCCGAGGCGCAGGCGAAGGCCGGGCACGATGTCATGGATTTTTCGGCATGGGAGCCGGCGCAGTACGCCCGTCAGCTCGAGCCGGTCGACGATGTCATGAAGGAGATCCTCGCCACGAATGGCGAGATTTCCGAGGCGATGGAATACATCGGCACATGGACGGGCTCTTGGAATGTCGTGCCGTCGACGCGGGGATCTTTGATCCTGCCGCCTTGCACACGCATCGACTATTTCAAGGAATTTGCGGGCATTGACGTTCAGGCGATGTATCCCGCTGGCAAGGATCCGACACCAGAAGCGGAGAAATGGACCTGGGACACTTTCCTCACTGCCGCCGAGAAGTGCCACAAGGCGGGCCACGCGTTCGGCTTGCCGCTCGGCGCCACGACCGACAGCCTCGACTGGGTAGGCACGCTGTTCTCGGCATTCGGCGCCGCTCTGGTCGACGCGAAGGGCAACGCGACAGTGAAAACTGCCGAGGTTCGCCAGGTGCTCGAGTACGCCAAGCGCCTTTACGCGCTCCTGCCGCCGGATGTGGCGTCGTGGGACAACGCTTCGAACAACAAGTGGCTGATCTCGGGCAGAGGCGCGCTGATTTTCAATCCACCAAGTACGTGGGTCGTGGCCAAGCGCGATGCGCCTGAGGTTGCCGAGAAGCTTTGGACCCATGCCATGCCGAAGGGGCCAAAGGGGCGCTTTGCACCGCTGCTGGCGCGCTACCAGGGTCTGTGGAACTTCTCGAAGAACAAGTCCGCAGCGAAGAGCCTGATGGTGCACATGAACCAGCCCGAGAACATTCGCAAGCTGGTGGCCGGCGCAGCGGGCTACGACATCCCGCCCTATCAGAAGCTTCTGGACTACAAGGTCTGGGACGCTCAGGGGCCGCCCCCGGGAACGCTTTCGCACTATCCCAACCGGGGGGATCAGCGGAACGTCATGCCTTGCGCACCGGCGCCGCCACAGATCGCGTCGCAAATTTATACCAACGCGGTCATGCCGAAGCTCATTGTGCGCATCGGGCGTGGCGAGAGCATCGATAAGGCGCTCGATTGGGCCGGGAACGAGATCGAGGGCTTCAGGCGGCAGTAGTACTGGGAATGCCCGAAATTTGGGGTGGCGGAATGCCATAGGGCGTGCCTAATATGCCTCTGACATACTAAGTCATCCGGGAGCCGCTAAGCGGCTCCCGCAAAAACAAAGAAATCAACCACGTCGGAGGAAACGTTTATGACCAAGAAGACAATGACTCGTCGGCGCTTCGTCGCTACGGGTGCGGCTGCCGCTGGCGGCGTTATTGCGGCGCCCTACGTCAGCTCGGCGCAGTCTGCCGGTACGTTGAGGGTCGGTTTTTGGGATCACTGGGTCCCGGGCGCCAACAAGGCCCTTGAAAGCGTGGTGAAGGCCTGGGGCGAGAAGGAGAAGGTGAACGTCGAGATCGACTTCATCACCTCGCAGGGCAACAAAATTCTTCTGACGATCGCCGCTGAGGCCCAGGCCAAGTCCGGCCACGACATCCTCTCGATGCCGACGTGGCAGCCGGCGCGTCATGCCGATCTTCTCGAACCTGTTGACGATATCATGGGAGATCTCGTCAAGCAGAACGGCGCAGTCAACGCCACCGTCGAGTATCTCGGCAAGATCAAGGGCAAGTGGGTCGGCGTGCCATCGACGGCTGGCAGCCAGATCAAAGGTCCGGCTTCGCGCATCGACCTACTGAAGAAAGAAGCCGGCGTCGACATTCTCGCCATGTACCCTGCCGGCGCCGCGCCGAAGGCTGATGGCTGGAACATGGAGACGTATCTGAAAGCGGCAAAGGCCTGCAACAAGGCCGGACACGCTTTCGGCATCGGTCTCGGCACCACATCCGACTCCGTGGATACCGCCGGCGCTTTCTTCAATTCCTACGGCGCCGTGCTCGTCGATGAGAAGGAAAACATCACCGTCAAGACGGACAAGGTCCGCGCGGTGATGGAGTACATGAAGGAACTCGTGTCCGAGCTGCCAGCCGATGCGCCGTCGTGGGATGACGCCTCGAACAACAAGTGGCTCGTCTCGGGGCGTGGCGCTTCGATCATGAACCCGCCGTCCGCATGGGCCGTGGCGACGCGTGATGCGCCGGAGATCGGCAAGGAGATCTGGCACCACGGTATGCCGGTCGGGCCTGCCGGACGCCACGCGCCGTTCCTGCCGTACTTCTGGGGGCTCTGGAGCTTCTCGAAGAACAAGTCGGCGGCGAAGTCACTCCTCAGGGCGATGTCGACGGAAGCGGCAGCGCAGAGCATGGTCGAGGCGAGCAAGGGCTATGACATTCCTGCTTATGCCAATTTCTCGACCTTCAAGACCTGGGCCGAGATCGGGCCACCGAAGGGCACGCTCTACCACTATCCTAACCCGCACAATCATCAGGTTCTCTCGATCGCCGCGGCACCGAGCCCGCATCGCATCGCGGAGCAGATCTATACGCAGGGCCTGATGACAAAGATGATCGTCCGCTATCATCGCGGCGAGAAGCTCGATGCCGTGCTCTCATATGCCGAGAGCGAGCTCGAAGGCTTCATGCGGACCTGACGGCCGACGGCCTCCGCTGTCTTCCCGCTCGCGCGGGAAGGCGGCGGGAGGCCTGCCGTAAAGGGTTCATGTCATGTCGAGCCGATTAGAAGCTACGACGACGATCGTTCCCTCACCGGGCACGCGCGCCGTCGATGCGTCGTCGAATGCCGGTACTTATGTCCATCCAAGAGGTCGATAGATGGTCGACGCAACGATAAAGCAGGACGGAGCAGCGCTCCGCGCCGACCGGCGCAGCTCGCTGCGAAAGGCCTTTCAGCGGAAATCAACGATCGCGTTTTTCATGACGCTTCCGCTCATCCTGCTCATTGCGGTTCTCGTCATATATCCCGCGCTCTATGCCATTCACTTGGCGACACTGAACAAGTCGATGCAGAAGTTCGTCGGCTTCTCGAACTTCACATTCCTGTTCAAGCGCGAAACGTTCTGGATGGTCGTCTGGCAGAGCTGCATATTCGCGCTCACCGCGGTCTTCTTCAAAGCCATCATCGGTTTCTTCGTTGCGCACTTCGTGCACAACATTCCCGATAAAGGTCAGCGCAAGTGGCGCGGCATGCTGCTCATCCCGTGGGTCATCCCGCCGGCGATGAGCACGCTTGCCTGGCTCTGGCTCTTCGATCCGTCCTACTCGGCGTTCAACTGGATACTGGAGCACCTCGGCATCAACGGCATCCCGTGGCTTGGGGATGCCTACTGGGCCCGCTTTTGTGTGATCCTCGTGAACGTGTGGATCGGCGCGCCGTTCTTCATGATCATGTATCTTGCGTCCTTGAAGTCGGTACCGGAGCAGCTCTACGAGGCTGCCAAGATCGATGGAGCGAACTGGTGGCAGACCATGCGCTTCGTCACGCTGCCGATGATGCGCAACATCATCATGATCACCGCGCTCTTCTCGACGATTGTTACATTTGCGAACTTCGACATCGTGCGGGTTCTGACACGCGGTGATCCGCTTGATCAGACGCACGTATTCGCGACCTGGGCTTTCCGCCTTGGCATCGAGGGCGGCGATATCCCGCTCGGCGCGTCGGTCTCGCTGTTCATGGTGCCCAT
Source organism: Hyphomicrobiaceae bacterium (assembly GCA_035565975.1). Taxonomy (GTDB): domain Bacteria; phylum Pseudomonadota; class Alphaproteobacteria; order Rhizobiales; family Hyphomicrobiaceae. The sequence continues at coordinate 21,240 of DATMRT010000087.1, forward strand.
ACTCACCGTAGGTGCCATCTTCATTCTGCGCGACATCGTCAAGCGGGGTAACGAGGCATGACGGCTACCGCGACAACTTCCGCGCCGTCGGCGGCCAAGCCCCGCTACGGCAGCATGAGCCGGGACCGCAAGTGGGCAATGCGCTGGTCGTATTTCTTCCTGATCTTGTTCGTGATCTTCTTCCTCACGCCGCCGCTCTACATGCTGATCACGTCCTTGAAGACCAGCCAGGAAATCTCGGCGATCACGAACCCGTGGTGGGTCTTCGATCCCACGCTCTCCAACTACAAGGAGCTGCTCGGCTCCAGCACGTTCCTTACGTTCTTCAGGAACTCGGCCATCGTTTCGGTCTCGGTGGTCATCATTACGATGCTCATCAGCGTACCGGCGGCGTTTGCGCTCTCGCGCATGCGTTTCTGGGGATCGGCCACGCTCGCGACAGGCGTGTTCCTCACGTACCTCATCCCGGAGACGCTGCTCTTCATCCCGCTGTTCAAAATGATGGCCGTGTTCAACGAGTACACGGGGATCGAGCTGATCAATCGCTGGTGGGTGCTGCTGATCCTCTATCCGACACTGACGGTGCCATTCTGCACCTGGATCATGATCGGCTATTTCGCATCGATCCCGAAGGAGCTTGACGAGGCGGCGCTGATCGACGGCGCATCGTGGACGCAGACGCTCACCAGGATCTTCATTCCCGTGGCTCTGCCAGGCCTGATCGCCGCGACGATCTTCGCCTTCACGGTGAGCTGGGCGCAGTTTCTCTACCCGCTTGCCTTCACGACGTCCGAGAGCCAGCTCGTGCTGCCTGTCGGCATCATAACGACGCTCATCAAGGGCGACGTCTTCAACTGGGGACAGATCATGACGGGCGCGCTGCTCGGCGCGGCACCGCCGCTGATCATCTACGCGTTCCTGATGGACTACTACATTGCCGGCCTCACGGCCGGGGCGACAAAGGGCTGAGGGCGAGAAGCGATGGCAGAAGTACACATCAGGAAAGTCGTCAAGAAGTACGACGAGGTGGTTGCCGTTCGCGGTATCGACCTGGATATCCGCGATCATGAGTTCGTGGTGCTGGTCGGCCCTTCGGGGTGCGGCAAGACCACGACGCTGCGCATGATCGCCGGCCTCGAGGACATCACGGACGGGGAGATCGCGATCGGCGGCGACGTCGTCAACGACGTTCCCCCGAAGGACCGCGACATTGCGATGGTGTTCCAGAACTATGCGCTCTATCCGCATATGACGGTGCACGAGAACATGTCGTTCGGCCTTCGATTGAAGAAGTTCCCGAAGGACGAGATCAACCGGCGCGTCGACGAGGCGGCTCGCATCCTCGACATTTCCGAGCTGCTCGACCGCAAGCCGAAGCAGCTGTCGGGCGGGCAGCGCCAGCGTGTCGCCATGGGGCGCGCGATCGTGCGTAATCCGAAGGTCTTCCTGTTCGACGAGCCGCTCTCGAACCTCGATGCCAAGCTGCGCGTGCAGATGCGCATCGAGATCAAGAAAGTCCACCAGAAGGTTCGCACGACGACCGTGTACGTGACGCACGATCAGGTCGAGGCCATGACGCTCGCCGACCGTGTCGTCGTCATGAACCATGGCGTGATCGAGCAGGTCGGGACGCCGACCGAGCTTTATCACCATCCACGGACGCGGTTCGTCGCCGGCTTCATCGGCTCGCCTGCAATGAACTTCATTCCCGTGAACCTGCAAGAGACCGGTGGCCAGCTCTCGCTGCGTGTGAACGATGCGCTCACTTTGCCGATACCGGCCGCACGCGCCAGCAAGTATGCCCAACACAAGGGCAACGGCTCGCTGCTGCTGGGTATTCGTCCGGAGCATCTGACGGATGCGCGGGCGCAGCTCGAGCCGGGTGTCGTCTCGTTCGACGCAAACCTCGACGTGACTGAACCCATGGGTATGGAGACGCTCGTCTACTTCCCGATCAACGGGGAGACGGTGTGCGGGCGCGTGAACCCGACGGCCGATGCGAAGGAGGGCGCGCCGCTCAAGATGGCGGCCGATCTCAACAACATGCACCTCATCGATCCGAAGAGCGGCCTCGTGCTCTGAGGCAAGAGGGCAGGCAGAGAACTCGCGGCGCTTTTCGGAGCGTCGCGAGTTTTTCTTTCGGTCGCTACTCTCGCGCTGACGGCGCGCCCGGCGGCAAGGCGCGCGCAGCGGCCTCCGGTGCGTTGGGAAGGAATGCCCCGCTTTCGTCCTTGAGCGCCACGCCGGTGAGGCGCCGCACGAAGGCCTCACGCATGAGCCACGCGGCTTTGAAAGCGGCTTCCTCCACGCTCATGCCGGCGCCGTGAATATTCGACAGACAGTTGCGTTCGCCATCGGTGCGGCCCGGCTCGGGCGAGAACGTGAGGTACATGCCGAGGCTGTCGGGCGAGGAAAGTCCGGGCCGCTCACCGATCATCACGAGCGCGAGGCGGGCGCCGAGCAGGGCGCCGATCTCATCCCCGATCGCAACGCGTCCCTGGGTCGCGATGACGATCGGCGCTAACGACCAGCCGTTTTGACGGATGAGAGGAAGAAGGGCGTCGGTCATCGCGATTGCGTGCGTGTGGACGGCGCGTGCGGAAAGGCCGTCGGCGATCACGACTGCGATGTCGACACCGCCGGTCGCGCGCCGCGCGGCGACGGCATCGCGGCTCACCGCATCAAGGCGGCGGCCGAGGTCGGGCCGCAACAGATAGGAGTGCCGCGAGACCGCGCGACTCGAGGCGATCACATGCACAAGACCGAGACTCGTGAGCCCGGCCGCGATCTCTGCCGCATCGAGCGGCGCGTGCACGGCGTCGCGCGCCTGCGCATGAGCGAGCGCGAACTTCATGGATGCGCGCGTCGGCAGCCCCGATCCGGTCCTGCCGAGCGCGATACGCGCCGGGGTGAGCTCGGTGAGGCGGCGCCAGATATCATCCGAGGCGTCGTCGGGGATCATTGTGCGATCTCCGCCAGGGGGCCGAGAAGCCGGAGTGCCTGACCGGGTGCAATAAGGCGGCCGCCGGCCGTCGTTATGCCTTGCGCGGCGAGCCAGGCCTCGAACTCGGGCGCGCGTTTGAGGCCGAGGACGTCACGGATGTAGAGCTGGTCGTGGAAGGATGTCGACTGGTAGTTGAGCATCACGTCATCCGCGCCCGGTATGCCCATGATGTAGCTGACGCCTGCCGCACCGAGCAGCGTCAGGAGCGTGTCCATGTCGTCCTGGTCCGCTTCGGCGTGGTTCGTGTAACAGATGTCGCAGCCGAGCGGCACGCCCATGAGCTTGCCGCAGAAATGATCCTCGAGGCCGGCGCGAATGATCTGCTTGCCGTCGTAGAGATATTCGGGGCCGATAAAACCCACGACCGTGTTGACGAGCAGCGGCTCGAAGGCGCGGCAGACCGCGTAGGCGCGCGCTTCGAGCGTCTGCTGGTCGACATCGTGATGCGCGCCTGCGGAGAGCGCCGATCCCTGACCGGTCTCGAAGTACATCACATTCTCGCCGAGCGTGCCGCGTTTGAGCGAGCGTCCGGCGTCCAGTCCTTGGCGCAGGATGGCAAGGTCGATCCCGAAGGACTTGTTTGCCGCCTCGGTGCCAGCCACCGATTGGAAGACGAGATCGACAGGCGCGCCGCGATTGATGAGCTCGATCGACGACGTGACGTGCGTCAGAACGCATCCCTGTGTCGGGATGGCGAGGCGTGAGATGAGCTCGTCGAGCAGCTTCAGCAGGTCGGCGAGCACCTGCATGTTGTCCGATGCCGGGTTGATGCCGATCACGGCATCGCCGCAGCCATAGGCAAGCCCATCGGCAATGGACGCAGCGATGCCGCGCGGATCGTCGGTCGGATGATTGGGCTGAAGCCTGACAGCCATCGTCCCTGGGAGCCCGATGGTATTGCGAAAGCGCGTCGCCACGCGGCACCGGCGCGCGACCGCAATCAGATCCTGATTGCGCATGAGCTTGCTGACGGCGGCGGCCATCTCGGGCGTCACTCCCGGCGCGAGGTGCGCGAGGCGCGCGGGAGTCGCCTGCTCGGACAGGAGCCAGTCGCGGAAGCTGCCGACGGTGAGATGTGCGATCGTCTTGAAGGCGCTTCCATCATGCGTGTCCATGATGAGACGGGTGACCTCGTCTTCTTCGTAGGGCACGACAGGCTCATTGAGAAACGTCGTCATCGGCACATCGGCGAGCGCCATGCGTGCGGCCACGCTTTCTTCCGCGCTTGACGCGGCAAGACCGGCGAGTTGATCGCCGGAGCGTATGGGCGTTGCCTTGGCAAGCAGCGTTCTGAGATCATCGAACACGTAGACGCGCGTGCCAACGACGTGACGGTAACTCATGGACTGTGGCTCTTCCCGATGAGGCGCCGCTCCCTGGCCCGCCCGCAGTTTTCCATGAATCGCGGAAATCGCAATACGACGGGCTGAATCCGCGCGCCGGATATTTCCGCGGGCGTGCCCTAAGATCTGTCAATTCTTGGGCTCTATCCCCGGCCCATCGGGGCAACGTGGCAGCCCGCCGGGCTTCGGCGATTGGCATGGGCATGTCTCCCCCAATCCGGTGATGGCGCTCGCTGGCTGCCACCCCATTTTGTGCCGCGGACGGGGAGAGCAGCCGTCCCGAGAGGCGAGCCCGGCCAGAAGGTCAGGGCTCAGCCTACATGCAAGCCGCGCCCGGCTCGGAAGAAAGTCAGGGCGCGGTTTGCCTTTCCCGACAAGGTTGAAGGGCCCGGGGCCTGCCTTGCCGGCAATTCATCTGGAAATCGAACAGCAACTGGCGCCGCGCAGCCACGCAATGGAGTTTTGAGGAATGGCTATGGCCACAAGCAAGCCCTCGTACGGTGTCTCGACGGTCTCGGTACTCATGGCATTGAGCATCATGGTTGTCATGGCGATCCATCTTGCCGCGCCAGCTCATGCGAGGACGGGCGACGACACGGCAAAGCCCCGACCGCGGGATTCGGCGCGCGGCGTTCAGGTCGCAAGTCTCGGCGACGTCGGTAGCGAGGCGGCGGCGCGCCATCGCGATGACCTGTCGCGGGGCGCGGCATTCTGGAGGGCCTCGCCCGGATGTCTGAACCCGAAGCTCCGTGGCATTGTCGGCAAAGTGGCCAAGAGGTTCGGCCCAGTGATGGTCAACTCCACCTGCCGCAGCGCTCGGCGCAATGCTGCCGTGGGGGGCGCGCACCGCTCCTATCACATCGGCGGCCATGCCGTTGACTTCAGCGTCAAAGGCAACGCGCGGGCCGTACACGCCTTTCTCAGGGACCAGAAGTCGGTCGGCGGCCTGAAGTTCTACGGCAGCCATTTCCACATAGACACCGGCCCGCGGCGCACATGGTGACGCGGCGCAGGTACAGGCCTCAGGCCGCTGCAGACGAACTGTCGTTCAGGGCCGCGAGCAGCTCGTCGCCGCTGAACGGCTTTTGAAGAAAATGGATGTCGTTGCTGATCGCGTTCGGCGGCAGGGCCAGACCGCTCATGACAATGACGCGCAGCTTGCTTTTCAAGAGCCACTGGATCAGTCCGACAGCCTCTTCGCCATCGAGATTGAGGTCGACCAGCGCGAGGTTGGGGCTCCGCGCCTTCGTCAGGTGCTCGGCCTCGACCGACGTAGCAGCCGGCCCGACAACTTCGACACCGAGGTCGGTCAGCGCGGACGCCAGTGCCTGTGCTGCCGGGCGGTGATCCTCGACAACAAGCGCGCGGAGGCCTTGGAGCGATCCCTCACTGGTATCCTTCGAGTTCAGTGGTGACATATGAAACTCGCGTTGCGCCCGCCCGCTGATGGCTCCGGCGACGATGAGAGCGCAATAAAGGGCGCGTCTCGTTAAAGGGCGCGTCTCGTTTCTCCGCATGTGTACGCACCAATGTGACGGCCTCATAACACGAGATCGGATCCCGCGATCGTCTGCTCAACTTGTCGCAGCGCGCGACATGATGTCCGCCACGAGCGCATGCGCGGCCCCCCATCGCGTGAGCGTCAACATCATAGAATTTCAGGCACGATCGCGGCGCGCGGATGCCATGTGCGGGCGGTGGGTGAACGCGGGCGTGCGAATTGGCCGCACTTTGCAAATCGTGCAATTATCGGCGCGCATAGATGATTGAAGAGCATTCACGAAGAGCGCCGGTGCCTTTTTGCGGCGCCTCTTCCGAACGATGGATGATACGCGCAATGCCCTGGGAGCCCCGGTCTTGAATGGATTTGGGTGGGATGATCTGCGGTTCTTTCTCGCGGTCGCGCGCGAGGGGACGCTCACGGGCGCCGCGCGTCGCCTGCGCACTGATCACACGACCGTCGGGCGCCGCATACGTGGTCTCGAAGAGAGCCTCGTTGCGAAGCTGTTCGACCGGCATACGACGGGCTACACGCTGACACCGCTCGGAGACGCGCTGCTGCAGCACGCGGAGCGCATGGAAGCGGTCGCGATCTCGGCGCAAGCCATCATCGAAGAGATCAATCGCCCGATGTCGGGCTTGGTGCGCATAGGCGCGACGGACGGTTTTGGCACGTACTTCATCGCGCCGCGCCTCGGCAAACTCAGCAACCTACATCCGAGCCTCGAGATCCAGCTTCTCGCCATGCCGCGGATTTTCAGCCTGTCGCGGCGGGAGGCCGACCTGTCGATCGGATTGGCGCAACCCGCGGAGGGACGCCTTTATTCACGCAAGCTCATGGACTATGAGCTCGGTGTCTATGCTTCGACCGAGTATCTCAGTCGCAGCAGGAAGATCGAGAAGGTCGAGGACCTGCGCACGCATCCCTTCGTCAGCTACATCGACGAACTGATCTATGCCAAGGAGCTCAACTATATCCCGCGGGTGGACCCGTCGATCCGGCCGACGCTCAAGAGCTCGAATCCGATTGCGCAGCTCAAGGCCATTGTGAGCGGCTTCGGCCTCGGCGTTCTGCCCTGCTTCATGGCCGATCCCGAGCCCCAGCTCCGGCGCGTGCTGACCGACAAGGTTATTTTGCAGAACACCTTCTGGCTGATCACGCACGCGGACCTGCGCCGGCTCTCCCGCGTGCGGACGGTCGCCGATTTCATCTACCGCGAGGTCAATGCCGAGCGCGCGCTGTTTCTGCCGTCGACGCCATAGAGATCAGGCCCGCTTGCGGACGTCGCTTCGCACGCCGCACTGAAGCGCGTGGCTCAGCGGCTTGATGTCGAGAAGGTGGGCAACGTCCTTCGCCGCGGCAATGACGGCCATCGGGTCCAGCCCTGTTTCGATGCCCATCTCGTGCAGCATGGTCACGATGTCCTCGGTCGGGAGGTTGCCGACCGAAGCAACCGTTTCGGGCATGACGATGCCGCCACCAATGCCGCACACCGATCCTTCGATCCAACGTGCGCCGGCATCGAGCGCCGCGACGACATTCGCAGTGCCGAAGCCTGCGAGATTGTGGACGTGAAAGCCGAACTCGCAGTCCCTGAAGTCTCCGACGAGCCGAGCAAACAGACCGTTGACGTGGCGCGGGTCTTCCATGCCGACGGAGCCGGCAAGATAGAAGCGTCGAATGCCCGCATTTCGGAGCTGTGCAATGACGCCGGCGACTTTGTCCTGCGGTATGGTGCCTTCGTATGGGCACCACATGGACATGCCGACGGCCATGACGAAGCGGCGCCCGGCCTTGTCGCTGATGCGGAAAGCCTCGCTCGCCTGGGATATGGCTTCGTCGAGGCTCATGTTCTGGTTCTTGCGCAGGTAGGCCTCGCTGACGGTGAGGAGGCCCAGGATTTCATCGACCTTCGCCGCCACCGCGCGATCGGCGCCGCGTGCATTGGGTGCGAGCCCGCGATAGATCGTGCCGGCGCGACGTTTAATGCGTGCGCAAACGTCCTCGGCGTCGCGGAGATGGGGAATGGCGCGCGGATGTGCGAAGGCTGTGACCTCGATAACCGGAAAGCCGACATCCGACAGCCGATCGATCATCGCGACCTTGGTGTCGGTGTCGACCCAGCGGGGAAAGCTCTGCAGACCGTCGCGCGGCGCTACCTCGACGACATCGACGCGATCGGGAAATGAAAGCATGGCAGCGCTCTCCCCTACGAGCGATCGTCGCGCGCCGAGGCGAGATCGATGCCCGCGGACTCGAGCTCATCGGGCGAGAAGCCGAGCATATCGACGAGGATCTCGCGATTGTGCTGTCCGAGGCGTGGGCCGGCGCTGCGGATCTCACCCGGGGTGCGCGAGAATTTGCCGACGACGTCCTGCATGCGCAGAGAGCCGAGCTCCTCGTCCTCGACGGGCACGATATTCTCGCGCGCCTGGATGTGCGGATCGGCGAAGATCTGCGCGATATCGTTCACCGGCGAGATGGCGGCGTCGAACTTGACCAGCCTCTCGAGCAGATCGACCTGATCGAAGTTGATAATGGCCTTCTGCAGCACCTCGTCGAGAGCAGCCGCGTTCTTGATGCGCTCGCGGTTGTCCTTGAAGCGTGGGTCTTTGACGACCTCGGGGATGCCGAGGGCCTCGCAGATGCGCTCGAAGATCGACTGCGCGCTGCCGCCGATCGACACCCACTTGCCGTCGCGCGTCTGGTAGGTGTTGCGCGGCGCGGTGAATGGGAGCCGCGAGCCTGAGCGCTGCTGGACGAGGCCGAGCTGATCGTAGTTGACGACTTGGGGCCCGAGCAGCGTGAGCAAAGTCTCATAGATCGCGAGGTCGATGACTTGGCCTTTACCGCTGCGCCGCTTTTCGTGCAGCGCCATCGAAGCGAGGTAGGCGGCCATGAGGCCGGTCGTCGAGTCGGCTAGGCCGAAAGCCGGTAGAAGCGGCGGGCGATCGGGAAAACCGGTGATGTAGGCATAGCCGGCATAGGCCTCAGCGATCGTGCCGAAGCCGGGGCGCTGGCGGTAGGGTCCCGTCTGGCCGTAGCCGGTGATGCGCACGATGATGAGGCCCGGATTGATGGCGGTGAGCACGTCCGGTCCGATCCCCCACTTTTCGAGCGTGCCGGTCCGGTAATTCTCGAGCAGGATGTCGGCGTCCCTCACCAGCCGCTTGACGATCTCGACGCCGAGAGGTGTGCGCATGTCGGCCGTAACGGAGCGCTTGCTGCGGTTGACCATCTTGAAATAGAGGCCGACACCGTCCTTGCTCTCGCCCCAGTAGCGGATCTCGTCACCGCTGCCCGGGCGCTCGACCTTGATGACATCCGCG
>DATMRT010000088.1:0-20899 GCA_035565975.1 Hyphomicrobiaceae bacterium
GGGCGTGCTCAGGGGCGCCTGGTTCGTGGCGACCTGCATCGTCGACGGCGACGGCGCGGTGCACGACATCATGGGGCTCACCCTGGTGAACGGCGAGGCGCAGGCACGCGTGGCGTTCGAGCGCCTGCATTGAGATTCTCGCGCGGGAGCGGCGTCGGACAGGCGTCGCTCCCGCTCTCTTTCTGCCTCGACGGCAAGGCTTCAGCGAGGGGCGATGATGCCTCGTTGCCGCAGAACGGCGGGGGTGGCGCGTAAGGCAAGATAAAGCGCCGGCACCGGCCTGCGCATAAGCTCCTGTCTGCACATCTTTTTTGCGGCGTTAGAGCGGCACCGTCGCTCGGCGGACGGTGCCGGTGGCGCCGAAAGGCGAGGATTTCCTTAGGGTTGGGCGGCACCGGTTTTCTCGGGAGCCAGGCTGCGGCACACTGCCGGCGGGGCGCGCCGGCAAGGGCCGCCAAATGAGCGCCGACGACGACTTCGAACCCCATCTCGGGCGGCTGCGCGGCCGCCCGCCCAAGCGCGCGCGGCGCTACCTCCAGCGCGTGCTCGCCGCCGCCAATCTCGCGCGCGGCGGGGCGGCTTTTGCCGGGCGGTCGCGCAGGCAGTCCGCCGGCAGCCGGATCGGCCGCGCGGCGGGGGTCGGGCGGCTGCTCGCGACCCGCGGTGGGATGAGCGCGCTCGAGCGCCGCCGCGTCGTCATCAAGACCCGCATCGTGCGGCTCGCCGGCAAGGGCGCGGGCGCTGCGGTCGCGCACCTGCGCTACCTCCAGCGCGACGGCACGACCCGCGAGGGCGAGAGGGGCGCGCTCTACGGCGCCGAGCGCGACGCGGTCGACGCGAAGGAATTCCTCGCCCGCGGCGCCGGCGACCGTCACCAGTTCCGCTTCATCGTCTCGCCCGAGGACGGCGCTCAATATGAGGAGCTTAAATCCCTCGTCCGGCGGCTGATGGCGCGCGCCGAAGCCGACCTCGGAACGGAGCTCGACTGGGTCGCGGTCGATCATTTCAACACCGGCCATCCGCACAGCCACGTCATCGTCCTGGGGCATGACCAAAAGGGCAGGGATCTGGTGATCGCGCCCGACTATCTGACGCGGGGTCTGCGCGAGCGCGTCGCCGAGCTCGTCGAGCTCGACCTGGGGCCGCGCTCGGACCGGGAAATCGCGCGCACTCAGCTCGCCGAGATCGAGCAGGAGCGGCTGACGTCGATCGACCGCCGGCTGATCCGCCTCGGCGGCGAGGAGCGCATCGTGGCGGCGAGCGGCGGCGCGTTCGAGCAGACGCTGCGCACCGGGCGCCTCGCCAAGCTCGCGCGGCTCGGACTCGCCGAGGAGCTGGGGCAAGGTCGCTGGCGGCTCGCGCCGGACCTCGCCGACACGCTCACCCGGATGGGCGAGCGCGGCGACATCATCCGCACCATGCAGCGCGCCTTCACCGCCGCGCGGGTCGAGCGCGCCGCCGCCGACCAGGCGATCTACGATCCCGCGGCCGCAGGCGCGGCGCCGCTCGTCGGGCGCGTGCTGGCGCGCGGGCTCGCCGACGAGCATCGCGATCGCCATTACCTGATCGTCGACGGCATCGACGGGCGCAGCCACTATGTCGCGCTCGGGCGCGAGGCGGCCGAAGGCGTCGGCGAGGGCGCGGTGGTTCGGGTCGCTCCTGCTCGCGCCGGCGTCTGCGAGGTAGACCGAACGATCGCCGCCGTCGCCGCCGCCAATGGCGGCCGCTACGACATCGACGCGCATCTGGCCCACAACCGTCAGGCAAGCGAGGCGTTCGCCCGAAGCCATGTCCGCCGCCTCGAGGCGCTGCGCCGGGGCGGCGCCGGCGTCGAGCGCCTGGCCGATGGCGGGTGGCGGATCGCCGGCAACCATCTCGATCGCGTCGAGCGGTTCGAGGCGGCGCAGGCGCATGCGCGTCCGGTCACGGTTGGGCTGCTCGCGAGCGAGCCACTCGAGCGAGTGGCGAGCGCGGACGGCGCGACCTGGCTTGACCATCGGCTGCTGCGGCCCGGCGATGCGCCCGCGCGCGAGGCGGGTTTCGGGAGCGCCGTGCGCGAGGCCGAAGCGCGCCGCCGGCAGTGGTTGGTGAGCGAGGGCCTCGGCAGCGAGGTGGGCGGCGCGTTCGTGGCTCGCCCCGGCATGATCGAGGCGCTGCGCCGCCGCGAGCTGCTGCGGGTCGGTACCATGCTGTCGCGCGAGCTCGACCTGCCGTTCGTCGAGAGCCGCACCGGCAGCAATGTCGAGGGCGTCTATCGCCGTCGCCTCGACCTCGCGAGCGGCCGGTTCGCACTGGTCGAGCGCGCGCATGATTTCACGCTGGTGCCATGGCGGCCCGTCCTCGAGCGTCACGTCGGCAAGACGGTCTCGGGAATTCTTCGGGGCGAGAGCATCAGCTGGACGATTGGGCGTGGGCGCGGCGGCCCCCCGATATCCTGAGTATTCACGCCCTGATCAGACCCCAGCCGAGTTCGGCGCCCCGCCTAGAACAGGCTGGGCTGCGCTTCGCGGTCGTACAGCAGATGCGGCTTCGCGTTCTGTGCCGCTTCCACGGCCCGGCGGTAGTGAATGGTTCCGTACCGCTCGGCCTCATCGAAGCCGACCGGCGCGAGCTCTTCGGTCGGGAAGCAGGCATCATAGATCGCGCGCGCAGCGGCGCGCAGGCAGACATCGTGCTGCATGGCGGGCTCCAGATAGATCGAATCGCCGTGAAGGCGTAGGAGCGAAGTTTAGAACATTAGGGGAACATCTGGCAAGTACCGGCTATACGCCAGCTGGTGCCGAGGCACAGCGCCGAGGCTTAAGAGCGGCGCCGACGATCACGCCCATGTTGGCTATAATCTGGATACGGCAGCGGCACGACGGCGCCGCGCTTCCTCATGCATGTTGACCGGAGTAGCGCCGAGGACCCGCGTCACCATCGCAGCGAGAAATCGGCCAGGTGCAAGCTCCGTCGGAGTGAGATCTTGAAGGATGGTCACTTTCGGAAGGTGCTGGATGACTTCGTCGACTGTGGCCTCGGGAATAGATGCAGGCACGTCTTCACCTTCGCCCTCAGGCTCGGGCCCAGGCTCCAATATCCCAGCTTCGGGTGGCTCAATCTCCGCGTCCGGCAACGCGGCGTCATCGGCGTATTCCATCAGGACAAGACAGGTGGCGTGGTACGCATCATCCTCTTGCCCAAGCTTGACGAGCAAATCGAACAACCAGTCCGCTGTCTTAGGTTCCTTCTGCAGAATATCGGAGCGGAGCCCGAAAACGAAACCGAGAGCTGCGAGGGGATGCCGCAACCTGAGGTTCTTCGCGTCGCCATATGACTCCTCGACCCTGTTCGGCGCGTTCTTGCCGTAGGAGGAGTCCATGCGCTTGGTCGAAACAAGCAATTCAGGTCCAGTTGCCCAGTCGGTGATGATTACGTCGACCTGCTTGAGGTAATTCTTCCCGAGGATAGCCGCTGAAGACGAGGTAACATCGGGGATAGACGTCTTTTTTGCCACTCGATCGCCGACTTGGGTTCTGAGATTGCCTGGCAGCGACTTGATCAAGGCCGCGACCGCGGCAGGAAGGATGCGCGGATTGGTGGGCCTTGGCCATACCTGATCGGTTTCGAAGCCCGCCCGACGGAGCTCATAGCTCAGCCAAACATCAAGCGCGAGCGCCGGAACGCCGGATTGGGTTCCGGCCTTCAGATGGAGTGGAACGCCCAGCAGCCGCGCAAGCGTCTCGTAATCCGGCTCGAAGATCGGCTGTTTGTCCGGGCCAATCACCCAGGGATTGCTATGCACCCCGTCAGGCGCCGCTTCGGCGACAATATGGTCGAAAAAGACCCAGGCTTCCCCTTTGGTACTCGGTTTGGCGGCCATCAACTTCTCTCAGGTTGCGGAGGTTGGCGAGCTCCGTTCGCGCTGCCGACATAATTTGTCCGGCGCACCGCAAACGGCGAACCGGATGACGTTTTAGTGTTCAAGTCAGTCGGCATAGTGCCGCCAGCGTTGGAGCGCGCCGATCGCGTCCTCCAGGTCGTCGGCCTTGCCTTTTGCGATTGCAGCCGCCGAGGGAAAGACGATCCGCCCTGCCTCACGGGGCTCCAGTTTCAGCATCCCGCCACCGAGTGCGTGACCTTCCAGCTCGCAGCTCAACCTAACGAACGCCGACGACCATTGTGGCAGCAGTTTGCTCGCCAATGCCTGATCCCGTACCCGAATTGCGTGGACGCTGTTGGTGCAGGATACGCCAGCGGCGTTCCGTACGAGGTGCACGTTGCGTCCGGACATATAGCTCATCACGAAGTCAGGAATTTGGACGTCCGGCACCGCATACCAAGGTGCGCGGTTGCGGCATTTGTAGCCTTGCCTCGCCTCGCGCCCGGCGCTGCTGTCGAGATAGCTGCGCACGGCAGCCGGCAGCGCTTGATCGCGCGTCAGCCTGAGCAGCAGCACCGGATCGTCGTTGCGTTTCCAGCTGTTCACCGTGGCCTTGGTAATCTGCTTCTCTGGCATCGCTCTGCCATTACGGAGCGACGGCTGGAGAAAAGCGGACGGGATCCGCAGGCGCTCCGCCTCGGACGGTCTAAGGTGAAAGAAATCATTGTCGCCGCTGACGTAGCCAATCCCAACGGCAGCAAAATCGGCCAACCGGCGCGTGCCGGGATCAGCGAGTGCAGCAGCATACAGGCCGCGTATCGATGCTGGCAGAAGATAGGGCCGAAGTCGCCGATTCCAGACGGTACGCCACTCTTCGAGGTCGATCCTGACGGTCGGCTTGGGCGGCGTCTTTCCCGGCACGAATTCATCGACAACGGTCAGGTCGATTGCATCGGCCTTGCCGCCAAATCCCTCAGCATAAAGCAGCCAGCAATCCTCCGAGAGGGCCGGGAACAACTTCCTCCGCACCGCGACGATCTGCACGGTCGAGAATGATGCGACGAGATAATCGAGCAGCGGCGCCGCATAGGGCGCGTGGCCGATCTCGGCCGGCACGACGAACGCCATGCGGCCGCCGCGCTTCAAAAGGCCTGCGGTCGCGACGAGGAATGGCGCCCACGACGAGGTCAATCCGCTGAAACGAGCGCCGAGATCGAGGCACAGATCCAGCGCTCGACGGCGAGTCTCGCCCTTGAACGTCTGGTATCGGATGAAAGGGGGATTGCCCGCTGCGCACTGAAACCGCTCGCGAGTTTCGATGGCCCAGGTGAAGAAGTCACCCTCGTGCACCAAAGCGCCTGGTGCGCGCTCGATCGCGCGATGCGCCGACACCGGGTTTTGTTCGATACCGACGCTGTTGGGGTGAAGCGCCAAGAACTGACCGTCGCCGCACGAGGGATCAATCATGCGGTCGCTTGGTTTGCGGCACGCCCATGCGACCAATGCCGCACTCACATCATCGGGCGTGAAATACGCACCCGACCGCTTCTGCGAATATTCCGGAGACATCCCCACCATCGCTAGCACCTTAATCAGATCGGCTCATCCCGCAACCGGGGCCAGTGGAACATATAGTGAACTGGCGCGCTCGGCAATTCTGCTTTAGCGCCCGCTTTGCTGCCGGACCGTTCTGAGGTGCTCGATCGCGGATATCTACCTTCGTTCAGCTCACCCATCGCACGGCCGCTATCAGCCGAGCACCGGAGACTGGGAGCAAATCACCAGTTGCCGAGAGCCCCGGGTCATAGCGACATAGAGATGTCGAGCGTCCAGCTCGTCGGCGCTTAGGACCACCGCGACATCGGCCTCGAGACCTTTGAGCAGCAACGTGCTTCCCACCGCCCGGCGTGGTAGCGCGCGGCCGACGAGCCGATATTCCTCCCGCATAGCGACCGCCGTGTCGACAAAGGCCGTGCCGTCGCGCTCGCAGCGCTGCAACGCCTGCATGCAGGCGCGAAAGACGGCCGGCCGGAACACGCGCGCGCCGGTCTGTTTGTTGAGTTCGACGAGAAGACCCGCCACTCGCTGATGGCACCTGTCCTCTTCGAAGGCGAGCGCCGCCGCCTCGACCTCATTTGCCTCCTTGCGCGCTTGCCCACGCCGCAAGGTATCGAGGCGCCGTATCAGTTCGGTCGCCCCGACATTGGTCATGAGCTTCTGCGCGAACTCGAGAATCTGACCGGTCGCCAGGGGGCTTGTCAGATCTAGCGCCTCGGCGAAGGATACCAGATCTCGCAGATCGACTGCCTCGACCGTGACGGCTCCAGGCGTCTGGCTGGCGAAGCGCTGCTGGCTACCGGGGTTGCGGGAGTCTCCGATGATAAGAACCGAACCGTCCGTCACGGGCGATCGGATCTGACAAGCGCCAAGCTGCTTGGGGTGATCATTCTGGCTCCCGTCGAGCTGAATCCAACGCACTTCGGGGACCGCTTGCCTCAGGTCCACCTTCCGCCCGGCATGAAGCTCGCCCCGGACATAGAGAAGCCATCGCCCGAAACTCTCGGTGCCCGCGTTCCGCCAACGCCACGGATCGCCGAGCGACCCGGCAAGGCAAAAATGTCCGAGCACCTGGGCGTTCCAGTCGGCGAGGGGATCGTTCCGATCGAACCCGAAGATCGCCTGCATCGGGTCGCCCACCACGGCGGTCGGCAGCAGCATGGAGAGGGTCGTGACCAATTGGTGCTGAAGGTCTGAGCAATCCTGATACTCGTCGACCAGCAGGCGCGAATAGCTGGCCTGAATGACGTCGGAGACATGGCCCGAGGCGAGAAGTTGCGCGGCCGCGCGCCGGATCGCCACATATCCAGGCGTTCGTCCTTCGAGGATCGCTGGGTCGTGCCCAGAACGCATCGGAAATGTCTTGATCAGCCGCATCGCCCATCCGTCGATGGTCGCGAGCCTGTAGTGCCGCGTCTGCACCCCCGCGCGATCGAGCCGGCCGCGGAGCGCCGCCACACCAGCATTGGTATGGGTAAGCACCAGGATTGGCGCACCTTCCTCATGGCGTGAAAGCGCCCGGCTCAACAACTCGGTCTTGCCGCATCCGGCGGGTGCCACTATCGCGCCGCGCCCGATCGCAAGCAGATCGGGCAAGCCGTCAGACATGACTGAACCAGTTGAAGATCGCGTCGATCGTCGGGCGAAGCTGGCCGCCGACCGTCTGGTGCAGATCCGGCGCGACTATCTCTTGCGCCACCGCCTCCATCGCGCTGACGTTCTTGAACCAGCCTTTGCGGGTACGCGACGCACGGCCGAGCATCGCTCGCGCGGCATCATCGAGGCTGCCGAACGCAGCCAGGTTCAACAGTGTTTCGAGCTGATAGGCGTTCTGCGAGACCGACCGGATATGCTCGCTGACAATGCTTTCTTCCTTGAGTTCGATCGCTCGCTCGAGGAGCAGCTTGGCGCTTCCGACGGAGAGACACATGAAAAGTTCGTCTTCCAGCGCCCGGCCATCCGTCCATTTGAAAACCTGTCCACCTTCCTGAATGAAGGTCGCCTCGAGATTCCCATTAACGGCGACATCGCTGTCCCGCAGCACGGCGATCCGATAACCCATCTGCCGGAAGGCGATCGCGCGCGCGAAGGTCGTGTCGCCGCCTCCATCGACAAGCGCTACGCCGAGCGCGGTAAGCGATGGGAACCCCGCAGCCTGGCGGTAAAGATCCAGACCGCGAATAAACCCCACTTCGCTCGCGCCTTCGCAGACGAGCACCGAGCGGGCGAGGAGCGCGTCCGGGAACTTCCGGACCGTCCCCTGGACGTCGCCAGAGCGGCCCATCCAGGTCACCGAATGACCAAGGGGACCGGGCCGGACTACATGCAACTGCTGAATCGACAGCTCTCGTACTGCGACCGGCGAGTGGCTGGTGACGAAGGCCTGGAGCGGCGGTGTCGCTTCCTTGGCGCCGAGTTCGGTCAGCAAGCGGATTATCCGATGCGGCTCAAGGCCATGTTCGAGCTCGTCGATGAGAATCATCGGCGCATCGCCTGCAACATGCCGCTGCAGTCCGGCTACGAGCAGGCGGACGGAGCCGAGGCCCAGCCCGCGTAGCGGAACGCCATCGCCACCATGGAGAGAGATGGTGCCGCCCGTGAAGTTCACGCCATGGGCATCGAGCAAGGCTTGGACCTGCCCACTGATCGGGACCCCGAGACGTCCGGCTGTCGTCTGGACTGCGGCGAGAGCCTCGGCGAGCTGATCCTTTGCTTTGTCGCCAAAGGCGATCCGCGCGTCGCGCGCCGCCTGCGCGATCGCCGACGCGGCGCTGGCCCGTTCTTCTGAAATCTTGTTCAGGATCGACCCTCGCCGCCAGCTCAGATTATGCTCGCCTGACTGACCGAGCCGGGTCGGTGCGAGACCCATACGGTCGGCCCAGCTCAGATTGCGCGACTGTCCAAGCGCTGCCGCGCGCTCGGAAACCAGCCGCCACTGCGGTTCGAGATCGTCCCCGACGATCAGCTCGATCGTGAGGACTGTGTCGAGGCCTGCACCCGGTTCGGGTTCGATATCGCGGCTCTGAAAGTTGAACCCGCGCAGATACAGCCCATAGGCTTCCATCGATCGAAGATGGCTGTCGAGTTCGCCCAGAGTCACCGCAACCTGGATTGGCTGGTTGAGTTGGAGCCGGTGGAAATCATCATCGCAAAAGGTCAATGTCCGCCGCGCTCCGAGGCAGAAATCGATGGCGTCGAGAATAGTCGATTTGCCGCTGTCTCCGGGACCGATCAGGCAGTTGATGCCGGGGAGCGGGAACCAGTCCAGCCAAGCGATCGAACGGAAATTTCTGATCTCGACCTTACGAATCCGCACCATTCAGCTCACGCCCCCCAGACCTAGGGGAAGGACTAGCGCCTTCCGCGGCCAGCCGATAGTCAAGCCGTTCCACAATGGATTGAGCATGAACTCATTATCAATCCACAGCCGGTATCAAGTTTATGCGTAGGGGCTAGATCTCTGCCTTGCCGAATATTCTTGCCAAGGGTCAACCTAGAATGCGCCGAGATGAAATCGATCAAGAGCTGCGAGATCTCGCCTTCGATTTTTTCTATTGGTTCTCCCGCTTCGAGTTCGCGCTGAAGGAGAGGCGCTTTCTCAAGAGCGACAAGATCGGCGATCGCGCCGAACCTAGCTGGGACAAGTTCGTCAAGGAATATCGCGGAGCCTACAAGCCGACACCGGCCGGTAAAGCGTTGCTCGATGAAAAGCCCAAACGGCAGATCGTCGGGGATCCCGAACATGGGTTCGAGGAGGTGCCTTTCTCCCCTAAAACCGCCGACCTCGACAAACTCGTGGCGTACGCCAAGACCGTTCGCAACAACCTCTTCCACGGCGGCAAGCACGGCTATGATCAATGGGATGATCCCAAGCGTATGCGCCGGTTGCTGGAGCTGACCATCACCGTGCTGGCTGAGCTCGCGGTTCTGGGCGGTTTTGGTGGCGACTATGACCGCACCTACTGACGGCCGGTCGTAGTGAAACCCTCATCCTACTTCATCGATGAAAGCGGGCATGGCGGCGACCTCGCCTCGGCGAAGGCCCTCGATTTCGCCAATCAGCCGGTGTTCGCAATCGCCTGTGTGGGCGCTGCTGACGAGCAGGGCCTCGCGGCCGAGCTAGAACGACTCAGGGTCGTGCACGGCTGCGGAACCGGCGAGCTCAAGTCGAGCATGGCGAAGCTGCCTCAATTCGTCATCGACCTTGCGGCCTATCTCGATGCTCAGGACTGCCCGATCTTCATCGAACTGGTCGACAAACGTTTCTTCACCGCCATCCATGTTGTGAACTATCTGCTGTGCGGCGTCGTCGGGTTGGACCGTGTGCCCGCTCCAGTTCGGAACGCCGTCGCCGAATTCCTGACCGACGAGCCGGCCGACGCGATCCTGCTCGACTATATCGCCCTCTGCCGAAAGCCGTCCATCGAGGCGATCCGCGCCGTTCTCCAGACGCTGTGGACCTGGCTGGACGAATCCGACGAGGAGGTTGCCCGGATTGCGCAATTCCTCACCATGAAAGCCCGTGACCGCGCCAATGAAGCCGGGGCTAAGATCGACGACTTCCTGCCGCTACCCGACCGGACAGAGACAGACCGGATCGTGTGGATGCTACCCAACCTGACGTCGCTGGCGAACATCTATGCCCGCATCAACCTGTCGCGCCCGCAGGGGGTCGACGGCATCGCCCTTATTCATCACCAGCAATTGCAATATGGCAGCATCCTTGCTCGCACCAAGGGACTGATGGAGGAACTCGCCCGGCAGGGCGACGTGCCGGCGATGCCCTTTGCCGATTATGATCTCTCCGGGGCGGCCGCGCTGCGCTTCGCGACAAGCGCGAGCGATGCCTGCCTCCAGGCTGCCGACCTCCTTGCCGGCTGCGCAATGCGCTTTGCTCGCGACGCTACCGTCGGACGCCGCAAGGCCGACCCCGCACTCCGCGATTCCTTTTTTGCGCTGCTCGGCCTCACCGACGAGGCGCGGGGAAGGGGCGTCAATCTCGTTTTCACCTATGCGGCTCTCGATCGGATGCGCGTGCCGATCCATCGCTTGGCCTGACTTCATCCAGCCGGATGCCTCCTCGCCCGATCCTGTCCCGGAGATTTCAGTGCCGACGATCTCTACGTATCGTTCCGGGACGCCACGCTAGTTCTGACAGACCGGAAATGAAGACCGAGACGAACCTCTTTTCAGTCAAAGAGGTGTCCGACGGCCCCGGAAGTTGTGAGAACCGCGCTTGAGAACGCGCGCCGATAACGGCCATCCGGCGCCGCCGAACGCGGAAGACATAGCGTCTAAATCACTGGATCGACAACGGGTGCTTGCCAAGCGAGTCTCGGTCGCCGAAGATTCTCCTTGATGAGAAGGGACGTCGATCATCTGCCGACGATTCAACAGGGCGAGCTGGAACGGGTCCAGCGCGTGCTGATGGAGGAGTTCGCGGAGGCGATCTCCAGGGCGACGATGCCGAGCCGCAGGAACGGCAAGATCCTCAAGATCATCCTGTTCGGCTCCTATGCGCGGAACGATTGGGTCGACGAGCCCGAGAACGGCTACCAATCCGATTTCGACCTGCTCGTGGTGGTAAACCACGAGGACCTGACCGACATCGCGCATTACTGGTATGTCGCCGAGGATCGCATCCTGCGGGACGCCGAGATCGGGCGGCCGGTCAACATCATCGTTCACTCACTCGACGAGGTGAACCAATCGCTGAAGCGCGGCGAGTATTTCTGGGTCGACATCGCCCGGGACGGGATCATCCTGTATGAGCTGCCCCGCCATCCTCTGGCGACCCCGATGCCGCTCACCTCAGCGGACGCCTACCAGATGGCGAGCCAGTACTTCGAAGAATGGTTGCCGGGCATTGATCGCGCACTGTCCACGGCGAGCGATCAAGTCCAGAAGGGATCGGACGACCGTGGTTGGCGCAAGGATGCTGCCTTTACCCTGCATCAAGCGGTTGAGCGCGCCTACATCTGCTTCCTGCTGGTGCGGACGCTCTACTTCCCGCGCTCGCACAACATCAAATTCCTGCGCTCGCTGGCCGAGGACAGCGAGCCGCGGCTGATCGAAGCCTGGCCGCGCGAGCGTCGGATCGACCGCCGGCGCTTCCAGCTGCTCAAGCGCGCCTATGTCGAGGCGCGCTATTCCACCGCCTACGAGATCAGCGTCGAGGAACTGAACGCAATCCTCGAAAGCGTGCGCACCCTCCGAGACATCGTCGAGCAGGTATCGCGCGAGCGGCTCAACGAACTGCGCTCTGGCACCGGGCTATAGCCACGCTGCTGCTCAGGTATGACGTGAACTGGGCCGGGAACCGTCGGTCGGCTTCGGGTGTGCTCACCGGGATAGCCGGTCATTAGCCTGCCGCGAGCCATGATATGCGTGATAAGGTTCGGCGGGAACTGCGAAAAATCGCGGACCAGCAACTTGGTCAAACTCGCTTGCGAGAACTCGGGCAAGCGGAAGCAGGACATGTCTGGCACGGTGATAATCATCGAGTCCAATCGGATCGTCAGCCGTCAGGGGCGCGTCGATCCGCACAAGCTGATCGCGGCCGATGAGAAGCGCCGCCTGACCAAGCGCGTTCTGGCCAGCAAGCCGCATCGCGGATGAGATGATCTCTTTCCAGTGCCACAGTCCGCCGAGACGGACCTGGTTCTCCGTAATGAACATCTCGGATTCACCGCAGCCGAGCGATAGAATTTGGACTTGGCGCCGATCGAGGGCGTGGCAGCTCAGCGCATCGACCAGCGCGACCATGACTGGGTTGTTCGCCCAGACGCCCCCATCAGCAAAGCGCCGGTCGCCATTCTTATAGACGGAGAAGAAGGTCGGCGCTGCGGAGGTGGCAAGGGCGGCTGTCACCATTTGCTCGCGCCAGTCCAGTTTGAAGTCCGGATGGTGCGGTGTCTTGAAGATGTGGACCTCGGTGAAGCCGTCGAATGCCGGAATACACAGACGACAGCGGGCATCGCCGATCTGCCGGTCGCCGAACAGCTTGCGCAGTTCGCGTTCGAGAGGCGCGCGCTCATATTGATAGCGCGTCAGCGAATGGAAGAAACGAAGGCCCGATGTAAGCTTTGTGAAAGGGGGCCGGATCGGTGGAAAAATCGCCTCGCCATGATCGAGGTAGAGCTGGAGGATTTCGCCCGCGCGCATCCCGATCGACAGGCCCAGAGCGATGATGCCGCCGGTCGAGGTTCCCGCGATCATGTCGAAATAGTCGCCGGCGGACCGGCCGCCGAGGTGACGGTCTTCAAACGCGGTCAGCAACGCCGCGGGGAGTATTCCGCGGATACCGCCCCCATCTATGGACAGAATGCGGAAGGGCCGGTCTGGCGGCCACGGCAGTTGCTGCCGTTGCCGGGCCAGCGTTCCGTCAGACCGACGCGATGGCCTTTTCGGTGCTGTGGGTTCCATCTCGTTCCTCTCGCGTCGGATGACGGCCGCCGCCGCGCCACTTCCTCGTCGCGAGCCAGCCTTCGTAGAAGAAGAGATAGCGCGCGCTCCAGGGCAAGGTTGTCTCGGCAATGAGATCTTCGGGCGTCCACTCCTGATTATAGGCGTCGAACAGGCAGAGATATGGTAACTGCGGTTCGTCGCGGTTCACATAGACGTGCGGAATCGGTCCTTCTTCATAATCGGGGTGGCGCTCGAGAACCGGATCGAGCACCTGCACGCGTGGCTGGACGCGCAACAGCGAAAAGGCTTCGATCGCCAGCGGGACGCGGTAGGCGATCCGGATCGTGTAATAGCGCTGCACGGGCTGCAGCCGCCCCTGCCAGGCCGCGAAACGATCCGAGCGTTCAGTGACCTTGAAGCCCGGCCATCGCTCGGCCATCGCCGCGATCTGGTTCTCGATGCTGATCAGTCCGGGATGCATCCGCCCCCCATGTTGGTGCTCGGGCGTGCGGCGGCACTGGTCGCCGCGCCGATGATCGCGGCGGAGCCCGTGAGAACGCGACCCGTCGAACCGATCCGCATCGCGCCTCGCTCGGCCTCGCGGCGGCTGGCATCGAGAAAACGTTCGATCGCAAAGCCGGCGGCGGTCTCGCCGAACAGATCGTCGAGGATGGTCCGCATCTCGGTCAGGTTCGTGCTGTTGCTGCGGAGCCGTCCAAGCTGGCGCTGGAGATGGTCGAGGTCGCGCATATAGACATTTTGCGCGGCGACATCGCCCGGCCAGCGATCGGTGAAGATGTCGTCCTGGAAAGAGGGATTGCGCACGACGAGGGTCTCGAAGCGCCGGATATGATCCTGGAGCCGACCGCTGATGTGCGAGGCGATGTTGATGACCTCGTCTAGGAGGCCGGACCGCGCCGCACCGATGTCGAGCGCCATCGCCGCAAGCACGACAGACGGCGGCTTGCGGCCCTCGCGCGAGCGATAGCGAACGTCGCGGTTGCGCTTGAGCAACTGGAGCGCGACGACGCGGGACGATTTCTCGGAAAGCGGAACCCTGTCGGGCAGCGGATCGGTCTCGGCCTTCGCCAGCGTACCGTCCGCGAGCTGGCGGCGGGCGTCGAACATATTGGCGAACACCGGGTCGAATGCGACTTCACGGTTGAAATGCTGCGCGAAGCCCCACGGATTAACGGGCTTGTGATAGCTGTCGCCAGTCTCGTGGCGCCAGTGGAACAAATGACCGGCCTTGAGCGGCACATTTGCGAGCCGCGCGATCGGCATCAGGTCGACGCGTGTGTCGTCTTCATAGGTCACGGTGACGCAGCGGCTGTTGAGCGTGACACGCCCATGATAGCGGCTCCCTTCGGTGCCGTTGATCGCGATGAAGAGCGTTTTCAGCACGTCGGCCGGATCATGGAACGGGGAAATGTCTAGCTCGATGACGACGTCTACATCGTGCTGGTCTTTCGAGACGCGCGAGGCGATGGCCGTCCCAGTCGCAAAACTGCCGCCCGGATAACAGGCGGTCACCTTCTGGTGCAGCGGGCTATCGGGCCGATCCACATAGGCGCACAGCGCCTGATAATGCTGTTCAGCTTCGTCGTGCTTGGTGGGGGAGAGCTGGATGCGCCTTGCGACATCCATCAGCAGGGCGTCGGCGGTCGAAGGGGGGAGGATCGGCTCGTGATAGGTCATTTATGCTGTTTCCTTTAGTTCAGCCTTCCGGCGGAAATTCGTCGCGCCCGTGGCTGTCGCGCGCGCGGATGCGGCCGTCGCGGCCATGAATGAGAAGTTCGGATTGCTGGTTGCGGGCGATCTCGCGGCCGCGGGCAATCGCCTCCGCCTGGGTCCGATGGACCGAAGACGCACGCTGGCTCCTCGCCGGTTGGACGGCCCAACCGCGCGGGTGCGGTGTAATATGCTGGTTGCGACTCATGGAATCTCCTCTGTCGGATGGGTCCTTACGGGATCGTAAGATATACCGAACGAAGGAGGTGGTCAACTGGCCGGACGAAAACGTTCGTTTGACCGAACGTTTCTGGATTCCTATGGGGGCGCCCGCATGATAGACTGCGCGGAAGGAGATCAGCCTATGTCCTTGGCGACGAAGCTTCAAAAACTTCGCACGGCAAAGCGAGAGTCGCTTCAGGATGTCGCGGATGCCATCGGCGCATCAAAGGCGCACGTTTGGGAACTGGAGAAGGGCACCGCCAAGAATCCGTCGATCGAGCTCGTCCGGAAGCTGGCCGATCATTTCGGCGTCTCGATTGCCAGCCTCGTCGGCGAAGCGCCCGACGAGGGCAGCGACGAAGAACAATTGCTGGTCATGTATCGCGACCTAAAATCGCTTGATCAAAAAGACCGCGAGCTGCTCGAAGACATCATAAAGGGGATGCAGAAGCGCCGCGACGGGGGGTAGGATGGAGATTGACCGGATCGAACTCGCGGACTGTGGTTCGCCGGAGAAGATCATCGCCGAGATCATGCGGCAGGTGCCTGACATGCCGATCCCGGTGCCGATCGAGGAGCTCGCCGCGGCAGTCGGCATCACCGACATTCATCGCCTGGAAACGGCAAGCTTCGAGGGCGGGCTGGTGACGCAGCCCGAGCGTGCAAGCGGCGTCATTCTGGTCAACAGCAACGCCACGGCGCAGCGTCAGCGCTTCACGATCGGGCACGAGCTCGGCCATTATCTGATCATCGCCCACCAGCCCGCGCGGGCCGGCCAGTTCACATGTTCGAAAGCCGATATGGCGATCCGCGAGGCGGACCGCGACAATCGTGCGCGGCGAATGGAAATGGAGGCCAATCGGTTCAGCGCGGGCATCTTGATGCCGCTCGCGCGCTTCAAGCCCGACTTGCGCAATCTGGGGACACCGGCACTGGAACATGTGTTCGCGTTGGCCGCGCGCTACAATATGAGCAAGGAAGCGACCGCTCTCCAATATGTGCTGCACCACGATACCGTTTGCGCGGTCATCGTCTCCAAGGACAATGTCGTCCGGCGAATCTACAAGCCCGGCCGCTTTCCCTTCATTGATGTTCGTATCGGGACACGTCTGCCCACGCCCTCGCTCGCCGCGCGCCTAGCCCCCGACCGGCAAGCCGATTGGGATGACATAAACGCCGGCGTGTGGCTGGCCCTCGCGTCAGAAGATCGTCACCCATCCTTGCAGGAGCAAGCCTATCGCCTACACGGCGGATGGATGATGACGCTGCTCGTCCATACCGATCAGGGCGACGAGGAAGACGACGAAGGCGGGATTCCCGACGCGTATGACGTATGGGAGAACCCTCGTTTTCCATCTCGAAACAGGCGCCGGTAATTGGAGTCGTCGCGGGATGTTTCTGCCCTGCGGCAGTTTGGCAACGAGCTTGATCACTGACGTCGCCAAACATCGGACAAGGGCACAACAATGATAGAGGCGGCAGTTGGTCGTCCTGTATGGCCCCCTCTACGGCTGAACTGAGGGCGCAAATTTGCCGCTCGCACGGAACGAACGGGACCTGACCTAAGGCATACCTGGCCGTTCCTGGCCCATCAGGGCCGATCAGCGCCATTCTCTTTTCAAAGGCTTAGGCGGAGTCTGAGGCCGTCCGGCTCGACCGTCGTCGACCGGCGGGAGCCTCGACGTGACGCCTACCAAGCTGCTCATCGGACAGATCCTGATCGTCTTCGCGATCGTGCTCGCGGGGCTGTGGGCCGCGACCCAATGGACGGCCGCGATGCTCGCCTACCAGCCCGAGCTTGGCCCGGCCTGGTTCCATGTCAGACGCTTGCCAGTCTATCGTCCGTGGGCGCTGTTCCCCTGGTGGTACCACTTCGACGCATACGCACCGCAAGTGTTCGACCGCGCCGGCACGCTGGCGGCGGCGAGCGGGTTCATCGGCTGCGGCGCGGCGATCTTCGGATCGCTCTGGCGCGCGCGGCAGGCACGCTTCGTCACGACGTATGGCTCCGCGCGCTGGGCGACGCAGAAGGAAATCCAGCGCGCCGGATTGCTGCGCGACGCCGGCGTCATGCTCGGCCGTTTCGGGGGGCGCTATCTTCGCCATGACGGCCCCGAGCACGTCATGGCGTTCGCGCCCACGCGCTCCGGCAAGGGCGTCGGCCTCGTCGTGCCGACGCTGCTCAGCTGGACCGGCTCGACCGTCATCCACGACATCAAGGGCGAGAACTGGCAGCTGACCGCTGGCTGGCGCTCGCGCTTCTCGCACGCTCTTCTCTTCAATCCCACCGACGCGCGCTCGGCTCGCTACAATCCGCTGATCGAGGTCCGCCGCGGCCCTAACGAGGTCCGCGACGTCCAGAACATCGCCGACATCCTCGTCGATCCTGAAGGTGCGCTCGAACGCCGTAACCATTGGGAGAAGACCAGCCATTCGCTGCTGGTCGGCGCGATCCTCCACATCCTCTACGCCGAGGAGGAGAAGACGCTCGCTCGCGTCGCCACCTTCCTCTCCGATCCACAGCGACCCTTCGTCGCCACGCTGCGGCGGATGATGACCACCAACCATCTCGGCACCCAAGCGCATCCTTGCGTGCATCCCGTCGTCGCCTCCGCTGCCCGCGAACTCCTCAATAAGAGCGAGAACGAGCGCTCCGGCGTGCTTTCGACAGCAATGAGCTTCCTGGGCCTCTACCGCGACCCGACCGTCGCGGAGGTCACCTCGCGCTGCGACTGGCGCATCGCCGACCTGGTCGAAGGCGAACGGCCGCTCTCGCTCTATCTCGTCATCCCGCCGTCGGACATCAGCCGCACCAAGCCGCTCGTCCGCCTCGTGCTCAACCAGATCGGCCGGCGCCTGACCGAGCGCCTGGATCAATCCGGGTCCGAGCGGCGGCACAGGCTGCTGATGATGCTCGACGAGTTCCCGGCGCTGGGGCGGCTCGACTTCTTCGAGACGAGCCTCGCCTTCATGGCCGGCTACGGCATTCGCGCCTTCCTGATCGCGCAGTCGCTGAACCAGATCGAGAAGGCCTATGGCGAGCACAACTCGATCCTCGACAACTGCCATGTCCGCGTCGCGTTCGCGACGAACGACGAGCGCACCGCCAAGCGCATTTCCGACGCGCTCGGCACCGCAACCGAGCAGCGCGCGATGCGCAACTATGCCGGTCACCGGCTCGCGCCCTGGCTCGCCCACGTCATGGTCAGCCGGCAGGAGACCGCCCGCGCGCTGCTGACGCCCGGCGAAATCATGCAGCTCCCGCCTGAGGAGGAGCTGGTGCTCGTCTCGGGAATGGCGCCGATCCGCGCGCGCAAGCTGCGCTATTTTGCCGATCGTAACTTCACCAGCCGCGTCGCGCCGCCGCCGCCGCTGTCAAACGGCCGCTATGCCGACCGGCCCGACGCCCGCGCCGACGACTGGAGCGGGATCGTCCGCGGCCCGGATGCACGTCTCGGCAGGTCGGACGCGGTGGAGGAGCCGGCCGAAGACGGCGGGCTCGAGCAACAGCGCCACCCCGGCCTGCCGGAACAGTCGGCGCCGCAGCCCGAGACCACGCCCGACCCGACGATCGCGCTCGCCGACGAGGACGATATCGCCGCCTACAGCCAAGCCATGGACCAGGCGCGCGGCCTCACGGCCGTCGCCCGCGGATACGCCCTCAACGAGGGCAGTGACCGCGATTTGGTGCCGGGGATCTGAGCCATGAAAGTTCGCCAGAACCTCTACATCGACCGCGAGCTCAGCGATGCACTCGAAGCGCTCGCCGCCGGCACCGCGGGCAACAAGTCGCGGCTCGTGAACGACGCGCTCGCCGACTGGCTTGCCCGGCGCGGCGCCAAGGAAATCGACGACCTCCTCAAGCTCCGCCTCGACCGCATCACGCGCGAGATCGAGCGTGCGCGGCGCGACATCGAGGTCCTGCTCGAGAGCCTGTCGCTCTTCGTCCGCTACCAGCTGATGGTGACCGCCCCGCTGCCGGACGCCGATGCGGCTGCTGTGGCCGTCGGCCGCGACCGATTCGAGAAGTTCGTGGCGCAGGTCGGCCGCCAGCTTGCCGCCGGCAAGCGCACGATCGGCCACGATCCAGACACGGGAGGTGCGGCATGAGCGGCGGACCCGATGCCGTGTCCGAGGGCCGGCGCCGCGCCATGCTGCGCACGGCGATGGGGCCGACGATCGCGGCGGCGCTTGCCGACCCCCTGGTGCTCGAGGTGATGGTGAACCCCGACGGGGCGCTCCGGCTCGACCGCCTCGGCGAGGGACGCACCGACACGCTGGTCCGCTTCGATCCGGCGCAGGTCGAGCGGATCATCCGGCTGGTCGCCTCGCACGCGCGGACGGAAGTTCATGCCGACCGGCCGATCGTGTCGGCCGAGCTTCCGCCGCACGGCGAGGGCGCGGGCGAACGGTTCGAGGGCCTGCTGCCGCCTGTCTCGCTCGGCCCCTGCTTTTCGATCCGCAAGCCCGCTACCCGGCTCTACACGCTCATGGACTACGTGACGGACGGCATCATGTCGGCCGACGCGGCACGCCTGCTGTCGCTGGCCGTGGTCGAGCGCCGAAACATCCTCATCGCGGGCGGGACCAGCTCGGGCAAGACGACGCTCGCCAATGCGCTGCTCGCCGAGATGGCGCACCTCGACGAACGCGTCCTGCTCATAGAGGACACGCGCGAGCTCCAGTCGCCCGCCGCCGACACGGTCGCACTGCGCACCCGCCCGGGGGCGGTCACCATGGCCGACCTGGTGCGCTCGACGCTGCGGCTCCGGCCCGACCGGATCATCGTCGGCGAGGTCCGCGGGCCCGAGGCGCTCGACATGCTCAAGGCCTGGAACACTGGCCATCCCGGCGGGATCGCCACGGTCCACGCCAACAACGCCGCCGCGGCGCTCACCCGCATCGAGCAGCTCGTCCAGGAGGCGGTGGTCACCGTGCCGCGCCGGCTGATCGCCGAGGCGATCGACATCGTCGTCTTCATCGACGGGCGCGGCGCCGCGCGGCGGGTCCAGGCCATCGCCCGGCTCGCCGGCCTCGACCCCGACGGCAACTACGCCCTCGTCGACCTCACCCCCGCTCCCGAACCCCTCGTTGATGGAGACTGAGCAATGTTAAGAAACGCCCCGCTTCGCCGCCCGCAGCCCGTCCACCTCCTGGCGCTCGGCCTAGCTGTCATGTCGGCCCAGGCCTGGGCCAGCGGCTCCGGCATGCCTTGGGAAGAGCCGCTCCAGCAGGTGCTGGAATCCGTCCAGGGACCCGTCGCCAAGATCGTCGCGGTGATCATCATCATCGTGACCGGCCTGACGCTCGCGTTCGGCGAGACCGCGGGCGGGTTCCGGCGGCTCATCCAGATCGTCTTCGGCCTGTCGATCGCCTTCGCGGCCTCGTCCTTTTTCCTGAGCTTCTTCAGCTTCGGCGGCGGGGCGCTGGTCGGATGAGCGCCGGCGGGCACATCGAGGGCTTCGAGGCGCCGATCCACGCCAGCCTCGGCCAGCCGATCCTGCTCGCCGGCGCGCCGCGCGGCCTCGCGATCGTCAACGGGACCATCGCGGCCGCGATCGGCCTCGGCCTCCAGCAATGGCTGGCAGGCATCGCGATCTGGGCGGTCGGCCACAGCCTCGCCGTCTTCGCCGCCCGTCGCGATCCCGACTTCGCCCCGGTGCTGGTCCGGCACCTGCGCCAGAAGGGGCATCTCGCATGCTAGCGCTGCACGAATATCGTCGTCGCGCCGACCGGCTCGCGGACCATCTTCCGTGGGCAGCGCTGGTCGCCCGGGGCGTGGTCCTCAACAAGGACGGCAGCTTCCAGCGCACGCTCGCATTTCGCGGGCCCGACCTGGAGAGCGCGACCGAGGCGGAGCTGGTCGCGGCCTCGGCGCGCGCGAACAACGTGCTCAAGCGCTTCGGCTCGGGCTGGGCATTGTTCTTCGAAGCCGAGCGCCGCGAGAGCCAAGGCTATCCCGAGAGCCGCTTCCCCGACCCGGTGTCCTGGCTCGTCGACGAGGAGCGCCGCGCCGGCTTCGAGGCCGAGGGCGAGCATTTCGAGAGCCGCTACTACATGACGCTGCTCTGGCTGCCGCCCGCCGACAGCAGCGATGCCGCCGGCCGCGCGCTTGTCGAC
>DATMRT010000089.1:0-24027 GCA_035565975.1 Hyphomicrobiaceae bacterium
GCCGCCACCTGCGGCGCGATCCGCTGCGCGACGCCGCCGCCCGTCACCATCTCGGCAATGGCGAGCGTGTGGCCCCCGGCCGCCAACCTGTCGAGGATCACGCCTTCGAGGCGCTGGTCATCCTCGGCGATGATGAAGTTACCGAGACGGCGGCGCACCTCCGCTTCGATGGGGCCGAGCGTACGCGCGAGCGCGCCCTCGTCGTCGGCGCGGATCGCGAGCTTGGTCTCGAGTTGCGGATAGTGCGACTGGAAGCCGAGCTTGACGCTGCCGCCGTCCTCGAGCCCCGGGATGCCGGCGAGCACTTCATCCGCGCGCGACTCGCCGATGCCGAAGGAATGGAAGCGCTTCAGGCGTGTCACGCCCTTGAGGCCGCTCATGGTCATGAGGCGCGGTATGAGCTGCTCGTCGAGCATCCGCCGCATTTCGCGCGGGACGCCCGGCGTGAAGAAGAAGCGTGCTTTGCCGATCGTCACCGCAAAGCCGCAGGCCGTACCGATCGGATTGTCGATCAGCTCGGCGCCGGCGGGGAGCAGCGCCTGCTTGCGGTTGTTCGGCGGCATCACACGGTTGCGCCGCGCATAGAAGCTCTCGATGCGCGCGAGCCATTCCTCGCTCAAGATGAGCTCGACGCCCGCAGCCTTTGCCGCGATCTCCTGCGAGAGATCGTCGACAGTCGGGCCGAGGCCGCCGTTGACGATCACGGCGTCCGCACGAGAGGCGGCGAGGCGGAAAGCCTCCATGAGCGTATCGCGATCATCGCCGACCGTCGTCCCCCAGCGCACGGTGAGTCCGAGCTCGTTGAGCCGCGAGGAGATGTGGCTGAAGTTCGTGTTGATGGTCTTGCCGGTCAGAATCTCGTCGCCCGTGCAGAGGATCTCGATGATCATTGGATGTGCCCCACAAAGCGATGCGAGCTCAGCCCGCTATTGTCCCGATTCCGAATTTCTCGATCATCACACTATGACGCGCACGGGCTTGCCGGCGAGCCATGCCTCGATGTCCTCGACCATCCCGGGATAGAAGAGGCTGTACGTCTCCTCGGTCACGTAGCCGATATGCGGCGTGAGGACGGCGCGTGGCTCTTTGCGCAGGGCAGCGGCGGCCGGCAGCGGCTCGACTTCGTACACATCGAGCGCTGCACCGGCGATCTTGCCCGCGGCGAGCGCCGCGGCGAGCGCCGCGTTATCGACGAGGGGCGCGCGCGAGGTATTCACGAAGAAGGCCGTGGGCTTCATGAGCGCCAGATCCGCGGCAGTGACGATGCCGCGGCTGCGCGCCGAGAGCACCATGTGGACGGAGATCACATCCGCCTCGCGGAAGAGCGCGTCCTTCGCGACGCGCTTGGCGCCATGCTCCGCCGCGCGCTCGTCGGTGAGGTTCGGACTCCAGGCAATGACCTTCATGCCGAAGGCCTGCGCCATGCGCGCAACGTGCCCGCCGAGCCGGCCGAGGCCGACAACGCCGAGCGTGCGGCCCCTCAAATCGCGCCCGATAGTCGTCTGCCAGCGCCCCTCTCGCATGTTGGCGAACTCGATGTGCAGGTTACGGGCGAGCGCCACGATGAGCCCCATAGTCAGCTCGGCCGTGGCATGACCGCCACTCTCGGACCCGCAAACCTTCACGCCGCGCTGAGCCGCCGCCTCCATGTCGATCGCGGCGTTACGCATCCCAGCCGTCACGATCAGCTTGAGATTGGGGAGTGCCTCGATGAGCGTGCGCGGAAAGGGCGTGCGCTCGCGCATGCAGCACACGACATCGAAGTCCTGGAGAGCCTGCCGCGCGGCCTCCTCGCTTCCAAAAGCCTGATCGAAGACGGTCACCTTGTGCGCCGCCTGAAGGCGCGACCAGTCGGCGTATGAAAGGGCGACATTCTGGTAATCGTCCAGGATCGCGATCGCGACCATGCGGTTCCCTCCAGGAATTTCCAGGTTTCGGTCTCGGTGTTGGGAGGCCCAGGGTGTGGCAGCCCTGCCAGCCGGCGCCGCCGGTCGTCCATCATCCCCCGAGCCGGCAGGCCAGTGCAAGCGCCGCAATGTGATAGAAGACCCGCACCGACCGAGCAGCCCGAGCCGCGCCCGCCCCCCATGCCGACGTGCCACGTCTATATAGCGACCAGCCTCGACGGCTTCATTGCGCGACCGGACGGCGATATCGAATGGCTGCATCAGTGGCCGGACATCGGCGACGACTATGGCTACGCCGCGTTCATGAATTCCGTGGATGGCCTGATCATCGGCCGTGGGACTTTCGAGAAGGTCCTCTCCTTCGGCACTTGGCCCTACGAGAAACCCGTGATCGTGCTCAGCCGCACGCTCGATCCCGAGGCGGTGCCGGCCGATAGGGCGGGCCGGGTGCGCATCCTGGCCCTCAGCCCCGAAGAGGTGCTCGACATGTTGCGGCGCGAAGGATGGTCGCGCGCTTACGTCGATGGCGGCCGGCTCATCCAGTCCTTCCTGGCGGCGGGCCTGATCGATGACATGACCATCACACGCGTGCCCATCCTGCTCGGCGCCGGGCGGCCCCTTTTCGGCAGTCTGCCGCACGACGTCGTACTCACGCACTTCGAGACGAATGCCTACCCCTCGGGCTTCGTGCAGTCCCGCTACGCGATCGGGCGCGTGCCCTGAGCGGGTCGCGCGCTCTGTGCTAAACTGCCTTCTTCAGTTTTGAGGAGCCTTGGTTGACCGTCGCACTGATCGTTCTCGCCCTGGCCTTCGGCCTCGCCTTCCTGCCGCAGATGTGGATCAGGGGGGTCATCGCGCGCCACTCCGATGAGCGCCCTGATTTCGTTGGTACGGGCGGCGAATTCGCCCGCCACGTGCTCGACGGCATGGGTCTCTATCACGTCGTCGTCGAGGAGACACAGAAGGGGGATCACTACGACCCCGAGGCCAAGGCCGTCCGCCTGCTGCCGCAGCATTTCGGCAAGCGATCGCTGGCGGCCGTCGTGATCGCCGCCCACGAAGTCGGCCACGCCATGCAGGACGCGACGGCCTACGGGCCGCTCACGGCCCGCACGCGCATGGCGAGGCAGGCCCAGAAAGTGGAAAAGGTCGGTTCCGTGATCATGATCGCCGCGCCGATCATGATGATCCTTTCGAAGTCGCCGCACATCATGCTCATGCAGCTCGGGATCGGCGTTCTCATCCTCGGCTCGACGATTTTCATGCACGCCGTCACGTTGCCGGTGGAATTCGACGCGAGCTTCCGCCGCGCGCTCCCGCTTCTCAAGGCCGGCAACTTCATTTCGGCCCGGGACATGCGCTCCGCGCGCCAGCTCCTGCGCGCGGCGGCCTTCACCTATGTCGCAGCGGCAGCCGTCAGCCTGCTCGATGTGATGCGCTGGATCCGGGTGCTCAAGTTCTAGCGCTTGCCGCCGGCGCGCTTCTTGCGACGAGCGGGTTTTGCGACCGCCTCGTCGTCCACGAAGTCATCGATGATGTAGTGCGGGATCCAGCCGGGCTTGATGCCGGTCTCGCTGCGGGCGAGCTTGCGCACGGAAATCCCCGCCTCGTGGACCGTCTCCGCCGAACCGGAGATCAGTGGATGCCACCAAAGGAGGTCCCTGCCCTCCTCGATGCGGCGGTAGGCGCAGGTCGGGGGCAGCCAGCCGAGCGTGCGGACCTTCTCCGGCGTGATCGATATGCAGTCCGGCATCTTCTCGTGGCGGGCGGCGTAGTCGCGGCATCGGCAGGTCTTGAGATCGAGAAGCCCGCAAGCGAGCCGCGTCAGATAGATGTCGCCCGTGTCCTCGTCCTCGAGCTTGACAAGGCAGCATCGCCCGCAGCCATCGCAAAGCTGCTCCCACTCGCCCGCCGACATTTCGTCGAGGGTCTTGGTCTGCCAGAACGGACGTGGCTCTTGCGGCGGCAACGGAAGCTCCTGAATCGCTATAATTGTACCGCTATCACATTTGCCGGAACGGATCGATTCAGCATATCAACGCCTAAATCGGACCGAATGTTCAAGACATCCCGGCCATGGCCGATCGATGGGGCAGGTCTCCCAAGGAGGTAAGCGTTGAGCGACTGGCTCAGCAGGCATCGAAACGGGCGCCGGGGCCGCATCGACTGGTTGCGTCTCGACAGCTGGATCGATTCGTCTCTCTCGAATGCCTGGGAGTCCTTTCAGGACCGCTGGAATGCCGCTTCGAGCTTCTTTGCCCGATTCCGCCTCTACGGCTGGCGCCGGATGGCCAATGAACTGGCCTCGGAAGGCCTCACGCTGGCCTGCGGCGGCCTCGTCCTCACGTATATGCTGGCCATGCCGGCCTTCCAGGAGATGGACGAGGCCAAGATCTTCTCGACGGGACGCTACAGCGTCAAATTCCTCGACCGCGAGGGCCGCGAGATCGGCCAGCGCGGCATCCTGCACAATGACGCCGTGCCGCTCGAGGAGATCCCCGACTATCTCATCAAGGCGACGCTCGCGACCGAGGATCGGCGCTTCTTCGAGCATATCGGCATCGACTTCCTCGGGACCGCGCGCGCCTTCATCGAAAACGTGCGCGCCGGCGAGACCGTGCAGGGCGGATCGACGCTGACGCAGCAGCTCGCCAAGAACCTGTTTCTGTCCTTCGAGCGCTCCCTCGACCGCAAGCTCAAGGAGTTGTTCCTCGCCTTCTGGCTCGAGGCACGCTTCTCAAAGCGGGAGATCCTGAAACTCTACTTCGATCGCGCCTATATGGGCGGCGGCGCCTTCGGCGTCGAAGCCGCCTCCCAGTTCTATTTCGGCAAGTCGGTGCGCGAGGTCACGCTCTCCGAGGCGGCCATGCTGGTCGGCCTCTTCAAGGCACCGACCAAGTTCGCGCCTCATATTGATCTTCCCGCCGCGCGCGCCCGCGCCAACGTCGTGCTCACCAACCTCGTCGACGCCGGATTCATGACCGCCGGACAGGTGCACGGCGCACGCCTCAATCCGGCGCGGCCGATCGAAACGCGCGCGACCTACAGCCCCGACTGGTATCTCGACTGGGCGTTCGAGGAAATCCAGCGCGTCGCCGAGGGCAAGGGCCAGTTCGTACTGACAGCGCGCACGACCCTCGATGTCGGCCTGCAGCAGGCTGCCGACCAGGCACTCGTCTCGACCATCCGCCAGCACGGCCGGGGCAAGAATGCGACCTCGGGCGCGCTCGTGGCCATGGAGCCGGACGGCGCGGTGCGCGCGCTCGTCGGCGGCCTCGACTACGGCGAGAGCCAGTTCAACCGCGCCACCACGGCCCGTCGCCAACCCGGCTCCTCCTTCAAGCTCTATGTCTATACCAATGCCATCGAGCAGGGCCTGACGGCGACATCCATCGTGCGCGACGCCGCGCCGGCCTGCGGCAACTGGGCGCCGAAGAACTATGATGGCGGCCATGGCAGCGGCGCCCGCATCACGATGACGAGCGCCTTCGCCCGTTCGCTCAATACGACCGCCGTCGATCTCTCCTTCAAGTATGAGCGCGATAAGGTCGTCGAGATGACGCAGCGCCTCGGCGTCCACGGCATTCGCAAGACCTGCTCGTTGGCGCTCGGCGACCAGGGCATCACCCCGCTCGAGCACACGGCCGCCTATGCGCACTTCGCCAACCACGGCATGGCCGTGAAGCCTTATGCCATCACCGAGATCATGAACTCGCGCGGCGACGTCATCTATTCCCGCGAGAAGGACGAGCCGCCGCCCAAGCGTGTGCTCGAGATGCGCGTCGTCGAGAATATGAACCGCCTGATGCACGCCGTCGTCACAGAGGGCACGGGGAAGCGCGCGGCGCTCGACAACGCAAGCGTGGCCGGCAAGACGGGGACGAGTTCGAGCTATCGCGATGCCTGGTTCATGGGCTTCACGGGCCAGTACGTGACGGGCGTGTGGATCGGCAACGACGATTTCCGCCCCATGCGCGAGGTGACGGGCGGCAACCTGCCGGCCATGGCCTGGCACAGCTTCATGTCGATCGCGACGAGCAATCCCGATATTCCGACCATCGACGGCCTCGAACCGCACCCCGCTGCGATCGAGGAGCAGAAGCGCATCGCCGCGCTGCGCCAGCTCGATCCCCAGGGCGGCGCGGCGGCGGCCGCGCCCGCGGCGCCACGCAGCCAGATGTCCGACCGCACACGCCAGACGTTGCGCCAGCTCGCGGAGGACATGCGCCTCGCCACCGAGCGGCCGGACGGCCTCGACACCGGCCGGCCCGGCACCGCACCCGCGCCAGGGCCTTCGAAGCCGGGCCGCCGTGCGGGCTCGGGGCGTTTCTTCGAGCCTGCAAGTGCTGTCCAGTCGCCGGCCGAGCGCCAGCCGTAAGAACCCAGAGGATCACGTGAGCCGTCGCCCATGCTGAACATGCTCCTCTTCGTCCTGATCGCGGTCGGCGGCGGCCTCGGCGCCACCTGGATGATGGTCGAGCGTGGCTCGGCGCTGACGACAGAGGTGCACGGTCCCTGGACGCACTGGACGGCCGCCGGCCGTCTCGATGCCGATCCCTACACACGCGCCCATTTCGTGCGCCATGCCCTGCTGCCGGTCTCCACATCGCTGGTCGCGCGCTATCACGCGAGCACCGACAGCGAGGGCCAGCCGCTCCATTCCTCCTGCGAGTACGTGCTCGAGGGGCCCGAGCCCGCGCGCGGCTGGTGGAGCCTCGCCGTATTCGACGCGAGCGGCAAATTGATCCGTAACGACGCCGGGCGGCATTCCTTTACATCCGATACGGCCATGCGCGCGCCATCGGGCCGCGTCGCGATCCACCTCGCGCGCTCGGCGCGTCCCGGCAACTGGCTCCCGACCGGCGGCGCCGGCCGCCTCACGCTCGTGCTTCAGGTCGAGGACCCGCACGACGCGGCGATAGGCGGCATCGCAGATACGGACAACGAGCCGATCGTGCAGCTTCCAGCGGTGCGGAGGGTCGGATGCTGAACGGCCGCGTTCGCCTGCTGCCGAGGCTGAGCCTGCATGTGCTGATCCTGGCGCTTGTCACCGGCGGCATCGTCCACATCACGTCGACGCTTGCGATCCCCTACATGGGCGCGGCAACGGCGTTCGATCGCGTCAGCGCCGGCCTCGCGCCGAACACCATGCACATCCTGCCGCCCGCAACGCCGGGAAACGAGCTGTTGCCCTTCAACGATCCTGCGCATCTCATCGCGGTGTGCCCCTTCGACCTCGACGACGGCCTGCTGACCGTGGCGGCGACACTGCCCGATCCGGGCTGGAGCCTTGCGATCTACAGCTCTCATGGCGACAACTTCTACGCCGTCGCCGCAGCCGGACTCCGTCAGCCGGACGTGACGCTGGTGCTCGAGCCGTCGCGGGCAACCTTGCTCAATCTCTTCGGCATCGGCACGGCACCGAACTTCGATGCCTCGCGTATTCAGGCGCCTGAAAGTCGCGGCCTCATCGCCGTGCGCGCGCCTCGGCAGGGACAGGCCTTCGACGAGCGCACGGCCGCCGTTCTCTCCCGCGCGCGCTGCACCAGCGGGCCTGCGCCCGCGGCTCCTTCAGAATGAAGACC
This sequence comes from Hyphomicrobiaceae bacterium, assembly GCA_035565975.1. Lineage (GTDB taxonomy): Bacteria > Pseudomonadota > Alphaproteobacteria > Rhizobiales > Hyphomicrobiaceae. The sequence continues at coordinate 7,493 of DATMRT010000089.1, forward strand.
TTCAAAGCCCCGGCAGCGGTGGCAGTCCACTCGAGCGCGCACCGATCGCCTTGAAGAGCGTGCCCATGCCCGTCGGCGCCGTGAGGCGGGCCGTTGCCGCCTCGAGCGCGGGCGCAGCGGCAGGATTGGCCGCCATCAGGCGCGACGTCCGCTCGACGATCCCGAGCGCGCCGAGGAAAGCCGCCTGCGGCACCGGCCCGTCCACGGCAAATCCGCGGGCACGGATATCCGCCGCGAAGGCCGTGAAGTCGACGTGGGCCGTGAGATCGGCAAGTCCGGGCGCCGCGAGCGGGTCCTCATAGCGCTGTCCGCGCACGGCCTGGAGCGTGTCGCCAATCGCGGGACCCTCATAGCCGTAGTCGATGAAGAGCGCGGCGAGCGGCCCTGCATCCGCAAGGTGCCGCAGACTGTCCGCGATGTGGCTCGTGCGCCGCTGCTCGATGATCTCACCGGGCTGCGCCGCGGCCGACGGCGGCGGCACCACGGCTGATGTGATGGCGAAGACGAGCTCTCCGGCATCGTTGATGTCGACACCACGCTCCGCCCATCCACTCTCGGTGCGCTGAAGCTGGGTGACTGGCAGCACGTCGAGAACTTCATTGGCGAGGAGGATCGTTGCGACGCCGGGGGCCGCATCGACGTCGGCGATGTCGGCAACCCAGCGCAAGGGTGCTGCCTGCTCGGAAAGGCTCTGCCGCTGGATGTCCTGCAAGGCACTGTTCGGCTCGACGAGCACAACGTCGAGCGCATCCAGAAAACCCGGCACCTTCCGCCCCGCACGGAGTGCATCGGCCATAAGGGTGCCGCGCCCCGGCCCAAGCTCGACGAGACGCGCGCGCGCGGGCGATCCCATCTGCTGCCACACGACGGCCGCCCACAGCCCGATCAGCTCGCCAAAGACCTGACTGATCTCGGGGGCCGTGACGAAGTCCTCTTGGGCGCCGATCGCACGGCGCGTGCGGTAGTAGCCGTACTCCGGATCATTGAGGCAGGCATCCATGTAGGCATGGACGGAGATCGGCCCGTCACGCGCGATGCGGGCGGCCAGGACCTGAGCGAGCGGCGTGGGCTGCCGATGGGCCATCACGCAGGATTCAATCGCCGTAGCACGACGTAGGCGACCAGACCGAAGAGCGCCATGGGGATTGAATAGATCATACCGGTCGTGAGCCAGCCTTCTGAGACGATCGTGCGATACTCGTCATACTTGAAGAATTCGCAGATGATCCGGAAGCCGCCATAGCCAGCGAGAAATGCGGCGCCGATCAGTCCCGGCGTCGCCAGTGCACGATGCCGATAGATGAGATGGCGCAGGATCAGGAAGAGAACCAACCCTTCGAGCCCGGCCTCATAGAGTTGGACGGGATGACGCGCCACGTCACCCCAGCCCGGGAAGATGATGCCCCAAGGCACGCGCGTCTCGGTGCCGACGACCTCCGCATTGATGAAGTTCGCGATGCGGCCGAAGAAGAGCCCGATCGGCACGGCCGCCGAAACACTGTCCATCACACTCAGGGCCGGAATGCCGTTCCTGCGTGCGAAGAGATACATGGCGAGGATGGTGCCGAGCATGCCGCCGTGGAAGGCCATGCCGCCCTGCCAGACGTAGAGGATCTGGATCGGGTTCGAGAGATAGTGGCCGGGCTCGTAAAGCAGCACATGCCCGAGCCGGCCGCCGACAATCACGCCAATCGCGACCCAGATGAAAAGATCATCGGCGAGTGCCGGCGAGAAGGGAGGCTTCTCGTCGCGCCACAGTCGCGGCGTGGCGGCGAGCCGCTTCAGATAGAGCCAGCCCAGTAGCAGCCCCGCGACATAGGCGAGCCCGTACCAGCGGACGACGACCGGCCCCAGGTGAAGCGCGACAGGATCGATCGCCGGAAATGGGATGGCGAGCAGGCTGGCAAAAACGCTCATGAGATGGCCGGACGGCTCCTATGACTAGGTGCCGGGACCATTCGACCAGCCGGATGACACTGTCAAGGCAGCGGGTGGACGCGGTGGGCGCCATCGTCTCTTGACCCCGTGGTCCACAGAGGATTATCGGCGCATCCAACAGCTCGGCCCAAGGAAACGTCGCCGCGAACGGGTGGCCGCAAGTGCTCTTGACGGCGGCGGTCATTGCCGTCGGCTTTATCGGTGCCGGCCAGCTCATGGTCGTGCTCGACAGGACGCTTGCGAACCGCAGTTGAAACCGGGGAACGCGTAGCAACACCGCACTGCGATCACCCGCCCGCGTTCTTCTTCGCGCCCGCCATGAGCCGCTCTTCCTGGGCGCGCAGCTCCGGCGTGAAAGCCTCGCCGAAATCCTCCAGCGCATAGACCGGGCGGATCTCGACTTCGCTCTCCTCCGGCATCGGGTTCGGGCACTTCTTGAGCCACGCGACGGCCTCGTCCATGTCCTTGACATTCCAGAGCCAGTAGCCGGCGATCTGCTCCTTGGTCTCGGCAAAGGGGCCGTCGATGACCATGCGCTCCTTGCCCGAGAAGCGCACGCGCTTGCCTTTGCTGGTTGGCTGCAGGCCTTCGCCCGCGAGCATGATGCCCGCCTTGACCAGCGCCTCGTTGTAGTTGCCCATCTCGGTGAGAAGCTGCTCGCTCGGCATCTCGCCAGCCTCGGATGCCTTGCTGGCCTTCACGATGACCATGACCTTCATGGATAGTCCTCCTGTTCGATACCGGCCGGGCGGCCCATGCTCTGAGGACGGTCGCCCGTACGCCATTCCGACAATCGCACTCAAAAAAGTGCCCGAGGGGGTCGGAGGCGTGGTAGCAGAGGCCCCAAAACCCGCCAATGACGCGCGGAGGAATTGTCATGACCCAGACCAACAACCGCCTGCTCGATGAGCTGGCCAGGCTGCTGACCGACGCCGCCGGTGCCGCCCAGGGGGTCCAGCGCGAGGCCGCCAATCTCTTTAAAGCCCAGGGCGAGCGGATCGTGCGCGAAATGGACCTCGTCTCGCGCGAGGAGTTCGAGGCCGTGAAAGCCATGGCGCAGAAGGCCCGCGAGGAGAACGACGCTCTGGCTGCCCGCATCGCCGAGCTCGAGGCCCGCATAGGAGGTGGGCGCAACTGAGGCGAGGGGGCGCGGCAGGCGCCGGAATCGCGCTCCCCGCCGGAGCCAGTCCGGCGCGGCCACATTCCCCGGGTTTCTGCGTGGATGCACAGCTTCTCCACGTACTTGGCGCACTGAAGGCCGTGCTCCCTTCATTTTGCCACCCTCGTTTACTTTGATCGTGGAGAAGGCGGAGGGCGCCTTGCGGGCACGGGGCGGCTTCTATTAGCTCCGTGCTGCACACGGCTTGCCGTGTGCTTCGTCGCGCTCAGGGGGAACAGCGACGCGCCAAACGAGGAACTTGCATGGCCATGGCAGAGACGGGCTTCACGCGTGCCAGAAACCCGGTCGACCTGATCGAACAGGTCGCCGGCGCACACGATTGGGCCTGCGACCGCACGCACGAGGATGAGCTGACGCTCGTCGTGGCGGGGAACTGGACGGACTATCAGCTCTCGCTCAACTGGCGCGAGGATCTCGAGTCGCTGCACATTGCCTGCGCCTTCGACTTCAAGGTGCCGGACAATCGGCTCTCCGAGGTGTACCGCCTCGTCGCGCAGATCAACGAGCAGCTCTGGCTCGGCCACTTCGACATCTGGACCCGCGAAGGCCTGATCATGTTCCGCCAGGGCCTCATGCTCAACGGCGCCATTGCAACCCAGAGCCAGTGCGAGGCGCTCCTGCGCGCCGCCCTCGAGGCCTGCGAGCGCTACTATCAGGCTTTCCAGTTCGTCGTCTGGGCCGGCAAGGACAGCCGCGAGGCGCTCGCCTCGACCATGTTCGAGACCGAAGGCCAAGCTTGAGCAAAAAGGCCTGACCCTCCTCAAATTCTGTCCCGCCAGCACGAGAGACACGTGAAATACGTTCGTGCGGTTCTCCTCGGCCTCGCCGGCCTCGTGCTCGGCTGGCTCATCGCTGCTTTCGGAACCCTCGTTCTCGGAAGCGCCCTCGGACTCAAAGACTTCGAGGGCGAGCGGGCCATGGTGGCGTTCTTCGCGGTCGGTCCGCTTGGCGGGCTTGTCGGCATCGCCATCGGAGTCTGGCTCGGGCACCGCCTCGGAACGCGGGCCTGATCGCTGTTGCACTGCGAATGATGACAGCGATTTCGCGATCGCATGAACATCCATTCAGCGCGGGCGTCCGAAACACGCAACTCTTCAAAGAAATATCACGCTGCCACGGCGATTTGCCCGCGCGAGCACGCAATGGCCCTTGATCGTACGTACCGCGAGGCTGCACTGTAAGCCGTAACCCCCAGATTGCGCGCTTGCCGCCGCCCGGAGAACCGATGTTAAGTCGCTACGTCATGGCTGTCGTTACCCAGCTGCTCGTCACAACCAGCCTGCACGCAGCCGACGATCTGCCGAAAGCCGAGGCGACACCGGGAACCTGCTTCGTCTACAGCGTCGAGGAGGAGACCGGGGTCGAGAAGGACCCCGCCGCGGCGATCGTCAACCGCGTCGAGCTGCAGCCCCTCCAATACAAGGTCGAGAACAAGCCCATTCCCGAGACGCGCATGCGCCTCGGTATCCGGCCAAAAGGCCAGAACGGGCCGATCGCAACCGACACCTCCACCGCCTGCACGGGTGAGAAGCTGACGTTTGCCTGCACCATGAAGTGCGGGGACAAGACGGTCGGGAAGTTCCGTGCCGAAGCGCTTCCGACGAGACCGGCCGACCCGAAGGCCCATTTCCTCCGGCTGGTCATCGAGGCGCCGACCGTGCTCAACGCCTGCACCGAGGGCAAGCTGCCCTACTCGGTCCCGAACGAGCTGGTCAACGTCCAGATCATCCTCAAGAGCGCGGCGCCGAGCGACTGCACCCGCTGAGCCTGCGGCTCAGTCCGTCGCGACGAAATCCGCTTTGCGATAGCCTTGCAGGTACAGCAGCGCTGTCAGATCGCCGTGCGTGATGCCGACATCCGCCTCGGCGGCGACTACGGGCTTGGCGCGGTAGGCAACGCCGAGACCCGCTGCCTCGATCATGGCGAGGTCATTGGCGCCGTCGCCGACCGCCATGGTCGCCGCCTCCGCCAGCCCTCGCGCATCGCGATAGTGGAGGAGCGCCGCGAGCTTGGCCTCGCGCCCGAGAATGGACCCGACCACACCACCTGTGAGCCGGTCCTCCACGATCTCGAGCTCGTTCGCCTGGTTGACATCGAAGCCGACGGCGGCGGCGACGCGCGACGTGAAGAAGCTGAACCCGCCCGAGACCAGCGCCGTGAAGGCGCCGTTCGCCCGCATGGTCGCCACGAGGGTCCGGGCGCCGGGCATGAGCGTTACGCGCTCGTCGAACACGCGCTGCAAGGCGCTGACCTCGAGGCCGGCAAGCAACCCAAGCCGTTCCCGCAGCGCCGCCTCGAAGGGCAGCTCCCCGCGCATGGCGCGCTCGGTGATAGCGGCAATGCGGGACTTGAGGCCCAGCATGTCGGCCATCTCGTCGATGCACTCCTGCTGGATGATCGTCGAGTCCATGTCGGCGACGAGCAGCGCCTTGCGCCGACCGGCCGCCGGCACCACGCACACGTCGATCGGCGCACTGCCGACGCCGGCGGCAATGCGCTCGCGTACAGCGCGCGCGCCGGCGAGATCCGTGGCTTCGAATGCCAGCTCGCAGGCTTCTCCCGCGGCGAGCCAGACCGGCTCCGTCGCACCGATCTCCGCGGCGGCGGCCTCGATCGCTGCGCCCATCGAAGGCGATCCGCCGGCCGGCGCGATCAGTACGAGTACAAAGGCAGGCATGGCGGAGGACCTATTGCGTTGTTGCGTCGCAGCGCAGCAAGAAGCGGGGTCCCTTATTGCAGGGGACCTATGCTCCGGCAAGCGCGCCGCCGCTTTCAAACATGCACGCCCCTTGATATCGTCTTACCCGACTTTTCAGTCCGCCGATCATGAGCCGTACCCAGCCAGGAGGACCCTATGGCCCCGCTCGACATGAAGCCCAATGAGCTCGAGCCTTATTGGATGCCCTTTACGCCCAATCGGGCCTTCAAGAAGAAGCCGCGCCTCTTCGCCGGCGCCAAGGATATGCACTTCTTCACGCCCGACGGCCGCAAGGTCATCGACGCCTCGGCGGGTCTTTTCTGCGTCAACGCCGGCCACGGTCGCGAGCCGATCATCAAGGCTATCCAGGAGGCTGCTGCCACCCTCGACTATGCGCCGCCATTCCAGTACGGCCATCCGCAGCAGTTCCAGCTTTCCTCGCAGCTCACTTTGATGACGCCGGGCGATCTCGACTACGTCCTCTACGCCAACTCGGGCAGTGAGGCTGTGGACACGGCGCTGAAAGTGGCGCTCGCCTATCACCGCTCACGCGGTGAAGGCAGCCGCACACGCTTCATCGGCCGCGAGCGCGGCTATCACGGCGTCGGCTTCGGCGGGATCTCGGTCGGCGGCATGGTCGCCAACCGCAAGATGTTCGGCAACATGCTGACCGGCACGGATCACCTGCCGACAACGTACAACCGCGCCAAGCAGGCCTTCACCAAGGGCGAGCCGGAGTGGGGCACGGAGACGCTCGACGAGCTGAATCGCATGATCGGCTTGCACGACGCATCGACCATCGCCGCGGTCATTGTCGAGCCGGTCGCGGGTTCGACGGGCTGCCTGCCGCCGCCCAAGGGCTACCTCGAGAAGCTGCGTCAGATCACCGAGCAGCACGGCATTCTGCTCATCCTCGACGAAGTCATCACCGGCTTCGGGCGCCTCGGCCACAACTTCGCCTCCGACCGTTATGGCGTCGTGCCGGACATGATCACCTTCGCGAAGGGCGTGACCAACGGCTCCGTGCCGATGTCGGGCGTGTTCGTGCGCAAGGGAGTCTACGAAACACACATGACCGGCGCCGAGCATCTGCCAGAGCTGTTCCACGGCTACACCTACTCGGGCCATCCGCTCGCCGTCGGCGCCGCGCTCGCAACGCTCAAGCTCTATCGGGATGAAGGTCTGTTCGAGCGCGCCAAGGCGCTGGAACCTGTGTTCGCCGACGCGATGCACAGCCTCAAGGGCCTGCCGAACGTCGTCGATATCCGCTCGTGCGGTCTCCTCGCCGCAATCGATCTCGATCCCGTTCCGGGCAAGCCCGGCCTGCGCGGCTACGAGGCCATCGAGCGCATGTACGCGGACCACGACCTCTACGTTCGCGTCACCGCCGACACCATCGCCCCCTCGCCCCCGCTCATCGTCAGCGAGAGCCAGATCGGCGAGATCCGCGACAAGATCGCGGCCGTGATCAAAGCGGTCGCGTAAACGCTCCCTCGCTCATCCCTTCTCCCCGTGCGCGGGGAGAAGGGTCTCGTCGCGTTCGCGGCCAGCACCAATTCACAAAAAAGAAGGGGGTCCGGGGTCTCCCCGGTTGGGGTGCGGGGCAAAAGCCCCGTCGCGCCAAAGGCGCGAATGCGGCTAGCGCTCGAGCTCAATCCCAGCGCCGACCGCGAGCGCGGTCTCGTACACGAGATTGGCGACGACCATGTCCTCCATGGCGTTGCCCATGGACTTGTAGAGTGTCACTTCGGTGTCGCTGATGCGGCCGGGCTTCGTGCCGGCAAGTACTTCCCCGAGTTCCACCGCCGAGGATGCATCACGCCCGGCCAGCTCCGCGCATCCGACCGGCGCCGGACTGAACGCGTTCCGCGTCTCCACGACGATACGCGCGCGATCGATGAGCGCGCTGGGAACCTCACTCCCTGGCGGGGCGAAGCCGACGGACGTGACGTGCGTCCCCGGCTTGATCCACGCATCGTCGATCACAGGCGTCGAGGCGGATGTCGCAAGGCAGACGACATCGGACGCGCGCACGGAGGCTTCGAGATCGTGCGACACTTTCGCGAGCGGGCTCAGCGCGGCAATGGCGGCGGCGATGTCGTGGCGCCGCGCGTGCACACGGATCTCCGTAATGTTCAGCAAGGTTGTGAGCAGCCGCACGTGCTCCCGCGCCTGCACGCCGCCGCCCACGACCGTCGCGATCTTCGCGTCCCTGCGCGCGAGCGGATCGACGGAAAGCACGGCGCCGCCTGCCGTGCGAATGCCGGTGATGATCGCCGCATCCATGACCGCCAGCGGCGCGCCCGTCTCGCGATCGAAGAGGCTGATCAGCCCCATATGGCTCGGCAGGTGGTGCGCGTGGTTCCCTTCAAACACGTTCACGGTCTTAGACGCGATATGCCTGCCCGGCATCCAGGCCAGCATGGCGAGCGCGAAGCCCTTTTGAGGAATCTCGACTTTCGGGCGCGGCGGCGCCTGCACGTCACCAGCACTGAGTGCCTTGAAGCCTGCGGCCAACGCCGCGAGGACGGCACCGGGCTCGATGAGCGACGTTACGTCCGCCGTCGAGAGATAACGGATTGAGGTCACGGAAAAGGCCTCGCCGATTGATGGCATGAAAAAGCCGGCTGGCATGTCAGACACGCCGCCGGCTCAGAATGAACGTGAATTGCGGTGTTCGGCAAGATGCCGATCAGTGCGCGAGCGAGCCCCGGGCAAAGGCCGCTTCGATGCTGGCGATCTGCTGGCTAACAGGGCTTTCCTGCGTCTCGAAGCGCGCGGCGCGGGCAGCTTCCAGCGCCCGATCGATGCGCACGACGCGGTCCTGGAGGGCAAAGCTTTCCTCGATGAGCGCGCGGATCGTGCGCGGCAGCCCGCCGTAGTCCTTCACGTGCTGCGGACGGGCAACGCCGAGGCGAATGCTCCGGCGCTTGACGTGCGCTTCCTCCGGCGTGATCTCACCGAGCTTCAGCGCGCGGCGCATCAGCAGCCACGACGCAAGCTCGAGCAGCCGCGTCGTCAGGCGCATGCTCTCAGTGGCATAAACGACGTTGAGGGAGGCGGTGAGGGCCTTGGCCTCCTGGCGGCCGGCGCCATCAAGATAGACGGCGGTGCGCTCGACCAGCGCCATGCCATCCTTGAAGATCTGATCGAACTGCTCGGACGCGGTGAAACGCTCGGCAAACGAGACTGTTTCGCCGTTACCGGCGTTCGAAGCAACGCTACGCACCATGGGACCCACCGACACGACAGAACTCGACACGGCTCTCAACCTATCAGCAACCTTGTTCGCTGTGAACATCGCAGCTGCTGGTTAACAAAGCTCTCCCTAAATTGGCGCCAATATGTGGCTCGCGCGCGGCACTTGTGGATAAGCGATTAACGATTGAGGCTGAAGTGTGCGCTGCCGCCGCCACCCGTAAGCGACGCACTCATCCGGCTCGAGCTGTGTACCTTGATGCGGATCGAGCCCTGGACGCCGTACTCGGTGTTGGTGAACTCACCGGAGTAGGTGCTGCTCGTGAGCCGCGAGAGCGCCGCGCTTTGCGTCACGCGCACGGAGGGCGTCGCGCAAACGGCGTGCATCGAGACGCCACCGCCGCCCGAATGATGGAACGTTGCGCGGCAGCGCGCACGCTCCCTTTCGCCGGAGGGATAGACGATGGTGCCACCGCCGGCCCACGAGCCGACGAGCGATTGCGCCGAAGCCTCGCCGGCGCCCGCCACAATAAGCCCGACCGCACTGGCGAGCGCCAGGGCAGCAGCAATCCCTTTGTCCCGTCCACGTTTCTTGTTGTGCGTGATCATTTTCTTCCGCTCCTCTCGCCGTGAGGCAAAGTTAGGAGTGCTCGCTCTGCGCGACAACGGGACGCTGCACTGCACGACATGGGAAAAGCTCTGGATTGTGATCTGTGAGCGCGTGCCGCTGTGGACATCCGGCGACGAAAGGCCCGTCAAACCGCGCGCCATGGCGGTGGACAGCTCTCACGATCGGCGACATGGTGCGAATCACCTCGCGGCATTTGAACAGTTCGTGATCGAGCAACCCGCGCATGTCAGCAGCCCCCCCTCCGGACATTCCACCCGGCTTCAAACTCATGCAGCCCAATGACGGCTTCATGGCGAACAACGGGCCGTACTATCTGCGCCGACTGTCCGAAGAGGGCGCATACGAGTACGGCTTCCAGAGCGACACGAGACACGGAAACCCGAACAACGTTTTGCGCGGTGGCGCCGTGATCGGCTTTCTCGACACCATTATGGGTCACTTCGCGGCGGCGTCGGCCAAGCGGCCGACCGCGACCATCGGTTTCGACTGTCGCTTTCTCACGAGCACGCAGCCGGGATCATGGATCGAGGGCCGCACGATCATGCGTCGCTTGACCCGCACGCTGGCCTTCGTCGACGCCGAGGCCATGGCCGACGGCAAGCTGCTCGTCACGGCCTCGGGGATTTTCCGGGTGTTCGAAAACTGAGCCAGTCACCGCCTCCGGGCCAACGAGGAACCGAGGCACATGCGTTCGATTGACATGGGTGCGCTGCCCCTGACTGTCGTCGTCTCGATCACCGTCGCGATTTTCCTGCTGGTGATCCGCATCTTCGTCATGCAGCGCGTGCAGACGCGCCGCCAGCGCGAGAACCGCCAGGAGACGGAGCGCCTCAAATCCCTCGTCGGCGCCTACCGCACCATGGCGGGATCATTCTCGCCGGCCGAGCCCGGCGACCGCGAGCAGCTCGAGGCGGCGCTGTCCGACATCATTCTGTTCGGCTCCCTGCGTCAGGTGGAGCTTGCCTCGGCGTGCGCCCACGCACTGACCACCGACGCGCCCATCGATCACCAGGAGCTCATCAAGGACCTTCGGGCGACATTGCGCGAGCAGCTCGGCCTCGATGCCATACCCGAAACGATCGATATCCCCGCCGCCGGTCCGGCGCCGGCGCGGGCAGCCGGCGAGCGGGGTCGAGGCGAGCGCGGTGGCGGAGGCGGCCGCAGTGGCGGCGGAGGCATGGGCGGCGGCACCGGCCTCGGGCTCGGCGTTGGCCTCGGTGCGGGTTCAAGTGTAGCCGCCGGCTCCGACAACGGCGAGACTACGGACAAGTAGGGCGCCTCGCGGCGCCCTTTTGTATCTCAGGTCTTCACCTTGAAGAGCTCCTTCTGGTCGCTCTTCTTCACCTCGATGAGGTGCCAGGGCAGGCCCTGTTTACCGATCTCGTCCATGAAGGGCTTGGACGGAAGCTGCTCGACGTTGAACACGCCCTTCCCCGTCCAATGCCCCTGGAACATCATCATCGCGCCGACCACCGGCGGTACGCCCGTCGTGTAGGACACGGCCTGCGCGCCGGTCTCCTTGTACGACTTGGCGTGATCGCACACGTTGTAGATCATCGCGCGCTTTTCCTTGCCGTTCTTCTTGCCGACGAAGATGCAGCCGATGGATGTCTTGCCCGTGTAGTTCTCGCCGAGGGAGGACGGCGGCGGCAGCAGCTCCTTCAGGAACTCCATGGGAATGACGGGATGGCCCTTGTACATGACAGGGTCGATCCGGGTCATGCCGACGTTCTGCAGCACCTCGAGGTGCTTGATGTAGTTATCGGAGAACGTCATCCAGAAGCGGATCTGCTCGAGCCCCTTGATGTGCTTCACGAGGCTTTCCTCTTCCTCGTGATAGATGAGGTAGCTCTTGCGCGGGCCGACCTCCGGGTAGTCGATCATGGCCGAGATCGAGAGCGGATCGATGTCGATCCACTTGCCCTTCTTCCAGTATTTGCCGCGCTGCGTGACCTCGCGCAGGTTGATCTCGGGATTGAAGTTGGTCGCGAAAGCCTTGCCGTGGCTGCCGTCATTGCAGTCCACGATGTCGATCTGGTTGATCTCGTCGAACAGGAACTCCTGCGCGTAGGCGCAATAGATGTTCGACTGGCCGGGATCGAAGCCGCAGCCGAGCACGGCGATGATGCCGGCCTTCTTGTACTTGTCGTGGTAGGGCCACTGCCATTTGTAGGTGAACTTGGCCTCGTCGCGCGGCTCGTAGTTGGCCGTGTCCATGTAGTGCACGCCCGTCTCGAGGCACGCGTCCATGATCGGCAGATCCTGGTAGGGCAGCGCCATGTTGATGACGAGGTCGGGCTTGACCTTCTTGATCAGCTTCACGGTCGCCTTGACGTCGTCGGCATCGACCTGATGGACCTCGATCGGCGTCTTGCAGCGCTTGGCGACAGCCTTGCAGCTCTCGAGGCGGCGCGAGGCGAGGTGGATCGTCTTGAACACGTCGCGGTTCATCGCACATTTCTGCGCGGTGACGGAACCGGCAGCGCCGGCGCCAATGATCAGAACGGTATCCACGGGGCGTCTCCTCGGATGCTGGGGGATGTCGCGCGCAGGCGGGAAGCCGAGATTTCAGCCCGTTCCTCCCATGGCCGCGCTCGATATTGCAGTTGACTGTGTTATTCAACCGGGATCTTGGGACTTTTCGGTCAACGGCGGCCGGCTGCCGAAGATGGCGCTGCCAACACGCACGAATGTCGCGCCGAGTTCCACGGCCGCCTCGAAGTCGCCGCTCATGCCCATGCTGAGCTCGGGGAGGCCGTGCTCGCGGGCGAGCTTGGCGAGGAACGCGAAGTGCACCGCCGGCTCCTCATCCACCGGCGGGATGCACATGAGGCCCTCGATCTCCAGCTTCAGCTCGTCCTGCGCAAGCTTGAGGAACGCCGGGAGATCGGCCGGCAACACGCCCGCCTTCTGCGGCTCCTCGCCCGTATTGACCTGCACGAGCAGGCGCAGGGTCTTATCCCGCGCCGCCATCTCCGCTTTCAGCGCGTGGGCAAGCTTGGGCCGGTCGAGCGTGTGCAGCACATCGAAGAGGGCAACCGCGTCCCGCACCTTGTTCGTCTGCAGAGGGCCGATGAGGTGCAGCTCCAGGTCCGGGTGGGCGTTCCGCAGGGCCGGCCACTTGGCCTGGGCTTCCTGAACGCGATTCTCGCCGAAAAGCCGCTGGCCGGCGCCGATCACCGGCTTGATGTCCACCTCGCCGAAGGTCTTGGAGACCACGATCAGGCGCACCGAGCCGGGGTCGCGCCCAACCTCGCGCGCCGCCTTCTCGATCCGGCCGCGGACCGCCTCGAGCCGTGATTCTACCGTCTCCGTCATCGTCTCCGCCTTGACCCGCCCCATCCTTTGGGCACATTACGCGCCGAGCTTATTCGCCCACAGTTATGACAACACGTACCGAGGTCGCCCTATGGCCGCCGAACGCTATAACGCGCCCGAACGCGAACCGCACTGGCAGAAAGTCTGGGAGGAGCGCGACTGCTTCCTCACCAAGACCGATCCGGCAAAGCCGAAGTGCTACGTGCTCGAGATGTTCCCGTATCCTTCGGGCCGCATCCATATGGGCCACGTGCGTAACTATACCATGGGCGATGTGCTGGCCCGCTACAAGCGCGCCCGCGGCTTCAATGTCCTCCATCCCATGGGCTGGGACGCCTTCGGGATGCCGGCCGAGAACGCCGCGATGGAGCGCCAGACGCATCCGGCCAAGTGGACTTACGCCAACATCGACGCGATGAAGCACCAGCTCAAGTCGATGGGCCTCGCCATCGACTGGACCCGCGAGTTCGCGACCTGCAATCCATCTTACTACCGCCATCAGCAGCGGCTGTTCCTCGACATGTATGCGAAGGGCCTCGCTTACCGGCGCTCGAGCAAGGTGAACTGGGATCCGGTCGACCACACGGTGCTGGCCAACGAGCAGGTGATCGATGGCCGCGGCTGGCGGTCGGGTGCGCTGGTCGAGCAACGCGAGCGGATGCAGTGGGCGTTCAAAATCACCGAATACGCCGACGATCTGCTCGAAGCGCTCGCCACGCTCGACAAATGGCCGGAGAAGGTCCGCCTCATGCAGGCGAACTGGATCGGCCGCTCTGAAGGGCTGCTGATCCGTTGGGCGCTGGACGGCGCCGCGCCCGACGGTGCAACCGAGCTCGAGGTCTTCACGACGCGGCCGGATACGCTCTACGGCGCCTCGTTCCTGGCGATCGCGCCCGATCATCCGCTGGCACTGGCCGTGGCGGAGAGCAATCCGGCTGTCGCGGCCTTTGCCGAAGAATGCCGGCATATGGGGACGTCCGTCGCCACCATCGAGAGTGCGGAGAAGAAGGGCATCGATACCGGCATAGTCGCCACGCATCCGCTCGACCCGAACTGGAAGCTGCCGGTCTATGTCGCGAACTTCATTCTCATGGACTACGGCACCGGCGCCATCTTCGGCTGTCCGGCGCACGACCAGCGCGACATCGAGTTTGCCCGCGCCTACGGGCTGCCGGTCGTACCGGTGGTTGCGCCGACGGACGCCAAGGCGCGCGCCCGGGCGATCAGCGAGATCGAAGCCGGCACCGCCTACGTCGACGACGGCGTGATGATCAACTCGAAGTCCCTCGATGGGCTCGACACAAAGGCGGCTTTCAACGCGATAGCGGATCGGCTGGAAAGCGAGACGCTCGCCGGCAAGCCGGTCGGAAAGCGCAAGGTCAACTATCGCCTGCGCGACTGGGGCATTTCGCGCCAGCGCTACTGGGGCTGCCCGATTCCGATCATCCATTGCCCGGATTGCGGCGAGGTGCCGGTGCCCGCGGATCAGCTCCCCGTCAAGCTGCCGGATGACGTCTCGTTCCTGGAGCCCGGCAATCCGCTCGATCACCATCCGACGTGGAAGCACGTCAATTGCCCCGCGTGCGGCGGCAAGGCGACGCGCGAGACGGACACGATGGATACGTTCGTCGACAGCTCCTGGTATTTCGCCCGCTTTACCGCACCCAACGCGCCGACGCCGGTCGACCAGGCCGCAGCGGACTACTGGCTGCCGGTCGACCAGTACATCGGCGGCATCGAGCACGCGATTCTACACCTGCTCTACTCGCGCTTCTTCGCACGTGCCATGGGCGCGACCGGCAATCTGAACCCCAAGCTCAAGGAGCCGTTCGCGGCCCTCTTCACGCAGGGCATGGTCGTGCACGAGACGTACCGGTCCGCCGAGGGCCAATGGCTGCTGCCGACCGAGGTCCGCCTCGAGGGCGAGGGTGATGCGCGCCGCGCGACCGAAATCGCGACCGGGAAGCCGGCCGCAATCGGCTCGATCGAGAAGATGTCGAAGTCGAAGAAGAACCTCGTCGACCCCGACGACATCATCCAGCACTACGGCGCCGACTGCGCGCGCTGGTTCATGCTGTCCGACAGCCCGCCCGAGCGCGATGTCATCTGGACGGAAGCCGGCGTCGCCGGTGCCGGCCGCTTCATCCAGCGCATCTGGCGCCTCATGGGCGAGATCGAGACCAAGGCCGCAGCCAAGGACGCGCCCCACCCAGCAGCGTTCAGCCCCGAGGCCGAGGCACTGAGACGCGTCACGCACAAGGCGCTCGACGGCGTCGGCCGCAATATCGAGAGCCTGCGTTTCAATGTGGCCGTCGCGCAACTCTACGAGCTGTCGAATGAGATCTCGGCGGCATTGGGCAAGTCCGGCGCGGGGCTCGACTGGGCACTTCGCGAGGCAATCGAACATCTTGTTCAGATGATCGGCCCGATGATGCCGCATTTAGCTGAAGAATGCTGGGCGCGGCTTGGTTACAACACTCTTCTGGCGGATCAGCCGTGGCCGCAAGCTGATGGGGCCTTGCTCGTTGACGATCACGTAACCATTGCCGTACAGGTGAACGGCAAGCGCCGTGACGAGCTGACCGTGGCCCGATCGGCAGCGAAGGAAGAGATCGAGGCGGCAGCGCTGAAGCTGGACGCTGTCGTGCGGGCTATCGAGGGACGGCCCGTGAAGAAGGTGATTGTGGTCCCACAGAGGATCGTGAATGTCGTCGCCTAGGGGGAAGAAGCTGCAAACCATCCCGACGAGACGCGCGTTCTTGCGCGGGCTCGCGGTGACACTTGCGGCTGCTCCGGTGCTCGCGGCCTGCGGCGACGGTGACTTCCGTCCGCTCTATGGCCCGACGGCCAGCGGCGAGCATCTCCAGGACGTCCTTGCCAAGGTGGATGTCGCGCCGATCCCGAGTCGCGTCGGCCAGCGCATCCGCAACGAGCTGATCTTCAACAATACCGGCGGCGGCGAGGCCCCCAAGCCCGCCTATCGCCTGGAGATCGTGCTTCGCGAGGGCATCAACTCCACGCTCGTCACGTCGCAGGGCGAAGCCTACAGTCAGGTCTACAACGTCGAAGCGGGCTATCAGCTCATCCACATCAAGAACAAGTCGATCGTGCTCCAGGGCTCCTCGCACGCCCGCGCCGCTTTCGAGCGCTACCAGTCGATCTACTCGAACGTGCGCGCCCGCGAAGATGCCGAGACGCGCGTCGCCAAGACGATCGCGGATGAGTTGAAGGTACGCCTCAGCGCCTACCTCTCGCGCGCCCCGGCCTGATTGCGGACATCCGGCTTCCTTCCAGCTTGATGATTTTGCGCGCCAGCGGGCGCGCTGCTACGCTCACGCCAATTCGCCACCGTCCCCCCTCCCCGTAAGAACGGGGAGAAGGGACAAGGAAGCGTCTGCTGGAACCGTTGTGGCCCTATCCCGCATGGCCGCAGCGGGCACGGCACTTGTGATGGTAGGCGGATCACCTCTTCCCAGCAGCCCGCAGCAAACAAAAAATGGTCGCCATAAAAGCCCAGCAAGCGAACGCCGTCCTGACGCGGCCTGATCCCGGCCTGACCGCGTTCCTCATCT
>DATMRT010000090.1:0-39017 GCA_035565975.1 Hyphomicrobiaceae bacterium
TGAAGGCCTCGAACTCGTAGATGAAGCCGGCGGTGATCTCAGGCGAGATCTTGGCCGAACCCGTGATGCGCCAGCGTGAGTTGGACTGAGCCGGGCCCACGACGTAGAGGTCGTCCTGGATGCCGTCGTCCCAGTACATCAATTCCTGCGAGATCTGGCCCGAGATGGTGAGCGAGACCTTGCGGTTACCTTTGCGGGCCGTCGTCGCCTCGAGTTCAGCTACCCGCTCTTCGAGGTCGGCACAGCAATTACCGCCAAGGTCGGCGGCCTTCGCGGGGCCCATACCCCCAACGATCAGCGCGGCGACGGCGGCCATCGTAATGCGACTTAGTGTCGTCATCGATCCCCCATTCATCTGTCTAGTGCTCCATTTCCAATGCTTCCAGCGCGGAAGCAGAGTGCGCAGCCCGGCGACGGGCAGGTTCACGCTCCTTCGAAACTGCACGCACGCGCCTCAAGCGCACGCCGTCACGAGGGAACGCGATTGAACAACGCAGAACTGGACTGGGTTACGCGGCCTGCGGCAGGACCATTTAGCGCCGGGCTTGCTTCCTGCGCCGCGATCCGAGGCGAATGAGAAGCTCACCTCATAGACCGCTACGATGAACCCTCGACTGGAGGACTCGCCGCACGACTCGACTAGGTGCTTGACCTTTATGTTTCGGCGTGTTCACGGTCTAACAACCTGGAGTTGAAAGCGGCTCGGCGGCCGTGTGCGACGTTCGTAATGAGTCACATTGTGTCCTGAACGACACGCATTTTGTGTGGGCACGCGGTTGAATTCTCACCAACAAGTTAAGAGCACGCGCGAACCCACCGAGATCGGAGCCGGGAACCTTCGCTTCACCCAAGCGATTAGCCAAGAGACGCCCTGCGTGTGCGTGCCGGCATCCTACATTGCAGCCGATGACGTCGGTGCAGGGCGCATGAATGCCGAGCACTGGCCAAAGCACCCGCGCTGTTGCATCCTTGAGAGCGCTTGCACACTGCCGCCGCGATCCGACATATGGCTCAGCGAGATCAGTCCTCGCCCAACTCGACGGTTGCGCGCGTGTGCTTCAACCCATTTCCCGGCTGAGCCAAGCCAGTATCGACAGGAGATGTCACGATGACCTTCAAGCTGCCCGAACTCCCTTATGCCTACGACGCGCTCGCGCCCTACATGTCTAAGGAGACGCTGGAGTTCCATCACGACAAGCATCACCTCGCCTACGTCGACAACGGCAACAAGTTCGCCGGCGCCGGCACGAAGTACGACGGCAAGAGCATCGAGGACATCTGCAAGGAAGCCTTCGCGGCGAAGGACGCGCCGGTGATCAACAACATCGGCCAGCACTACAATCATATCCATTTCTGGAAGTGGATGAAGAAGGGTGGCGGCGGCAAGAAGCTGCCGGCGAAGGTTCAGAAGCTCGTCGACGAAATCGGCGGCTACGACAAGGTCCGCACGGACTTCATTGCAGCAGGTGTCGGCCAGTTCGGCTCGGGCTGGGCGTGGCTTGCCGTCAAGGGCGGCAAGCTCGAGGTCCAGAAGACGCCGAATGGCGAGAACCCGCTCATGCACGGCGCGCAGCCGATCCTCGGCGTCGACGTGTGGGAGCACAGCTACTACATCGACTATCGCAATGCGCGCCCGAAGTATCTCGAGGCCTGGTTCGACAATCTCGTGAACTGGGAGCACGTCGAAGAGATGCTCGGCTGAGCGCGCACGATCAGGCGTTCGACCAATAAGAAAGGCCCCGTCCGTTGGCGGGGCCTTTGTCTTAATCAGAGAGATTAGTGTCGGCGAGGTCAGCTGCTCGACGAACTGCCCGAGAGATCCGGCCTCAGCTCGCTTGCATCCTGCGCCCTGCGAACGCGCCCCTCGAGCTGCGCCCCCTCATCGACACTCAGCGTCTGATGGTGCACGTCACCTTCAACTTTCGCACCCGACTCGAGCATGACGCGGATCCCGCGAATTGTCCCCATGATCGAGCCGAAAACCGTGATCGTCTCGGCTGACACCACGCCCGTCACCTTGCCGACGTCCCCGATGATGACCTCGGTGCCGAGCACGTCCCCCTGTACCTCGCCTTCGACGCGAATCTTGCCCTTCGAGATGATCCTGAGACCCTGACCGATGATCGTCAGATCCTGCCCAATGATGGAAATGCCGCTGCCCGAGCCGTCATTGGCGGGTCCGGTCGGGATCACCGTCTCGGAGTGGGCTTGGTGATGCGGCGTCGGCGGCGGTTCGCCCGGGGTGCGCCCCGATATAGGCGACACTGGCTGGAGCCGCATGGCGTCGAGGCGCTGCGGCTCCGCCGACGCTTTGGGTGAGGTTGAACCGTTACGCGTGAACATTTCTGGCCCCCGTATCATTTTGCCAAGCGACATCGACAGTGCCGCTCAGCAAGCCAAACATGGGGCCATGGTCGAAATGTGTCTTTTCGAGGAGCATAAGCTGAAGGACGTATGAATGCCATCTGTGCGCAAACGACCTCGGCGTACGCAGGACGCAGCGCGCCCTGTGTGAACGCATTGACGGGCCGCTAGACCGCTGCAAATCTGCGCCCTGATCGAGACACACCGCGGGCCTCGAAAAGCCCGCCGACGCAACGACGGATCGCGAAAAGAGAGAACGCCATGGACTTCAGCGGGAAAGTTGCCGTCATCACTGGCGCCGCCAATGGTATCGGTCGTGCCGCCTCCCTCGCCTTCGCGGCCCGGGGCGCCAAGGTCGTGGTCGTCGATCGCGATGCGGCGGGCGCCGAGAAGACCGCACAGGAAATCCGCGGGAAGGGTGGCGAGGCGCTGGCCGTTGCCGCTGACGTGACCAAGTCGGCCGACGTCGCCCGTTACGTAAAGGCCGCGACCGACGCCTACGGTCAGATCGACTGCTTCTTCAACAATGCCGGTATCGAGGGCAAGGTGGCGCCGATCGCCGAATACGACGAGGCGACATTCGACTCTGTCATTGGCGTAAATCTCAAAGGCGTTTTCCTCGGGCTTCGGCACGTCCTCCCAGTCATGATCGCGCAGGGCAGCGGCGCCATCGTGAACACCGCATCGGTCGCCGGCATCACGGGCACGCCGGGCCTCGGCCCGTACGTCGCCACAAAACACGCCGTCATCGGGCTGACCAAATCCGTTTCCGGCGAGGTGGCTCGCCAGGGCATCCGTGTGAACGCCGTCCTGCCCGGACCCGTCGACACACGCATGATCCATTCCATCGAGGCGATGATCAATCCGTCCGACGCCGAAGCCGTCAGCGCACGCTACCAGGCATCAATTCCCATGGGCCGCTACGCGACCGTGGGCGAAATCGCCAGCACGGTCCTCTTCTTGTGCTCGGACCTCGCCAGTGGGATCACGGGCGCCCAGTACGTCGTGGACGGCGGGCGGACGGCGACGGGCGGCGCCGCGACCACGGTCGGCGCGCCTCGCAACTGATGCGATCACTCATCAAGGACCGGGGAACAGCCGCCATCTGTGGCCCGGCGGCATCCCGCCGCGGCCCCGATGCAGCTATTCCGTGCAAGCGCGACTAAAGACACACCATTGAATGTTGCATAGCGGCACCTGTTTTGGCATGGTCCGCCCGCCAATCCCGACCGGGCGCGTACTGACGGCGGGAGCCGGCACTACGCGCCAGGCGGCGCCATAACGTCTTTCCTTGCAACGTACCGGCAGGCCAGCGGCAGCCGGAGCGCTGCGGGGTTTTCGCTTTGCCGTGCGTTTCGCGGTCATGGTGGCGTCACCACGGCTGCGCGCACTTCGAGCCCTGAAGGGGGCATCTGACCAACGGGGAGCACTCTACCCATGCAGTCCATCTTGTGGGCCATCATCATCTGTGGCCTGCTTTCGATTGCCTATGGCGCGTTCACGATCCGCGCCGTGATGGCGTCGGACGCCGGCAACGCGCGCATGCAGGAGATCGCCGGCGCGATCCAGGAAGGCGCCCAAGCCTACCTAACGCGCCAGTACCAGACGATCGCCATTGCGGGCGTCCCCATCTTCATCATCGTCGGACTGTTCCTCGGTTGGCTCGTGGCCATCGGCTTCCTGATCGGCGCCGTGCTGTCGGGTCTCGCGGGCTTCGTCGGCATGCACGTGTCGGTGCGCGCCAACGTGCGCACAGCTCAGGCGTCCACGGTCTCCCTCGCCGACGGTCTCTCGATGGCCTTCCGCGCCGGCGCGGTGACCGGTCTGCTCGTTGCCGGCCTCGCGCTGCTCGGTGTGGTCGTCTACTACGCTGTTCTGACGGCGGGTATGGGCTACGGCACGACCGATCGTACGGTCATCGACTCGCTCGTCGCCCTCGGTTTCGGCGCTTCGCTCATCTCGATCTTCGCGCGTCTCGGCGGCGGCATCTTCACGAAGGGCGCCGACGTCGGCGGTGATCTCGTCGGCAAGGTCGAGGCCGGCATTCCGGAGGACGATCCACGCAATCCGGCAACGATCGCCGACAACGTCGGCGACAACGTCGGCGACTGCGCCGGCATGGCGGCGGACCTCTTCGAGACCTATGCAGTGACGGTCGTCGCCACCATGGTGCTCGCGGCCATCTACTTCGTCGGCCAGCCCGTCGTCGGCACGCTCATGATCTTCCCGCTGGCAATCTGCGGCATCTGCGTCGTCACGTCGATCATCGGCACGTACTTCGTCCGCCTCGGCGCCAACCAGTCGATCATGGGTGCGCTTTACAAGGGCATCATCGCCACCGGCGTCCTCTCGCTGATCGCGCTCTACCCGCTCACCGACTACATGCTCGGCATGGACTCGGTGTTCAAAACCACGAGCGGTTTCAGCTTCACCGGCATGGACCTCTTCTGGTGCGGCGTGGTCGGACTTGCGGTAACGGCGCTCATCATCGTCGTGACCGAGTACTACACCGGCATCGGCTACCGCCCGGTACGCTCGATCAGCCAGGCCTCCGTCACCGGCCACGGCACGAACGTCATCCAAGGCCTCGCCGTGAGCCTCGAGGCAACGGCTCTGCCGGCGCTCATCATTGTCGCGGGCATCATCATCACGTTCAAGCTCGCCGGCCTCTTCGGCATCGCGATCGCGGTCACCACCATGCTCGCGCTCGCCGGCATGGTCGTTGCGCTCGACGCCTTCGGCCCAGTCACCGACAACGCCGGCGGTATCGCCGAGATGGCGGGCCTGCCGAAGGAGATCCGCCGCACGACCGACGCGCTCGACGCGGTCGGAAACACGACCAAGGCGGTCACCAAGGGCTACGCGATCGGCTCCGCCGGTCTCGGCGCACTGGTGCTGTTCGCGGCCTACAATGAAGACCTCAAGTACTTCATCAGTCAGGCGCAGCCGGGATCGCTCTTCCACAACCTGACGGTCGACTTCTCGCTGTCCAACCCGTACGTCGTCGTCGGCCTGCTGTTCGGTGGCCTGCTGCCGTACCTGTTCGGCGGCATCGCGATGACGGCCGTCGGCCGCGCAGCCTCCTCGATCGTCGAGGAAGTGCGTCGCCAGTTCAAAGAGAAACCGGGCATCATGAAGGGCACCGACAAGCCCGACTATGCCCGCGCCGTCGACATGCTGACGCGCGCCGCGATCAAGGAAATGATCGTGCCGTCGCTGCTGCCCGTTCTCTCGCCGATCGTCTGCTTCTTCCTCGTGAAGTGGATTGCCGGCACGGGCAACGCGTTCGCGGCGCTCGGCGCCATGCTGCTCGGCGTGATCGTGACAGGCCTCTTCGTCGCCATCTCGATGACGGCCGGCGGCGGCGCCTGGGACAACGCCAAGAAGGCCTTCGAGGACGGTTTCGTCGACAAGGACGGCGTGAAGCACCTCAAAGGCTCGGAGGCGCACAAGGCCTCGGTCACGGGTGACACCGTTGGCGATCCCTACAAGGACACCGCCGGCCCCGCCGTGAATCCGATGATCAAGATCACCAACATCGTGGCGCTCTTGCTGCTGGCGATCTTGGCGCATTGATCTGGTTGCCGCGGGCTGCTGGGAAGAGGTGCTTCGCAACCGAACCCCGGTGCCATGCCCGCGGCGGCCATACCTAGACGAGACAGGCGCGGCGCTCGAAAGGGCGCCGCGTTTTCCATTTGGGCTTCGCGCTTTCAGCGCGAGTGGGGCCGCAGGCCCCACACCCCGCTCGGGGGGACACCCCCGAACCCCCGTCTTTTATCGACTTGGAGCAAACGGCGAGCGCCGTCATGTCCCTTCTCCCCGTCCTACACGGGGAGAAGGTTAGGATGAGGGGCGGCACAATCGCTGACGTTTGCGTATGCCGCCGCCCCTCACCCCGGCCCTCTCCCCGCAAGCGCGGGGAGAGGGGGGAGACGGCGCCAGCCGTGAACTCCAATTCCATAAAAAAGAAGGGGGTCCGGGGTCTCCCCGGTTGGGGCCAGGGGCGAAAGCCCCGTTGCGCCAGAGGCGCAAATCCTCGCTTCCGCTTGCTGAGCCCCTGCGCATTTGCTTCCCTCCTCTCAACGACATACGCAGGAGGAAACGGCGATGCCGACAATCGGACTGGTGGGCGTGGGGTTGATCGGCCGCGCGTGGGCGAATGTGTTCTCGCGCGCGGGCTGGGATGTCGTGATGTGGGACGCCAATCCGGACGCGACGACGGCCGCGCCACGTCTCGTTGCCGAATCGCTGCACGATCTCGCGCGGCACGGCCTCGTCACGGATCCCGCAAAGGCTGCCGCCCGCCTCAGAACTGCGCCGACGCTGGAAGATGCGGTGAAAGGTGTCGATCTCGTGCAGGAGTCCGGCCCGGAGCGTCTCGAAGACAAGCTCGCCATCTGGGCACGGCTCGACGCGGCGGCGGCGCCGGAGACGGTGCTCGCCTCTTCCACCTCCGCAATCGTCGCGTCGCTTTTCACGGAGAAGCTCGCAGGCCGCGCGCGCTGTCTCGTCGCGCATCCGGTGAACCCGCCGCATCTCGTACCGATCGTCGAGTTGTGTGGCGCACCGTGGACGAGCCAGGAGACAATCACCAAGGCCCGTGCCCTCTATAAGAGCGTGGGGCAAGTCCCTATCGAGGTGAAGAAGGAAATCGACGGTTTCATCCTCAATCGCCTGCAGGTCGCGCTGCTGACGGAAGCGTTCCGCCTCGTCGACGAGGGCTATGTCACGCCGCAGGATCTCGACCACACGATCGCGGACGGCCTCGGCCTTCGTTGGGCATTCATGGGGCCCTTTGAGACCATCGAGCTCAATGCCCCGAAAGGCACCGCCGATTACTGCGAGCGCTACGGCGACTGGTTCCGCCGCTACATGAAGGACTTGCCAAAGCCGTCGGTGTGGGAGGAGGCGAGCTGGCGGCGGGTTTCCGATGCGTGGGGGGCACCGCCTGCGCCCGAGAAGATCGCGGAGAAATCGCTGTGGCGGAACGAGCGCCTCGCCGCGCTTGCCGCTCACAAAAAGGCGCAAAAGAAATTCGAGCCCTGAACGCGGCCCGATGCGCATGATGGACGTCCACCATACCGCGTCATTGACAGGTGACTAAATGGTCACCTATAGTTCGGACGTGACCGACGACGACCTCGTATTCAAAGCGCTTGCTGATCCGACGCGTCGTTTCCTTCTGGACCTGCTTTTCCAGCGCGACGGCCGCACGCTGAAAGAGCTCGAATCCGGGCTGGAGATGACCCGCTTCGGCGTCATGAAGCATCTCAAGATCCTGGAGGAGGCAGGTCTCGTCGTCACGCGCCGGTCGGGCCGGGAGAAGCTCCACTTTCTCAATCCGGTCCCAATTCGGATCATCCATGACCGGTGGATCGACAAGTATCGCGAACGGCAGGTCTCGGCGCTCCTCGCGCTGAAGGCCGAGCTCGAGGAAAAGGATGAATCATGACGGACAAGGCATCGACGACGCTGGTCTACAAGATCGTCATCAAGGCCAGCGCACAGGCGATCTGGGACGCGATAACGAAACCCGAATGGACGGATCGATATGCCTACGGTGGCCGCGCCGCCTATGAGCTCAAGAAGGGCGGCAAGTACCATCACGAAGCCAGCGCGGAAATGAAGAGCTTCGGCTTGCCCGACAAGATCATCCTCGGCGAGGTCATCGAGAGCGATCCGCCGAGGAAACTCGTGCAGACATGGCACCCGCAGTTCTCGGCCGACATGATCGCCGAGCCGCCGACGCGCCTCACCTACGAAATTTTCGAGAGCCCGAGCGGCGTCTGCACGGTCGTCATGACCCACGACGTGACGGGCGCCCCCCTGGTCGCCGGCATGGTCCCCGGCAACAACAATCCCGTCGAGAGCGGCGGCGGTGGCTGGCCGTGGGTGCTCAGCGATCTCAAGACGCTGCTGGAGACCGGCAAGCGCATGTAGCGCTCACACGACGAGCCGGAAGACCTCACCGTCGCGCACGACGTGCCCGGCGGTGGGGCCTGCGAAATGCGTGCCGATGACGAGCACCGGCTCGCCCGCGAGTTCGCCAAGAATGCGCCGTCGCGTGGCTTCGCCGGCCTTCTGGTCGTAGTCCGCCGTCGAGCACCACTCGGGATGCGCGAACTGGCAGGGATGGTGCGCGAAATCGCCGGTGATCATCGCGTGCTGCCCCTTCGAGCTGATCATCACGCTCGCGTGGCCCGGCGAGTGCCCTGTGCTCGGCACGAGCCGCACCTCCGGGCAGATCTGGTGATCGAGCTCGACGAGATCGGCGAGGCCGAGGTCGAATATGGGCTTCACGCTGTCGGCGATGACGGGATGTTGATCGGGCCGCGCTGTCTGCGTCGTCCAGTGCTCGTACTCGATGCGCCCGAAGAGATAGCGCGCCTTCGGAAACGTCGGCACCCACTGGCCATTCACGAGCCGTGTATTCCAGCCGACATGATCGACGTGAAGATGCGTGCACAGCACCGTATCGATCGTCTCGGGCGCGAAGCCGGCGGCTGCCAGATCATCGAGAAACGGCCCGCTGCGCTCGTTCCACGTCGGAATGCGCCGGTCCTTCTTGTCATTGCCGAGGCAGGTGTCGACGATGATGCGCCGTCCCGGCGCGTCGACGAGCAGCGCGTGAATGCTCATGCGGAGGCGGCCGTTCTCGTCGGCAAAGTGCGGCATGAGCCACGCGATCGGGCGAACGGCTTCGGGTGTCGCATCGGGGAGGATGAAGCGCGTGCCGCCCGTCATTTCCAGCTCGACGATCTTGGTGACCGTCACGTCGCCGATCTGCCATTTCATGCACATTTCCTAAGATATGTTTTCGCCAGCTTAGCTGCGCATCGGTGTCGCTGCACTCACAGGCGTGCGGCGAGGAACTCGCCGACTTCCGTCCAGGTGTCAAACACGTGCTTTGCACCGGCTTCGCGCAGACGCTCCGCGTGGCCTGGGCGAATGTGCGCGCCGGCGCAGAGGCCGACGACGCACATGCCGGCAGCCAGGCCCGCACGAACGCCGTTCGGACTGTCCTCAACGACGAGACAATACTCGGGCGCGAGCCCGATCTTGTCGGCCGCATAGAGAAAGATGTCCGGATGCGGCTTGCCGCGCGGCACCAGATCGGCGCTGAAGACGCGATTCCCGAATGCCTCGGATAGCCGAACCGCCTCGAGACTCACGCTCAGCCGCTCCATCGAGCTCGATGAGGCAATACAGCTCGGGAGGTGAGCGTACCGCAGTATGAAATCCTGCGCGCCGGACACTTCGCGCAACTCGCTGCGAAAGCGCGCGAGCGTGACCGCGCGCAAATCGTCCGTAAATGTCGGGCTGATCTTGCGCCCCAGACTTTCCTCGATCGCCGTGACGATCTCGGCCGAACGCTTGCCCATATAGCGATCGAACGATTGCTGGAGCGTCGTCGGCAGCCCGAGCGATGATACGGCTTCCGCGAGCACAAGATTGGCCAGCACCTCGCTGTCCGCGATCACGCCGTCGAAGTCGTAAATGATGCCTTGGATCACGTCGCCCCCGC
Organism: Hyphomicrobiaceae bacterium; assembly: GCA_035565975.1. Taxonomy (GTDB): domain Bacteria; phylum Pseudomonadota; class Alphaproteobacteria; order Rhizobiales; family Hyphomicrobiaceae. The sequence continues at coordinate 9,890 of DATMRT010000090.1, forward strand.
TGCCCGACAGCGCTCCGCCCCACGGTCGCGCATCCTATCGGCGCGTCCCTCTCTTGACACCGCCTCATTCGCCATGCCCTTAAGGCGCCGGAGCCCGCTCCGCGCCTTGATGCCCATCCGCGGCATCGGCACATTTTCACTTTATGTTCCGGAAGCGCCGCGGCAGGTCCGCGGACCGGCATCAACCTCCAACCATGGACCCGCGCATGTCGAAAGCCTTCGTCTTTCCCGGCCAGGGCAGCCAGACCGTCGGCATGGCCAAGGAACTGGCCGAGACCTTTCCGGCCGCCCGCGCATTGCTCGACGAAGTGGACGAGGCCCTCGGTCAGAAGCTCTCCGCCCTCATGTTCGAGGGCCCGATCGAGACGTTGACGCTGACTGAGAATGCCCAGCCGGCGCTCATGGCGGCGTCACTCGCCGTGATGCGCGTGCTCGAGAAGGAGAAGGGTTTCTCGCTCAAGGACCGCGTGGCGTTTGTCGCCGGCCACTCGCTCGGCGAATATTCGGCACTGGCCGCGGCCGGCGCTCTTTCGGTCGCGGACACGGCTCGCCTCCTGAAGCTGCGCGGACAGTCCATGCAGAAGGCCGTGCCGGTCGGCGTCGGCGCCATGTCGGCATTGCTTGGCGTCGGCCTCGACGTCGCGAGGAAGATCGCGGCCGATGCCGCGCAGGGCGATGTCTGCGATATCGCCAACGACAACGAGCCGACCCAGGTCGTGCTCTCGGGCCACAAGACCGCGATCGATCGCGTGCCGGAAGTCGGCAAGGCGCACGGTCTGCGGCGTGCAATTCCACTCCCTGTTTCCGCGCCTTTCCATTGCAGCCTTCTGAAGCCTGCCGCCGACGCGATGGCGGAAGCGCTCGCCAAGGTCGAGATCAAGGCGCCGGTCGTCCCTGTCATCGCCAACGTCCTCGCGGCCCCGATCAGCGATCCCGCAGAGATTCGCACGCGCCTCGTCGAGCAGGTCACGGGCACCGTGCGCTGGCGCGAATGCGTGCTCGCGATGGCCGGCGCGGGCGTCACCGAGCTTTATGAAATCGGCACGGGCAAGGTGCTGAGCGGCCTCGCCGGCCGCATCGACAAATCGCTGAAGGCAACGCCTGTCGGCACGCCCGCCGACATCGAGGCCGTCGCGGCGCAACTTCTGAGCTGAGGACACACGCTATGTTCGATCTGACGGGCAAGACCGCGCTCGTGACGGGTGCTACGGGCGGCATCGGCGGCGCCATTGCCGAGGCACTTCACACCCAGGGCGCGACCGTGGTGCTTTCGGGCCGCCAGGCCGACAAGCTCGAAGCGTTGAAAGCCGAGCTCGGCGATCGCGCACTCGTCCAACCGTGCGACCTCGCCAGCAAGGAGCAGGTCGGCAAGCTGATCGACGAGGCCATCAAGCTCGTCGGCGGGCGTCTCGACATCCTCGTCAACAACGCGGGGCTGACGCGCGACAACCTCTTCATGGTGATGAAGGACGAGCAGTGGGATGAGGTGATCGCCGTCAACCTGACATCGACCTTCATGCTCATGCGCGCGGCGGCCCGCCACATGATGCGGTCGCGGACCGGCTATGGGCGCATCATCAATATCTCGTCGGTCTCCGGCATCATCGGCAATCCGGGCCAGGGCAACTACGCCGCCTCCAAGGCCGGTATGATTGGCATGACGAAATCGCTGGCCCGCGAGGTCGCCTCGCGCGGTGTTACGGCCAACTGCATTGCTCCCGGTTTCATCGAAACGGCGATGACGGCCGTTCTGAACGAAAAGCAGACGGCCACCATCAAGGAGGCGATCCCGGCCCAGAGTTTCGGCAAGCCCGAAGATATTGCGGCGGCCGCCGTTTACCTTGCCAGCGAAGAGGCCCGTTACATGACCGGACAAACTCTTCACATCAACGGCGGCATGGTCATGATCTGAGGGTTGTTCGAGGGTTTCGCTGCTGTGCACAATGCCGCGTCGGAGCCGCGCCGGCGCCGCTAGCCAAGGGATTTGTTGTGTGTTAACGAGCCGAAAATTCGAGCCGTTGGCGCTGGAGTTTGCATCGATTTCAAGCACCCTGTAGTGGATATCCCCACGACAGAGCCGAATCGATCGAAGCGAGTAAACCGCCGCTGCCTCATGGGGGCGGCACGAGAAGGGTCGTCAGGGCCGCGCCGCGGTTCCTTGAGGTGACAGAGCGCGAGGGAATTGGATATGAGCGACGTCGCAGAGCGCGTTAAGAAGATTGTCGTCGAGAATCTCGGCGTGGAAGCCGAGAAGGTCGTCGAGACGGCGAGCTTCATCGATGACCTCGGTGCTGACAGCCTCGACATCGTCGAGCTCGTCATGGCGTTCGAGGAAGAGTTCGGCTGTGAGATTCCGGACGATGCCGCCGAGCAGATCCAGACGGTCGGCGATGCCGTGAAGTTCCTCGAGAAGAGCGCGGCCAGTACGGCCTGAGCAGCGCGCCGGTGCTCTCATCGCGCACGCCATCGGGGGGAACCGGTGCGGCGCGCGCGATGGGACGGTGGCGATGCTCTGGAAATGGGGGATGCCGTCGCGGCGTAGTTGGGCGGCATGACACGGCAGGAGCGGTGACGCGGCGCGGCCTTCCTGCCGGATAACCTGGACAGGTGTGGGATGAAGCGAGTTGTCGTCACGGGGCTCGGCCTCGTTACCCCCCTCGGATGCGGCGTCGAACCGACGTGGTCGCGCCTTCTCGAAGGTCGCAGCGGCGCACGCCGGATCACCGAGTTCGAGGTGAGTGACCTCGCTTGTCAGATCGCCAACTTCATTCCGCGCGGTGACGGCTCCGCCGGCACCTTCAATCCCGATCAGTGGATGGAGCCGAAGGAGCAGCGCAAGGTCGACGACTTCATCGTCTATGCGATGGCGGCGGCCGAGCAGGCGCTCAAGGATGCCGGCTACGAAGCGAAAACGCAGGAACAGCAGGAGCGCTCGGGCGTCCTCATCGGCTCAGGCATAGGCGGCCTCAGCGGCATTGCCGAGACCTCGCTTTTGCTCAAGGAGAAGGGCCCGCGGCGTGTGAGCCCCTTCTTCATTCCAGGCCGCCTCATCAATCTCGCGTCGGGCTATGTCTCGATCCGCCATGGCCTCAAGGGGCCGAACCACGCGGTCGTCACGGCCTGCTCGACGGGCGCACACGCGATCGGCGATGCGGCACGCCTGATTGCTCTCGATGATGCCGACGTCATGGTCGCCGGAGGCGCCGAAAGCCCGATCTGCCGCATAGCCGTGGCAGGCTTCGCCGCATGTCGCGCCCTTGCGACCACCTTCAATGATCAGCCGACCAAGGCTTCGCGCCCCTACGACAAGGATCGCGACGGCTTCGTGATGGGTGAAGGTGCCGGCATTGTCGTGCTCGAGAGCCTCGAGCACGCCCGGGCGCGTGGTGCGCGCATCTATGCCGAGGTCGTCGGCTACGGGCTTTCCGGCGACGCCTACCACATCACGGCACCGTCAGAGGACGGCGATGGCGCTTACCGCTGCATGCGCATGGCGGTCAAGCGCGCAGGCATCACCGTCGACGAGATTGACTACGTGAATGCCCACGGCACGTCCACAATGGGCGACGAAATCGAACTCGGTGCCGTCGAACGCCTCTTCGGCAACAGCGCCGGGAACCTCACACTCTCCTCGACCAAGTCGGCGATCGGCCATCTCCTCGGCGCTGCGGGCTCGGTCGAGGCCATCTTCTCGATCCTCGCGATGCGCGACAACATCGTGCCCCCGACGATCAACCTTGATAATCCCTCCGTTTCGACGCCGATCGACCTTGTGCCCCATACGGCGAAGAAGAAGCCGATCAATACCGTCCTGTCGAACTCCTTCGGTTTCGGCGGCACCAATGCGTCGCTTATCATGCGGCGTCTGGACGCGTAACAGAGGTCATATTTCCTGCCGGCAGCCTTCTGATGGCGCCGAAGTAAAAGTATTTGTCGCCCGGTTCACCCTCGTGTGTGCGTCCCGGCACCACCGGACAAATGATGTTACGGCCTTCATGTTCGTGGCCCGCTTTGGCCATATTTCAGGATAGCTTGATGGGCCCTGAGCAGGGTTCCGAGGCCCGATCCGATGATATGGCAAAGACTTGACGGCACCCGAACGAAGAGGCGAAAAGCAACCAGAGCATGAGGCAGACCCTGCCAACTCTCGATACCACCCGCCAACGCCTCAATGCCCTGCCGCGCAGCCCTGCTGAGGCGCTCGAGCCGGGCCGTGCCCCGCGTCCTCCGCGGCGCATCCGGGAACGGCGTGAGGCGCGGCGGATGAACGGCTTCCTGCGCTTTGTCAGCGGCATTCTCACGTTCTGCTTCCTCAGCATGTCCGTGATCGCCGTCGGCGCGCTGCTGCTGCGCTCGACGTTTGCGTCACCGGGTCCGCTCGCCCATTCCACCGTCTCCGTCATTCCGCGCGGAGAGGGCGTCTACGAGATCGCCGGCCGCCTGGAGCGCGAAGGCGTCATCTCCGATCGGCGTCTCTTCGTCGCGCAGTATCTCGTTCACACGCTGCACGCGCGTTTTGCCGGCGGAAGGCCGATCCAGCTTCAAGCCGGCGAGTTCGAGTTCAAGAAGCAGGCGAGCCTCGAGGACGTTCTCGAGATCCTTTCACAAGGCAAGGCCGTGCTCTATCGCCTGAGCATTCCGGAGGGCCTGACCAGCCAGCAGATCGTCGCCCGGCTGAATGCGGAAGAAAACCTCGCCGGCGACATCACCGAGGTGCCTCCCGAGGGCACGCTGCTCCCCGACACCTATCGGTTCTCGCGCGGCACACCCCGCGCCGACATCATCGAGCGGATGCGCGCCGATCAGCGCCGCTTCGTCGCCGCGCTTTGGGACAAGCGCCAGCCTGATCTGCCGTTCAAGTCCATCGAGGAGGCGCTGATCCTCGCCTCGATCGTCGAGAAGGAGACAGGACGCGCGGACGAGCGCGAGCGCATTGCAGGTGTGTTCGTGAACCGCCTCCGGCGCGGGATGCGCCTCCAGTCCGATCCGACCATCATCTACGGCATCGCCGGTGGCCAGGGCACGCTCGGCCGTCCGATTACGCGCGCGGACATCGAGGCCCCGACGCCGTACAACACCTACACGATCAATGGTCTGCCGCCGACCCCCATCGCAAATCCAGGCCGCGCCGCGATCGAGGCCGTGCTCAATCCTGCCAAGACCAAGGACCTCTACTTCGTCGCGGACGGCACGGGCGGCCACAGCTTCTCGGAAACGCTCAGAGATCACAATGCCGCCGTTCAGGTGTGGCGACAGGCCGAGCGGGAAATGCGGGCGCGCCAGGCCGCCGCCGCCGCGCCGCAGACGGCCACCGACGCGCCGAACCCGACAACGGCTCCCGCGACACCGACCTCCGGCGCTTCCGCCAACCGCGTGCCCGACGTGCCGCTGCCGCAGCGCAAGCCGAAGCGCTGAACGCCGCCTGATTGATCACAATTCCGACAGCAATTTCGGTGTTCTACGCGCGAGCCCGCGACGTCACGGTTCTGATACGCTATTGTCACATGTGGCCAAGCGCGATCCCGCGTGTGGCCGGCGTCGGCATCAAATGCCAGCCGAGCCGTACGGAGAAATGCGGAACGCCCTTGGTCGAGGTCCGCGCCGCGTCACGGGAGAGGATGCGCGCGCCAGAGGGAGGTCGTCATGCGAGCAGGTTCCCATCCGACGCGGCGAGAGATGATCGCGGGAAGTCTGGCCGCGGCGGTCGCCATGTCGGCGGGTGGCGTGCCCGTCTTCGCGGACACGCGAGCAGGCAGGGGCATCCACAAGCTTACGCTCGGCAATCTCGAGATCACGATCCTCTCCGATGGCATTCTGAATATCGCGCCGCGTCTTCTCAACCGCGACATGACCGAGGAAGCCATCGCCGCCGTGATCGGCGACACGAGCCAGATACAATACGGGATCAACACCGTGCTCGTACGCGCGGGGGCTGAAGCTCTCCTCGTCGATGCGGGCGCCGGCAGCAACTTCGTGCCGACCGCCGGCAAGCTCGATGCCCGCCTGAAGGCCGCCGGCATCGATCCTGCGAGCATCACCAAGGTCGTGGTCACGCACGGCCACCCGGATCATCTCGGTGGCCTGGTCGACGAGTTCGACGAGCCGCGCTTTCCGAATGCTCAGCACATCATGCCGGCGCCGGAACTCGACTACTGGCGCAAGGTGGATGTCACGACCCTGCCCGAGCGCATGCAAGGCGCGGCCGTCGGCGCCAAGCGCGTGATCGGCACGGTCGGCGAACGCCTCGCTGCTGCCGCACCCGATTCCGAGATCGCGCCGGGCGTCGCCTACGTTTCAACGCCTGGTCATACGCCCGGGCACTGCTCTGTGCGCATTGCAAGTGGCGCCAGCGGCCTCATTGTCACTGCCGATACGCTTTTTCACCCGCACGTTTCATTTGCCCATCCTGATTGGCAGCCCGTAGCGGACATGGACGGGGCCGCGGCCGTCGCGAGCCGCCGCCGTCTTCTCGATATGGCCGCGACCGATCGGCTCCAGCTTGCCTCCTATCACATTCCTTTCCCTGGCCTCGGCCGTGTCGAGCGACACGGCACGGCCTACCGATGGCTTGCTTAGCGGTCCTCTGCTGCGCCGCGCCGAAGCCCGTCTTTCTCTCTTGCTTTTTGGTTTTCGAGCCCTGCGATCCCCATGACATACGGACTGGATGCCCACGCGACCACTCTCGGCAAGCTGCTCGGACCGGCACACCTCTTCGAGGTGCCCGTGTTTCAGCGCGCCTATTCCTGGACGACCGAGGAAGCAGGCCAGCTCATCGAGGATCTGCTGATCGCCCTCGGCGAAGCCGATGCGCAGGGCGCGCCGGGCGGCTACTTCCTCGGACCGATCCTGCTGCTCGATGCGGAAAAGCCGGGCGTACACGGCAGGGGTCCGCGCACGCTCCAGATCATCGATGGCCAGCAGCGCCTTGCCACGCTGACCGTTCTGGCCTGTGTGCTGCGTGACCTCGCGCGGCGCGCCGACGGTCGCACGCTCCCTGAGCTCGACCGCATGATCGGCGACGTCGGCACGCCGGGCTCGCGCGCGCGCTTTCGCCTGCAGATGCGTGGCGCGGCCCAGCGCGTCATGTCCGAGCACATCCAGCCGCAGGGCGCGACGCTGAAAGAGGCGGCGCGGGTGAACCTGAGCGACGCCGAGACTCTGCTGCTTGCCGTGCGCGACCAGTTCGTCGAGGCGCTCTGCGATCGCGACGCGGCCGTGCTCACACGTCTCGCCACCTTCCTTCATGAATCCTGCACCGTCGTCGTCATTACGTCCCACGACGTCGATCGCGCACATCGCACGTTCGCCGCGCTCAACAATCGCGGGCGCCCGCTCGACCGCTGCGACATCATCAATGCCCAGCTCATGGACAGCGTGGCCGGCAGCGACCTCGCGCGGCTCCAGCGCGAGTGGGAAGCGCTGCGCGTGCGTCTCGGTGCTGGCCTCGATATGCTTTTCAGCCACGTCCGCGCGGCAATCGGCGACGCGCGAGCGCCGGTGATCTCCGAGATCGGGCGTCTCGCCGCTGCTGCCGGCGGCGGCGCGAAGTTCATCGACGGCATTCTCATGCCGTTCGGCCGGGCGCTCGCGCACATCCTGTCGGCGGATCACAGCGGCAGCCCGGAAAGCGGCGAGATCAACCGCCACCTGCGCCACCTCGGCTGGCTGCCGAGTACGGAGTGGATTCCACCGCTGCTGCTCTGGTGGACCCGTCACAGCGACGACACGCGCGCCATAGTAGCCTTTCTCGCGCGCCTCGACCGGCTCGCCTTCGGCATGCGCGTGCTCGGCCTCGGCTCCGACAAGCGCCAGGCGCGCATGCAGCAGGTCCGGACGGCCATCGAGAAAGGCCGCGCCGTCCTCGAGGCTGGAGGCCCGCTCGATCTCACGGGCGAGGAAATCCGCAATATCCGGCACAACCTCAGGGACCTGCACCCGCGCAGCCAGCTCTCATGCAAGCTCGTGCTCATGCGTCTTGACAGCGAGGTCGCGGGCAACCCCGAACGCCTCGAGGCCGAGGAACTGACGGTCGAGCATATCCTGCCGCAGAAGCCGGCCCGCACCAGCATCTGGCGTAACTGGTTCAGCGACCCCGACGAGCGCCAGGCGTGCACGGGCTCGCTCGGCAATCTCGTGCTCGTTCCCCGCGCGCTCAACGAACGGGCGCGCAATCAGGATTTCGAGCGCAAGCACGCCATTTTCTTCGCGGCAAATGCTCCGTCTCTGCCGAGCCTCACCGAGGAGCTGCGTAGCCTCAGAACATGGGACGCGACGCTGATCCGCGCGCGCGAAGAACGCCTGCTGGCCACGCTCGACGGCATGTGGCAATTGAGCAGTGCTTCGGCCGAATCACGTGCAGGCCGCGGGGCCGTCGACAGCGCGGCGCCGCGTCGGCGCAGGAGAGCCCAGGCGGCCGAATAGCCACTGCGGGCCGGGGGATTCGGGCTCGCGCGCAGTCGGGCTAACGGGAGCAGTCGCTGCATGAGTGCCGCCCTGAAAGCTGCCATGGTCCTTGCCGCCGGGCTCGGCACACGCTTGCGCCCCCTCACCGAAAAGATGCCGAAGCCGCTCGTGCCCGTGGCCGGCAAGCCCTTGATCGACCATGTTCTTGACCGGCTGGTAGGGGCCGGGTTCAGCCGCGTGGTCGTCAACGTCCATCATCTGGAGGACCAGCTCACCGCCCACCTCGCAGCGCGCGCCACGCCGCGCATCGTGATCTCGGACGAGCGCGAGCATCTCCTCGACTCGGGTGGCGGCGTGTTCAAGGCTCTGCCACAGCTCGGCGCCGGCCCCTTTCTGATCCACAATTGCGATTCCATATGGACGGAGGGGGAGGTCTCGAATCTGGCTAGACTGGCGGCATGCTGGGACGAGACCACCATGGACTGCCTGCTGCTGCTCGCGCCTGCCGCGACGAGCCTCGGCTATCACGGCCGGGGCGACTTTGCGCTCGAGGCCACCGGCCGCCTTCGCCGGCGCGGTGGCGAGGAGCGCGCGCCCTTTGCCTTCACCGGTGTCTCCATCGCACACCCGCGCCTCCTCGATGGCGCCCCCGCGGGAGCTTTCTCGCTGAACCGCCCGTGGGATGCAGCGATCGCGCGCGGGCGGGCCTTCGGCATCGTGCTCGAAGGTCAGTGGATGCACGTCGGCGATCCTGCGGCGCTCACGGCCGCCGAAGGCTGGATCCGCAGCCGGCATGAGCGCTGAGGCAAAAAGCCCGGGGACTGGCGCGTCGTCGCGCGTGTGGAGCATCACCGCCGGCCGGCCCTTTCTGGACACGCTCGCCCGCGCGATCCTCGCCGGTGACTTGCCGACGCCCGGCGGCACGCCCCCCGACAGGCTGGCGCTCGCCGGCATGACGATCCTGCTGCCGACCCATCGTGCCGTCCGCGCGCTTCAGGAAGCTTTCCTGCGCGCTGCGAAAGGCCGGGCGCTTCTGCTGCCGCGCCTCGTGCCCATTGCCGAAACCGACGAGGATCAGGGTCTCATCGCGAGCCTCGCGAGCGGCGCCGGCCCGCTCGCGGCGGAGTTCGTGCTTGCGCCTGCTGTGGCGCCACTCGAACGCCAGCTCGCACTGACACGCCTCGTGCTCGCCTGGTCGAAGCAGCTGCGCGGCGCTGACGGCGGCATCGCGCCCGTTGCCGCGGCCGGTGCCACGACACCGGCCCAGGCAGCGCACCTCGCCGCCGATCTCGCACGCCTCATGGACATGGTCGAGACCGAGGGCTGCTCGCTCGAGGGCCTTGCCGATCTCGTGCCCGAGGACTTTTCCGAGCACTGGCAGCAGACGATCAATTTCCTCGAGATCGTGACCCGCTTCTGGCCGGCGCATCTTGCCGAGCGCGGCCTGCTCTCGGCGGCGGACAGGCGCAACGGTCTCATCCACGCCGAGGCAGAGCGCCTGACACGGAGCCCGCCATCGGAGCCTGTCATCGTTGCCGGCGTGACGGGCTCGGTGCCCGCGACCGTCGATCTCATCCGGGCTGTCGCCGATCTCCCCGCCGGGGCCATCGTCATCCCGGGTCTCGATTACACGCTCGACGATGCGAGCTGGCAGCAGCTCGCGCATCATCCGGAGCATCCGCAGCACGACCTCCACAGCCTCCTCGCCGCACTCGACGTGCCGCGTGCCGCTGTCCGCGAGGTTGCTGGGGCGCCGGCCCCACGACACGTCGCGATCCGCGGCGCCTTCCTCGCCGAGGTCATGCGGCCTGCCGGCGCGACCGGCCTCTGGAAGGACTACATCGCGACGGCCGATCGCGAGGCCCTGCGCGGCGCACTCGCCGGCATCAGCCGCATTGATGCGCCCAACTCGGCCGACGAAGCCGAAGTCATCGCGCTCATGATGCGCGAGGCGCTTGAAACGCCCGGCCGTACGGCGGCTCTGGTCTCGCCCGACCGCCTGCTCGCGCGCCGCGTCGCCATTCGCCTCCAGAGCTGGGGTATCACTGTCGACGACTCCGCAGGCCGCCCGCTCGCCAAGACGCCGCACGGCGCCTTCCTCGATCTCATTGCCCAGGCCGTCGCGACGCACTTTGCGCCGGCAACGGTAATGGCTCTGCTCAAGCATCCGCTGACGCGGCTCGGCCTTCCCATACGCGAAGCGCGCCGCGCCGCCCGGTTTCTCGAGCTGGCGGCGCTCCGCACCATCTACTTCGGCGAGGGGCTCAATGGGATTGAGATGAGCCTCGCACGCGCACGGCGCGAGACTCTCGATGGATCGCGGCGCGAGCGGGCCGTGCGTCGGCTCTGGGACCCCGATTGGGACGCCGCCCAGGATCTCATCGGTCGCTTCCGCGCCGCCATGGCGCCGCTCAGCACGCTTGCCGCCGAAAAGGCACCCGTGGAGTTGCATGTCCTGGCGCGCGCGCACCGTACTATCGCCGATGCGCTCGCCGCGAGCGGCGATGAGGCGTCGCCTGCGCGCCTTTGGCAGGATGAGGACGGCGAGGAAGCGGACCGGCTTCTCGCCGCGCTCGACGACGACAGCCTGACAGCGCCGCCCATTCCCGTCGCCGACTATGCCGAATTCTACCGCGCATTGGCCGGCAACGTGACCGTGCGCCCGCGCGTTGCGGTACATCCGCGACTTGCGATCTGGGGACCCTATGAAGCGCGCCTCCAGCAGCCCGACCTCGTCATCCTCGGTGCGCTCAACGAAGGCACGTGGCCGAAGGCCGCCGACCCCGGTGCCTGGCTGAACCGCCCCATGCGCGCCAAGCTTGGCCTCCCCTCGCCGGAAGTGGCGATCGGACGGGCGGCGCTCGATGTCACCGGCCTTCTCGGTGCGCGCGAGGTTGTACTGACGCGCGCGAGCCGGGTCGACGGTGCACCGACGGTGCCTTCGCGCTGGCTCATGCGCATCGACGCGCTGCTTGCCGGCATGGATCTCGCCGATGCCTTGCGCCCGACAAAACCCTGGCTCGGCTGGGCGCGCGCGCGCGATGCACGCGTCGGTGCCGCGGAACCCGTACGCGCACCCGAGCCGAAGCCACCGCTCGCGCTCCGCCCGCGCAAGCTCAGTGCCTCGGACGTCGAGCTCTGGATCCGCAATCCGTATGGCCTCTATGCCCGGCACATCCTCGCGCTCGAGGCTTTGAACCCGCTCGGCGCCGCGCCAGGCCCACGCGAGAAAGGCATCATCATTCACGAAGCGCTCTCGCGTTTCACGCAACGCTTTCCCGACAAGCTGCCGGACGATATCGCCCGCGAGCTGATGCGCGATGCTGAGGCCGTGCTTGATGACTATGCCGCGCATCCGCGCGTGGCCGCCTTCTGGCTGCCGCGCATCGCGCGTTTCGCCGACTGGTTCGCGGCGAGCGAACCGGCGCGCCGTGCCGGCGTGGGACGCATCGTGACGGAAGTCGCAGGTGCGCGCGTACTTGAGGCGCCCGGCGGCCCCTTCACGCTCACCGCCCGCGCCGATCGCATCGATCTTTCGGATACCGGCCTCATCATCACCGATTACAAGACGGGCGCGCCGCCTCAGAACAGCGACGTCCTCAAAGGCACGGCGCCGCAACTTCCGCTGGAAGCGGCCATCGCGCGCGCCAAGGGTTTCGCAGGCATCGACACAGACACGATCAGCGCGCTGCGCTACATCCGCGCGACGGGCGGCACGCCCGCCGGCAAGGAGCATGTCATCAAAAACGGCGACGTCCACGCGCTGGCAGATGTCTGCATCGAACAGCTCGGCACGCTCGTTGCGGACTTCGATGACGAGACGCGCCCCTACAGGGCCGTGCGCCGCGCGCGCTTCGACTATCGCTACGACGCCTTCGCCCATCTCGCACGCGTCGCGGAATGGAGCGGCGCCAACGCGAGCGACGACGAGGAGGCGGCCGAATGAGCGGCGCGAACCTCGAGAGACTGCTGCGCGAGACCACGGCCGCACAGAACGCCGCCGCAGATCCCGCAGCCTCGGCGTGGGTCAGCGCCAATGCAGGCACAGGCAAGACGCACGTGCTGACATCGCGTGTGCTGCGCCTCCTGCTCGCCGGTACGAAGCCCGAGCGCATTCTCTGCCTCACCTTCACCAAGGCTGCGGCAACGGAGATGTCGACGCGCGTGTTCAAGCGCCTCGCCGAGTGGGCAAGTGCCAGCGATCAGGTGTTGCACAAGGCGCTCCACGACCTGCTTGGTGCCGCGCCACAGAACGACCAACTCATGCGCGCGCGCCAGCTCTTCGCGCTCGCCATCGAGACGCCCGGCGGGCTCAAAGTTCAGACCATTCATGCCTTCTGCGAGCGTCTTCTGCAGCGCTTCCCCCTCGAGGCGGACGTGCCGCCGGGCTTCACGGTGCTCGATGAGGCGCACGCGCAGGCACTCATGCGCGAGGCGACGGACGCGACGCTCGCCGCAGCCGCGCACGACAACGGCGGGCCGCTGCACCGAGCGCTCACGACAGTCGTCGCCTCCGCCGCCGACGAGCGCTTCGATCAGCTCCTCGGCGCCATGATCGCGAAACGCGACTGGCTCGATGTTACACGCCCCGACATCATCGGGGGTGTCGCGTCGTTCGAGGAGGCCGAAGCGCGCTATCGCACGGCTCTCGGCATTCGCGAGGGGCTGTCGCTCGCTGATGTGCTCGCGGCAATCTCAGCCCTGCTGCCGGCGGATGTGCGCAATCGCGCGATCACGGCTTTGAGCGGCGGCTCAGCGAGCGACCGCAAGACCGCCGAGCGCCTTCGGCTCGCGGCAAGCGACGATCCTGCCGCGACGGCGGTGGCGCTGGCCGACTTTTTCCTGACCGGCGAGGGTACGCCGCGCCAGTTGCTGATGACCAAGAACACCGCCAAAGAACATCCCGATCTCGAAGCAGCCCTGATCACCGCGCAGAACCGCTTCATCGCGCTCGACGAGCAGCGCCGCGCGCTCGAAACGCTCGACGCCTCGCTGGCGCTCCTGCATCTCGCGCACGACGTGCGCGATACCTATGCTGCGCTCAAGGCGCGCCGCGCCGCGCTCGACTACGACGATCTCATCATGAAGGCCGCCGTCCTTCTGACGGGCGAGGTGAGCGGCGTGCCGCAATGGGTACACTACAAGCTCGACGGCGGCCTCAGCCATATTCTCGTCGACGAGGCACAGGACACGAGCCCCGTGCAGTGGCGCGTCGTCGCCGGTCTCGCTGAGGAGTTCTTCAGCGACAGCGCCGGACACAGCGATGGGCCGCGCACGGTCTTCGCCGTCGGCGACGAGAAACAGTCTATCTACGGTTTCCAGGGCGCGGCGCCGCACAAGCTCGCCGAGGTCGGCACGCACTTCGCTGCGCACGCGAAAGCCGCCGATCAGCGCTGGCACGCCGTTCCGCTCACGCTTTCCTTCCGCTCGACCGCGCCTGTGCTCGGTGCGGTCGACGCGGTGTTCGCTGATCCCCAGCGCACGCCCGGCGTGACGTTCGGCGGCAGCGCGATCCGTCATCAGCCGCACCGTCAGGGCCACGCCGGCCTCGTCGAGATCTGGGAGCCAGAAGCGCCGGAAGCGACCGAAGAAGCCGATGCCTACAAGCCACTCGACGAACGCGTGGCCACCTCGCCCGCCGCGCGACTCGCCGCACGCATCGCGGACCAGATCCGGCATTGGCTCGATACGGGTGAGCGGCTTGAAAGCGAAGACCGGCCGATCGAGGCCGGCGACATCCTCATTCTCGTGCGCCGCCGCGGCGCGCTGGCACCGGCCCTCATTGCAGCGCTGAAGCAGCGCAACATCCCGGTTTCCGGCGCGGATCGCATGGCCCTGGAGCAGCAGATCGCGATCCAGGATCTCATGGCCGTCGGCGACGTGGTGCTCCTTCCGGAGGACGATCTGGCGCTCGCCTCGGTCCTGAAAAGCCCGCTCATCGGCCTCGACGATGACGATCTGCTGCGCTTTGCACCGCGACGCAAGGGTGCGCTCTGGAGCGCGCTGCTCGCGGCGGCCGATGCTGGCGATACGCGCCTCGCGGATGCGGCGGCGATCGTGAAGCAGTGGCGGCGCAGCGCCGACTTCCGGCCGCCCTTCGAGTTCTACGCCGAACTGCTCGATGGCCCGGCCGGCGGCCGCGCGAAGCTCATCGCGCGGCTCGGGCCCGAGGCGGCCGACGCGATCGACGAGTTCATGAGCCTTGCCCTCCGCTACGACGAGGCCGAACCGCCCTCCATGCAGGGATTTCTCGACGTGCTCCGGAAGGGCCGGCGCGAGATCAAGCGCGATCTCGAGCATGGCGGCAATCAGGTCCGCGTCATGACCGTGCACGGCGCCAAGGGCCTCGAAGCCCCGATCGTGTTCCTGCCGGATACCTGCAGCACGCAGTCGGGCGGCGTGCGCGGCGGGCTCATCGAGATCGGTGATGCCGTCGACGGGGCCGCTGGGGCGAGGGCCGTCGTGTGGCCGCCCAAAGGCGCGACACGTGTGGCGGCGATCCGGGCGGCACGCACGCGCGAGACGGACGAGGAGACCGCGGAGCGCAACCGCCTCCTTTATGTGGCCCTGACGAGGGCGCGCGATCGCCTCTACGTCTGCGGCTATGACGGCAAGAACGCCCGGCCTCCGGGCTGCTGGTACGAGCTGATCACGACAGGGCTCGCCGATCGCCTCGTGAGGATGGAGGACGCGAAGGGACTGACCGTGCATCGTCTTGCTGAGCCGCAGCGCGTGCCGCCCAAGGCGCGCAAGAGCGAACCCAGCGCCGATGCGGCCCCCGCATCACTGCCCGAGTGGGCACATCGCCGGGCGCCGCGCGAGCCGGCGCTCGCGGTGCCGATTGCGCCCTCACGCCTCGCGCCCCTCGACGTCGACGCCGAAGGTGAGCCGCAAGAGCCCCCGACATCACCCGATGCCCGACCGAGCCGCGGCGCAAGCTCGGGCGCCTCCATCGGCGGCGAGAACCGTTTCCTGCGCGGCACGCTCACGCACGCGCTGCTCCAGTATCTGCCCACGTGCCCGCTCGATGCCCGCAAGGGCGCCGCGGAGACCTTCCTCGAGGTACGCGGGCGCGCCCTACCGCCACGCGTCCGCGCGAGCATCGTGCGCGAGACGCTCGCGATCCTGACCGATCCGGCCTTTGCGCCTGTCTTCGGGCCGCGCTCGCGCGCCGAGGTGGCGATCGTGGCCGAAATCCCGTCGCCGAATGCGGGGCCGCCGCTGCGCATTGCCGGCCAGATCGACCGTCTCGTCGAACTCGAGAACGAAATTCTCATTGTGGACTACAAGACCAACCGGCCGCCGCCGCGGGATCCCGCCGACGTGCCGCGCGCCTATGTTCATCAGCTCGCTGCTTATTGCATTGCCGTGGAGCGCGCCTTCGCCGTTACGCGCGTCAGGGCAGCGTTGCTGTGGACAGAGGGCCCACGACTGATGGAGCTTCCCGCGCGCGCATTGGAAGGGGCAAAAAGGGAGCTGTTCACGCCGAATTGAGGCCAACTTGACGCACGATGGTGCAATGCCTACCTAACTGCCAACGCGACGATTCCGTCGCATCCCCCTCCCGTGCAGACCAGCACGGGGTCAATCCTCAAGGAGACCCCGAAATGACTGCGTTCGTTACCGACGCGAACTTTGAAGACGAGGTCATCAAGTCGTCCGAGCCGGTCGTGGTGGACTTCTTCGCGGAGTGGTGCGGTCCGTGCAAGGCTATGGCGCCGGCACTCGATCAGGTCGCACAAGAGATGGCAGGCAAAGTCAAAGTCGTGAAGATCGACGTCGACCAGAACCCGCAGATCACCCAGCGCTACCGCATCCAGGCCATGCCGACGCTGCTCGTCTTCAAGGACGGTAAAGTGGCGGCGCAGCAGGTCGGCGCGCTCGTCCAGAAGCGTAAGCTCGAGGACTGGATCAACTCCTCGATCTGATCCGCGCCAGTCCCGATGAATAACGAAAGCCCCGCGCATCACTTGCGCGGGGCTTTCGGCTTTCCGTGCTGTTGCCTATTCGCGGAAGCGCCCGTCGATATACATGCGCCAGAGCCGCTCGCCGATCATGCAGTCGCTACGCTCCTCGGGCACCGACATCTGCGTGCGAATGAAACGCGGCGCCTCGATCTCAGCCGGCGTACGGCCGGCAATCTCCAGAATGAGCTTGCGGCGGATGGCCGGCGCAAACTCGGAGCGCCCGCGCACGGGAATGACGAAGCTCCCGAAGCCACCGATGACGCAGTCGGTGTAGTACTTGTCGAGATTGTTGATATCGAAGAAGCCGGAGCGATGGTTCGGCTTCAGGATGATCGGCAGGCCGTTGATGACGATACCCTCGCTGACCGCCTTGTCACGGGCGACCTCCACGGGACCGCCCGAGTTGTTGGGACCATCTCCGGAAACATCAATGACGCGGCGCCTGCCTTTGAAGCCCTGGGTTCCGAACTGACGCGCGGAGAAATCGATGGCGCCGGAAAGCGAGGTCATGCGTTCGCGGGAAATCGGCATCTTTTCGAGGCGCGCCGCGAACCTTTCCAACGCCTCGGGACTGTCGATCAAAGCCCAGGGCATGACGATCTGCTGGATGAGCTGGCCCGCCCATTCGACGTACATGAGGGCGATGCGCCCGGTGCCGCCGCTGCTGATGGCCTTCCAGATCTCGGGATCGCGAAGCGCGCCGATATAACCTTCGCGCTGGAGTTGCTGCTCGTCGAGGTCCATGGACCATGAGACGTCGACGGCCAGGACGAGCTCGAGATCAACAGGCTGATCAGCTCGAGATGGCGGAGCCCGGCCAACGGCCAATACCGCTGCGAGCAAGGCGACGGTGCAGATACGAAATGCCCACATCAGAATATCGATGCATGGGGCAATTGGGCTGGCAAATCACGATTCGTTTTACGCACACGCGCCCAGATCACGAGCGCCGAACTCGACGGCCGGCATCCGTAACTACGTCAGCCGTCGTCGAGATGGAGATCTTCGTCTCGGATATGTAACAGCTTGCGCGGATCGGGCTCGGTGCGGATCGGGACACAGAGCTGTGTCAGCCACTCGGCTTTGGGCGTTTTCGCGGGATCGTTGAGATAAATTTCCATGAAGGGGCGCGAGGTATCGATGCGCAGCTTCTCGGCCTCCGCCCACTGGGAGCAGAGATATCGGAAGCCCTCGCTGATCTGGCCGTAGCACCCTTTGAGAATGCCCTGGGCGTAGGCGCCGCCCGGCGTCATCTTGCGTACGATACCGAGGTCGGGTTCGGCCCTGAGGCCCGGAACGAGTTCGACACAGGCGTCGTAACGCAGCGCCGCCGCTTCGGTCGATCGAGGGCAATCGTGAATGACGCCGAATGCACGGGGACCGAGCTTGCGCAGGTCATGCGCATCGAGCCACCCGAGCATGGTACCCCAGGCCTCCTTGACCGACCGGTCGTACGGACCCATAGCCCGACAGTGCAGCACCGGCGTGGGCCGCAGGTATGCAAACTTGATACGCACAATCCCCTCCACCAATGCCCCGGCGACGTCGACCCCGACTTCGCCAGCGCACTAATGAGATTAGTACGAATAGATTTAATGGCGTTTAAGTTGCTCCGGCGACTTCATTTCAAGTTGAAGCCCTTCGCATTAACGAAACGGCCGAAATCGGCCCGCTCGGGCTCGGCGTATTGGCGCGCCTTATCCTCTGACCAGCCATAGGAATTGCTGGTCCCGAAGCGAGCGACATTGCGCTGCTGACGGTAAGGAAAGACGCCGTTACGGCGCCGGTCGTAGGCCGTAACTATTTCGGGCGTGCTCTCCCGATAGCGGTCGCGATGCAGTGTCGCCGCGAGCGGCAGGCGCAAACTGATGTAGGTCTCCCCTTGCGGCCAGCCGAGGCCGAGGCCAGCCACCGGAAACACATGATCGGGGAGACCGAGGAGCTCGCTCACTTCCTGCGCATGGTTGCGTATGACACTTATGGGGCAGCAGCCGAGCCCCGCCGCCTCGGCGGCCAGAACGAAAGCCGAGAGCGCAATGCCGGCATCCACGGCTGCATTGAAGAAGGCATCGAGGTGGTCGTTGGCAAAGGGAATGCCGGTCCAGTCATGGACCTGCCGCTGGCGGCGGTTGTTGCCGAGAAAGACGAGAAAGTGTGGCGCCTTCGGTATCCAGTCCTGATCGGCGAGCAGCGTATTGATGCGATCGCGGATGGCCTTGTCCTCGACGACGAGGATATCGCGCTGCTGCAGGTCGCTCTTCGATGGCGAGGCAAGCGCCAGCGCCGCGAGCGTGTCGATCAGCGCCGCCGGCACCGGCTCGTCACGAAATCGACGGCAGACCCCCCGCGAGGCGAAGCCGCGCAGAAAGTCGGAGGCTTCGAGCTTCGGATCCACCGGATGGGCGAAATCGCCGTAGCGGTGGTCGAGCGCGTCCTTGATGCTTCTCATGTTGTCAGTTTCCTCGGGCGGCGAGCAGGCGATCCTGAATGGCCAGCAGATCGCGCCAGGCGAGCCGCTTGGCTATGGGCGTGCGCAGGAGATAGGCCGGATGCAGCGTCGGCATGGCGGGCACAGTACGTCCGGCCACCTCGACCTCACGCCAGCGCCCGCGCGTGCGCATGATGCCGCCCTCGATGCCGAGGAGAGCCGTTGCCGCCGGGCCGCCGACCGTCATCAGGACGTCCGGGGCCACAAGCTCGATCTGGCGCTCGAGAAAGGGCCGGCAGATCTGCACTTCCTGCGGCGTCGGCGTGCGGTTTCCCGGCGGACGCCAGTACACGACATTCGTGATGTGGACATCATCCTCGCGGAGACCGATCGCGGCGAGCATCTTGTCGAGGAGCTGACCAGCCCGGCCGACGAACGGCTTCCCGGCCAGATCCTCTTCGCGCCCTGGCGCCTCGCCGACGATCATCAGTCGCGCGTCGGGCCGGCCGCGATAGAAGCAGAGGGACTTGGCCGTCGCCTTGAGCGCACAGCCGTCGAATGTCTCGAGCACGCCGCGCAACTCATCGAGCGTCTTCGCTCGTCGTGCTGCCTCACGCGCGGAGACGGTTGCCGCATCCGGCGGCGCCGTCGGAAAGCGCCGCACGGTCTCGGGGGCTGCACTCGGGCCCGGAGGCGGCGACACAATGCTTTGAGAGGTCCGCATCGGCGCTTGCGCGCCTGGCGCCGGACGCGCCGCCTCGGCAGGCGGCTCGGATCGTTGCAACGCGAAACTCTGCCCCGGCACGGCCTCATCACGTGCGAGCCAGTCGGTTCCAGCCTCGTCGAGCACGCCGTCCACCCCCATCTCGCGCCACCACGCGAGAAGGGTCGCTACACCGGCGCGATCCGCCTCATCGATCATGGCCGGCACCATAGCGTCTGAGGCCCGGCTTGGCATCCCGCTTGGCGCACATCCCTTTGCAGCTCCACCTTGGTGCTTGACCATGCTTGCGCCCCCGACCTATCGAACAGCGGCGGACATTGGAATGGATCGAAGGACAGCACACGATGAGCGACGAGCAGAGCGAGCTGCCACCGCGTGAAGGCATGGAGTTCGACGTGGTCGTCGTCGGCGCCGGCCCGGCCGGTCTCGCGACAGCCATCCGCCTCCGTCAGCTTGCCGCCGAGCGCGGGCAGGAGGTCTCCGTCGTCGTCCTCGAAAAGGGCTCGGAGGTCGGCGCGCACATCCTCTCCGGGGCCGTCATCGATCCCATCGGCCTCAGCGCGCTCATCCCCGACTGGAAGGAGAAGGGCGCCCCCCTCGAAACCGAGGTCACGGAAGACCGCTTCATCTACCTCGGGCCCGCCGGCGAAGTCCCGCTCCCGAACATCGCCATGCCGCCGCTGATGAACAACCACGGCAATTACATCGCGAGCCTCGGCAATCTTTGCCGCTGGCTCGGCGAGCAGGCAGCCGAGCTCGGCGTCGAGGTCTATCCGGGTTTTGCCGCTTCGGAAGTACTCTACGACGACGACAGCCGCGTGGTCGGCGTCGCGACGGGCGACATGGGCATCGGCCGCGATGGCAAGCCGACCGACAACTTCACGCGCGGCATGGAGCTGCGCGGCAAGTACACCATCATTGCCGAGGGCGCGCGCGGCTCGCTGGCGAAGCAGCTCATCACGCGGTTCGCCCTCGACGGGGACAGTGAGCCGCAGAAGTACGGCATCGGCCTCAAGGAGCTGTGGGAAGTCGCGCCCGACAAGCACAGGCCAGGCCTCGTGCAGCACACGCTCGGCTGGCCGCTCGACGATGCGACTGGCGGCGGCTCGTTCCTCTACCACTACGGCGAGAATCTGGTGGCCGTAGGCTTCGTCGTCCACCTGAACTACCAGAACCCCTATCTTGCGCCCTTCGAGGAGTTCCAGCGCTTCAAGACGCACCCGGCGATCCGCGGCACGTTCGCGGGCGGCAAGCGCATTGCCTACGGCGCGCGCGCCATCACCGAGGGTGGCTGGCAGTCCATCCCGAAGCTGACCTTTCCCGGTGGCGTCCTCGTCGGCTGCTCGGCAGGTTTCGTCAACGTGCCGCGCATCAAAGGCTCGCACAACGCGATCCTCTCCGGCATTCACGCGGCCGAGGCCGCTTTCGACGCGATCGTCGCGGGGCGTCAGCACGACAAGCTCGAGGCGTACGAGGCGGCCGTGCGCACCGGCCCCATCGCCAAGGACCTCAGGCCCGTACGGAACGCGAAGCCGCTGCTCTCACGCTTTGGCACGCGCATCGGCACGTTCCTCTCCGGCGCCGACATGTGGCTCAACACGATCATTCCCGGCGTCGGCCTCGGCTACACGCTGAAGCACGGCAAGGCGGATTACGCGACGCTCAAGCGCGCCTCGCAATCCAAGAAGATCGAGTATCCGCGCCCCGACGGCGTGCTCACGTTCGACCGGCTGACCAGCGTGTCGTTCTCCGCGACCAATCACGAGGAGAACCAGCCCATCCATCTGACGCTCAAGGATCCCTCGATCCCGATCGCGCATAATCTGCCGGAGTACGCCGAGCCCGCGCAGCGCTACTGCCCGGCGGGCGTCTACGAGGTGGTCGAAGGCGAGGACGGCAAGCCGCGGTTCCAGATCAACGCGCAGAACTGCGTGCACTGCAAAACATGCGACATCAAGGACCCGGCGCAGAACATCAACTGGGTGGTGCCCGAAGGCGGCGGCGGGCCGAACTACCCGGGGATGTAGCTTTATTTCTTTGCCGCGCGCTGCCTCTTCCCTTCCCCCCCGTGCTGACGGGGAGAAGGTCGGGATGAGGGGCGGCGCCAGTTACTAACATTGGCGTTTGCCGCCGCCCCTCACCCTAACCCTCTCCCCGCAAGTGCAGGGAGAGGGGATAATTGCCTCTACGAACGCGACCTTGCGCCGTGGCCGCCGCGGGCATGGCACTACCAGAAGGTTGCGAAGCACCCCTTTCCAGCAGCCCGCGGCTCAAAAAGACAAGACCTCAACCGCTCGCCGAGCCGAGGCAGGCCGTGGGGCAGCGCGGCGCGCGGCCGAGCAGATGACCAAGCGCACGACCGTTGCCCGGCGAGCAGATGTGACGCAGGAAAGCCTGATCATCGACCGCATAGCGCGGCACCTTGCACGACTTCTCGATCGTGCGCTCCGCGTCCGACCACAGTGTCGAGACGAGGTGCTTGACATCGGGGCGGTGCAAGCCGGCCCAGGTGCGCGGGTCATCCTTCTCGGCGAGCGCCACATACGCCATGAGGAAGCTCATCATGGCGGACATGCCGTCGCGATGACCGAGATAGGCATCGCGCGGTGCCATGCTCTGGGTCTGGATGGCCGTGTTCAAGTCATGGATGTAGGAATTGAATTCATCGAGCAGGTAGGTGAAATCATCCGCCGATGAAGCGCCGCCCGGCAGCAGGTATGTGCGCACGAAATCATCCGACTGCTTGAACTGCGCTGCGATGCGGCCGGGCCTCACGAACTTCTCCGTCGCCGGAATGCGCGCGATCTGGCCGCCGTCGACCAGCGGGTAAGCATCGAGCTGCTCGGTCAGCATGTGCACGGCCTCGTGCACGGCGGTCGTGAGACCGCGCTGGCGCTCGTCGCAGAGGATCCACGTCGTGAACATCCGCTTGTCGTCGAGACGCTCGTAGATCCGATAGCCCGTTTCCGAGTAGCGCTTGAGCTGCTCGAGCGCTTCCTCACGGCAGGGGGCATTGCGCGCGCTGCTGGCTCCCTTGCCGCCCTCGGCGCGCCATGACTTGCCATCGGCGCTGGAGACGACCATCGGGATCACGACGTTGCGGGGCGTCGCGCGCGCCGGCGGCGCGCCGGATGTCTTGCCGCTGGTGAGAATCAAGCTCGCGCCCTCGCGCGCACTCGCGGCTGGCGTCGCGTCATTCTCGATTGGATATGGGGGAATACTGGCGAGCACGGTTGCCGGCGGCGTGGCGAGACGCGGCGGCTCCACGAGTTGCGCCACTCGGCGCTTCAACTCGGCAGGCGTGAAAGGCCCGAGAGCAGGATGTGCACGAATGAGGCGCGCGGAGGCGGCGAAACGCTCGGTGCGCGTCGGCGCGGGTTCAGGGGCGGCGACACTTTCGTGTGCGCCGAGTTTCGACGGGCGGTCCTGAACGTCCTCGAGCACCGTCTCCTTGCAGCCGGCCAGGAGCAGCGATGCCAACAGCATCGTGCACGCCGACACCGGCATGATCATACGCATGAACATGAATGATCCCCCGAGTGCGATAGGGAATTGTTGTATGGCCGTTGGCCGACCGCATGGCCGAAAGACGGCGATCCGGCGGCAAGTGTTCGGCAGTGCCGGCCGCAAACGGCCGGCGGCCCCGTGGTGCGGTCTCAGCGCCGGGCACCGGACCGCTCGATCAAGATTCGGTCCGCGCGTGCGGCAAAGCCCAGATGACGGCGCGCAAGCTCCTCGACGTAGTCAAGGTCGGCACCACCCCTTTCACCGGGGCCATCGAGGAGCACGAGTTCGTGCTCCAGGTTGGCGCGCACGGTCTCGAGCGCCCTGATCTCCCGCTCCAGCGTCGTGGAGCGCTCGATCAGACGCGATCTTGTCTCGAGACCGTGCCTGCCTTTGATCGTGTGATAGCCGAAGTAGACCGTCAGCCCACCGCAGAGAAGCAACACCGACATCTGCCGCTTGCCGACCATCAGGCCATCATACCCTCTGTACCAACGTGGCCCGGATCGACGCGAAACCGGATGGGGGCCAACGAAGGACTAGTGTAGGCAGGCAGCGTTAAGTGAGGGTAAAGCGCTGGCTCATCGCGCGGCAGAGGTCGCGATACTTTGGTATCAGCCGAGCATTAGAAGCGGAGCAGCGCGTTGAGCGTGGCGTAGAAGCCGTTGTCGTCGGCGTCATCCGTGAGTCCGGCCGAGGCCGAAATCTCGCCCGCGGACCATTCGTAGCGGACGAAGCCTCCGTAGCGCGTGAGACTGTCGCGGCTGTCGGAAACACGCGCGAAGCCATAGTTTTGAAATCCCCAAATCGCAGCGTTGTCCGCGATATGACGGGACATCTCAGGACCAACCGCAAGTCCGGGCGAAAATCGATAACCTAAGCGTAAACGAGTTCCAAAGGCTTCGACGCGGCTGCCCCAACTCATGTCAAGTTGTGCAAACACATATGGCGTCAAATTGTACCAGCTCTCGATGATTGCCTTTGCACCCAACTCCCCGGTGCCGAATTGCAGCTCGAGATCGTCATAAGTGCCCGATCGATCAATATGGACGGATCCCAAGACAACATGTTCGAGGCCAGCGTATGCCTTAACGGTCAGCGCACCGAATGTGGCGTGATAACCAAGCAGAAGCTCTGCAGTTGATCCCCATTTCTTGTACTTGGGCCGAGGGTCGCTTTGCGTGGGGAAACCCGATCCAAACCGCCCCTGCATACGCCAGTACCCGGCCCCAGCCCGCAAGCGCCAGCCATCCTCGCGGATGCTTTTGGGAACGCCCGCGAGCCATCCCGAGAGCACGACGGTCGTGTTCGTGTAGGCCGACCAGAGGTGTCCGCCGATCTCGCCGCCGCCCGATACTTCGACCGTGGGCGGCTCCTCGGCGCGAACGGGAGCGACCATCAGCGCTGCCGCCAGGCAGCAGCCGGCGCATAGAAGGACACGCGGCATCCACGCTGCCGCACCTCTCTGGAGCCCACGCAGCACCACACACGCCCCCGCCGCGACTGCGGCCTGCCTCCCGCGCAACCACGCCACATCAATTTTGCGGAACGCCGTTTACCAAATTGAAATAGGAATACAGTCCGCGTCAAATACAAAATGGGGCGCACGGACGATAGATCTTGCACGCCTTTCGCATAATATATGCCCCTCTCCTTTTGCGCCGAGATACCTCTTGAGAGGTATTTCCTGCGCAAGCCGATGCTCGCAGGCGTCAGCGCGCGCTCCGTGTGCTATGGCGCCCCGTGATGGACGACACTGAAACCCACGACCTCGAACTCCGCTCGTTCGGCCGCCGGCGCGGCCGCAAGCTGAGCGCGCGGCAGGAGCGCCTGCTCGCCGAAATCCTCCCGCGTGTGCGCCCGGATCTTTCGCAGGCGGTGCCCAAGGCCGCGACGGACCTGTTCGAGCCGCCTGTCACGCAGGTCTGGTTGGAGATCGGTTTCGGCGGCGCCGAGCATCTCGTCTGGCAGGCGCGCCATCACCCTCGCGTCGGCGTCATCGGCTGCGAGCCCTTCGAGGAAGGCGTCGTGAAGGCCCTGACGCTCATCGAGGACGTGGGGCTTGCCAATATCCGCGTGCACCCCGATGACGTGCGCCCGCTGCTCAGATGGCTGCCGGCGGCCTCGCTGGACCGCGCGTTCATTCTCTTTCCCGATCCCTGGCCGAAGGCACGTCACAGGAAGCGCCGCCTCGTCGGCACGCCACTCCTCGACCTACTCGCGCGTGTGCTGAAGCCCGGCGCCGAGCTGCGTCTCGCAACCGATATCGGCGACTACGCCCGCACGATGCTCGCAGCCCTCATGCGCCATCCTCATTTCCGCTGGACGGCCGCGCGCGCGGTCGACTGGCGCGAGCGCCCTGCCGACTGGCCCGAGACGCGCTACGAAGCCAAGGCACTGCGCGAAGGGCGCCGCTGCACGTACCTGCGCTTCGTGCGCATGGGCAATCCCATGTGATGGCGCACGAGCGCTTTCGCGGCCCGCATGGCCGCGGAGGAATAGCCGCGATCGCCGTGCACGAGAACGAGCGAGATCGCCCCCTCCTGCAAGAGCCCTATCGCGTGGAGGCAGGTGATCTCGTCATCCCCGACGTGCCCGGCGTCGGCCTCGACTGGGACGAGGATGCGGTCGCTGCGCATCTCGTGAGTTGAGAATTGCAAATCGCGCCTTGGGCGCGAGCGAGGGCCTACCCTCGCGCTCCCGCAGGGAGGGACACCCTCCCTGCCCCTCCCGCCTTTATGACAAAGCAAAAGACGGGGGTTCGGGGGTGTCCCCCGATCGGGGTGCGGGGCTGAGGCCCCGCTCGCGAAGCGACCGCTACTTCTCCGCCTTCTCGTACTTCTCCGCGATCATGCGGTCGAGAAGGCGCACGCCCCAGCCGGATGACCAGCTCTGGTTCAGCTCGTCCTTGGGCGAGTCAAGCGCGGTGCCGGCGATGTCGAGATGCGCCCAGGGTGTGTCCTTGACGAAGCGCTGTAGAAACTGCGCGGCCGTGATCGCACCGCCGAAGCGCCCGCCGATGTTCTTCATGTCGGCATTCTTGCTGTCGATGAGCTTGTCGTAGGCCTTGCCGAGCGGCATCCGCCAGACCTTCTCGCCGGTCACGAGGCCCGCTTCGGTGATGTCGGCCGCGAGCTTGTCGTCATTGGAAAAGAGGCCGGCGTGCTCCTTGCCGAGCGCCACCATGATCGCGCCCGTCAGCGTCGCGAGATCGACCATGAAGCGCGGCTTGAAGCGCTCCTGCGCGTACCAGATCACATCGGCCAGCACGAGGCGGCCTTCGGCATCCGTATTCAGCACCTCGATGGTCTGTCCCGACATGGAGGTCACGATATCGCCCGGGCGCTGAGCTGCGCCCGAGACCATATTCTCGACGAGACCGATGATGCCGACGACGTTGGCCGCAGCCTTGCGCGCCGCGAGCGCCCGCATGAGCCCGACGACGCAGGCAGCACCGCCCATGTCGCCCTTCATGTCCTCCATGCCGCTGGCAGGCTTCATGGAGAGGCCGCCGCTGTCGAACACCACGCCCTTACCGATGATGCAGAGAGGCTTGGCGCGCTTGGACTTGGCGCCGTTCCACTGCATGACGACGACGCGCGCCGGCCGCGTGCTGCCCTGCGCGACGCCGAGCAGCGCGCCCATGCCGAGCTCTTCGAGCGCGTCCGGCTCCAGCACCTCGACCTCGACGCCGAGCGAGGACAGTTCCTCGGCACGCGCGGCGAACTCGACGGGGCCGAGCGCGTTGGCCGGCTCGTTGATGAGATCGCGCGCGGTGAACACGCCCTCGGCAACGGCAAGCTTGTCCGCGAAAGCCTTCTCGGCCGCGCGCGGGTCCTTGCAATGAACGTAGAGGATGCTCGGCTTTTCCTCGGGCTCGGATTCGCCGTTGTTGTTCTCACGCGCCGGCCGCGTGCGGTATTTGCGAAAGTTGTAGCTTCTCAGAAGCGCGCCGTAAGCCATCGACGCCGCGAGTTCATCCGCCGAGGGCGCGCCCTTGTCCGGCGCCTCGGCAAAGAGGCTGGCGGTCGGCGTCTTGCGCGCGTGGATGGCGGCGTAGGCGACGGCGCCCGCCCGAATCCAGTCGAGTTCCACAGAAGCCTCGCTCTGTGCCGTACCGACCAGATACAGACGGCTCGCCTCGAGCTTCTCGGGAGAAAGGATTTCGATGCTGCTCTTGGCGCGGCCCTTGAAGTCGGCGGCCTTGGCGGCACGTGTCAGAGCCCCGCCCGATTGCTGGTCGAGGCTCTTCAGCTTGGGCGGCATCTGCAGATCCTGGCCCACGAGCGCGGCGACCACGGGGCTCGCGGACGCATCGAGGGCGACAAAGCGGATCTCGGGACGTTGGGGCATCGAAGGACTACTCCTGGATCGCGGCTGGCCTGACCGCACGCACAAAGGTCTGCTATAGGGGCCCCCCACGGCCTCCCGCAAGCACTCCAGGCCTTCGGCGTCCAAGTCCGCATGGCAAGGAAGCCGGCAGTGCATGAGCAGCACGGCACGAAGCGCTTTTCGGCAACCCTCGGCCGGCAATCCACGCCCCCCGGGCCTGTCGGCGTTGGCAGGGCGCCAGAATCGCCCTCATGGTGCGTGAGCAACGAACCCCATTCGCGCCGCCGGACGCAACGCATGACCTTGTTCGCCCTCCAGACGCCCGCGGCCCCGCATTGGGATGCCGACGAGGCCTTCGGGCGCGCTCAGGCCATCCTCGAGACGACCTTCGGCTATCGCGCCTTCCGCTCGCATCAGGAAAGCGCGATCCGCGCGCTGCTCGAGAACCGCGACGCCTTCGTGCTCATGCCGACTGGCGGCGGTAAATCCCTCTGCTACCAGATCCCGGCGCTGGTGCGCCCCGGCACGGCCGTTGTCGTCTCGCCGCTGATCGCCCTCATGCAGGATCAGGTGGATGCGCTGAAGTCGCTCGGCGTGAATGCCGCGTTCCTCAATTCGTCTCTCTCATGGCCCGAGCAGATCGAGATCGAGAAGTCCGTGCGCGCCGGTGTGCTGGATCTTCTGTACGTCGCGCCCGAGCGCCTCGTGCAGCCGAGACTGCTGGAACTGCTTTCCGCCACCGACGTCGCGCTCTTCGCCATCGACGAAGCGCACTGCGTCTCGCAGTGGGGCCACGACTTCCGCCCGGAATATCGCCAGCTCCGCATTCTGGCCGAGCGCTTTCCGGGCGTGCCACGCATCGCGCTCACCGCGACGGCGGACGAGAAGACGCGCGCAGAGATCGTGCGCGAGCTCGCCCTCGAGAAGGCCGAGAAGCTCGTCGCCAGCTTCGACCGTCCGAACATCCGCTACCGTATTGCCGAGACGGGCAGCATGGGCGCGCGCGAGCGGCTGTGGCGCTTCATTGCCGAGGATCACGCGGGCAACGCCGGCATCGTCTACTGCCTGAGCCGCAAGCAGGTCGAGGAGACGGCGGACTGGTTGACCAGCAAAGGCCGTACCGCGCTCGCCTATCACGCGGGCCTCGCGCCTGAGGTGCGCCGGAGCGTGCAGCAACGCTTTCTCGCCGAGGACGGCCTCATTGTCGTCGCGACGATCGCCTTCGGCATGGGCATCGACAAGCCGGACGTGCGCTTCGTCGCGCATCTGAGCCTGCCGAAGTCCATCGAGGCCTATTATCAGGAGACGGGTCGCGCGGGACGCGACGGCGAGCCGGCGGATGCCTGGATGGCCTACGGCCTCGGCGACATCATCACGCAGCGCCAGTGGATCGCCCAGTCGGAAGCCGGCGAGCAGCACAAGTCCGTGCAGCGCGCGAAGCTCGATGCGCTGATCGCGCTCGCCGAGGCCGCGAGCTGCCGCCGCCAGCTCCTACTTGCATATTTCGGCGAGCAGCGGTCCGAGCCTTGCGGCAACTGTGACAACTGCCTCGAGCCGCCCGACTGCATCGACGGCACCGTGCTGGCGCAGAAGGCGCTCTCGACCGTCTACCGAACGGACCAGCGCTTCGGCGTCGGCTATGTCGTCGATGTGCTGACGGGCAAGGTCGACGAGCGCATCGTGCGCAACCATCACGACAAGCTCTCGGTGTTCGGTATCGGCCGCGATGTCGATGGGGCGCAATGGCGCGGAATCATTCGCCAGCTCGTC
>DATMRT010000091.1:0-22211 GCA_035565975.1 Hyphomicrobiaceae bacterium
TTACCACGCGCCTTGCAAGCAGCGTGACATATCAATGCTGCGGCGCGGGCGGCGGTCCATCATCCTCAGGTCTTGGTGAACGGATCCCGAAAGCGATCGCTTAAGAAGGACCCGCGTCAATCACAGAAGGTCCCGTGCCGACTATCCGCGCCCCCGGTAAGGCGCGACGCCCTGGTCGGGAAGCCAGACGCCATCGGGGCAGGGCCCTGTCTGCCAGAAGACATCGATAGGCATGCCGCCTCTCGGATACCAGTATCCGCCAATGCGGAGATACTTCGGTGCCAGCAGCTCGACGAGCCGCTTGGCGATGGCAATCGTGCAGTCTTCGTGGAAGGCGCCGTGATTGCGGAAGGCGCCGAGATAGAGCTTGAACGACTTCGACTCAACGAGCCAGTCGCCCGGCACGTAGTCGATAACGAGGTGCGCGAAATCGGGCTGACCGGTGACCGGGCAGAGTGAGGTGAACTCAGGCGCCGTGAACCGCGCCACGTAGAGTGTATCGGGGTGCGGGTTCGGCACGCGGTCGAGTACGGCCTCGCCCGGAGTCTGCGGAAGGGCCGCCTGACGGCCCAGAGCGGGCGTTGTCATAGATGACTCCAACTATGCCGGCTCGAGGCCGAGCCGCTCGTCGCGCCGGCGCAGCCAAAGAATGAACGGGATCGACAGCAGAACCATCCAGGACTTCCCGACCACTTGGCCGAGCAGATAGTCGAGGCTGCCGAACGCGAGGTAGAGGAAGACGATGCTGTCGATGACGAGACCGACGAAACTGCTCGCCACGACCGCAGTCACGAGGCCCCGCCGCTGCAGTGGCGTGTAGACGGCGAGATCGGCCATCTCGGCGAGGAGAAACGCCACGCCCGATGCCAGCACGAGAGCGGGTGGTGCGAGGAACGAGGAGAGCGCCGCGCCCGCGACGACGGCGCCCGCCGCCCATCCCACGCCGAGACGCCGCTGCACCAGATCGCGCAGCACGAGCGCCAGACCGATCATCGCCACGCCCGTCGGCGCCATGATACCGAAGCCCACCGGCATGAGGCAGGGTCCGTTCGGCACGCACTTGGTGCCGACATTTCCGATAAGCCAGTTCGCGGCGGGAATGCAGAGCGCGAAGCCTGCCAGAAACAGCAGGCCCTCGGCGCGACGACGGTCGAGCATGGGATGTATCTCCGATTTGTAAAGCGCAACGAGATGGCGCGCTCAGTCGCCAGCACCAGCCAGCACCCGTGTGGATAGGGCAATTAAAGGGAAAAGGCCAGCGTCGCGAAACTAACGGCTCGATAACCTGGCTTCGCTCAAAGCTTTCTCGACGGCTCGGGCGAGATCAGCTCTTTCGGTTGGCGAAAGGAACGCTCCGACCGAGATGCGCCGACCACTCTGCGAAAGCACCAGCCGGTTATGGAGCTGGCGGTCGTTGCTCAATTGGACGTTTACCCATCCCGTTGTGAACGAAGCCACGCTACGGCTGCCGTCGCTCGCGATCCTGTGGAGATGGACATTCGTCGGGCCGATCTCCAGGATTTCCCGAGCTCTCGCCGCCCGTATATTGCTGCCATACGCAACAGCAACGGCGATGAATGCCGCAGCGCAGGCGAGCACGATCGGCCAGAGCATGGGTTTCGGGACGCTATAGGCGGCGAACGCCCAGCTTGCCGCCAGTACTCCGAAAAGCGCGGCGATCCCCTTTGGCCCGATGGAGCGATGAGGCCAGATCTCGAAGCGCCGTATCACAGGATCCGGCGCGACGAGATCGGTCGCGATCTGCGCTGTCTGTGCCTCAGTGGTGCGCATCGTCTCTGAAGCGAGGCAACGTCTCGAAGCAATGATACGGCGGCGGCGAGGGAAGGGTCCATTCGAGCGTCGTTGCGCCCTCGCCCCACGGATTTCCTTCTGCCCTGCGCTTCTTTGCAAAAGCGACAGCGATCCCGATGAAGAAGACGAGCGCGCCCGCTGCAGAAATGTAGGAGCCGTAAGAGGAGATCTTGTTCCATCCCGCAAAGGCGTCGGGATAGTCGGCATAACGGCGGGGCATACCCGCAAGACCGAGAAAGTGCTGTGGGAAGAATGTCAGGTTGACGCCGATGAAGGTCAGCCAGAAGTGCAGCTTTCCCAAAGTTTCATTGTACATGTAGCCGCTCATCTTCGGGAACCAGTAGTACCAGCCCGCGAACAGCGTGAAGAGCGCACCAAGAGACATGGTGTAGTGGAAGTGCGCGACCACGTAGTACGTGTCGTGCAGCGCGCGATCGACGCCCGCATTGGACAGCATGACACCCGTGACGCCGCCGATCGTGAAGAGGAAGACGAAGCCGAGTGCGAACATCATCGGGACCGTGAACCGTATCGAGCCTCCCCACATGGTTGCGATCCAGGAGAAGATCTTGATGCCGGTCGGAACCGCAATCACCATCGTTGCGAACACGAAGTAGGCCTGAGCGTTCACCGAGATTCCGGCGGTGTACATGTGGTGGGCCCACACCACGAAACCGACCACACCGATCGCCACCATGGCGTACGCCATGCCGAGGTAGCCGAAAATAGGCTTACGAGAAAATGTCGATATGACGTGGCTCACGAGACCGAAGCCCGGGAGGATGATGATGTAGACCTCCGGGTGGCCGAAGAACCAGAAGAGATGCTGGTAGAGGACAGGATCACCGCCGCCGGCCGCCGTGAAGAATGTCGAGCCGAAGTTGCGATCCGTGAGAAGCATGGTGATGGCGCCCGCCAGCACGGGAAGCGACAGAAGCAGCAGGAATGCGGTTGTGAGGATCGACCATGCGAACAGCGGCATCTTGTGCAGCGTCATGCCCGGCGCACGCATGTTGAAAATGGTCGTGATGAAGTTGATCGCACCAAGGATGGAGGACGCGCCGGCAAGATGCAGGGCAAGTATGGCAAAATCGACCGCCGGCCCGGGATGACCCGAGGTGGAGAGTGGCGCATAGGCGGTCCAGCCAATGCCGGCGCCGCAGCCTGACAGGTTCCGCGTCGCCGAGTCGAGGCTCACGACGCACGGCCCCGAGCCTTCCACGAACAGCGACATGATGAGCAGCGTGAAGGCCGCGGGCAGCAGCCAGAACGAGATGTTGTTCATGCGCGGAAAGGCCATGTCCGGCGCGCCAATCATCAGGGGAACGAAGTAGTTCCCGAAGCCGCCGAACAAGGACGGCATGATCATGAAGAAGACCATGATCAGGCCGTGACCGGTCGTGAAGACGTTGAACATGTGCGGGCTGGAGAAGATTTGCATCCCCGGCTCCTGCAACTCGAGCCGGATCCCCACCGAAAGCGCCGCCCCGACGATCCCGCCGACCATGGCGAAGATCAGGTACATCGTGCCGATGTCCTTGTGGTTCGTCGATAACAGCCATCGGCGCGAGCCGTGTGGGTGATCCGACGCGTGGGCAACAGCGCTCGTCATGTCCCTCATCCCCCTCAAAGCATATCCACCACGGCCGTGGCAGGCGTGGCGCGTTCGCGGCAGGCTGCGGGATGGGCTTGTCTCGCGCTTGATCCAGATCAAGTTCGCTTGCGACGAATCGCGTCTATCCGCCTCATCTGACAGAGGAGATACATCGGTGCAGGATGAGCCCTCTGGTTGGAGAGAGGGGGGATGCCAAGGAATAAATGCAGGACGTGCGCGATACGCAATGTCGCGCTATGCCGGGCGCTGCCTTCAGACGCGCTCGCGCAGCTCAACCGGATAGCTCAGCGACGAAAAGTGCCCGCAGGCCAGCAGCTCTTCGATCCGGACCAGCGGCCGCAATTGGTCGCGAACATCATCTCCGGTGTAGCTCGCCTCTCGCGGTCTCTCGCAGACGGACGAACGCAAATTGTCGCCCTCCAGTTTCCGCCCGAGTTCCTGGGGCGGCCGCACGCCATTGGCGGATCCATACTGATCGAAGCCGCGACCGATATGGAGCTCTGCTGCTTCACGCGGGCTCAGTTCGAGGCGCTGCTCCAGCATCATCCGCGGCTTCAGGAGCTCCTCGTCGAGCACATGGCGCACAAGCTCGATCAGGCGCGCGAATGGATGCTGCTGCTGGGGCGAAAGACGGCAGAAGAGCGCGTCGCCAGCCTTGTCCTCCTCTGCGCCGAGCGGATGCTGACCGGAACTTGCGCGCTCGCAGCGGACATCGAGCGAGTACACTTCGAGATGCCGCTATCGCGGACAGAAATGGCTGATTTTCTAGGCCTGACGCTGGAGACCGTCGGACGCATGATGCAGCGTCTGGCCCGATCCGGTATCATCGAGATCAAGCCGCGCCGTGGAATGGGCATCATCGATATCGCTCAGCTACGTCGCGCAGCCGGCATCAACGATACGCCGTAGTGCTGCCACTTCGTGGCCGGCGAGCGGACCGGCCATTGCGGCGCCACTCCCTGCTCCGAAGACGCTCGACATCGGCCGCATCCGGCAACGTCCGGCGGAATTATGCCGGCCACCGTCAGTGGGCGCCGTCAACCGCCGGCCTTCACCTCGATCACTTCCGCGCCAACCGCTTCGGCGAGCTTCCGCGGATCGACCTCGAAGACGGCTTCTGGTGACCCGGCTGCCGCCCAGACGGTCTCGTATTGCAGGAGATCTTTGTCGAACCATGTCGGGAGCGGCTGGGCGTGGCCGAACGGCGGAATGCCGCCGATGGCGAAGCCCGTGACGCCGCGTACGAAGGTCGCATCCGGCCGGTCCAGCGCCTCGCCGATCGACGCCGCGACGCCTTTCTGATCGACCCGATTGGCCCCCGAGACGAGCAGGAGGATCGGTTTGCCGCTCTCTTTGCCGCGGAAGACCAGCGACTTGATGATCTGACCGACGGCACAGCCGCAGGCCGCAGCCGCCTCCTCGGCCGTGCGTGTCGATTGGGCCATCTCGACTACGGACACGGCAAGACCCAGCCCTTCCGCGGCCTGCTGCACGCGCCGCGGCGCTGGCTTCAACTCGCTCATGACGCTTTTTCCCTCAGTTCTCGGTCCGTAACGCCATTGTTGCGCAGCGGGAGGCCGGCGGCTATCAGTGCGGCAACGAAGTCCAACCCAATTCTGGCATGGGCCAGCACGTCAAGCAGGATAAGTCATGCAGGTCGACGAAGCGACCGTCCGCCGGATCGCGCGGCTGGCGCGGATCAGGATCACCGACGAGGAAGCCAAGGCGCTCGAAGGCGAGCTGTCGGGCATCCTGGCGTGGGTCGAGCAGCTCGGCGAGGTCAATACGGACAACGTTCCACCCATGACCCGCGTCGCCGACATGAAGCTCAAGAAGCGCAAGGACGAGGTCACGGACGGCGACAAGGCCGACGACATCATCGCTAACGCGCCGATGACCGAGGACCACTTTTTCGTCGTGCCCAAGGTCGTGGAGTGAGCGCTTGACCGACCTTACCAAACTGACCCTCGCGGAGGCCCGTGACGGTCTCACCGCAAAGAAGTTCAGCGCCACCGAGCTGACGCAGGCCTTCATCAAGGCGATCGATGCGGCTAACCCGCACCTCAATGCCTACGTGCTGGCAACGCCTGACCACGCTCTCGCCCAGGCTAAAGCAAGCGATGAACGGCTTGCCAAGGGTGATGCGCGCCCGCTCGAAGGCCTGCCGATCGGCAACAAGGATCTGTTCTGTACCTACGGCATCCGCACGACCGCGTGCTCGCGCATCCTCGACGATTTCAAGCCGAGATACGAGTCGACTGTCGGGCAGAATCTCTGGGATGCCGGGGCCGTCATGCTCGGCAAGCTCAACAACGACGAGTTCGCCATGGGCTCGTCGAACGAGACGAGCGCGTTCGGACCGGTCGTGAACCCCTGGCGGCGCACGCGCAACGGCAAGATCGACAACGCCAAGCTGGTGCCGGGCGGATCTTCGGGGGGCTCTTCGGCGGCCGTTTCCGCGGACCTCTGCCTCGGCGCAACCGCGACCGACACCGGCGGCTCCATCCGCCAGCCAGCGGCGCTGACCGGCACGGTCGGCATCAAGCCGACCTATGGCCGTTGCTCGCGCTGGGGCATCGTGGCATTCGCCTCCTCGCTCGATCAGGCCGGTCCGATCGCCAAGACCGTGCGCGATTCAGCGATCCTGCTCGGCCATATGGCGGGCCACGATCCGAAGGACTCGACCTGTGTCGACTTGCCGGTGCCGGACTACGAGGCGGAAATCGGTCGCAGCGTGAAGGGCCTGCGCGTCGGCGTGCCGAAGGAGTACCGCGTCGAGGGCATGTCCGCTGAGGTGGACGCGCTCTGGCAGAAGGGCATTGCCTGGCTCAAGGACGCGGGCGCGACCATTCACGACATCTCACTGCCGCACACGAAGTACGCGCTGCCAGCATACTACATCGTGGCGCCGGCCGAGTGCTCGTCGAACCTCGCGCGCTATGATGGCGTGCGCTATGGCCTGCGTGTACCGGGCAAGGATCTCATCGACACCTACGAGGCGACGCGGGCTGCGGGCTTCGGCAAGGAGGTCAAGCGGCGTGTGCTCATCGGCACGTACGTGCTCTCGGCCGGATATTACGACGCCTACTATCTCAAGGCGCAGAAGGTGCGCACGTTGATCAAGCGCGACTTCGACAATGCCTGGAGCGACGTCGATGTCGTGTTGACGCCGACGACGCCGTCGCCCGCTTTCGGCTTCGGCGAGAAGGCCGGCGATCCGATCGCGATGTATCTCGAAGACATCTTCACTGTGACGGTGAACATGGCCGGTCTGCCGGGCATTTCGGTGCCGGCAGGGCTCTCCGGCGAGGGCACACCCATGGGGCTGCAGCTCATCGGCAAGCCCTTCGACGAGGGCACGCTGTTCCGCACGGCTCAGGTGATCGAGAGCGCCGCCGGCCGCTTTCCGGTGCCGGACCGCTGGTGGGCGTAATCACGCTCGCGGCAGCAGCGCCCAGAAATCCAGATCGAGGATCACGCCGGGCGCATACTTCCCGGGCGCCGTCTCGAGCGGGAAGCTCGCGCACGGCAGATCCTTCGTCGCGACCATGCGCAGGCGCAGCGCGCCGACATCCTTGCGGCCCGGCACCTCGGCCTTGTCGATGATCCCGGTCCACGCATAGACGGTGTCGCCCGCAAAGGCCGGCGCCACGTGACGCCCGCCGTTGATCGCCGCGATATGGAACGCGTTGGCGAGGCCGTTGAACGACAGCGCGCGCGCCAGCGAAATCACGACGCCGCCGTAGACCAGCCGCCGGCCGAAGCGGCCTTGCCCCTCGACATGCTGATTGAAGTGCACGCGCGCCGTGTTCTGATAGAGCCGCGTCGCGATCTGGTGCTCGGCCTCCTCGATGGTCATGCCATCGACGTGATCGATCTTTTCACCCACCGCATAGTCGTCCCAGAAGTGCGCCGACCCCGCGAGCGCCTTGTCCCACGAGGCCACGTGCAAAGACGGCACGGCCGCGCCGAGCTGATCGGCCATCACCGCCTCGGGCAGCTTCGGCACGCTAGGCGT
Source organism: Hyphomicrobiaceae bacterium (assembly GCA_035565975.1). Classification (GTDB taxonomy): domain Bacteria; phylum Pseudomonadota; class Alphaproteobacteria; order Rhizobiales; family Hyphomicrobiaceae. The sequence goes on from DATMRT010000091.1 coordinate 7,446, forward strand.
CGGCGCGGGCGCCGACTTGTCGCGCTTCCGCACCATTACCCAGCGGGCATAGGTGAGCACGGTCGCGCCATCCTGGTTGATGCCGTTCGTGCGGACATAGACGATCCCGGAGTCACCGCTCGAGTTCTCGCGCAGCCCCAGCACTTCCGAGGTCGCGGTCAGCGTGTCACCCGGAAATACCGGCGCGAGGAAGCGACAGTCCGCATAGCCGAGGTTCGCGATCGCATTGAGCGAGATATCCGGCACGGTCTTGCCGAGGATCACATGGAAGACGATCAAATCGTCGACCGGAGCAGTCGGGTATCCGATCGCACGCGCGAAAGGCACCGAGGATTGCACGGCGAAGCGGCTGCCGTAGAGGCCCTGGTAGACCGCCACATCACCCTCGGTGATCGTGCGCGGCGTCGCGTGGGCAATTACCTGCCCGACCCGAAAGGTCTCGAAGAAATTGCCGGCGCCCGTCTTTGTCGTCGATGTGCTTGCTGTCATCGCTCGTCTGCCGATAGCATGAGGTCAAGCTGGCGCCGCTCCCGTCGAAAGCGCCAGCGCGATCATGATGCTGTCTTGAGAAATTCGATACCCTTTTCGCGACTTTGCGGACGTTGCAGCGGACGGGCAATCGCCAAGTAGTCGCACGAGGCAAGGAGGGCAGGTCGCAATGGCCTCCGAGATCGAACAGCAGGGATCGTCGATCGCCACTTCCGGCGCTCGCCAGGAGACGATGGATGCGTTGCTGGAAGCCTTGCGGCGGGCATTGTCGATGGGCGGCGCCGAGGCGGCGCAATCGCGCTTCATTGCGGCTGTCGATCAGGCGCTCGTCGATACCGCGGCCACCCCGCAGGACGCGCATTGGCACCTGCTTGATCTCGCCCTCGCCTGTGACCGCGCCGGCGATGCGCTCCTCGCGCGGGGGCGGCTCGACCCGGGCGTCGACATGCTGCGGCGCGGGCTCGCCATCCGTGAGAGGCTCGCTCGCATGACCATCACTGACGTGCTGTTCGCCGATACCGTCGAGGTTCCGATCGAGCTCGCCGCCAGTCACATTGCGATCGCGCATGCCTATCAGCGCGGCGGCCGCGCGATCCAGGCCCTTGCCGAGATGCAGGCGGGAATTGCCGCCTACCGCCGCGAGCTCGAGAACGGCGGCGATCCTTACGCGCTCGACACCCTTGCGGCCCATCTGGAGGATGCCGGGCGAATCGCCCGCGACGTGCCGGATCGCGACACCATGCGCGCCTTGATCTCCGAGAGCCTGGGCCTCAGGGAGCGCGCGGCACGGCTCGCCCCGGAGGACGCGGACCTTGCGCGCGCCTTCGTCGAGGCCTGCGTCTGGCGCACACCCGACCTCGGTAAAGAATCCGCGATCTGGCTGGATCGCGCCCGGCGCCTTCTTGCCGATCGAGAGACCACCAGCCATCCCATCCCGGGCACCGGACGCCTGCGTAATCTGGTGGATACGGCAGGGGCGCCCTATCTCTCCGGTTGAGGCCTGAAACATCAACAAGCTACCTGCGGTATGCCTCCGATGTGACATCGGGCCTTGCCAAGCAGGGCCCTGACAGGTTGGAATGGTTATGTACCTGCGCTGAGCCTGCGCCGGCTGCCGGGCCATAGTTTTCGAGCGACCGGTACGCCCTGCGCGGCGGCCAATTCCAACACAGGATTCAATCCAGGCGAGCGAACGCACGAGGCAAACACGGCATGAGATATGAGAAACCGACGACGGTCGAGGCGGCGACAGCCCTCCTCGCCGCTCAGGGTGCGCGAGTGCTCGCCGGAGGCACCGACCTCCTGGTGCAGATGCGCTCGCGCGTATTGAGCCCCGACATCCTGGTGGACATCAAGGGCATCGAGGCAACCCGCAAGGTCACCAAGGATGCAAGCGGCTACACGATCGGCGCCACGGTCACGGGGGCCGAGCTCAAGGAGCATCCAACACTTTCGAAGGACTGGCCGGGCCTCGTCGAGGCAGCCAATCTGATTGGCTCGACGCAGGTACAGGGTCGCTGCTCGCTCGGCGGCAATCTGTGCAACGGCTCCCCGGCCGCGGACAGCGTGCCCGCCATGATCGCGGCGGGCGCCGTCGCCACGATCGCTGGACCCAAGGGCACGCGCACGCTGCCGGTCGAGGACATCATGCTCGCCCCGCGCAAGCTCGCGCTGACGCCCGGCGAGTTCATCGTCTCCTTCAAGATCCCGGCACGGCCAGCCCACGGCGGCGATGCCTACCTGCGCTTCATCCCGCGCACCGAGATGGACATCGCCGTGGTTGGGTGTGGCGTTGCGCTGGCGCTCGATGCCGGCGGCACCTGCACGGCGGCGCGCGTAGCGCTCGGCGCGGTTGCCGCGCGTCCGCTGCTGGTCGAGGACGCCGGCAAGGCGCTCGTCGGAACCAAGATCGATGATGCGGCGCTGGCAAAGCTGGAAGCAGCAGCGCGCGCCGCGTGCAAGCCGATCGACGACAAGCGCGGCACTGTCGAATTCCGCATCGACGTCGCAGGCACCCTCGCCAAGAGAACCGCAAAGATCGCGCTCGAGCGCGCAAGAAAGGTTTGAGATGGCCAAGCATCACGTAACCACCACCGTCAACGGTGACCCTGTCGAATACCTCTGCGAGAGCGAGCAGACCTTGCTCGACTGCCTCCGCGACGAGCTCGATCTGATCGGCGCGAAGGAAGGCTGCTCGTCCGGCGATTGCGGCGCGTGCAGCGTGCTGATCGACGGCCGCCTCGTGTGCTCCTGCCTCGTGCTCGGCGTCGAAGCCGAAGGCAAGAAAGTCGAGACGATCGAGGGCATGGCCCAGGGCGAAGAGCTCCACCCGCTTCAGCGGAAGTTTCTCGAGCACGCGGCCCTGCAGTGCGGCATCTGTACGCCAGGCGTGCTCGTCGCCGCCAAGGCGCTCCTCGCAAAGAACCCCGATCCTACGGAAACCCAGGTCCGCTACTGGCTCGCGGGCAATCTCTGCCGCTGCACCGGTTATGACAAGATCGTGCGCGCCGTCATGGACGCCGCCGCTGAGATGAGAGGAGCCTGATCATGCAAGAGCGTGTCAAGAAGCCCCAGTTCGATGTGGTCGGCACCCGTCCGGTTCGCCCGGATGGCGTCGACAAGGTGACCGGCCGCGCGAAGTACGGCGCGGATCTCAAGATGGCCGGCCAGCTCGTCGGCAAGGTGCTGCGTTCGCCGCACCCGCACGCCCGCATCAAATCGATCGACGTATCGAAAGCCTTGGCGCTTCCGGGCGTGAAGGCCGTGGTCACCTCGAAGGACTTCCCCGAGCAGCCATCCGAGTTCATTCCGGCGGGCGAGGGCGTCGTCAACTATCGCGACATGACGAACAACGTGATGGCGCGTGAGAAGGTGCTCTACGAGGGTCACGCGGTAGCCGCCGTCGCGGCTCTGAACGAAAAGGCCGCACTTGCCGCACTCGATGCCATCAAGGTCGAGTACGAAGTGCTTCCTCATGTCATCGACGAGATGGAAGCCATCAAGCCCGGCGCGCCCATCCTGCACGAGGACATGATCACGACCGGCGTGACGCCGCCGCCGACGAAGGCTTCGAACATCTCCAAGCGGGTCGAGTTCAATCTCGGCGATGTCGACAAGGGCTTCGCCGAAGCGGATCTCATCGTCGAGCGCGAATTCAAAACCAAGGCTGTTCATCAGGGCTACATCGAACCGCATGCTTGTCTCGCATCCGCGTCCGAGGACGGGTCGGCCGAGCTTTGGGTCACGACGCAAGGCCACTGGGTGGTGCGCGCCTACTGCGCGAAGCTGCTCGACTGGGACATCAGCAAGATCCGCGTGACCTCCTCGGAGATCGGCGGCGGGTTCGGCGGCAAGACCGTCGTCTACCTCGAGCCGTTGGCGCTGGCGCTCTCGAAGAAAGCCCAGCGGCCGGTCAAGATGGTCATGAGCCGAGAGGAAGTGTTCAAGGCGAGCGGTCCGACATCCGGCGGCACGGTTAAAGTGAAGATCGGCGTCAAAAAGGACGGCACCATCACGGCCGGCGAGGCGGAGATCACGCTGCAAGCTGGCGCGTTCCAGGGCAGCCCGGTGCAGCCCGCGTGCATGTGTGCTTTTGCCAATTACGACCTGGAGAACGTCAAGGTCGTCGGCTACGACGTCGTCTCCAATCGACCCAAGGTTGCCGCCTATCGCGCGCCCGGCGGTCCGATCTCCACATACGGCGTCGAAAGCCTCGTCGATGAAATCGCCGAGAAACTCGGCATGTGCCCGATCGAGCTTCGTCTGAAGAACGCCGCGAAGGAAGGTACGCGCGCGGCCTACGGTCCGAAGTTCGGCCCGGTCGGCCTCATCGAATGCCTCGAAGCGGCGAAGGACAGCGACCACTGGAAGGCGCCGCTCGGCCCGAACCAGGGCCGCGGACTCGCGGCCGGCTTCTGGTTCAACATCGGCGGCGAGACCACCGTGTCGCTGCAGCTCAACGAGGATGGCACGCTCACGCTCATGGCCGGCACGCCGGACATCGGCGGCCTGCGCGCATCGCTGTGCATGATGGCGGCGGAAGAGCTGAAGGTCGACGTCAGCAAGATCCGGCCCATCATCGCGGACACGAGCTCGCTCGGTTACAACTTCCTCACTGGCGGCAGCCGCTCGACGTTCTCGAGCGGCATGGCGACCGTCGATGCCGCTCGATCGATCGTCAAGCAGGCCTGCGGCCGCGCGGCAAAGCTCTGGGACATCCCTGAGGAAGCCGTCACGTTCGAGGACGGCATGATCCGTCCGGCAGGCGAGAACGCCGGCAAGCACAAGCCGATGTCGCTCAGCGATATCGCCAAGGTGGCTGGCAAGACGGGGGGCGCCATCGTCGGCTATGCGGCGATCAGCGCGCAGGGTGCCGCGCCGAGCTTCGGCGTGCACATCGCGGACACCGAGGTCGATCCGGGCACCGGAAAGGTCACGGTGACGCGCTACACGGCGATCCAGGATGCCGGCAAGGCCATCCATCCCTCGTACGTCGAAGGACAGTACCAGGGCGGTGCCGTGCAGGGCATCGGCTGGGCGCTCAACGAGGAGTACATCTACGGCGAGGATGGCAAGCTGCAGAACGCGGGCTTCCTCGACTACCGCGTGCCTGTGGCCTCCGACCTGCCGATGATCGACACGATCATCGTCGAGGTGCCGAACCCGCGCCATCCCTACGGAGTGCGCGGCATCGGCGAGACGCCGATCGTGCCGCCCATGGCCGCGATCGGTGCCGCCGTGCGCCGCGCGTCCGGCGTTCGCTTCTTCGAACTGCCCATGTCGCCGCCGAAGGTGCTGAAGGCCATGAAGGCCGCCGGCAAGGCGTGATGCGCCCGAGGACGCTCGCGCACCGCGAATGACATCGGGCCTGCACGCCGTGCGGGCCCGATTATTTCACGAGGAGTGAGACGATGGCCCACGTGGTATTGATCGGAAACCTGCGTCAGTACACGGGCGACGTAACGGCGCTCGACGTCGACGCGGCGAGCGTGCGCCAGCTCTTCCGCAAGCTCGGTGAGAAATTTCCCGAGCTGGCCCCACATCTCGAGGAGGGGCTCGCCGTCGCGATCGACGGCCAGATCTACCAGGACGCACTGCTCGAGCCGATCCGCCCCGACTCGGAGGTCCATATCCTGCCGCAGATTGCGGGTGGCTGAACCCGAGAGCGCCGCTCACGCGACCGACTGTTGCGCTCCGAAATTGCGGCCCGGAGCGGCGTCGAACAACGCCTTGGTGTACTCGTGCTGGGGACTGCGGAAGACATCCGCCGTTGTGCCGTGCTCGACGACAACGCCGTTCTTCATCACGGCGATGCGATCGCAAATCTGCGCCGCCACGCGCAAGTCGTGCGTGATGAACAGCACGGCGAGGTCGAACTGCTTGCGGATGTTGTCGAGCAGCTCCAGCACTTGCGCCTGCACGGAAACGTCCAGCGCCGAGACGGCCTCGTCTGCGATCAGCAGCGTCGGTCCCATGGCGAGCGCGCGGGCAATACAGATGCGCTGACGCTGGCCGCCGGAGAACTGGTGCGGGTAGCGGTCGAGCGCGTCGGGTGAAAGCCCTACGAGCCGCATCAACTCGCGCGCCTTCTCCAAGGCCTTGTCCTCTCCCATGCCGAAGTTGATCGGCCCTTCGACGATGGACTGGCCGACCGTGCGGCGGGGATTGAGCGAACGATAGGGATCCTGGAAGACGATCTGGATATCGCGTCGATAGGGTCTGAGCTCGCGCTCCGGCAGATGTGCGACGTTGGCAGCATCGATGAGAATGTCGCCTTCCGTCGGCTCGATCAGACGCGCGATGCAACGCGCGACCGTCGTCTTACCGGAACCCGACTCGCCGACGATGCCGAGCGTCTCGCCCTTGCGGATGTGAAAGTTCACGTCCTGCGCGGCCTTGACGATGCGCGCCTTGCGGTTGAAGAGCGTGCGGCGGCCATAGATCTTCGAGAGCTGCTTGACCTCGAGCGCCAGCTTGCCCTCGACGGGCGCGCGCTTCGGCGGCACCAGGCTCGGCACCGCCGCCACCAGCATCTTCGTATAGGCCTCGCGCGGACGCCTCAGCACCTCGTCGCGCGTGCCTTGCTCGACGACGCGGCCATGCTGCATGACGACCACGCGATCGGCGATCTCGGAGACGACGCCGAAGTCGTGGGTGATGAACATCACGCCCGTGTTGCGGCGCGATTGCATCTCCTTGATGAGCCGCAGGATCTGCGCCTGCGTCGTCACGTCGAGAGCCGTCGTCGGCTCGTCGGCGATGAGCAGCGCCGGATCGAGAACCAGCGCCGCCGCGATCATGATGCGCTGACGCTGGCCGCCCGAGAGCTGATGCGGATAGGCGTCGATCATCAGGTCCGGATCGGGGAGCTGCACGGCACGCATGATGTCCAGGACGCGCTTGCGCTGCTCGGACGAGCCCAGATCGGTGTGGATCTCGAGCACTTCGGCGACCTGCTGGCCCACGCGCTGCACGGGATTGAGCGCCGTCATGGGCTCCTGGAAGATCATGCCCATGCGCGTGCCACGCAGTTCGCGCAGGCGGCTGATCCTCGCCTTGGTGGTGTCCTCGCCCTGCAGGAGCGTCTCGCCAGCCGTGACGACCAGATCCCGCTTCGGCAGAAGACCCATCACAGCCTGCGCCGTGACGGACTTTCCGGAACCGGACTCGCCGACGATACACACGATCTCGCGCGGGCCTATGTCGAAGCTGATGCCCTCGATCGCATTCTCGCGATCGGCGCCGCGCGGCAGCCGCACCGTGAGATTTCGCACAGAGAGTACGGGCTCAGTCACGCCGGTGAGAACCTCTTGCATGGCTGCTCAGAACCTCTTGGCGAAGCGCGGATCGAGCGTGTCGCGCAGCCCGTCACCAAGCATGTTGATCGCCAGCACCGCGAGCGCGAGCGCAATGCCGGGATAGAGAATGTTGTGCGGCAGAATGCGGAAGTAGGTGCGCCCCTCGGCCATGATGTTGCCCCAGGTCGGTACCTCCGGCGGGATGCCGATGCCGAGGAACGAGAGAATCGCCTCGACCAGGATGGCACTCGCACAAATGAACGTTCCCTGCACGATCAACGGCGCGGTCGTATTGGGGAGCACGTGGCGCCAGAGCAGCGTCGGCGTCGGCGTACCGACTGTTATGGCGCTTTCGACGTAGGGCTCTTCGCGGATCGACAGAACGACCGAGCGCACGAGACGAACGACGCGCGGCACCTGCGGGATGACGATCGCGATGATCACCGCGGGGAGACCGGCGCGCGACAATGACACGAGCGCGATGGCGAGCAGGATCTCGGGGATCGCCATCAGTCCGTCCATGAAGCGCATGATGATGCCGTCGAGCCACCGTATGTAGCCGGCGATCATCCCGATGATGAGGCCGATGAAGACCGCAATGACGGCAACGGTCACACCGACGATCAGCGATACGCGCGCGCCGTAGATCACGCGGCTGTAAATGTCGCGGCCAAGGCTATCCGAGCCGAAATGATAGACGACCGAGATCTTCTTGCCCTCATCGTCACGAACCGTGGCCGTATATCCGGGCTTCTGATTGCGCGCCGACGGATTGATCTCGGCCGGATCGCGCGTTCCGAGGAATGGCGCCAGTACGGCGATCGTCAGCAGGATCAGCGCGATCGAGCCGCCGAATATGACGCTCGGATTGCGCAGCACGGTCGACCAGACGGAACGTCGTCGGGAGACCGGCGGGGCTGCGTCTATGCTGGCCATCAATAGCGGATCCTGGGATCGAGGAATGTGTAGGCGACATCAACCAGCAGGTTGATGAGCACATAGGCGAACGAGAAAAGGAGGATGACGGCCTGGATCGTCGGATAGTCGCGCGCGAGCACGGCGTCGACCGTGAGCAGACCGAGGCCCGGCAGCGTGTAGACGGATTCCGTCACGACCACGCCACCGATCAGGATCGCGACGGTGAGACCAATGATGGTGAGGATGGGCACTGCGGCGTTGGCGAGCGCATGGCGGACCAGAACCTTGATCTCGGTCTGGCCCTTCGCACGGGCCGTGCGGATGTAGTCCTCGTTCAGCACTTCCAACACGCTCGTGCGCGTCATGCGGGCGATGAACGCGATAAAGACGACGGAGAGCGTCATCGCCGGCAAAATCAGTCGCAGCAACCATCCCCCTATGCCTTCGCTGATCCGCTGGTAGCCTTGCACCGGCAGCCAGTCGAGCGTCACGGCAAAAACGTAGATGAGAATGTATCCGACGACGAACACCGGAATGGAGAATCCAAGAACGGAAAACCCCATCACGAAGCGGTCGATCCAGGTGCCGTGATTGTGGGCGGCGATAACGCCGAGCGGAACCGCAACGAGCACCACGAGCAGGATCGTCAAAAGCGATAGCGACAGCGTCGGCTCGAGCCGCTCGCCGATGAGCTCGGCGACTTGCTTCTTGTAGAAGAAGCTTTCGCCGAAATCGCCCCGAAGTACGCCGCTGACCCAGATGAAGAACTGCTTGAGGATCGGCTCATTGAGGCCGAGGCGTTCACGAATGCCCTCGATCTGCTCGGGGCTCGCATAATCGCCGGCGATGATGGCCGCAGGATCCGACGGTGTCAGGCGCAGCATGAGGAAGACGAGCACCGCCACGATCGCCAGCACCGGCAATGTGGAGAAAATCCGCCGGAGGATATAGCTGCCCATGAAGTTCCTGATCTGGCACTGCGAACTACAGCGGCTCGCGGGCGCCGGAGCTTTAAATTCCCGGCGGCGAGCCCGCCGGGGAATACAATACGTCACCCGATCCATTATTCAATTGTGATGTTCCAAAAGTACCGACGCCGGGGCGGGCTCCGATGCTGGTAAAATCGGCACCCGGCGAACGGCTCAGGCATGAGTGCCCCACCGAAAAGCGTACGGCCGGGCAGGATCTTCTGATCCTGCCCGGCCGCTTGAATATGTCCCCGGCTTGCGCGCCGGAGCTGATCAGTCGATCGAGATGTTCCAGAGCACAGGGGCCGGCGAGGCCACGACGCCCTTCACGTTCTTACGCAGCGCACCGTGGTTGTACCACTGCCCGAGATGGATATGGGTTGGATACTCCACCACCCTCTTCTGAATAGCGGCAACGATTGCTTTCTGCTTCTCGATGTCCGTCTCGCGCGCAAAGTCGTCACGGAGCTTCTCGATTTCCTTGTCGCAAGGCCAGCCGAACATGGCCTTGTCGCAACCCGCGTTCAGGAACCCCATCATGACCGGGTTCAGGAGGTCGCCCGCCACCCATGAGGTCAGGAAGGCGTGCCAGCCGCCCGCTTCCGGCGGGTCCTTCTTGGCGCGACGGGCAACGACCGTCTGCCAGTCCATGGACTGCATGTCGACCTTGAAGCCGGCCCGCTCCATGAGCGACTTGGCGACCGGGGCGAGGTTCGTCAGAACCTGCAGGTCTGTCGAATGCATCAGCACGATCGGGGTGCCGTCGTACTTCTCCTGCGTCAGTATCTCGCGCGCCTTCTTGAAGTTCGACTCGAACTTGTCCTCGAAGCCGGCTTCCGTCGCGAATGGCGTGCCGCAGATGAACATCGCCTTGCAGACTTTGTAATACTCCTCGGAGCCGACAACAGCCTTCAGGAAGTCCTCCTGATTGAAGGCGTAGAACAAGGCCTGGCGGATTTTTGGATTGTCGAAGGGCTTGTGGAGGGTGTTGAAGCGGAAGGTGTACTGGTTCCCGAGCGGGTTCCAGTTGTACATGTAGACATCCTTGCTCTGCTTCAGCAGCGGATGGAGGTCATGCGGCGGGGCCTCGATGTAATCGATCTCACCCGCGAGCAGCGCGTTGACAGCCTGCTGATGGTCGCGAATGGGCCGCCACTCGACGCGGTCCACCTTGACGACCTTACCGCCCGTCGTCCCTGAAGGGGGCTCCGAGCGCGGCTTGTAGCCCTCGAACTTCGTATAGACGATCTTGCTGCCCGGCTGCCACTCGTCGCGCTTGAAGACGAACGGGCCGGAGCCGACGAACTCCTCGATCTGCTTGTTGGGATCCGTCTCGGCAACGCGCTTCGGCATCATGAACGGCACGTTCGAGGACGGCTTGCCGAGCGCCAGAAGCACGAGGCCCGTCGGCGACTTCAGCTTGATCTCGAAAGTCTTGGCATCCTTCGCCGTCAGTGCCTCGACGAAGGACATCATCTTCTGGCCCATCGAATCCTTCGCCGCCCAGCGCTTGATCGACGGGATGATGTCTTCCGTAGTGACCGGCTTGCCGTCGTGCCACATGAGGCCGTCGCGCAGCGTCATGGTCCAGGTGAGCTTGTCGTCCGACAGCTTATAGGTGTCGACCATCTGCGGCTTGATCTCACCCTTGTCGTCCATGCCGAAAAGGGTGTCGTAGACCATGTAGCCATGGTTGCGGACGACGTAGGCGGTGGTCCAGATCGGATCGAGGATCTTCAGATCCGAATGGGGGACGAAACGCAGCGTCTTCTGGGCGTTCGCAGCAGTAGCAAGCAATGGAATAGCAGCGGCTGCCGTCAAGACGGCGAGCGCGCGACGCATAGTGCTCATTAGGAGCCTCCCCTTTTGTTGGACATTTCTTCCGCCAGCCGGCCGCAGGAGAAACCGACCACCGAAACGAGTTGAACGGGCTTTGCAGCCCTCGCCTCGACAATAAGACGATGCCTCGCCCCAGAAAGTCAAATGCGGCTCCGCCCGAAAGCGCATCACGCGTGCCGGGAGACAGGGCAGCCGTAGAGCGGCCTTCCAACGCGATGCGCGGGAGTGGTGCGATCGTCCGCGTGCAGAGGCACGACGTTGCCGTGATCGGTCGGAGCCGTGATGCGCCGCGGCGACTGCCGGAGGGAGGTCGATCCCGCGCGGCCTTAGCGCTCGCTTCCGCGACAGCGGTTTGCGCGATCTTAACCTTTATCGCTCCATAACAAGAGCCAGGGTTTTCCCGGAAATAGCCACGTTCCGGGTCTAAGGTCACTAAGCTCACCACTGAAACCGGTGTCGCGTTGACGGGGGTTAGTCGTCATGTTTCAGGCAGGTGCAGGTAGCCGGAGGGCTTTCCGGCTGCGTGCGTGTATGCGTTTGTCCGCCATCGTGCTCGCCGTCATGTGGGGCATGGTTGCGGAAGAGGCCGCCGCACAATCCGCCCTCGCTGCCGCGCCGACCGAGCTTGCTTCTGCAGCACCCTTCCCCTCAGCGCCGTCCGCAGCTCTCAAGAAGACGCGGTTCGTGATCGCGCTCGAGCGTAAGGTCGACTATCAGGTCCAGTCGCTGCCCCACCCCAACCGCGTGATCGTCGATCTGCCGACGGTCAAGCTGCAGCTCCCGCCCTCGCTCTCCGGCGAGCCCGTAGGCATCGTGAGCGGCTTTCGCGCGGGCCTCGGCGCTCCCGGCAAGATGCGCGTCGTGATCGACGTCACGGAGCCCGTCGTCGTCGACAAATCGGAATTTCTCGAGGGCGGCGGCAGCGGCCCTGTACTCCTCTCGCTGGAAATCTCACCGGCGGCCACCGATATGGCTTCACTGCTGCAGGCGGCCGTTGCCATGCCGCCGTCGGTGGTCCAGCGCGCCAGCATAAGCGGCGCAATACAGCCGCCGGTGCCCCGTCGGGCCGAGCGCCCCGACAAGCGGGCAGCAAATGCCTACAAGCCGCTGATCGTCCTCGATCCCGGTCACGGCGGGCATGACTCGGGCGCGACCCGGAACGGCATCGTCGAAAAGGACGTGGTTCTTGCCTTTGCACTGACCCTCCGCGATCAGCTCCGGGCGAGCGGCCGATATCGTGTGGCCATGACCCGCGATGACGACACGTTCGTCCCGCTCGAGGAGCGCCGCGAGTTCGCTGAGGACCGCAAAGCGGCGCTGTTCATTGCCATTCATGCCGACTACGCAAGTGCGCGCGCACGTGGCGCGACCATCTATTCGCTGCGCGAGTCGGTCGCGAGCAGCCTCGCCAAGTCGGCATTGCGGGAGAGCGCGAACGAAGCCCTCTCGGATACCGAGCTCGCCGCTCTCAAGGGGATCGGTCGCCAGGGGACGGCGGTGAAGAGCATCCTTGCCGACCTGGTCGGACGGGAGGTCGAGTCGACGCGCGACCGCACCAACATCTTCGCGCGAGCTGTCATCGAGAACATGGGCCGCAGCACGAATATGAACGAGAACCCGGACCGCAACGCCGCCTTCCAGGTTCTGAAGACCGCCAAGGTACCGGCCGTGCTGATCGAGCTTGCCTACGTCACCAACCGCGCCGATGCCGCTCAGCTTCGCTCGGAGGCTTGGCGTGGCAACGTTTCCCGGTCGATCCGTTCGGCCATCGACAACTACTTCAGCCACCAGGCGGCGCGCCTGCCCTTCTGAAGCTCGGGGGCGGCAGCTTCAGCCGTGGAGTGAAGCCACCCTCAGCGCCGCGAGGATCTGGTCAGGGGAGGCATCAGTCGGCAGGGCGTGGAAGTCCGCCCCGCAGGCCAGAGCCGGCTCGAGCAGCCGATGAAACTCCTGACGCTCCACCTCGACGGTCCCGAACTGGCGCAGGTGATCCGTCACGAACTGCGTATCGAGCAGCGTGAAACCACCGTGGGCCAGCCGGGCGCACAGATAGACGAGCGCGACTTTGCTTGCGTCTCTCTCGGTCGAGAACATGCTCTCGCCGAAGAAGGCGCCGCCGAGCGCGACCCCATACAGGCCGCCGACGATCCGGCCCTCCCACCAAGTCTCCACGGTATGGCAATAGCCCTGCTCGAACAGGGCCCCGTACAGACTCCGGATGCGGGCGTTGATCCAGGTCGAGCGCCGCCCAGCCTTCGAAGCTGCACAGCCATCGATCACGGCCTCGAAGTCGCTGTTGATGCGAACCTCGAAATGTTCCTGGCGGACGGTTTTAGCGAGCCGGCGCGGAACATGCACCGCGTCGAGGGGCAGAATGCCCCGCGCCTGCGGCTCGATCCAGTAGAGCGCCGGGTCGTCCGCGCTCTCGGCCATTGGGAAGATGCCGCACGAATAGGCCTTGAGCAGAACCTGCGGCGTGATCTCGATCGTGATGTCGTTATGCGACGCCATGGGCACTCAGTCCGTACCGCTCCTTTTTGAGTAATTCTAATCGATCGGAAGGGCAAGAGCGAGGCAGCCGGACGCCGCCCTGCGCTCGGCCATTTGGGACATTCGCGCCAGTGGGGCGTCCTTCCCTCATATCACTTTCGACAGCCCGGCCGTCCCCCGATTGTCGCATTCCTCCGCTAGACAGATGTTCGTATCTCGACCCGTGACCCCATGCGAACGTCGTTGTCTCAATCATGCGGGCAAATGCATGATTCCGTTAGGCCTTTTTGAGGTCGACGCGCACCGGGGGCGCCGCTGTCGATATTGGGCGAGCCGCCGAATCTGGACAGCGGTCGCCCGCGAGGATACTTGAGCCGGCTGTCCGGGGGGAACATCCGATGCGTCGCTATTTCACGTTCCTGATCGTTCCGCTGATCGGTCTGGCTGCCTGGCAAGGTCGACCCGTCGACCGAGCTTCGCTCGGCATTACGCCCGAGAACACCGCACAGAATGTCTGCAAGGCGCCCGTGATTCCCGATCTCCGGCAGGCCGCCTCGAGCGGCCCTGAGGCCGGCTGCGATGATCCGGACGGCTGCGAGAACAAGGAGCATATCTCGGCGACGTTCCTTCCCTACGCGATTGCAAGCCTCAATGCCTATGGCGGCACCGGACGGGAGAGCGGCGACCTCGTGAAGTTCGATCCGAGCTGGAAAGCCGTCGGCGAGCCGATCAGCGATCCGAGCGGGCTCGGTTACATGGTCTTCAGCCGGACGGTCGACAACGAGGATCATGTTCTTGTGGCCTTCCGCGGCACCGATCAGATCGGCGGTGAAGGCTGGGCCAAGCTCCTACCGACGCCGACAGACGCTCTCGCGAATGCATCCTGGGTGACCCAGTGGTTCAATCCATGGGACCAGTATCGCCTCGCCCGCGAGGCCTTCAGGGAAATCCGAAGGCAGGCTTTTGCTCGTGCCCAGGGGCGCGTGGTGCGCTTCCACGTTACGGGCCATTCGCTCGGCGGCGGCCTCGCAGTCCATATCGCGCGGGGCTTTCCCTGTACGGCCGCAGTCGTATTCAACACGTCCTGCGTGACCAACCGGATCCGCTTCTCCGAGCCCTACATGGATAGCCAGATCGTCGATATTCGCGAGGATCGCGACTTCCTCTCGCACACGCTGTGCGCGCCCGCGGCGCTGTTCGGATGGAGCAGCAATCATCAGCTCTACGGCGCAGAGTGGATTCGCACCCGCCGGCGAGAGAATGTG
>DATMRT010000092.1:0-7808 GCA_035565975.1 Hyphomicrobiaceae bacterium
CGACTGTTCGGGTTCGAGTGGATGACGAGCGGGGCACCAGGCTCTCCCACGGTCTTCGAGGACCCAGGGGATTTCGGGCACCCGCCCGCTGCCGCGGGAGGCACCTTACCACCTTCCGCGGATCGCAAGTTACAAGGGGACAGGTCGCATTCGCTGCGACCGCATCTCCACTAACCCTTCCATGTGTCCGGATCGCGGATCGCGCTGACGAGGGCATCGCGGCAGACGTCCATCAACCGCTTGCCCTTATCCGCCGTCGAGCGGCGCGCATCGCCGACCACGCCGGTCGGCGTGAATTCGCCATAGGAGCGATGCCGGAGCACCTGCAGCGGCATGGGTGTCTGACGCGCGGGGCCAACGGCCTCCGACAGCTTCTCCGCACGCACCAGATCCGGCGCCACCGCCATCATCATCGACGTCTCCCCCTCGCAGGCATGGCGGACGCGCTCCTGATCCTCGAGGATCGCGGGCATACCCGGCTGTGCCAGCTCGAAATACGTCGTCACGCGGATCGTCAGGCCTGTCTCGCGCACGAAGTCAGGCAGGAAAGCGGAAAGCGCGCTGATGTTGCCGCCATGACCATTGACGATGAACACGCGCTTGAAGCCATGCCGCTCGATGCTCTTGAGGAACGACAGCAGCACCCCGCGATAGGTCGGGATGTCGAACGTGAACGTGCCGCCGCGCGCCATATGATGCTCGGCCATCCCGCACCAGAGCGTCGGCGCGACGACGATCGGCATCTCACTCGCGAGCGCTTCCGCCGCGCGCTGGCACACCGTCTCGCAGAGCACCGTATCGACGCCAACGGCCATATGCGGTCCGTGCTGCTCCATGGAAGCAACAGGCATCACGACGAGCGCGCCGGCCTTCGATTTCTCGACCAGCTCCGGCGCCGTCAGCTCCTTCCACATCACCGACTGGGCCACGCGCCTCACTCCTTGATCTTTTGGCCGGTCTTCTGCCAGTCGGCGAGGAAGGCCTCGATGCCCTTGTCGGTCAGCGGATGCTTGACGAGCGCGTGCAGGATCTTCGGCGGAATGGTCGCAACATCGGCGCCCGCGAGCGCCACCTGCTTGACGTGCTCTTCCGAGCGAATGGAGGCGGCGAGGATCTCCGTGCCGAGCTCCGGGTAGTTGTCGTAGATCGTGCGGATCTCCTGGATCAGCTCGACGCCGCTCTGGCCGATGTCGTCGAGACGACCGATGAAGGGCGAGATGAACGTCGCGCCGGCCTTTGCCGCAAGCAGCGCCTGATTGGCCGAGAAGCACAGCGTCACATTGACCATGATGTCGTCTTCGGTGAGCGCACGGCACGCCTTGAGACCGTCCCAGGTGAGCGGCACCTTCACGGCCACGTTGTCGGCGATGTCGGCCAGAATCTCGCCCTCGCGAACCATGCCCTCGGCATCGAGGGCCGTGACCTCGGCCGAGACCGGGCCGTCCACGATGTCGCAGATCTCTTCGATGATGGTCTTGAAATCGCGCCCTGTTTTCGCCACCAGGGACGGGTTCGTGGTCACACCGTCGAGCAGGCCGAGCGCGGCCAGCTCACGAATCTCGGCAACGTCGGCCGTATCGACGAAGAATTTCATGGGTGCTCCTCCAGGAGGCTCCTGCGGGCCTGTGTGAATGCTGCCCTCGGATCGCCGTTCCTGAGCGGCTAGAGTGGCGAGCTGATTCGAGTTGTACTCCTAGTCCGAGTGTAGACTGTTTGGAAGACTTGCTCGCAACGATGCTTGGACCGCCCGCCGTCGCGCGCCCCCGCGTGCCGGTGCTGCTGCCCGTTGCCCTCGACCAGACCTACGATTACGCGCTCCCGGCAGGCGTGGACGTGGAACCCGGCGATTTCGTGATCGTGCCCTTCGGGCCGCAGACCCGCATCGGTCTCGTGTGGGACCAGCCGGTCGGCGACCAGGGCAAGCCCATCAGCGAGAAAAAGCTCAAGGCCATCATCGAGCGCATGGACGCGCCGGGCCTGCCACCGACGTCGCTGCGCTTCGCGGAGTGGGTCGCGCGCTACACGCTGGCGCCGCTCGGCATGGTCGTGCGCATGATGATGAGCGCGCAGGCGGCCTTCGAGCCCGTCAAGCCGCGCCTCGGCGTCGCGCGCGTCGAGGGTGCCACCGAGCCGCCGCGCATGACGCCGGCGCGCAAGCGGGCGCTGGACATTGCAGCCGACGGCCTCATTCGCCCCAAGAGCGCGCTCGCGGCCGAAGCCGCGTGCACCAACGGCGTCATCGACGGCCTGATCCAGGCGGGATGTCTGGTCGAGGTCGTGATCCCGGAGCGACGCTTTCCGCGCCCCGATCCCTTGCACGCGACCGTCACGTTCACGGATGCACAACAGCAAGCCGTGGAAACGCTCGGCGCCGCTGTCGAGGCGCAATCGTTCTCCGTCTCGCTGCTCGACGGCGTGACCGGCTCAGGCAAGACGGAGGTCTATTTCGAGGCCGTCGCGCACACGCTCGAACAGGGCCGGCAGGCCTTGATCATGCTCCCAGAGATCGCGCTCACCAGCCAGTTCATGGACCGCTTCAAGGCGCGCTTCGGCTGTGCACCGGCGGAGTGGCACTCGGCGCTCTCAGGCCCTGAGCGCGGGCGCGTGTGGCGCGCGGCAGCCACCGGCGAAGCGCGCGTGATCGTCGGGGCACGCTCAGCCCTGTTCCTGCCCTTTGCCGATCTCGGCCTGATCGTGGTCGACGAGGAGCACGATCCGGGCTTCAAGCAGGAGGATCGCGTCCACTATCAGGGCCGCGACATGAGCGTCGTGCGCGCGCATCTCGGCGGCGCGGCGGTGGTGCTGGCTTCGGCGACGCCGTCGATCGAAAGCCACGTGAATGCGCGCACGGGCCGCTATCGCCATCTCATCCTGCCGGGGCGCTACACGGGCGTCGACCTTCCCGAGATCACGCCGATCGATCTGCGCTCATCGCCGCCGGAAAAGGGCAAATGGCTCTCGCCGGTGCTGGTCGAGGCCATGGCAGAGACCATGGCCAAGCGGCAGCAGACGCTGCTGTTTCTCAATCGGCGCGGCTATGCCCCGCTCACGCTCTGCCGGTCCTGCGGCCATCGCATCGAATGTCCGCAATGCACGGCTTGGCTCGTCGAGCACCGCTTCCGCAACCGGCTGAACTGCCATCACTGCGGCTTCTCGATGCCGCTGCCGTCGAAGTGCCCGAAATGTGGGGAAGCCGACAGTCTCGTCGCCTGCGGTCCGGGCGTCGAGCGCATCGACGAGGAAGTGCGCGAGCGCTTTCCCGAAGCGCGCATCGCGCTGCTCTCATCGGATCTCATCCCCTCGCTCACGGAAATGCGCGATGTCATCAAGCGCATCGAGAGCGGCGAGATCGACATCATCATCGGGACGCAGATCGTAGCCAAGGGCCACCACTTCCCCGACCTCGCGATCGTCGGCGTGATCGACGGCGACCTCGGCCTCGCCCAAGGCGCCGATCCCCGCGCGGCCGAGCGCACATTCCAGCTCCTTCATCAGGTCACGGGCCGCGCCGGGCGCGCGCTCGCCAAGGGCGCCGGCTACATCCAGACGCACATGCCTGAGCACCCGGTCATGGATGCGATCGTGCGCGGCGACCGCGAAGCTTTCATCGAGCGGGAAATCCGCACGCGCCAGCTCGCCATGCTGCCGCCCTTCGGCCGACTCGCATCGCTCATCGTCTCGGCCCGCCACAAGGAGACCGCCGAGAGCGTGGCACGTGACATCGCCCGGCGCGCCCCCGCGGCGCCTCGCATCGAGGTTCTGGGGCCCGCCGAGGCGCCGATCTCGATCATCCGCGGGCGCTATCGCTGGCGGCTGTTGCTCAAGGCACCGCGCGAGCTCGACGTCCAGGCCTATCTCCGCGCCTGGCTCGCCGAAATCCCCGAGATCAAGGGCGACCTCCGCCTGACTGTCGACATCGACCCCTACAGCTTCCTGTAGGCGCCTGCGGCGAACCGCCCGGGGCGGCCAATTACCGCCCAATTGACCCTGAAATATGGCACCGCAACAGTCGCGCTAACATATCAAAATTGCTCATAAATTGTGCTTAACATAGATGTCATTGGCGGGCACTATTGTGCAACGCAATAGGAAACCCATATGAACCTGTGAGACCGGTGCCGATAAGAGCGCCGGCTCGCTTGTGCCAACTCAAGGGGTACATCATGAGCACCACCACCTCACGCGCGGTCATCGACCCGGATGACGCGGCGGCGGCCGGCCAGTCCGAGGTGCATCCGATTTCGGCTGCGACGGTGCGCAAGCTGTGGCCGACTGAAGGTTATCTCTTTCGCGACCACCTCCTGCGCCTCGACAAAGACAGCCGGCGCCTGCGCTTTGCCCATGGCGTGTCGGACAGCTTCATCGAGGACTACGCCGCCCGCATGAACGACATGGGCTCGATCGTCTTCGGCTACTTCGTCGATGGCGAGATCCGTGCTGCTGCGGAACTGAGAAAACTCGCCGATAACTGGGGCGTGGAGGCGGAAGCTGCCTTCTCGGTCGAGCGCGCTTATCAGGACCAGGGCATCGGCTCGGCGCTGATGGGCCGCGTCATCCGCTCGGCCCGCAATCGCGGCGTCAGGCTGCTGTTCATGAGCTGCCTCGCCGAGAACGCGAAAATGCAGGCGATCGCCAAGAAGCACGAGGCGGAGCTGCGCTTCGAGTACGGCGAGGTGATCGGCGAGATCATTCCGAGCGGGCCGGACTACTTCTCCCTGCTCGCCGAGGCGGCGGACGACCGCGTCGGCTACATGATGGCCGTGCTCGATCTCTCCTCGCGGCTCGTCAAGGCGGCCTAGGGGGTGACCCCGAGTATTTGAACGGGGGTAGTTGTACCGCCGCTCGCAGCCGCCACAGGATCGACCCGATCAAACGCCATGGAAATTGCTAGCGCGCCGTTGCTTCGCGCGCTAGCACACGGGCATCCACGCGGAGCGGCGGCACCTGCGTATGATCGACACCATCAAAGAGCTCATCAGCGAGAACCGCGCCCTCACTGTGGTGGGTGTCGTGTTGCTGCTGCTCGTATTCGTCCCGAGCGCGCGCGCGGTGGCACAAGTCTCCCTGCGCATCCTCGCCCGCATTTTCCTGCTGGTTGCGCTGATCGCGCTCGTCAGCGACGGCACGCGCACCATCGCCAACGACAGCGGCCTCGTCGTCACCTCAGCGCTGCAGTACTGGGCCGAGCTTGCACCGGCCATGCTCGAGAACGTGAAGCGCACGCTCTCGCTGAAGATTCATCCCGCGTTCTGGGACGGCGTGATCGTTCCACTGCTCAGCCTGCCTGCCTGGATCGTGCTCGGCGGCAGCGCTCTGCTCATCCTCTATCTGGCCCGCAAGCGGCGCAAGACGAATATCTTCGTCAATGCTTGAGCAGGAATACCCATGAAGGTCCTCGTCACCGGGGCCAACGGGCACGTGGGCTTCGGGGTTTGCAAGGCGCTCCTCGCGCAGGGCTACGATGTGAGGGCCTCGATCCGCTCGGCCGCGGATGCGGCGAAGGCGGAGCCGCTCCGCACACTCGGCATCGGCGATATCGTCGGCCTCGACGTGCGTACGCTCGAGCCCTTCGTCGAGGCCTGCCGCGGCATCGACGTCCTGATCCACGTCGCCGCAACCTACGCCATGCATCCCGCAGGCCCAGCCGAGACCCAATCCATGCTGCGTGACAGCACCGAGGGCGCAGCCAACGCCGTGCGTGCTGCCGCGCGCGCCGGTGTGCCCAAGGTCGTGCTGACGTCCTCCGTCGCAACCCTGCCACGCGTGCGTCCGGACGATCCACCCGTGACGGAGGACCATTGGGCGACGGACCTCGGCGTTCCCTACTTCCGCGCCAAGACCGAGGGTGAGCGTGCGGCATGGAAGGCCGCTGAGGAGACCGGCATCAAGCTCGTCACGATTCTGCCGGGCACGGTCGGCGGCCCCGACTTCCACCGCCGCACGCCCTCACTCGGCCTGATCGAAAGCATCATGCTCGGGTCCATGCGTCTCGGCGCACCGAACACCAACCTCGCCTATGTCGACGTGCGCGACGTCGCCGCGGCGCATGTGCTGGCTGCCGAGCGCGACGTAACGGGCCGGTTCATCATCGCCAATGACCACGCGCCCGAAATGCGCGAGCTGAGCCTGCTCATGCACTGGTCCGACATGAGCATCCCCGCGGCGCCCGCGGTGCTCCCGGATTTCGTCATGAGCGCCGGTCCGGCCCTCGACTGGCTGCGCTCGACCGTCTTCCGCACGCCCCGCATGGTCACTCCGGCACTCGTCGCCACCATGCGCGGCAAGGTCACGAAGGTCAGCAACGCCCGCGCCAAGGCCGAGCTCGGCTGGAGCCAGTCGGTGGGCCTCGACCGGAGCCTCGCCGAGACCATGACCGCCATTCGGGCGCTGAGGCGCCGGGAAGGTCACCGGCGCGTCATCTGACGATTGCCGCTTTGGTGGACATTCTCCTCGGAGTTCGATGGCCATTGACTTTCGGGGGCCGTTTCATCATGTTCCCGCCCCATGAGCACCGGTTTCGCCATCATCCGACGTTTGCGCGCGCGCCCGCTGGCGCGGCGGCGATGACGGCTTGCAGTCTGAAGAAGCCCGTCGATCGACCGCCGCCGCCCTGACGCGGCTTTTTTTGTGCCCGCAGGCACCGCTCCCACATCAGGATCACGACCATGGCCACCACGACCGCTGCCAAAGGCAAGTCCGCCGGCATCAAAGGCAAGACTCCGACCGTCTTCATCGACGGCGAAGCCGGTACGACAGGGCTCGAAATCCGTGAGCGCCTCGCCGGCGCCAAGGGTGTCGAGATCAAGTCCATCGATCCCGAAAAGCGGAAGGATGCGGCCGCGCGCAAGGCGCTGATGGCCGAGGTGGATGTCGTCATTCTCTGCCTGCCGGACGATGCGGCGAAGGAAGCGGTGGCGCTCGCGGATTCACTCGGCGAGAAGAGCCCGCGCATTATCGACGCCTCGACGGCGCACCGCGTCGCTGAGGGATGGACGTACGGTGTGCCAGAGCTGGCGCCCGGGCAAGCCGAAACCATAGCGACCTCAAAGCGCGTGACCAATCCCGGCTGCTATCCGACGGGCGGCATCCTGCTCCTGCGGCCGCTCGTCGACGCCGGCATCATTCCCGCCGACTATCCGATCACCGTCAACGCCGTCTCCGGCTATTCGGGCGGCGGCAAGTCCATGATCCAGGCCTACGAGGCTGGCACGGCGCCGTCCTTCGAGCTGTACGGTCTCGCCATGACGCACAAGCACGTGCCGGAGCTACAGAAGTACAGCAAGCTCACGCGGCGGCCCATCTTCGTGCCGTCGGTCGGCAACTTCCGTCAGGGGATGCTCGTGAGCGTGCCGCTTCATCTCGACACGCTGCCAAGCAAACCCTGCTTGAAGGACATCGAGCTAGCCCTCGACAAGCATTACCAGGGCCAGAAGCTCGTCTCGGTGATCAAGGAACCGGTCGCGACGCTACCGCGTCTCGAAGCCGAAGCGCTAAATGGAACCGACAAGATCGAGTTGTTCGTTTACGGCAATGCGGACCTCCGGCAGGCCGTGCTCGTCGCGCGGCTCGACAATCTCGGCAAGGGCGCATCCGGCGCCGCCGTGCAGAACCTCGGGCTGATGCTGGGTTTGGGGTGAGTGCGCTCACGTAGCGCGCGCGACAGTCGTCTCAAGCGCCACAGGTCCCTTCTCCCCGTCCTTCACGGGGAGAAGGTTAGGATGAGGGGCGGCGGCAAACGCAAATGTCGCACAAGCTCCCGCCCCTCACCCCGGCCCTCTCCCCGCACGCGGGGAGAGGGGGAAATAGAG
>DATMRT010000093.1:0-21112 GCA_035565975.1 Hyphomicrobiaceae bacterium
TCGGAGCTTCAGACCCGCTGGCTCTGATCGAAAAGCGGCACGCCGGGGCGGCGCATGAACACGATCAGGAATGCGCCGGCGAGAATCCCGCCGATGTGCGCCCACCACGCGACGGGCGTCTCATCAGGAATGGCGAGCATCACGAATTGCGTCGCGATCCAGGCGCCGAGCGCCCAGGCCGCGCTGATCCTGAGCGGAATGAAACGGAAGGCCAGCACCCAAACACGCACGCGCGGATGCAGGATCAGATATGCCGAGATCACGCCGGCCACCGCCCCGGAAGCACCGATCAGCGGGACGTCGGAGGCCGGCGTCATGACCGCGTGAGCAAGACCGCCAGCGACACCGCAGAGGAGATAGAAGACGAGGAAGCGCAGGTGCCCCATGGCATCCTCGATATTGTCGCCGAACACCCACAGGAAAAGCATGTTGCCAATGAGGTGAAGCGGGCTTCCATGCAGGAACTGGTAGGTGATGAGCGTCAGCGCCTCGGGCACGGGAATAAAGTCGCCAGGCCCATACGCCGCACGGCCGCCCGCATTGATCAGCTCGGACGGAATTTCAGCAAAACTCGCCGTGTAGGCCTGTCCTGTAAGCTGGAGCAGAAAAACCAGCACGTTCGTCATGATGATCCCGATCGTCACCCACTGCCAGCGGATAACGCGCAACGGATTCTCGTCTCTGAGGGGAACGAACACGCGGCGAAACTCCTCGAATGGAAAATGGGCTCCGCGGGAAGCGTGACACTCGTCACCCCAGCCGCGAACTGAGATGAATTTCAAGTCCGTTGCTTTAGCCGCGGTTCTGGCCGGGCACCCACAGCACGTCGCGATCTCCCAGGTCATTGACGAAGCGGCTCGCAACGAACAGGAGGTCGGACAGGCGATTGAGGTAGCGGATGGCCGCCTCGCTCACCGGCTCGTCCGGCTCGGCCGCAAGCTCCACGATCAGGCGCTCGGCACGCCGGCAGACCGTACGGGCGACATGAAGCGCCGCGGCACCGGCCGTACCGCCCGGCAGCACGAACGAGCGGAGCGGCTTCAGCGCCGCATTCATCTCATCGATCTCGTGCTCGAGGCGCTCGACCTGCTGGGCGACGACGCGAAGCGGCTCGTAAGGAAGTGGCTTGCCGCGATCCGGCAGGCAGAGGTCGGCGCCGAGATCGAAGAGATCGTTCTGGATGCGGCCGAGCATCGCATCGACGTCGATCGGGTAATCTTCGCCGGCAATGTGCACCCGCGCCATGCCGACGGCCGCATTCGTCTCGTCGACGGTGCCATAGGCGGAGACGCGCAGGCTGTCCTTGCGCACGCGCTCGCCGCTCCCGAGCGCGGTCGTCCCCTTGTCGCCCGTGCGGGTATAGATCTTGTTCAGAACGACCATGTCTCCGCGCCCTCCGTCAGCGGGTGAGCAGAAAGAACGCCATCATAACGAGAATGGCGAAGAACTGCAGGCCGACGCGCCAGCGCATGAGCTTCTGGCTCGTATTGGGGCTTGTACCCCGCATCATGTTCCATAAACCCAGGAGCAGCACCGCCAGCACGGCGAAAACGGCCAGCGTCGAAAGATGGAAAAGGGCCGTGCTCATCGGGGAAGGGCTCCATAGGGCGTGCTCGCGCGCCGCCGTTCACGCCATGCCGAACACGTGGGCTGTGCACAAGCGCGCCGGCCAGCGTGACTTTACCGGATATTGTGGCATTGCGTGGCAAAACAATTGCCGCAATCATCATGGCAAGACAATCGACCCTCCTGCGTACTCGGGAGGCCTGCCATTCGAGAGGCCCGCGTTTGGCGCGAGACGAGCGTACTGCACGACCGACAAGGCGCGATGCGACGGGACGGCGCGGCCGGGCCTGCGCGAGCCCGCATGTGCGTGCGTCGGCGTGCTCGGGTGCGGCGGCAGCGGTCATCCTGGCGGCGCTGGTGGTGACGGCGCCGCCGGTATTCGCCCAGCAAGCTTCGGGGCACGCACGCGAAAGCCTCGAGAAGTCCCGCAAGGAGCTCGACCAGACCCGCCAGCGTACGAAGGGCCTCGAAAAGAGCGTCGCCGACATCCAGGCCGAGCGCGAGCGCCTGAGCGACAGCCTGCGTGAGACGGCCCGCATCATCCACGACAGCGAGGCGCGGCTCACCGAGATCGAACGCCAGCAGGCCGCGCTCGCCGAGCAGGAGCGCAAGATCCGCGATCAACTTTCGGAGCGGCACGGCAAGATCACTGTCCTGCTCGCCGCCATGCAGCGCATGGGGCGCAATCCCCCGCCGGTCCTGATCACGCGGCGCGAGGATGCCTTGCAGATGGTACGCAGCGCCATGATCCTGGCGCGCGCCTTTCCTGAGCTTGCCGAGCAGGCGACGATCCTCGCGGGCCGCCTTGCCGAACTCGTGAAGATTATGGAGGCCAGCAAGGCCCAGAGCGAGGTGCTGCGCGCGGAGACGGCCCGTCATGAGGTCGAGCGCACGCGTATTGCCCAGCTCATCGAGAGCCGGCGCCAGTCTCTCGCCGAGTATCAGCCGGCCCTCGACGCGGCGCGCCGGCAGGCAACGGAGACGGCCAAGCGGATCGAGGATCTGACCACGCTGATCGCAAGCCTCGACGCCAAGGCGGGCAGCATTGCGCCGGCGCCCGGCCAGGCCATCCCCCCCCTACTTTCGGCTGAGAAGCCCCCGGCGGCCCGCCCCGACACGCCCCAAGCGCAAGCCCCCGCCAAGAGCGGGCCTGCCATGGCCCAACTCGTGCCCTCCGCGAGCCAGCTTGCGGCGCTGAGCTCGGTCCCCATGCGCCCGGCCCTGCCCTTTGCCCAGACCAAGGGCTCTTTGCCCCTCCCCGCGCAGGGAAAACGCGTGCTGGGCTACGGGGACAAGACGCAATTTGGCACCCAATCCATGGGCGTGGTTCTCGAGACGCGACATTCTGCCCAGGTGCGATCGCCTTGCGATGGCTCAGTTCTATGGGCAGGTCCTTTCCGCACCTGGGGCCAGCTCTTGATCATTAATGCTGAGGACGGCTATCATATTTTGTTGGCGGGACTATCTCAGATCGACGTGCAGGTCGGTCAGTTCGTCCTCGCAGGCGAGCCCGTAGGGCTCATGAGCGCCGCGCCCAAGTCGCAGTCGGCAAAGTCGGAAGGCAATGCTCCAGTACTGTACGTCGAGTTCCGCAAGGACAATCGACCTATCGACCCTGATCCCTGGTGGGCCGCACGCTCTTAGAGGATGCAAGAATGAAGCGCAAAGCTGACTACGCATTCTGGACGTTCGTCACGCTCTCGGCCGTGGCCGGGATGACGACCGTGCTCAACGTCACGCGCACGTACTCCGCCACGTCGGGGAACAGCGAAATCTACAAGCAGCTCGACCTGTTCGGCGACGTGCTCGAGCGCGTGCGCAGCGACTACGTCGAGAAGCCGGACGACACGAAGCTCATCGAGAGCGCCATCAACGGCATGCTGAGCTCGCTCGATCCCCATTCGGCCTTCCTCAACCGCAAGCACTTCAACGATATGCAGGTGCAGACGCGGGGCGAGTTCGGCGGCCTCGGGATCGAGGTGACGATGGAGAACAACGTCGTCAAGGTCGTCGCCCCGATCGACGATACGCCCGCCGCGCGCGCCGGCGTGATGGCCAATGACCTCATCACGCACCTCGATGGCGAGCAGATCGTCGGGCTGACGCTCGAGCAGGCCGTCGAGAAGATGCGCGGCAAGGTCGGCACCGCGATCACGCTCACGATCCAGCGCAAGGGCAACGACGAGCCGATCGATCTCAAGATCGTGCGCGACCGCATCCGGATCAACGCCGTGCGCGCCCGCGCGGAGAAGGATGTCGCCTATATCCGCATCACGACCTTCAACGAGCAGACGCACGCCAACCTCGTCTCCTCGATCGAACGCCTCAAGAAGGAGATCGGCCCGAGTCTGAAGGGTTACATCATCGATCTCCGGAATAATCCGGGCGGCCTCCTCGATCAGGCGATCGCCGTGTCCGACGACTTCCTCGAGCGCGGCGCGATTGTGCTGACCAAGGGCCGCAATCTCGAGGAGACGCAGCGCTCGAATGCGCGTGCCGGCGATCTCACCGACGGCAAGCGGGTGCTGGTGCTCGTCAACGGCGGCTCGGCCTCGGCTTCCGAGATCGTGGCCGGCGCGCTGCAGGATCACCGTCGCGCACTCGTGATCGGCACGCGCTCGTTCGGCAAGGGCTCGGTGCAGACCATCATCCCGCTCGGCCAGAACGGTGCGATCCGCCTGACGACGGCGCGCTACTACACGCCCTCGGGCCGCTCGATCCAGGCTAAGGGCATCGACCCGGATGTGGTCGTCGAGCAGGAGCTGCCGGAAGAGCTGAAGGCGCGGGTCAGCAAGGAGCGTCCGCGTGGTGAAGCGAGCCTGCGCGGCCATCTCAAGGGCGAGGCGGCAAAGGACGGCAAGGAGGAGTCGGGCTCGAACTCCTATGTGCCGCCCGAGGCGGAGAAGGACACACAGCTTCAGTATGCGCTGAAGCTCATGCGCGGCGAGATCCCGGAGCCGCCGCCGCGGCCGGCTGATACCGAGACCTCGAACGAGACGCCGGCGCCGGCCGCCACGAAATAGGCCCGAGCGTTCGGAGCAGGAATGAATGTCAACGCCCAGGCCAACGCCTGGGCGTTGTCGCATGGAGGGATCACGCGCATGAGCCCCAGGCGTCTGCCAACGATCGTGCTCGACAGCGTCACACACCTCACGCCGGCGCATCATGGCGCGATCGTCTACGCGGCTTCGCACGGCGGCGCCTATGCAGCCGCATACGCTGCTGCCAAAGGCGTCGCCGCCATCGTCCTCAATGATGCCGGCATCGGCCGCGAGCGCGCGGGCGTCGCCGGCCTTGATCTGCTGGCGGAACTCGGCGTGCCGGGCGCGGCTATTGCGCACACCAGTGCTCGAATCGGCGATGGCGGCGACGGCGTCGCGCGAGGCATTCTCTCGACGGTGAACACGTCGGCCACGTCCCTCGGCCTTGCGATCGGCATGAGCTGCCGCGACGCCCTGGAGCACTTGGCGGCAGCGTCACTGGCACCCGCACCGAAGCCGCCGCCTGCCGACGAGGCGCGCCACGAGATCAAGTCCGACGTCCATGATCAAGCGAAGGTGATCGTGATGGATTCGGCGAGCCTCGTGACGCCGGCCGATGCCGGCGCCGTCGTCGTGACGGCCTCGCACGGCGGCCTGCTCGGCGGCAAACCGGAGACCGCAATCAAGGTCCCGGTCTTCTCGGCCGTCTACAACGATGCCGACCGGGGGGTCGACGACGCGGGCGTCTGCCGCCTGCCGGCGCTCGATGCCCGGGGGATCGCGGGCGCCTGCGTCTCCGCGTTCTCAGCCCGCATCGGCGATGGCCTTTCGACCTACCGCGATGGCTACATCAGCGCGCTCAACGCGACGGCGCTACGTCATGGCGGAAGGATCGGGCAGTCGGCAGCCGAGTTCTGCGACCTCATGCTGGCGGCCGCAGCGCGCAGGACGGGCTAGCTGCTTTGCGCCACAGTACGCGCAGCAGTCGACAAGGCGCGCCCGTGTCTGCAATCTTTCAGTCCCCCACACGTTTCGTGAAAGGCATTCCATGAGCACCCCCACGCCCAACTCGACACGCCGCATGACCGGAGGGCAGGCGCTCGCCGAGATGCTCAAGCTGTCGGGCATCGGCCCGATGTTCGGCATGGGCGGCTTCCAGCTCCTGCCCTTCTACGAGGCCTGCCGCGCACTCGGGCTCCAGCACGCGCTCATCAACGACGAGCGCGCGGGGGCCTTCGCGGCCGATGCCTATGCGAAGGTCACGAACCGCCCGGGTGTGTGCGACGGCACACTCGGCCCCGGCGCGACGAATCTCGTCACGGGGATCATCGAGAGCTTGAACGCGGGCCTGCCGATGATCGTCATCACGGGTGACGCAAACCGCGAGCACGCGACGAAGAACATGACGCAGGAGGCGCGCCAGATCGAGATCCTGCGCCCAGCGGTCAAAGAGGTCATCCGCGTCGAAGTGATCAAGCGATTGCCGGAGCATGTACGTCGCGCCTTCGCCGTGGCGACGAGCGGGCGGCCGGGGCCGGTACTCATCAACGTCCCGGAGGATGTCGCCCACGCCGAGCATGACTTCGACGCTAGCGACTTCTGGGTGGATGAAACGACGCTGAAAGCGCAGGCCCGGCGCACGCGGCCGGATGGCGCCGAGGTAGAGAAAGCGGCAGCCCTACTTGCGCGCGCCGAGCGGCCGCTGATCCTCGCCGGCGGTGGCGTGCATATATCGGAGGCCTACGCGGCGCTGCAGAGCTTCTCGGAAGCCTACGGCATTCCCGTCGCGCACACGATGTCGGGCAAGGGCGCGATCGCGTGCTCGCATCCGAACTCGGCGGGGCTTTTCGGCCGCTATGATCGCATTGCCAACGAGCTGATCGCCGCGTCCGACTGCCTGCTCGTCGTCGGTTGCAAGCTTGGCGAGATCGCGACCAAGCGCTTCGCGCTCATCCCGCCGGGCAAGCCGATCATCCACGTGGAGATCAATCCCGAAGAGATCGGGCGTACGACGCGCACATCCGTCGCGCTCGCGGGCGACGCGCGCCTGACGCTGCTCGATCTTGCCGCCGCGCTCGGCGCGGGAACAGCAGCCGCGGCGCGGCGCGCAGCCTATCTCGCCGAGTTGCCGAAGCGCATGGCCGAGTGGCGGCGCGGTGCTGCCGACCGCCTCGAGTCGAAAGAAGTGCCGATCAACGTCGGCCGTCTCATGCACGAGATCAACGGCATCATGCCAGCCGACGGCATTCTCGTCGCCGACGGCGGCTTCGCCGGTCACTGGGGCGGGCTGATGTTCGACACCAAGGCGGCAGGTCGTCACTTCCTGCCCGACCGCGGCTTCGCCTCGATCGGCTATGGCGTGCCAGGCGGCATCGGCGCGCAGATCGGCGCAGGTCCCAAACGCCGTGTCATCGCGCTCACGGGCGACGGTGGCTTCAACATGAGCCTCGGGGAATTGGAAACGGCACGGCGCCTCGGCGCGAGCTTCGTCGCGATCGTGTTCAACAATGCGGCCTCGGGCTACGTGAAGGCCTTGCAGCACGCTGTCTACGGCCCGGGCAATTACCAATCCTCGGATCTCGTGGAGATGGACTATGCCGCGATCGCGCGCGGCTTCGGCTGTCACAGCATCCGCGTCACCGATCCCGACAAGCTTTCATCCGCGATCCGTGAGGGCCTGGAGAACACGTCGACGCCGACCGTGCTCGACTGCATCGTCACGCGTGATCCGTCACGGATGCTGCCCGCCGCCGACAATCGCACGCTCAAGGTGCAGAAGGGCGACCGGCCGGTGTGATGGCGCGGAACGCCTATGCCAGCCGCCCAGCGGCGTGGGCGAGGAAGAGGTACACGCGGCCGCCATCCGACACGACGTAGGACTGCGTGAGCCGGCCGCTCGTGTCCTGCTGATCGGCCTCGCGCAGCACATGCTCGAAGTCGAGGAGATAGCGGTCGACCGTCGACTTGAACGGCCCCTCGGAACGATAGCGGCGCTGCACGTCGTCAAAGATCGCGCGGCCTTCGTTCGAGTAGATGCTGCGCACCATGATGCCGCGCTGCCCCGTGCGGAAGCGTGACCAGATCGCAGCCGCGGTCGTCGCGTCGAGCGAGCGGGCGATACCCGGCACATTGATGCCCGGATCGGGGGGCGCTGACTGGGCGGCGGCCGCGCTCGCACGCTCCTGCTCCTCCTCGGAAGCGCGCGCGAGCAGGTCGCCGAGCTTCCAGCCCTCGCGCCCCGCGCCTGCCGCGCCACGCGCCTGCGCCTCGGCGGCTGCGGAAGGCCGCGCCGACTGATGATGAGCATGGCCGGCCGCCGCATGGTGCGCGCCGCCTTGGTGGCCGGACGGCGGCGGGAGCTGTGCCGGCGGCGAGACGTCTCGCCGTCCCCTCTCCCGAATGGTCAGGCTCGAGAGCTGCTGGAGCGCGCGGAGCTGCTCCTGCAGCATCCGCTTCATGCCTTCCGTGCTGGCACGCGTCGTATCGGGCAGGCGCTCGAGCTGGTCGCGCAGGCGGCTCTGCTCGGCCTCGAGCTCCGAAAGCGCGGTGCGGGCACGCACGCGCATCTCTTCCGAGGTCGCGCTGAAGCGGCTCGACAACGTGCCGATGTGCTCGTTCACTTCGCGCGAGACGCTCGAGAACTTTGCGCGCAGCTCGTCGAGCGCACGGTCGGTCTCGCTGCCGGCCGAGGTCCGGAGACGGTCCATCTCGGTAAGCGCGAGGCGCGCCTGCTCCTTGGCGCCGCGCGTGAGCTGTTCGCCGACGAGTTTCGCCCGTGTCTCCGCTTCCGCGAACGAACCCTCGAGCTGCGTCGAGTACCCGCGCATGACGCGATCGATGTCGCCCGTCTTGCCGGCGAGCGTCTCGAGCGTTTGCGACAGATCTTCCTGGCGCGCCTGAAGGGTGCGATCGATCCGCGTGTTGGCGGACTCGAGCGCCTGCGCAGCCGTCATGATCACCTTGCCCTGGGCCTCGAAGCGGCCGGTGACGCTGTTGATCTGGCTGAGCAGGCCCTCCGACACGTGCTTCAGCATGTCGGCCTGGTTGGCGAGGCCCTCGATCGCGGCCATGGACTGGCGCGTCACGGCCTCGCTCGCCCGGCGCACGGCTTGCACGCCTTCCAGCACCTGGCCGTCGAACGCCTCAGCCTGGCTGCCGAGCACATTGCCAATCTGCGCCGCATGGCCTTCGAGCGCTTCCGTGAGCGCGAGCGCCTTGTCGGCAACGGCGCCGTCGATGGCGAGTGTCGAGCGCAGGATGCTCTCGTCGAAGAGCTTGAGGCGATCGGCAAAGGCCTCGTCCAGCACTTTCGTGCGCTCGATGAGCTGGCGATCGATCGCCTCCTGGCGGCTCGCCATCGTCGCTTCGAGCGCGCCGGCGAACTGCTCGAACACGGACTGCAGGTTCTCCGTTCGGACGGCAATGCCCTCGTCGATCTTCTGGGCACGCTCGTCGAACGTGATCGTAAGCCGCTCGGCGTGGCCGTCGAGGGCGGTTTCGATGCGCTTCGAGCTGTCCGCCATCTCGACGGACATCTTCTCGAAGGAAAGGCGCAGGTTCTCGGTGCGCTGCTCGAGCGCGACGGCGAGCGTCGTCGTGAAGTCCTCGAAGACGTGCTCGATCTTGGCGGTCTGGCTGCCGAGCTTGTTCGAGACGTTCTCGGCGGTGGAGGCGAGGGAGGTCTCGAGCGCGACGAGGTTCTGTCCCGCGCCCTCGATGAAGCCCGCGAGCTTCTGCTGCTGCTGGCCGAGCTTGTCGACGAGCGAGGGGATCTCGGTACCGATCTCCTTCAGCGCGCGATTGACCCGCTCGCTCGTCTGCAGGAGCGCCGTGCGCTCGCCGGAAAGCTCACCAAGCAG
Source organism: Hyphomicrobiaceae bacterium (assembly GCA_035565975.1). GTDB lineage: Bacteria > Pseudomonadota > Alphaproteobacteria > Rhizobiales > Hyphomicrobiaceae. The sequence continues at coordinate 9,407 of DATMRT010000093.1, forward strand.
ACCGCGGATGCGATGCTCGTTCTCACTGTAGGCACGCTCGAGCGCGGCAACCTCGCTGTGAACGAGCGCTTCGAGCTCGCCAGCGCGGCCGAGCGCGCGCGAGACCGCCTCGTTCATGAACGAGACCTGCCGGCGCACGGCCTGGCCAACCGAGGCGATCTGTTGCTCGGCCATGCGGTCCGGCTCGGCGAGCCGGATCGCTACCTCGGTCATAGCCGAGGACATGAGGCGCAGCTCCTGCGCACGCCAGATCAGCAGCGCCAGGAACCAGAAGAGCGCGATCGGGATCAGGATCGTCGCAGCAAGCGTGATCGCTGTCGGCCGCGACAGCATTTCCATGAAGGTCGGCGCGCGCGCGAGCTCCGGCGCCAGCATCGCCCAGCCCAGCAGGAGGCCGAGCACGGCCCATACGCCGCTCGCGATGGCCGCAATCGACATCGGCCGCTGCGAGGGCTTCTGCTGGAGGGCATAGATCAGGCCACCGATCGACGGTACATCATCGTTCGCGGCAATGGTCGTGCGCGAGGGGCCGGCTGCGCGCCGACGCGGGTTGCGCCCGGAGCCGGCGCCGCTGCGGCCGCTCTCACCCGCGGGCTCTGCCGCGGGGGCGGCGGGTGCCGCTGGCGGGGCCGTCGGATGTCCATCCGCCTTGGCCTTCGGATCGGGATCGGCCTTGGCGACACCGGGCAATTTGGGCGGCGGTTTCGGCGGGCCCCCGCTCACGATCTTGGGAAGTGCCGGCTTCGCGGCTGCGGCCGATGCCGGCGCAGACGATGCTGGAACTTTCGGCACAGGTCCCGGTACGATCCGCGCCTGCGCAGGCTGAGCGTCTGACGCGGGTGTAGGCGACGCGGTCGGGCTTGCCTCGGGCTTGGCCTTGGCCGCCGCTGAAGCTGCGCCAGCGGTCGCTGGAGAGGCGCCGCCCGCCGTGGCGATCTTCGGCAGAGGCGGCGGCGCTACGCGGGCTGCTGCGGCAGCACCGGATGTGCCCGTCCCCTCGGCGCGCAAATGCGGCGGCTGATCGGCAGCAGTCGGCGGTTTGTCCTGATCAGGACCCTGACTCATCAGCCTGTAACGCTGCGGCAACAGTTGCCCGTTCGCCGCAGCCCCCCTCCAAAGAAGTAATTACCCGTATTTATCTTATTGCCGGCCGGACTCCCAGCGCGAATCGCGTTCTTCCACTCGATTCGACCAGAATTCGGCGTGGTCCCCACAGAGCGCGTGCCCGGCCCGCTCCCCGATTCGCCCGGCAACTCCCGCTGCACGGAACGTCGCAGTTCAATGGGGCTGCTTTGCGGCGCAACGGCCGACATCGCGGCCAGTCCACGGCATTTGCCACACATTTGCGCCGCGATGCTTACGGTCGCTTAGGTCCTTTCGTCCATACTTCGTTCACATCCAGGGCTTGGGGGCCACGCTCCGAGACGGAGAGGCCGATGACGGTACAGATGCTCGAGGGGCAGCAGCGCGGTGGACCCGGTTCGCCGCGTCTCAGCGCGTGCGAGCGCCGGCTCGACACGCCGATCGATTGGGCGCACCTGTCGCGCTACACCATGAACGACAAGGCGCTCGCCCAGGAAGTGCTGGGCCTCTTCGCCATGGAGGCGCCGCGCTATCTCGCACAGCTACAATCCGCGGCGAGCCACAAGGCCTGGATCGCCGCCGCGCACACCCTCAAGGGGTCGGCGCGTGCCGTGGGCGCCTGGGCCATTGCGGAGTGCGCGCTGGCCGCAGAGGCGGTCGAACTCAGTGCCGAGCGCGAGCACGCCCGGGGGCCGGACTCGGCCCATGTTCGTGCCACGCATAGCGCCGATCAGGCCCTGGAACGCCTCAGCGAGGCCGTGCAGCGCACGCTGGCCTATATCGAGCATATCAGGTCGCCGGAGGCTGCCGGCCGCACCGCGCGCGTACGCTGAGCGTTGGGCCCGCGCGCTCGCCGCTCCCTCCACCCGCGCACACCCTCCGCGTGTTCCGGCACGATCGGCCTTGTACGATGGCGGTCAACATCGCTAGGCTCTGCACGATCGCAGCGGCGCTGCCGGCGCGCGGAACTCACCCGATGATCTTGAAGAAGTACGCCCGGAGGATGTTCCAGCGGTACTGGCGATGGACCCGCGCCCTGACGCTCGGCGTGCGCGGCATCGTGATCGACGCGGACAATCGCATCCTACTCGTGCGCCACACGTACACCGAAGGCTGGAACCTGCCCGGCGGCGGCGTCGAGTTCGGCGAGAGTCTCGAGACGAGCCTTGCGCGAGAACTGGACGAGGAGGGCGGCGTGATCCTGGAAGGTTCGCCTGAACTCGTCGGCATCTACGACAATCACGCGATTTTTCCGGGCGATCACGTCGCGATCTATGTCGTGCGCCGATGGCGCCGCGCCCGCGTGCCGGCCCCGAACATGGAAATCGCCGAGACGGCCTTCTTCCATCCCGATGCCTTGCCCGACAACATCGTACCGGCGGCACGGCGGCGCATCGAGGAGATGCTCGGGAAGCGGGCCCCCGAGGCCGTGTGGTGACGCGTTAGGTCTGCGTCCGCACACAATGCCCCGCCCCGCGCGACGCGCCGCACAACGTCGAGTTCGTTCCAGAGGCGCGTTACGGCACTCCCGGCCGCCGGGCGTGTCGACTCAGCGCTTGCCGCCGCGGAACTGCGGGCGCCGCGGTGCTGATGACGGCGCCGGCGTTCGCGTATCCTTGTGGCGGAAATTGATGCGGCCCTTGGTCAGGTCATAGGGCGTCATCTCGACCGTTACGCGATCGCCGGCCAGGATGCGGATCCGGTTCTTCTTCATCCGCCCCGAGGTATAGGCGATCACCTCATGCCCGTTCTCGAGCTGGACGCGGCAGCGCGCGTCAGGCAGCACTTCGGCAACCACGCCCTCGAACTCGAGCACTTCTTCCTTCGCCATTCGTCGTCCCTTCTTTCCGGCCTCGCCGAGGCGCGCGGTATCCCCGCGCCGGCACGGTCCCTGCTGTGTTATTCCGAGGCCCAAGCAAAAGGGGGCGGGCTGAGCCCGCCCCCAAACCCCCGATGGGGTATCCCTCAGTCGACCCGAAGGTTCACGGCGGACGACTTGCCGTTGCGGCCGCGCTCGATCTCATAGGAAATCTTCTGGCCTTCACGAAGATTGCTGAGACCCGCACGCTCGACGGCTGAGATGTGCACGAACACGTCGTTGCCACCCTCGTCGGGCTGGATGAAACCATAGCCCTTCTGAGAGTTGAACCATTTGACGGTGCCGGTAGCCATTCGTAGTTCTCCAAGGATGACTTGAGCCGCGAGCGGAATTGCCGCGGCCATCAAAGCACGCATTGGAGTGTTAACCGAAATCAGCGCTTAAAAACGCTGCCGTGTAGTGTGCACCAAAGCGAGTTCGACGCGCTGTATATGCGCTTTTTCTGACAATTAGGCAAGATGCCGCGTTGCTGGGCAGCGCAATACCAGCATTTAAGCAAGCCCGCGCGCCGGCAGACGACCACCGGCCCGTTCTCGCTTCATCCCGCAACTCTATCTCGCGCCTCAATAAAACAGGCTCGAGACGCTTTCCTCCCGCGCCGTCCGCCCAATGGCCTCGGCAAGCAGTGGTGCCAGCGACAACACGCGCATATTTGCCGCCGCCTTGACGGCTTCGGTCGGCTGGATCGTATCGGTGATCACGAGCGACTTGATACGCGAGTTGGTGATCTTGGATACCGCACCCCCGGACAGAACGCCATGCGTCAGATAGGCCACAACCTCGAGTGCACCCCCCTCGAGCAGCGCGTTGGCGGCATTGATCAGTGTCCCGCCCGAATCGACGATGTCGTCGACGAGAAGGCAGCACTTGCCCCTCACGTCGCCGATCACGTTCATGACCTCGGACTCGCCGGGACGCTCGCGGCGTTTGTCGCAGATGGCGATCGGCACATTGATCCGCTTGGCGAGCGCCCGGGCGCGCACGACGCCGCCGACGTCGGGCGACACGACCATCAGCTTCGAGACGTCGAAGCGCTCGAGGATGTCGCGCGTCATCACCGGCGCCGCGAAGAGGTTGTCCGTCGGAATGTCGAAGAAGCCCTGAATCTGGCCGGCATGCAGGTCGACCGTCATGACGCGGTCGACGCCCGCGCGTTCGATCAGGTTGGCGACGAGCTTTGCCGAGATCGGCGTGCGCGGGCCGGGGCGGCGATCCTGGCGGGCATAGCCGAAGTAGGGCATCACGGCGGTGATCCGGCGCGCCATCGAGCGCTTCAACGCATCGACGAGGATCAGCAGCTCCATGAGGTTGTCGTTCGCGGGGAACGAGGTGGATTGAATGACGTAGACGTCCTCGCCGCGCATGTTCTCCTGGATCTCGACGAACACTTCCATGTCCGCAAAGCGTCTGACTACGCTGCGGGCGAGCGGTACCTTGAGGATCGAGGAGATGGATTCAGCGAGGGGATGGTTCGAGTTGCCGGCAACGAGCTTGATCCGCGGCGGCTCGTGACCACCGGGGTTCTGGCGCGCGTCGAAGGGCATGGCCCGATGCTCCTTGCTGGCTGCTGCATCGGGCTTCTAGCAGCCGCTCCGGGCCGTGTAAACGCTTGCCAACCTGCCAGATGACAGATTCGTTGCTGATAGATTACAGGAACTTCCCGCGCTGGGCGCGTACGCCGTCGGTGGCGCAACTTCGGGCTGTCATCGAGGCCGCGCGCTGATCAGCGCAGGCGCTTCGGGCGATAGACCTGTTGGACCTCGTCCCACTCGAGCACGCCGAGATCTTTCACCGGCACCCGCGCTTCGGCCGTCCGGCGGTTCAGCTCCTCGTCGGTGCGCACCATCTGCTCGGAAACCTGCTGCGCGATCCGTCCAATGGCCTTGAATGCGGCATAGAGCCCGGCACCAACGACCATCAATCCAACAAGCTGCGGCATGTTCAACCCTCCTGCCGAGGAATCTACCACACTTAGAGGCCGAAACGTGACCATAGTGCGCGGGCCTCGACCGCCGAGATCACGTCTCCGGGAAGTGCCGTACTCCACGTCGACGGCTCGCCGTCGGTCAGCTTGCCCATGCTGAAGCCCGGCAGACGCCGGAAGCGGGCGAGCAAGCCGCCACCCGACATCGGGATCACGCGCAGGCGCACCTTGTCGCCGTGCAGCTCGCGCATCCGCGTCCTGACGTCCGCGATACCGTCAATAAGGCCGTATTCGAGCGCCTTGCGCCCCGTCCAGAAGGCGCCCGAGAAGAGCTCGTCCTCCGCCCCGGTCAGCCGTGCGCCCCGCCGCTCCTTCACGAGGCCGATGAAGGTTTCGTGGATGTCCTTCTGCAGCGTGCGCAGACGCGCGATGTCCTCGGGCTTCTCCGGCTGGAAGGGGTCGAGGATGGCCTTCGACGTGCCGGCCGTATAGACGCGGCGATCGATGCCGAGCTTCTCGATGGCCTTGTCGAAGCCGAAGCCCGCCGAGACGACGCCGATCGAGCCGACGATCGAGGACGGATCGGCATAAATCTCGTCGCCGGCGATGGCGAGGAAATACCCACCGGAGGCCGCGACGTCCTCGCAGAAGACGTAGACGCGCTTGCCGTGCTCGCCGGCGAGCTGGCGAATGCGCTTGTAGATGAGATGCGACTGCACCGGACTGCCGCCGGGCGAATTGATGAGCACCGCGACGCTCGGCAGCTTCGAGGCCTTGAACGCTTTCTCGATGGCGCCGGCAGCCGTCGCGAGCGCAAGCCCGGGCCGCAGCGGCGTTGCCATGCCGATCGGGCCGGTAAATCGCAGAACCGGCACGACGGGCGCCCGGGAGAAAAGAGAGAACACCAACAGGACCTCGACAGTCGGAAGGATCAGGCAGTTGCCTGACATTCTTGTAAATATGGGCGTGCGGCGGGGACTTGCAAGCAGACCTCGACAGCGCCTCGGGCCTTGGCGCCGTCAATCCTTTTGGCGCTTCAGCTTCTCGAGTGCCGCGAACGGATTGTCGCGCGTGGGCGCTTGTTCATCTTTCCATTCGAAAGCCGCCTCGTCCTTGCGCGGGAAAGGATCGACGGTGCTCGCCAACTCCTCGTAGATGACGCGGCCGACATCGAGGCGGCCGTCCTCGATCGGCTCCGGATCATCGGCGAGGGAATCGATATCGGCCCCTGGACCATCGCCGAGCAGCTCCGGCGGCCAGTACGCCACATCAAGCCGCACGCGATAGGTCCGCTCGATGGGGTCGAGCGTCACGACGCACGTCTGCTGCGCATCCATCTCGGCCGTACCGTGCAGCTCGAAGCGGCCGGACTCGAAGGGCCTGATCGCATACTGCGCGACGAGGCGCGTGCAGGCGTCGATACCGAGCGCCTCGGCGAGTGCGGCGCGCGTTTCCTCGTTCGCCTCGCGCGTCACGTCGAGGCCGGCTTCAGGGATGCTTCGCGTCTCGTGCACCCAGTCGAGGATCGTGCTCATAATGCCGCTTCCTTACCCCGGCTGCGGCGCGGGGAAATCGACGCTTCCGGCAAGGAGGCCCGCGCCGGCCTGCCTTTCCAGCGACGCGACCGCGCGACGCACATACTCAGCAAGCAGCACCGCACCGCGCGCGCGTTCCGCGGGCTCCTGCCAGATCGCCGATGCCAGGACCGTTGCCAGGGCGTCGGCGCTCGTGCTGTCGGCCATGGCGGCACGGTAAGCGTTGCCACGCTCGAGCACGGCGGCCGCCGCCTTCTTCACGTGCCGGGGCACGCCCATATCGCCAATACCGAGCCGGCGGCAGGCATCGTCCATGTCCTCGACGAAGGCCTCGAGCATGGCCCTTCCGGTCTCCTGCCCGCCATTGCCCTCGGGCTCGAGGCGCGCAAGGACCAGCGCCAAATGCAGGACGATCATCTCGAAGCGTCCGTGGACCGTATCCGGCACACCGTGCTGCCGATAGAAGGCCTCGGAGCGCGCTTGTGCCACAATTGCCTCGTACAGCCTGACACCGACGCGATCCTGCGGCCTCCGTCCGGTCAGGGACGAGAAGCTCGACCAGAACGATCTTCCGCGTGACAGGGCAGAGGGCATCGGCTTCGGTGGTCTCCCGGAACGGGCAAGGGATCTTGCGAGGGGGGTTTGATCACACCCCAGGGCGATTGGCCAGTCCCGCCGCAGGAGGCCTTGAAGCCGCCGATGGGTGTCCCGGGAGCGGCAACAGGGCCGGGGAAACGGGGACAGCGCCGCATTGCCAGGCTAGGATGCTCGCGCTAGGCGGGGATGCAAGGGCGGCACGAGGGCGATTCGGCGGCGGTGTGCACGCCCAAGAGGTGGGGAGCAGCTCGGGGGGAGCCAAGCGGTTATGACGAGCACACGAGCTTCACGCGTTCCATTCCGTCGACGCCTGCACTTGCCGGTGCTGGGGGCACTTGTCATCGCCATTGGCGTCGCCTCGAGCGCCTGCTCGCCGACGACGCTTCAGCACGGCCATCACTTCCGCGAAAGCGATCTCCAGCAGATCCAGCCTGGCATGAGCCAGGACGCCGTGCGCCTCTCCCTCGGCACACCCGACACGACATCGACGATCTCCGGCGGCATGGCCTACTACTATATTTCCAGCACGACGCAGCAGATGGCCTTCATGAAGCCGACCGAGACGGACCGCAAAGTGCTCGCGGTCTACTTCAATCCGGTCGGCACAGTCGACCGCGTCGCCCACTACGGCAAGAAAGACGGCAAGATCTTCGACTACGTGAAGCGCGAGACGCCGAGCCATTCGCGCGATCAGGGCCTCATCGGTCAGATCCTGAAGGGCATCGGCCCGGTCAATCCGCTCGGCAACTACTGATCGCCGGCCCCATCTACGCCGACATCCAGAGCAGGCTGAGCCCTGCGAGCATGATCACGTTCAGCAGGCTCGACAGATTGACGTCACCCGGCGCCTTGACGCGGATGAGGCGAACCTCGGGCGCCGACCCCACCGTTGCATAGGCAGGACGCTCCCGCGCCATCAGCCAGCGCCACAGCCATCCCGCCAGAGGCCGCACACGCAGCGCGAGCTCGAGCGGCGCCCGCCGCCAGCCATACTTGAAGGCGAACACCACGAGGACGATCACGAGGATCTGCAGCAGCGTCGAGACCCACCCGCCGACGAGCAGCCACGCGACGGACCAGATCCAGCCCGCCAGCGCCGCCAGCAACCAGCCGATCCAGCTCACGATTTCCACGCGTTCCTCTCCCCACCGGCTCGGCCATGCCCGCCAGCCCCGCAACCCGGGCCGAATGCTTAATGACGCGCCGCCCGGAATGCGTATATTGCGCGCTGACCGATAGCCCCTGACTTAGTGAAATCCGTGGCCATGCCCCAGTCGACTGCGAAAAGGTCGTCCAACGAAGCCGCGACCGCGCCGATGCGCGCGCTCGCTCCGCGCCGCTCGTTCCAGGACCTGATTCTCACGCTGCAGCAATTCTGGGGCGCGCAGGGCTGCGTGGTGCTGCAGCCCTACGACATGGAAGTCGGCGCCGGCACGTTCCATCCGGCAACGACGCTGCGCGCGCTCGGCCCCAAGTCCTGGAACGCGGCTTATGTGCAGCCCTCGCGGCGGCCCAAAGACGGCCGCTACGGCGAGAATCCGAACCGGCTTCAGCACTACTACCAGTTCCAGGTGATCATGAAGCCGTCGCCGCCGGACATCCTGGATCTCTATCTCAAGAGCCTCGATGCGATCGGCATCGATACGAGCGTCAACGACATCCGCTTCGTCGAGGACGACTGGGAGAGCCCGACGCTCGGCGCGTGGGGTCTCGGCTGGGAAGTCTGGTGCAACGGCATGGAAGTGACGCAGTTCACGTACTTCCAGCAGGTCGGCGGCTTCGACTGCAATCCCGTGTCCGGCGAGATCACCTACGGTCTCGAGCGTCTTGCGATGTACGTGCAGGGCGTCGATCGCGTGTACGACCTGAACTTCAACGGCCGCGACGACGCCCGCAAACTCACGTACGGCGATATTTTCCTGCAGGCCGAGCAGGAGTACTCACGCTTCAACTTCGAATACGCCGACACCGACCTGCTGCTGCGCCACTTCAAGGATGCCGAGGGCGAATGCCAGTCGCTGCTCGAGAAGGGCGCGCCGACCAACGAGAGCGGCGGCCGGCATCTGCTCGCGCTGCCGGCCTACGACCAGTGCATCAAGGCCTCGCACATCTTCAATCTGCTCGATGCGCGCGGCGTGATCTCCGTGACCGAGCGCCAGAGCTACATCCTGCGTGTGCGCGAGCTGGCGAAAGCCTGTTGCGGCGCATGGCTTCAGACCGAGGGAGGCGGCGCATGAGGACGATGAGAGCGCGGCAGGCCGCACGCAAGGAGGCCAAGGCCAAGCAGCCGCGCGCGCCCAAGATGCCGCCGCTGTGGATGCGCGTATTCTCCACGGTGAGCATGCTGGGCATCGCGGCGCTCGCGATTGCAGGCGCCTGGTTCGGCTTCCAGACCGGCGGTCTCGGCGTTGCCTTTGCCGGACTTCTCGGCGGCGGTGCGCTCGGCTGGTTCGTGAGCTATGTGATCGGCAACATGCTGCAGGAGATGCTGCCGCTGATCCGCGTGCTCCTGGTCCTCGCCATCATCGGCGCGACGATCTACGTGCTGCACCTCCTCGGCGTGCAGCTCGGCATCAATCCGCAGTAAGCGCGGCGCATGTATCATGTCTGAACTATTGCTCGAATTGTTCTCCGAAGAGATCCCGGCGCGCATGCAGACGCGGGGGGCGGAGGATCTGAAGCGCCTCGTGCTCGAAGGCCTCAAGGCGACGGGGCTCGCGTTCGGCGACGCCATGTGCTTCTCGACGCCGCGGCGGCTGACGCTTGTCGTGAAGAATGTTGCCGCACATTCGCCCGCGATCTCGGAGGAGCGCAAAGGCCCGCGCGTCGGCGCGCCGGAGCAGGCGCTCGCCGGATTCCTCAAGTCGGCGGGCCTTGCCTCGATCGGCGAAGCGACCGTCGTCAGCGATCCCAAGAAGGGTGATTTCTACGTCGCAAAGATCGAAAAGCCAGGCCGCGCGGCAGCCGAGATCATCGCCGAAGTTGTGCCGGCCGTGCTCGAAAAATTCCCGTGGCCGAAGTCACAGCGCTGGGGCAGCCGACCGGAGACGTGGGTGCGTCCGCTGCACGGCATTCTCTGCCTGCTCGGCGGCAAGATCGTACCCTTCGCATGGGCGGGCGTCGAAGCCTCGAACACGACACGCGGTCATCGCTTCCACGGCAATACGCCCTTCAAGGTCACGAGCTTCGAGGACTACGGCACGAAGCTGCGTGAGGCGAAAGTGCTCCTGCCGGCGCCCGAGCGCGCGGAGATGATCCGCGAGCAGGCGGAAGCGCTCGCGAAGAAGCACAAGCTCGAGCTTGTCCAGGACGACGCGTTGCTCGCCGAGAACGCCGGCCTCACGGAATGGCCGACCGTGCTCATGGGGCATTTCGACGAAGCTTTTCTCGAGGTGCCTGCCGAATGCCTCATCACGTCGATGAAGGCGCATCAGAAGTGCTTCTCGCTGCGCGATCCGAAGACGGGCAAGCTGGCGAACCGCTTCCTCGCCGTGTCGAACCTCATTGCGGCGGACGGCGGCAAGCAGATCGTCGCCGGCAACGAGAAGGTCATCCGCGCGCGGCTGAGCGATGCCCGCTTCTTCTGGGAGCAGGATCTCAAGCGCCCGCTCGACGAGATGGCGCTCGCGCTTGAAGGCATCACCTTCCACGAGAAGCTCGGCAGCCAGAAGGATCGCGTCGAGCGCATTGCGGAGCTGGCCTTCCAGATTGCGGGCGCCGTCGATGCGACGCCCGAGGACGCACGCCGCGCCGCCCAGCTCTGCAAGGCCGATCTCGTCTCGGGCATGGTCGGCGAGTTCCCCGAGTTGCAAGGCCTCATGGGGCGGTACTACGCGGAGAAGGCGGGCACCAAGCCCGAGATCGCGCGCGCCATCGAGCTGCACTACAAGCCCAAGGGACCGTCGGACACGGTACCGCTGGAGAGCGAGGGCGATGCGACGGCGATTGCCGTGGCGCTAGCCGACAAGCTCGACACGCTCGTCGGATTCTGGGCCATCGGCGAGAAGCCGACCGGGAGCGGCGATCCGTATCAGTTGCGCCGCGCAGCGCTCGGCGTGATCCGGATCGTGCTGGAGAATGATTTGAGGGTTCCTGCGAGGCGCTGGTTCGAAACAATCCAGCGTCTACTTATCGAGCAGCGCGCACAGAAGAAACGCGCTGAAATTGGAGCGCCTGTGACGGATAGCACCCGAGGCCTCCTCGCTATCGCACAAGAGCATCGTGAGCGCACACTGGCTGAAGTCGAAACAGAAAAGATCGCTGCTCTCACCTCCCTCTCGAAAAACTCGTACGATCTCCTTTTTTTCTTCGCAGATCGCTTAAAGGTGCATCTGCGAGAGAAGGGCGCGCGATACGATCTAATTGATGCAGTGTTTGCCATTGACTTGGACGACCTCGCGCTGATCGTAAAGCGCGTCGAGGCGCTCGATGCCTTCCTCAAGACCGACGACGGCGCGAACCTGCTCGCGGGCGTCAAGCGCGCGTCCAACATCCTCACCATCGAGGAGAAGAAGGACAAGACGAGCTACACGAGCGACTACGATCTGAAGCGCCTCGAAGCCAAGGCCGAGATCGCGCTCGCCGCCGCCATCGAGAGCGTGAAGCAGGACACCGTCGCCGCGATCAACGTCGAGAATTTCACCGGCGCGATGAATGCGCTCGCCGATCTGCGCAAACCCGTCGACGAC
>DATMRT010000094.1:0-38000 GCA_035565975.1 Hyphomicrobiaceae bacterium
GCGACGACGCTCACCGAGGCGGGCTACGTCGGCGAGGACGTCGAGAACATCATCCTGAAGCTGCTCCAGGCCGCCGACTACAACGTCGAGCGCGCGCAGCGCGGCATCGTCTACATCGACGAGGTCGACAAGATCAGCCGCAAGTCGGACAACCCCTCGATCACGCGCGACGTGTCGGGTGAGGGCGTGCAGCAGGCCCTGCTCAAGATCATGGAAGGCACGGTCGCCTCCGTGCCGCCCCAGGGCGGCCGCAAGCATCCCCAGCAGGAGTTCCTGCAGGTCGACACGACGAACATCCTCTTCATCTGTGGCGGCGCCTTCGCCGGTCTCGAGAAGATCATCGCGCGCCGCGGTCGCGGCACGTCGATCGGCTTCGGCGCGACCGTCGTCGGCCCCGACGAGCGGCGCACGGGCGAGGTGCTGCGTGCGGTCGAGCCTGAGGATCTGCTGAAGTTCGGGCTCATCCCGGAGTTCATCGGCCGCCTGCCGGTCATCGCCACGCTCGAGGATCTCGATGAGAAGGCTCTGATACAGATCCTGTCGGAGCCCAAGAATGCGCTGGTCAAGCAGTACCAGCGCCTGTTCGAGATGGAGGACGTGCGTCTGACCATCACGCAGGACGCACTGCGGTCCATCGCCAAGAAGGCTATCGAGCGCAAGACCGGCGCACGCGGGCTGCGTTCGATCATGGAGGGGATCCTGCTCGACACGATGTTCGAGCTGCCGAACTTGAAGGGGGTAGAGGAAATCGTCATCGGCCCCGAGGTGATCGACGGTGGTGCCCGGCCGCTCCGTATCTACGCGGAACGCGCCGAGGAGAAGGGCACGAGCGCCTGACGTCGCTTGAAGAGGGGGCCGCCCGCAGGGTGGGTTGCATCAGCGCATAGCTGAGTGCGGTAGAGCTGCACGGCTCTTTAACCCTATCGTGGGGCTCACCATATGAGCCCATGCGATCGTACTATGCTGTGGGCGTCGCCCGTCGGGGCCGTAGAGACCTGTAAGCGTGATCGGCGAGAGTGCTCGAGGTTGCGCGTCGCGAGGTTGGCCAACGGAAAAGGCCCAGCAGCAGCGTTAACGGATTGCCGGGATGCCGGTCGCGGGTCCCGTGGCGAAGAGAAAAGGCGGTGACACCATGAGCGAAGAGAAAGTGGTTCGGGAAAAAGGGACGGGCAGGGAAATTTTCCCTGTGCTGCCGCTGCGCGACATTGTGGTGTTCCCCTACATGATCGTGCCGCTGTTCGTCGGCCGCGAGCGCTCGATCAACGCGCTCGAGGAAGTCATGCGCACCGACAAGCAGATCCTGCTCGTCGCGCAGAAGAACGCCGCCGACGACGATCCCACTCCGGGCGCCATCTACAAGATCGGAACGCTCGCATCCGTGCTTCAGCTTCTGAAGCTCCCCGACGGCACCGTGAAGGTGCTTGTCGAAGGAAGCGCGCGCGCGAAGATCGTCAAGTACACCGAGAATGCGAGCCACTTCGAGGCCGAGATCGAGCGTCTGCCGGAGACCTCCGGCAACAAGGACGAGCTCGAAGCGCTGGCGCGCTCGGCCATGTCCCAGTTCGAGAGCTATGTGAAGCTCAACAAGAAGATCAGCCCGGAGGTGCTCGGCACCATCAGCCTGATCGAGGACTACTCGAAGCTCGCGGACACGATCGCCTCGCATCTGGCGGTCAAGATCTCCGACAAGCAGGACGTTCTCGAGATCACCAAGGTCTCCGAGCGGCTCGAGCGCGTCTACACGCTCATGGAGAGCGAGATCTCGGTGCTGCAGGTCGAGAAAAAGATCCGCAGCCGCGTCAAGCGCCAGATGGAGAAGACGCAGCGCGAGTACTATCTCAACGAGCAGATGAAGGCGATCCAGAAGGAGCTCGGCGACACCGACGAGCGCGACGACATCGCCGAGTTCGAGGAGAAGATCGAGAACACCAAGCTGTCGAAAGAGGCCAAGGACAAGGCGCTGGCTGAGCTGAAGAAGCTCAAGCAGATGAGCCCGATGTCGGCCGAGGCGACGGTGGTGCGCAACTACCTCGACTGGCTGCTGTCGATCCCCTGGGGTGTGCGCGGCAAGGTCAAGAAGGACCTCGCCGAGGCGCAGGCCGTGCTCGACAAGGAGCACTTCGGCCTCGAGAAGGTCAAGGAGCGCATCCTCGAGTATCTGGCCGTGCAGGCGCGCACGAATAAGCTCAAGGGGCCGATCCTCTGCCTCGTCGGGCCTCCGGGCGTCGGCAAGACGTCGCTCGGAAAGTCGATCGCGAATGCGACCGGACGCGAGTTCGTGCGCATGAGCCTCGGCGGCGTGCGCGATGAAGCGGAGATCCGCGGCCATCGGCGCACGTACATCGGCTCCATGCCCGGCAAGATCATCCAGTCGATGAAGAAGGCCAAGCGGACGAACCCGCTCTTCCTCCTCGACGAGATCGACAAGATGGGCTCGGATTTCCGCGGCGATCCGGCGTCGGCGCTGCTCGAGGTTCTCGATCCCGAGCAGAACCACACGTTCAACGACCATTACCTCGAGGTCGACTACGACCTTTCGAGCGTGATGTTCGTGACGACGGCGAACACGCTGAACATCCCGCCGGCCCTGCTGGACCGCATGGAGATCATCCGTCTCGCCGGCTACACGGAAGAGGAGAAGGTCGAGATCGCCAAGCGGCATCTCATCCCGCAGGCGCAGGCCGCGCACGGCCTCGAGCCCGGCGAGTGGACGGTCGACGACGACGCGCTGCATACGCTCATCCGGCGTTACACGCGTGAAGCCGGCGTGCGTTCGCTCGAGCGCGAGATCTCCAAGCTCGCCCGCAAGGCGGTCAAGGACATCCTGTCGACCGACAAGAAGACGGTCGAGGTCACGGACGCGAACGTCGGGGATTATCTCGGCGTGCCGAAGTACCGTTATGGCGAGGCGGAGCTGACCGATCAGGTCGGCGTCGTCACCGGTCTGGCCTGGACGGAAGTCGGCGGTGAGATCCTGACGATCGAAGGCGTCATGATGCCCGGCAAGGGCAAGATGAGCGTCACGGGCAATCTGCGCGAGGTGATGAAGGAGTCCATCCAGGCTGCGAACGCTTACGTGCGCTCGCGCTCCGTGGACTTCGGCATCCCGGCGTCCCGCTTCGAGACGAAGGACATCCACGTCCACGTTCCCGAGGGCGCGACGCCGAAGGATGGCCCGTCTGCGGGTGTCGCGATGGTCACGGCGATCATCTCCGTGCTCACCTCGATCCCGGTGCGCAAGGATGTCGCCATGACCGGCGAGATCACGCTGCGCGGGCGCGTGCTGCCGATCGGTGGATTGAAGGAGAAGCTCCTCGCGGCGCTTCGGGCCGGCATCAAAAAGGTGCTGATCCCCGAGGAGAACGTGAAGGACCTCGCCGAGATCCCCGACAACGTCAAGAACGCGCTCGAGATCGCGCCGGTCGCGCGGATGGACGACGTGCTGAAGCACGCGCTCGTCACGCAGCCCGAGCCGATCGCCTGGGAGACCGAGAGCGGACCGGTGCAGGAAGGTGGCGGCGATACGCGGCCGACCGCGCACTGACGCTGCGGCGATAGAACGAGTCCGAGGACGCCCGCCCGACCGGCGGGCGTTCTCATTTCCGCCTCGGGCTGCGGCAGGTCGGTAAACACGGCGTTAGCCAACGATCCGATGACGCACGGTGCAAGTAGTGCGTGTTTCATCGCGCTTCCGCGCCGGTATTTGGCCGGAGCTTGTGCACATTTTGCGCTTGACGCCGCCGCATCGGGGGTCTTGTTAGCGCGGGTGGCGCCGCGGCTCGCGCGGTTGGCCAGACAACATTCAGGGCGATTTTCGCCTGGACTGCGCCATGGCGCGTCGGAAGGAGGAACAAGATGAGCAAGAAGGATCTGATCGACGCGGTGGCGGCCGAGACCGAGCTGACGAAGGAAAAGGCCGGCGACGTCGTCGACGCCGTGCTCCGCCACATCGAGAGCACGCTGAAGAAGGGCGAGGAAGTGCGTCTGCCGGGCTTCGGTGCGTTCAAGGTCGGCAAGCGCGCGGCGCGCAAGGCGCGTAATCCCCAGACCGGCGCGGAGATCGAGATCAAGGCTTCGATCGTCCCGAAATTCCAGGCTGCCAAGGGCCTCAAGGACGCGCTTAACTGAGGCATGTTGGGGGGCGGCGCATCTGACCGCCTCGGCTCGAGCAGGGGAGGGAAGGGTGGTCAGGATCAGCGACGAGCAGGTTGAGGCATTCGACCGCGACGGCGTTGTGTTGCTGCCGGGCCTGCTGGCGGATCGGGTCACGGAGCTGGCAGGCGCGGTGGCCGAGAACATGGCCGCGCCGAGCCGCTTCGAGCGCACCTACCGACCCGCCGACGGCACCGCGCCTTTCTTCCAGGACTTCTGCAACTGGCAGCGCATCCCGGGTTATCGGGATGCGGTGCTCAACTCCGGCATGGCCGAGGCGGCCGCGCGGCTCATGCGCTCGAAGACCGCGCGCTTCTTCCACGACCATGTGCTCGTCAAGGAGCCTGGCAACTCCATGCCGACACCCTGGCACCAGGACCAGCCCTACTATCTCGTGGAGAGTCAGAAGTCGGTGAGCTTCTGGGTGCCGCTCGATCCGGTGCCGGCCGAGATCGCGCTCGAGTACGTCGCGGGCTCGCACAAGTGGGGCAAAGACTTCCGCCCCGAGCGCTTCGATGGCACGAGCCTCTATGCGGGCGACGAGAGCGAGCGTGTGCCCGACATGGCGACGCGCAAGGACGAGTTCGAGATCCGCGCATGGCCGATGCAGCCCGGCGATGTCGTCGCCTTCGACTTCCGCACGCTGCATGGTGCGCCCGCCAACACGACGACGAACCGGCGCCGCGCCATCTCCTTCCGCTGGGTCGGTGACGGCGCCACCTTCGTCAAGCGCAACGGCCGCACGTCGCCGCCGTTCCCCGACCTCGAATTCGAGCACGGTGCGCCGTTCGATGCACCCGAGTTCCCGCAGGTCTGGCCGCGCGCCTAAGCCTGACCGAACGCGTCGGCGCGCGTCTGGCGCAGCGCTTCCCCGAGCACCATCGCCGCCGCGACCGCAATGTTGAGCGAGCGCAGGCCCGGCCGCATGGGAACCCTGAGCCGCGCGTCGGCCGACTCATGAACGCTCTCGGGAACGCCGGCACTTTCGCGACCGAGGAGCAGCGTGTCGTCGGCGGCGAACACGAAGTCGGTGTAGACGATGCTGGCGGCGGTGGTGAGCAGGACGAGGCGGCCGCGCGGCGCCGCCTGAAAGGCCGCGAACGACACATGGCGCGCGATCTCCACATGTTCGAGATAGTCGAGCCCGGCGCGCTTGAGATTGCGGTCGCTCATGTCGAAACCCGCCGGCCCGATCACGTCGACGCCGACACCGAGGCACGCCGCGAGCCGCAGAATCGTGCCGGCATTCTGAGGAATGTCAGGCTGATAGAGGGCCAGTCGCATCGTGCCTCGATCGAGATCTCTCCGGGGCGCGTCTGCCGGCCCATGCCGAACGCAGCGCCGCGCGCCTTGATCTTGCGCGGCCATGCGCCAAATTGCCCCTCGGCCATGCCGCCCTGCACGCTTGTGCCTGCTTAGAAAGGATGCAAAAAGTACGCGCGTCAAATCGCCCGTTCCGGGGAGGAGCGGGCTCGCGTCATATGTACGGGGACACCGCGTCAGGGGTATGGCTGATTGATGGCGCCGTGCGCGCCATGGGGGCAAGTGAAAGCCGGTTCTCGGTGGCGTCGAGCCTGTTGCCAATCCCTCGCAGCGTGGTCCTGAGCAAGCGGTGCGGCCGAAGTGTGTTTCGGTCGAGGAAGACGGGGCGGGCCAAGCCCCGACGGCAGGAAAGAGGAGGCTGATTTGGCGGCCCAAACGGAAGATGCGACACGGCGCGATTTTCTGGTAGTTGCGGCGAGCGCATTCGCAGCCGTCGGAGGCGCGGCGACACTCTGGCCGCTGATCCAGCAGATGAATCCCGACGCGTCGACTCAGGCTCTGGCCTCGACCGAGGTCGATATTGCGCCGGTCAAGGAAGGCCAGGCCATTACGGTGATGTGGCGCGGCAAGCCGGTTTTCATCCGCCACCGCACCAAGGCCGAGATCGATGCGGCCAACGCCGTCGACCTGAACACGCTTCCCGACAACAGTGCTCGCAACGACGCCCTTCCCGACAGCGCGCCGGCATCCGATGCCAACCGCACGAAAGCCGGCAAGGAGCAGTGGCTCATCATGGTCGGTATCTGCACTCATCTCGGTTGCATACCGAAGGGGCAGAGTGTTGCCGACGTGAGGGGCGACTACGACGGCTGGTTCTGCCCGTGTCATGGCTCACACTACGATACGGCAGGGCGTATTCGTCGCGGCCCGGCGCCGCGCAATCTCGAAGTGCCCGCGTACGAGTTCCTCACGGACACACAGGTCAAGATCGGCTGAAGGCTTCGCATTCCCCATGGCTGGACACGAATCCACTTACAAGCCCGGCTCCCGCGCCGAACATTGGCTGGACGAGCGCCTCCCGATCCTGAGGCTCGCGCATGACACCGCCGTCTCCTATCCGACGCCGCGGAATTTGAACTACCTCTGGACCTTCGGCGGCATTCTCACGTTCTGCCTCGTCGTTCAGATCGTGACCGGCGTCGTTCTCGCGATGCACTACATCCCGAACGCCGAAATGGCCTTCGACTCCGTCGAAAGGATACGCCGTGACGTCAACTACGGCTGGCTGATCCGCAACGTGCACGCGGTCGGGGCGTCGATGTTCTTCCTCGCCGTCTACATCCACATCGCGCGCGGCATGTACTACGGCTCCTACAAGGCGCCGCGCGAGGTCCTCTGGATCATCGGCGTGCTGCTGTTCCTGCTGATGATGGCGACAGGCTTTCTCGGCTACACGCTGCCCTGGGGGCAGATGAGCTTCTGGGGCGTCACTGTCATCACCAACCTTTTCTCATCGCTTGACGCCGTCATCCCCGGTCTCGGAACGAGGATCGTGCAATGGCTGTGGGGCGGCTTCTCAGTGTCGACCGTCACTCTCAATCGCTTCTTCAGCCTCCACTACCTGCTGCCGTTCGTGATCGTGGGGGTCGTCATCCTGCACATCTGGGCGCTGCACGTCGTCGGCCAGAACAACCCGACCGGACTCGACATCAAGACGAAGTCCGACACGGTGCCCTTCACCCCGTACGCGACGATGAAGGACCTTTTCGGCATCGGCGTGTTCTCGCTGCTCTTTGCCTGGTTCGTCTTCTTCGCGCCCGACTATCTCGGTCACGCCGATAACTACATACCGGCGAACCCGCTGGTGACGCCGCCGCACATCGTTCCGGAGTGGTACTTCCTGCCCTTCTACGCGATCCTGCGTGCCATCCCCTCGAAGCTCGGCGGCGTGATCGCCATGTTCTCGGCGATCCTGATCCTGATCTTCATTCCGTGGCTCGACACGAGCCGCGTGCGCTCGGCGCGCTATCGGCCGATCTTCAAGTGGTTCCTCTGGCTCTTCTTCTTCTCGGTGCTGGCGCTCGGCTATCTTGGCGGCAAACCGGCCGAGGGTGTCTATGTCACCTGGGCGCGCGTGTTCACGGTCTACTACTTCGCCTTCTTCCTGCTGATCATGCCGATCGTGGGGGTCATGGAGACGCCGTCTGCCATGCCGCGCTCGATCACCGAGTCGGTGCTCGGAGGAAGTGGAAAACCGGCCGGGGCCGCCGCGGCGCCCGAGAAGCGCTAAGGACGGGAGAGCCAAAATATGTCGACCCTTACTTCCGGGATGAAGAGGCTCGCCGTTTTCGCCGTCGCAGCCGTATCGCTGCCCTTCGTCGCTTACGCTGCCGGTGAGGCCGTTCACATCGAGCGCCAGCCGTGGAGCTTCGCTGGCTTCTTCGGCCGCTTCGATCAGAACCAGCTCCAGCGCGGCTTCCAGGTCTACAAGGATGCCTGCGCCCAGTGCCACGGCGTCTCGCGCCTCGCCTTCCGCAATCTGGCTCAGCCGGGCGGTCCGGGCTTCAATGAGGACGCGGTGAAGGGACTTGCCGCCACCTATCAGGTTCAGGATGGTCCCAACGACGAAGGCCAGATGTTCAAGCGGCCGGCGCGCTTGTCCGACAAGATCCCGCCGCCTTATGCCAACGAGAAGGAGGCGCGCGCCGTCCATAACGGCGCCTATCCGCCGGACCTCTCACTCATCACCAAGGCGCGCGGCATCGAGTATCAAGGCTCACTCTTCGCCCATCCCTTCCACATCCTGAAGGACATGGCGACGGGCTACCAGGAAGCCGGTGCGGACTACGTGCACGCCATTCTGACCGGCTATACGCAGCCGCCGGCGGACTTCAAGCTCGCCGACGGGATGCAGTTCAACAAGGCCTTCCCCGGTCACCAGATTGCGATGCCCCCGCCGCTGACCGACGGCGCCGTCAAATTTCAGGACGGTACGCCAAACACAGTGGATCAAATGGCGCGCGATGTCGTGGCCTTCCTGCACTGGGCGGGTGACCCCAAGCACGATGATCGCAAGCGCATGGGGCTTCTGGTGGTCATCTATCTGCTGATCACCGCCGTGCTGCTCTACTTCGCGAAGAAGCGCATCTGGTCCGGCGCGCATTGATTTGTTTCCCGCCCGCTGCTGGGAAGGGATGCTGCCGCTTTTCTTGGTCGTGCCATGCCCGCGGCGGCCATGCGCATAGGCCGAACGAGGTTCCCAGCGGCATCAAGACCGCGGGCGACAAAAACTTTGAGGGCGGAGAGCTTGCGCTCCCCGCCCTTTGCTTTTTGTCGCGGCGGCGCCTTCAGGCCACCCGATGGCGGTAGCGCACAGGCCGCCCGATGATGCCTTCTGCCGCCGCCAGGATCGCTTCCGCATCGAGGCCGTAGTGTCCGTAGAGCTCCTGGATCGAGCCCGACTGGCCGAAGCGCTGGACGCCGAGCGCGCGCACGCGATGGCCGTGCACCGATCCGATCCACGACAGCGTCTCGGGATGCGCATCGCACACCGTGATGATGCCGGCATCGCGCGGCAGCGCCGAGAGCAGCGTCTCGATGTGCGCCTTGGCGCCGTAATGGCCGCGTTCGCGCGCGCGTTGGGCATCATGCCAGCCCGCCGTCAGACGGTCCGCCGAGGTCACCGCCAGTACGCCGACGCCGCGCCGGTCTTCGCTCAATAAGCCCGCCGCTTCGATCGCCTCGGGCGCCACCGCCCCCATGTAGACGATCGCGAGCGACGTCGAGGCATCGGGCCGGCGCAGCCAGTAGCCGCCCTCGATGATGTCCTTGCCGAGATCCGGCGCCATGATGCGCTGGATCTGCTCGACCGGGCGCGTTGACAGGCGCAGGTACACCGAACCGCCCTTCTCGTCGTGCCGCCAGCCTCCTTGCTCGCCCTCGCTCCCGTCGCGCTGAATGTACTCGAAGGCCCAGTGCATGATGACTGCAAGCTCGTCGACGAACGCCGGCTCGAAGGACGCCAGCCCATCCTGCGCCATGCCGATGAGCGGCGTGCCAATGGACTGGTGGGCACCGCCTTCCGGCGCGAGCGTCAGGCCCGAGGGCGTGGCGACGATGATGAAGCGCGCATCCTGGTAGCAGGCATAGTTCAGCGCATCGAGCCCGCGGCAGATGAAGGGATCGTAGAGCGTGCCTATGGGAATGAGCCGCTCGCCGAAGTGCGCATGGCTCAAGCCCGCGGCGGCGAGCGTGAGGAACAGGTTCATCTCCGCAATGCCGAGTTCGAAGTGCTGGCCGTGCGGCGACATCTCCCAGCGTTGCGGGCTCATGAGGCCGCGCTGCTTGAACACATCCTCGCGACTTTCCATCGAGAACAGCCCGCGCCGGTTCACCCACGGCCCGAGGTTCGTCGAGACAGTCACGTCCGGCGACATGGTGAGAATGCGATCCGCGAGCGGGCCGCCGCGCCGCGCGATCTCATCGAGAATGCGACCGAAGCCGTTTTGCGTACTCGCGCTTCCCGTCACGCCGAGCGGCGACATCTCCGGTAGCGGTATGCGATCCGCGCGCAGCTCGCGCTTGCCCTTGGCATTGAAGGGCACGCGCGCCAGGAAGTGCGCGATATCCTGATGCGAAAGCGTGAGGCCCGCGAACGGCTCCCACTCCTCTCCTTTCTGGATGCCCTGCGCTGCCTGGAACTCGGCCATCTGCGTTTTGTTCATCAGGCCGGCGTGGTTGTCCTTGTGCCCCTGGAAGGGAAGGCCGAAGCCCTTGATCGTGTAGGCGATGAAGCAGCACGGCTTGTCGGCCGGCGCGCGCTCGAAGGCGTCGAGCACGCTCTCCATGTCGTGACCGCCGAGATTGGTCATGAGGCGCGCGAGCGCATCGTCATCGCGGCGCTGGATGATCGCGAGCGTGTCGGGATGCGCGGCGAAATCCGCTTCGAGCTGGCGCCGCCAGCCCTTGGCGCCTTCGAAGACGAGTGCTGAATAGAGCTGGTTCGGGCAATCCGCGATCCAGTCACGCAGGCGCTCGCCGCCAGGCTCGGCGAAGGCCGCCTCCTGCAGCTTGCCGTACTTGATGAGGATGACCTCCCAGCCGAGGTTCTCGAACATCCCCGCGACCTTCATGAAGAGCTTGTCGGAGACGACCGAGTCGAGGCTCTGGCGATTGTAGTCGACGACCCACCAGCAGTTTTTGAGCCCGTGCTTCCAGTACTCGAGTAGCGCTTCGTGGACGTTGCCCTCGTCGAACTCGGCGTCGCCCATGAGCGCGATCATGCGGCCCTTCGGCCAGTCGCGGCTCCAGCCCTTCGCGTGCACGTAGTCCTGGATGAGGCTCGCGAAGCCTGTCGCGGCGACGCCGAGACCGACGGAGCCCGTCGAGAAATCGACGTCGTCCTTGTCCTTGGTCCGCGAGGGATAGGACTGCGCACCACCGAAAGCACGGAAGTTCTGCAGCTTGTCGAGCGACTGATTGCCGAGCAGGTACTGGATCGCGTGGAAGATCGGACTCGCGTGCGGCTTCACCGCGATCCGGTCCTCGGGTCTGAGCACATGGAAATAGAGCGCCGTCATCAGCGTCGCGAGCGAGGCGGACGAGGCCTGATGCCCGCCGACCTTGAGGCCGTCGCCGCGGTCCACCTCATGGTTCGCGTGGTGGATCATGTAGGTCGAGAGCCAGAGCACCTTGCGCTCGAGCTCGCGCAGCATGGCGAGGGTGGCAGTGCGGTCGTGCGAGATGGCGTCCTGCATAGGTGGCCTCGGCGGTCGGGCGTGCGATTAACCGAGAGTACGCCCGATGCCGTGGTGAGGGTTTGCAAACTACGCCATGCGGGGCGTATAAATTGGCAGCTTCAGCCGATGGTCGGATAGAAAATGGTCGAATCAGCCAATATCGCACTCGATCGCGTCGATCGCCGACTCCTGGCCGCGCTCCAGGAAAACGGGCGCCTCACGGTCGCTGAACTTGCTGACAAGGTCGGCCTGACCGCAAGCCCCTGCTCCCGCCGCCTGCGCATTCTGGAGGAGGGCGGGATCATCAATCGCTATGCGGCGCTGCTCGACCAGAAGAAGGTCGGCCTGCCGGTCAGCGTGTTTGTCTCGATCAAGCTCGAGCGGCAGCAGGAGGACAAGCTGCACCGCTTCGAGGACGCCATCCGTCGCTGCCCCGAGGTGCTCGAATGCTACCTCATGACCGGCCCGCGGGATTATCTGCTCCGCGTGGTCGCGCGCGACCTCGCCGACTACGAGCGCTTCGTGAAGGATACGCTCACGCGCATCGACGGCATCGCCAACATCGAGTCGAGCTTCGCGCTCGGTCAGGTGAAGCACTCGAGCGCGCTGCCGCTGGAAACGCGGTGAGGTATTTGCCTTCTTACTTCAGCCCGGGTGCTCCGCCCCACTTCATGGTGAAGCCCACCGAGAAGACGTCCACGCTCGAGCTCGTGTCGGCGAAGAGCGTCGGCGGAGTGCCGGTTGTGAGATTGCGCTCGAGCGATGCGTCCTGAACGAACACGTGGCTGTAGCCGAAGTTGAACGCCATGGTCTCGGTGAACTGATACGTGCCGCCGATGCTCAGCCAGACGCGGTCGGCATCGGGGATCTGCACCAGCCGCTCCGTCGCGTCCTGCACAGGCGAAATCTCGTAGGCGGCGCCGGCGCGGAGCATGAGCTTGGGGCTGACATTCCATTCGCCGCCGAGCGCGAACAGCCAACCGTCGTGCCACTGGAAATCCAGCTTGAGGCCGACCGGATCAATGGGGATCACGCCAAGCGCGCTCCACCGCGTCCATTCGACCGTGCCCAACACGCGAAACGCGGGGTTCACCGCCTGCGAGAAGCTGAGCGTGACCTTGTCCGGCGTGGTGACGTCGGCCGAGATCGGCACCGAACCGCCGCGGACAACCGGACCGCTGAGGCTGCCATCGAGGGAATGCTTGATCGACGAGCGATAGCCGAGGCCGATCGACGTGCCGGGGTTGGGCATCCAGTTGATGCCGGCGGTGAACCCGGCCGAAACATCGTCGCCGGAAATCGTATTGCTCGCATTGCCCGGCGCAAGGCTCGAAGCCGACCGCAGATGCATCAGGTCGAGCAACTGCACTTGGAGACCCACGCCGACGGAGAGGCCGGGCGCGATCTCGTAGGACATCGACGGATTGACGTTGATGCTGAACAGTTTTGCCGAGCGTGCGTGCAGCTGGCCGATCCATTCCCGATTGTCGGGCTTGATCGACGTGCCGAACTGGGAGTTCATGGCGAGGGCGAACACGGTGCGGCTGTCCAGCCGGTAAGCCATGTAGCTGGCCGGGACCAGCACGGCGCCACCGATGTCGACATTGCAATCGAAGCTGGCGCAATTGACGGCGCCCGGCACGCCGCCGCCCGAGAGCTCAGTGGCTTTGATCTGCGAATTGACGTTGAGCAGCGAATAGCTCGAATCGGTAACCAGCCCGTAGCCCACATATGCGGATGCTGCCGGGTTCCAGAAGATGGACGAGAGGCTGTTGCCGCCTGCGGCGGCGCCGGCGAACGACATGCCCTGGAAGTAGGAGGACTGTTCGCGGACCTCGAAGCCGCCGGCCATGGCCGGCCCACTCACGCAGAATACTGCCGTAGCAATGACCGACGCGCGCAGCGCGGCCCTGAACCCACCAACGCGATACATGTGCTTCCCCCAACTCACCGCCTCCGGTTTGCCCGGTATTATCGACGCACGGCTGGACCTTTTCGGTCCACGCAGACAGCATATCCCGCTGCGCCTGAGCGCGCGTCACAGAATCGTCAGCGCGCGGAGTCTTAGTGATCTCCTCGTCACATTTGCGCAACAAGCGGGTCGCAGAGCATGCGGACGCGGGGACAGGAAGCGCCCGCGCGGCTTGCTCCAGGGGGCATGATCGGGTGCAGGGGCATGCCCAGAGGCATGAGGCCCTGCTCGCGTCGGAGGCGTCTCCTAAACCTCCGCCTTGCCCGCGATCTTGATCGCGAACGCGTAGTCCAGCGCAACTTCCTTGAGCGACTCGAAACGTCCCGAGGCACCGCCGTGACCGGCTTCCATGTTCGTCTTGAGCAGCAGGAGCTTGCTCGACGTGTTGCGCTCGCGCAGACGCGCGATCCACTTCGCCGGCTCCCAGTACGTCACGCGCGGGTCCGTGAGGCCGCCGTACGCGAAGATGTGCGGATAGGCTTTGCGCTCGACGTTGTCATAGGGGCTGTAGCTGCGAATGAGCCTGAAGGCCTCCTCCGAGCGAATGGGATCGCCCCACTCGGGCCACTCCGGCGGCGTCAACGGCAGCGTGTCGTCGAGCATGGTGTTGAGCACGTCGACGAACGGGACGTCCGCAATGATGCCGAGAAAGAGATCGGGCGCGAGGTTGGCAACGACACCCATGAGCATGCCGCCCGCGGAGCCGCCATTCGCGACGATGCGGCCGCGCTTCGTCCAGCCGATCTTCACGAGGTGCTCGCCCGCGGCGACGAAGTCGGTGAAGGTGTTCATCTTGGTGCGGGCTTTGCCGCCCGTGTACCAACGGTAGCCCTTGTCCTTGCCGCCGCGCACATGCGCGATGGCGAAGATGAAACCGCGATCGACCAGCGAGAGCCGCGTCGTCGAGAAGCTCGCGGGAATGGTGATGCCGTACGAGCCGTAGCCGTAGAGGAAGAGTGGCGCCGAGCCGTCGAGCGGCGTGCTCTTGTGATAGAGGACAGAGATCGGCACCATCTCGCCGTCGGCGGCCGGTGCTTCGATGCGGCGCGTCACGTAGTCGGCGGCATTGTGCCCGCTCGGCACTTCCTGCGTCTTGCGCAGGATGCGCACGCGCGTCTCCATGTCGTAGTCGAACACCTGAGCCGGCGTCGTCATGGACGAATACGAGAAGCGCAGCGCCGTCGTGTCGTATTCGTAGCCCGAGGACATGCCGAGGCTGTAGGCCTCCTCGTCGAAGGCAATGGCGTGCTCGGCGCCGTCGGCAAAGCGGCGGATGACGATGCGCGGCAGGCCGTTCTCGCGCTCGAGGCGCGAGAGATGATCCTTGAAGGCGGTGAAATCGAGGATCAGACGGCCGGGCTTATGCGGCAGTAACTCGCGCCAGTAGGCTTCCTGCGGCGTCGCGATCGGAGCGGTGACGATGCGGAAGTCCTCGGCATCGCCTGAGTTCGTGAGGATGATCAGGTCATCGCCGTGATGATCGACCGCGTATTCGTGGCCGAAGCGGCGCGGGCTCACGAGCTGCATCGGCCCTGTCGGATCGCGCGCATCGATGAAGCGGACCTCGCTCGTCTGGTGATCGTGCGCGTCGACGAGGATGTAGCGGCCGGACTGCGTCTCGCCGAGGCCGACGTAGAAGCCTTTGTCAGCTTCCTCGTAAATGAGCACATCGTCCTCGACCGGTGTGCCGAGCACGTGGCGATAGACGTGGAGCGGGCGGTGGTTCTCGTCGAGGCGGACATAGAAGAGCGTGCGGCTGTCCTCCGCCCAGATGCAGCCGCCGGCCGTATCGGGAATGACGTCGGTGAGGTCCTTGCCCGTCGCCAGGTCGCGGAAGCGGAGCATGTAGAACTCCGAGCCCTTGTCGTCGACGGCATAGGCGAGCGTACAGTGGTTGGGGCTGTGCGCGGCGCCGCCGAGCTGCCAGTAGGGCTTTCCTTCCGCTTCGAGATTGCCGTCGAGCAGGACGGTCTCGCTGTCGTCCGTGCCGCCGCGCGGCCGCCGCGTGAACCGCGGATACTGTGCGCCGGTGAGGTAGCGCGTGCCGTACTCCCACGGCCCGTCGGGACTTGGCACCGAGCTGTCGTCCTCCTTGATGCGCCCCTTCATCTCCGCGAAGAGCTTCTCCTGCAGTGCCTTGGTATCCGCGAGCATGTGCGCGGTGTAGGCGTTCTCGGCCTCGAGATAGGCGCGGATCTCGGGGTCGAGCACGGATGGATCGCGCATGACCTCCTGCCAGTTCGGCGCGCGCAGCCACGCATAGTCGTCGACGATCTCGACGCCGTGGTGGACTGCGGTCACGGGCTTGCGCGGCGCACGCGGCGGAGCAGGCGCGGTGGCCTGGGCGAGGGCGGGATCGGCTGGCATGGGGAGCTCCTCGGCGCGCGGCGCCTTTTCGATTGATTGTCGCCGCCGCGACGGGACGCGCAGTGGCAGGTCGTCGTTCGCGCGCAGGAGGGGGCGCGGCCCCGCTGCGTCTACTTCGGCTCGTGCTTCAAGGCGATGCCATTGATGCAGTAGCGGAGGCCCGTCGGCTGCGGACCGTCCTCGAAGACATGGCCGAGATGGGCGTCGCAACGAGCGCAGCGCACCTCGACGCGACGCATGAAGAACGAGCGGTCCTCGTGCTCCGACACCGCTTCGCGGTCGATCGGCCTGTAGAAGCTCGGCCAGCCAGTGCCCGAGTCGAATTTGGTCTCCGAGGAGAACAGCGGTTCGCCGCACGCGACGCACTTGTAGATTCCGGCGGCCTTCAGCGCATTGTAGGGGTGGGTGAAGGCGCGCTCCGTGCCGTGTTGGCGGGTGATGGCGTACTGCTCCGGCGTCAACTCGGCGCGCCACTCGGCATCGGTCTTCGTCACTTTGTCCGCGCGCGTCTTCGTGTCGGCCATGACCCGCTCCTACGCTGATCGAGATTCACTGATGATGGCGGCCAGCCGCGAAGAGGCGGCCCGATCCGGATTCTGCTCATGAGTGAGATGCTGCCAGTCTGGACCAATTCAAGGGGCCGCGCCAGCCCTGGCGGTCACCCTCGCGTGTACGGAGGAGGGCTTAGTCTGCCCGCGGATCGCCGTTCTGGAATACCTTAAGCAAGAGCGCCCGCCAAAGCTTGAATGCTAGTGGAAAATTCAGCAAAGCCGGAACAGGATATTGGCGAAAAGAGGCCTTTTACTATATTGTGCGGCGCAATTGCCTTCCGGAGCGAAGTGGAGTATTGGCGATCTCTGATCATGGACTTCGATCAGCCTGACTGATTTCCACGCGATGTCATGAGGAGCCGGCGGGCGGCGTTGTGCCGGAAGATGTCGCGCCACGACAGGAGACGACAACCAATGGAAAACACTGGCGGAAATCACATGGTCGAGCTGACCGCCAAGATCGTCTCTGCTTATGTTGCCAACAACACGGTCGTTGCTTCGGATCTGCCAGCGCTTATCCGTGATGTGCACGACGCGCTCAACCGCGCCACCAACTACGAACCCGTAGTCGACAGCGAGGAGCTGAAGCCGGCGATCCCGGTGAAGCGCTCGGTGACCCCCGACTACATCATCTGCCTCGAGGACGGAAAACGCTTCAAATCCTTGAAGCGGCACCTGCGGACCCACTACAAGCTTTCGCCCGAGGAATACCGCGCCAAGTGGAAGCTGCCGAACGATTATCCTATGGTGGCGCCGAACTATGCTGCAGCACGCTCGCAGCTCGCCAAGAAAATGGGCCTCGGCACCCGTAAGGACTGATCGCGTCCAATGTAAGGATCACATGCGCCAGGGGGATTGCGCAGTGATGACGT
Organism: Hyphomicrobiaceae bacterium; assembly: GCA_035565975.1. Lineage (GTDB taxonomy): Bacteria > Pseudomonadota > Alphaproteobacteria > Rhizobiales > Hyphomicrobiaceae. The sequence goes on from DATMRT010000094.1 coordinate 16,916, forward strand.
ATCGACGGCGCTGCCCCGTGCGGCGCCAGCGAACCGTGCGCCCATGACCCGGCTCGCCCGCTCTCTCGATCATGTCCGCCCGCGCTACGACGTCATTGTCGTCGGCTCGGGTTACGGCGGCGGCGTCTCGGCCATGCGGCTGGCGCGAGCCGGCAAGCGCGTCGCCGTGATCGAGCGCGGCCGCGAGGTCGCCACTGGTGAATTTCCGAGCCGCTTTCCCGACATGCGCCACGAGATGCGCGTCACTGGCGGCCGCATGGCCATGGGCTCCGAGACAGGTCTCTACGATGTTCGCATCGGCGAGGACATGCACGTGCTCGTCGGGCGCGGGCTCGGCGGCGGCTCGCTCGTCAATGCCGGTGTCGCGCTGAGGCCTGACGCGCGCGTCTTCGCCGATCCTGTCTGGCCCGGCCAGATCCGCCAGGATGGCCTGCTCGACGCGGGCTATGCGCGCGCCCGCCGCTGGCTGCGTCCCGCGCGCGACCCACAGGCGGCGACGCTCACGAAGTTCAAGGCGCTCGAGGCCGCGAGCGCGGCGCTGGGCACGCCGCCCATCGCGCCCGAGATCGTTGTCGGCTTCGCCGATACGGTCAATCCAGCCGGTATCGCACAGCCTGCCTGCACACGCTGCGGCGACTGCTGCGCGGGCTGCAATGTCGGCGCCAAGAACACTGTCGCACTGACCTATCTGCCAGAGGCCGTACGTCACGGCGCCGAACTCTTCACGCACGGCCGCGTCCTCCACGTCGTCCCCGCGCCGGCGGGCGGCTGGCACGTTCAAATCGAACGCGTGGATACGCCCGGTCCGGGCCATGACAAGCAGCTTACGCTCGCCGCGGACATGGTGATCCTCGCTGCCGGCACGCTCGGCTCGACCGAGATCCTGCTGCGCTCGCGCGAGAAAGGGCTCGCGCTTTCCGACCGCCTTGGCGCGCGCTTCTCGGCGAACGGCGACATCATCGCGTTCGGCTATGGCGCCAAGGTGCCGGTCAACGCCGTCGGCGTCGGCCATCCGGCGAAGATCGAGGGAATGAACGTCGGCGCTTCGGTATCGGGTCAGATCGAGATCGTCGATCGCGATGATCTCGCGAACTCCGTAACCATCCAGGAAGGCGTGCTGCCCTCCGCCCTTGCGCCCATACTGCCGGTGATGTTCGTGCCGAACGGACGCCTGCTCGGCGCCCTGCAGAGCCTCGTCAGCGGCGTCTACAAGGGTCCGTTCGCGAGCCTGCAGACTTTCTTTGCTGTTTCACACGACAGTGCCGCCGGGCGCTTTCATCTCGATGACGACCGCCTTGTGCTCTCCTGGCCGGGCGCGAAGGACGAGGCCGTCTATCAGCGCCTCGACGCGGCGCTGGCCGCACTCGTCGGAAAAGTCGGCGGTAGCTACGTGAAGAATCCGCTCGCCGGTAGCGTCATGGGAAATCAGCCCGCGACAGCGCATCCACTCGGCGGCTGCGCCATGGGCACGGATCGCTCCTCGGGTGTCGTCGATCATGCCGGACGCGTGTTCGACGGCAGCGCGGACAAGGATGCGAGCGCAGTTCACGACGGTCTGCACGTCATCGACGGCGCGATCATTCCGCGCTCGCTCGGCGTGAACCCACTGCTGACGATCACCGCGCTCGCCGAGCGCGCCATGCTGCACGTCACGCGCGAGCACGGTCTCGCGTGCGTGGATTAGGTCGCTTCGCGAGTGGGGCCGCATGTCTCTGGCATGCCTTCGGCATGCCCCCACGCCCCAATCGGGGGACACTCCCGCACCCCCGTTTTCTTAGGACTTGGAGCGTGCAGCGAGCGCACCGCGCATCCCCTCTCCCCGCTTTCGCGGGGAGAGCGCTACGGTGAGGGGCGGGAGCTTGTTCGACGTTGGCGTATGCCGCCGCCCCTCATCCTAACCTTCTCCCCGTATAGGACGGGGAGAAGGGACATGGCGGCGCTCGCGGCGACCGCCAGATCTCTCGCTCCTGCCGCCGCGGGCATAGCACAACGGATTGGTCGCGGAGCACCTCTTCCCAGTAGCCCGCGGCAAGTAAGCAAATCCTGCACTTACCGCGGCGCAGGTCGCGGCAAGGGCAGCGGCGTTTGCTGCGCCGGCGTCTGCGAAGGCTCGGCCGCAGCCGGCGTCGCTTGAGTGGGCTGGCTGATCGGTGGCCACGCGATGTCGTCGGCGCGCCCGGTCTTGGGCTCGAGCTGCTCGCCGCGCACGAGCACGCGGAAGAACGGCGTCTGGCTCGGCAGCGCGCGGCGCCGCTGGGCGCCGGACGTGGATGGCGTGGAGATCGTGCGCGAAAGCGTCAGGCCGCCGGGAATCTCGCGAACCAGCACCTCGCCGGGCTGGGTCGTGCGATCGCTGGCCGCGCGGCGCCCAAGGAGCGCCATGAGGCTCCCGGGAATGGCGGGCCGCGGCAGCTCGACGGCCACCGTCTCGTGGCGACCCGAACCGCCGTTGTCCGAAATCGTCACGCGCCCGTTGTCGGCCTTGAGGTCGCCCTCGCCAGATTGTGCCGCCGCGCGCGCAGCGGATGCGGCCGGTTTGCCGTCCGGTTTCGCGGCCGCTTGCGCTCGCGTCGCGGTATCTCCTGCTGGCGACTGCCGCAGAGGCCGGATGAGGCGCTGCTCGGATTCGCTCCCCGCGAGCGGAATGGAGCGCTGGGCGCGCGCCTGCGTGATATCGCGTTTCAGCTCGCGCTCGACGAAGTGGGCGAGCTTGCGATTGCCGGCCTGCGTGAAGGTGATGCCGTCACCCTGGCGCAGCAGCCGGTTGGTGCCGGAAATATCGGGGCCGTAGGGATTGTACCGGCCGTCCTCGTTGGCGGTTGCAGCGTAGATATCGATCATTTTCTGGCCGGCCGCGTAGGCACGCTCGCGGATCACGCCGCTGATCGCCTGCAGCTCCTCGTTGACATCCGGTCGGCGCACGATCGGCAGGCCCACCCAGTAGACGGCAATGCGCTGGGCGCGGAAAGCACGCATGATCCGGTCGACGCGCCGGCCATACTCCTGCTGCCAGATCTCGGAGCCGACCGGCGCCCGCCGCCCGTTGGCGAGGCGCATGGGGTAGCGGTCGTTGAGGCCAATCATAATGACGATGATGTTGGCATTGCTGCGCGCGAGTTCGCTGACGATCTCGCTCACGTCCTCGTCGAAGCCGGCGCGCAGCAGGCTCTGCACCGGGCGGTGGCGCCGCTGGATGGAGATGCGCGGCTCGTCGGCAAGCTGTTCGACGAGGCCCGTCAACAGGCCCTCGGCCAGCACGTCGCCCCACACTTCGAGCCGGTAGGTGTCGTTCTCGGGGAAGGGCGTGATGTAGCTCGTGCTGAGCGCCGGTCCTTGCGCTGCGGCGGGTGACGCGGCGCCGAGGAGGAGCGTCGCCAGCAAGACAAGCGCGAGGCCGAGCATCCTCGACGCTCCCGCGCGCCCGCCTGCACCGCTCATGTCACCGTCCATCGGCAAGGCCTCTGCGAAGGTGCTCAAGCACTTCCTGGCGCGGCCAGCAGCCGACCTTCATGCGCACACTGCGCTCGTACTGTCCGATTAGCCAGCGCGTATTGGAGCCGATCTTGCCGTCGATCTTGTCGATCGCCGCACCGCGCTTCTTGAGTTGCGCCTGGATCTCCGCGATCTCCCTGTCCGGGAGCTGGCGAATCTCAGTCCAGGGCGTCTTGAAGTCGCCGCCGCCCGCGATCCGGTCGGCGAGGTGCCCGACGAACGTCGCATAGAGATCGGACATGTTATAGGCGCGGATCACCTTGAAATTCTCCGTCGCGAGGAACGAGGGGCCGAAGGCACCCGCCGGCGACATGAGATAGGCCTCGTGATCGAGCAGCGCGCGGGCGAACGGCTTGCCGTCGGCGCGCCTCACGCCGAGCTTTGCCCACTCGCGGATCGTGCGGCTGTTGGCGGGGCCTTCCTGCGCGCAATCCACTTTCTCGCTGAGGCGAATCTCGATGCCCCAGGGCAGGCCCTTGATCCAACCTTTCAGCTTGAGCTGCTTTGCGGCCGAGCCGAGCGCGTCGGCCGTCGAGCCGAAGAGATCGAGCTTGCCGTCATGATCGAGGTCGACGCCGGACGCGTAGAACTCCGAGGGCATGAACTGTGTGAGGCCCATGGCGCCGGCCCACGAGCCGCGCATGGCATCGCGCGCGACAATGCCGTCCTGGAGGAGCCGCAGCGCATGGATCAGCTCGCCGCGGAAGAGGTCTTGCCGCCGTCCCACATAGGCCTGCGTGGCGAGCACGCGGATGACATCGTGGCGGGGCCGATGGCTACCGAAGGCCGTCTCGCGTCCCCAGATCGCCAGCACGATCGCGCGATCGACGCCGACCTCGGCCTCGACCCGGTCGAGAATGGTCTTGTGGCGGGCGGCAAGCTCGCGTCCCAGACCCGCGAGCCGCATGATCTGCGCGCGGTTGATGTACTGCTCGGGTGTTCGGCTGAACTCGGCCTGTCCGGACGGTCGCGCGTGCGGCTTCTCGGAGAGTACGAGGTCGGGCAGCGAGAGATCCGGCGTCATTCCGTTGAAGGCGCGGTCGAACGTGGCGCGTGTGATGCCGGCGCTCTGTGCTTCCGGCCAGAAGCTTTCGAGCCAGGCACTGAAGGACGGCCGCGACTGGGCGTGCGCGCAGGTGTGCGCGGCTAAGAGCAAGAGCAACGAGGCCGCCATAGCCGCCAACAAAGTTCCTCCTCCCCCCTTGTGGGGGAGGCTAGGAGGGGGGGATTGCAGAACGCTGGCGGTAGGGATTGCTCCCACCCCCAGCCCCTCCCCACGAGGGGGAGGGGGATTGACTGTCCACCTCGCCTGCAAGTGACTGCATCTCCCGCCAGAAGCGCCCGACTCGCCGGCCGCTATCATAGCCGAGAGAGGCCAGCCGAAGCCGGCCATTTTGGGGCTTCGTGGCTAGGTCTTGATCTTGAGCCCGAGCTTGCGTTCCCAGGCGAGCGCTTCGGCGACGATCTTGTCGAGATCGTCGTGCGCCGGTCGCCAGCCGAGCTCGGCCCGGATGCGGTCGGAAGCCGCAACGATCGACGCCGGGTCGCCGGGCCGGCGAGCGGAGAGACGCACCTCGAAATCCGCGCCCGCGGCGCGCTTCACGGCGTCGATGACCTGGAGCACCGTGTAGCCCTTGGAGTAGCCGCAGTTGAGAACGCTGCTGGCGCCACCGCGGCGGAGATGCGCGAGCGCCGCCATGTGCGCCTCGGCGAGGTCCGTCACGTGGATGTAGTCGCGCATGCAGGTCCCGTCGGGCGTCGGATAGTCCGTACCGAAGACCTCCATGTACGGGCGCTTCCCGAGCGCCGTCTCGCAGGCGATCTTGATCAGGTGCGTCGCGCGCGGGGTGGACTGGCCGGAGCGGCCCTTGGGATCGGCGCCGGCGACATTGAAATAGCGGAGTGCCACATAGCGCAGCGGATGGGCGCGCGCCGTATCCGCCAGCATGATCTCCGTCATGAGCTTCGACGAGCCATAGGGCGAGACGGGGCGCAGCTCCGCGTCCTCCGGCACCGGCGTCACGGTTGGGTTGCCGTACACGGCGGCCGTGGACGAGAAAATGAACTTGTCGACGCCGGTGGCGACCGCCGCCGCAATGAGGCCGCGGGATTTGACGGTATTGTTGAGGTAATACCCGAGCGGATCGGTGACTGATTCCGGTACCACGATCGAGCCGGCGAAATGGATGATGGCCTCGACCGCGTGCTCCTTCAGCAGCCGCGCCACGAGTGCGTCGTCCCCCGTATCACCCTCGACGAGCGTCGCGCGCGGGTCGACCGCCCACCGAAAGCCCGTCGAGAGGTTGTCCAGAACGACCACCCGTTCGCCCGCATCGGCAAGCGCCAGGACCATATGGCTGCCGATATAGCCGGCGCCACCTGTGACAAGGATGCTCATCGGCGCGGGGGCCTTTCAGTCAGTGGAACGAAGGTTTGGCTGGAAATGTTCGATACAGCAGTGTCCCATGGCATAGTTGCCGTCGTTCATACTGTCGATGCTAAATAGTGACCATCGTTACCCAATCGCGCGGCCGAACGTGCCGTCAATCACCTAGCCGATCGCTTTGATATAAGCGCACCCGGAGTTTCTCATGAGCACATCGACGAAGCCCATCCGCAAGGCCGTATTTCCCGTTGCCGGTCTCGGAACCCGATTTCTTCCAGCCACCAAGGCCGTGCCGAAGGAGATGCTCACGGTCGTGGATAGGCCGGTCATACAACATGTTGTCGACGAAGCGCGCGCGGCGGGCATCGAGCATTTCGTCTTCGTGACGGGGCGCGGCAAGGGCGTCATCGAGGATCATTTCGACAGCCAGTATGAGCTCGAGCGCACGCTCGCCGATCGCGGCAAAAAGTCCGAGCTCGAGCAGCTCATGGCAGAGCTGCCCGCCGCTGGCCAGGCGAGCTTCACACGTCAGCAGGCGCCGCTGGGCCTCGGCCATGCCGTCTGGTGCGCGCGCGACATCGTGGGCGACGAGCCGTTCGCGGTTCTGCTCCCGGACATGCTCCATCATGCCGACACGCCTTGCCTTGCCGAGATGATCGCGGCTTACAAGGCGCACGGCGGCAACCACATCGCGGTGGCGCCCGTGCCCGATGATCAGACGCACATGTACGGCATCGTCGGCGTCGAGGATCGGTCCGCCAAGGTCTCGAAGATCACGAGCATGGTCGAGAAGCCGCCGAAGGGCACCGCGCCCTCGAACCTGCACGTCACCGGCCGCTACATTCTCCAGCCGGAGATCTTCGATCTGCTCGCGAAGCAGGAGAAGGGCGCCGGCAACGAGATCCAGCTCACCGATGCGATGATCCGGCTCGCTGCGACGCCTGGGCAGACTTTCTTCGCCGACCGTTTCGACGGCAAGATCTACGACACCGGCTCGAAGATCGGCTTCCTCACGGCCAATATCGCCTACGCGCTCGCGCGGTCGGACATCGGCCCCGCCCTCAAGGCCGAGATCAAGGCCTTGCTCGGCTGAGCCGCACGATGCTCGAGAGCCACGACGGCGCGATCAATCCGGACCTGATCTGGTCACCTGAAAAACTCCTCGCGGCTCTCGGCACGCCGGGCCTGTCGATCGTGGATACCCGGCAGGCCGAGCACTTCGCGGCGGGGCGCATTCCGGGCGCGCGGCATTTCGATCCCTACTTCGTGAACTGCGACGACACGGATCCGGCGCCGCTCGCCTCGTTCACGCGCATGTGGGCGAACATGCTCGGCTGGCGCGGCGTGAAGGCGACCGATACGATCGTCTTCTACGGTGCCTTCAGCGACATGTGCGCGGCGCGCTGCTTCTGGTTTGCGGAGTATCTCGGCGTCGAGAATGTCCACGTACTCGATGGTGGCATCAAAGCCTGGACCGAGGCGGGACTGCCAATCGAGAAGGAGGGCATACCGCCATCATCGGCGAAGTTTCTTCTCGATCCCGTGCCTGAGCGCGTGGCCACCTACGCCGATGTTCTCCAAGCGATGGAGGATCCGGAGAGCTTCATTCTCGACAACCGCTCGCGCGCGGAGTTCACCGGCGACGACCGCCGCGCGAAGCATGGCGGCGCGATCCCCCGCGCCGTGCACTGCGACTGGGAGGAACTCTACGACCACGAGACGGGCCGCATGAAATCGCCTGCCGCCCTGCGCGCCATTCTCGAAGCGCGCGGCGCGACGCCCGAGAAAAAAATCATCGTCTACTGCAATACCGGCTATCGCTCGGCCCACGCCTATCTCGCCATGCGCCTGCTCGGCTATGCGCACGTGCGGAACTACGTCGGCTCCTGGCAGGAGTGGGGTAATCGCGAGGGCATGCCGATCGTGCGCGGCGAATAGGGCTCCCGGACCGAGAACCCGCGGCCGACCCCACCCGTCGGTCTTGACACCCTCTTGACGCTCCACTGACGGCTGGCCGCCAAGGATCGCCTCCGTTAATCTCGGGGCGTGCGCGCCCTCGTGACAAGAGGAGGCTTCTCATGGACCATCAGGCTGGGAATGCGCGTGGATTACTGCCCGAGACGCAGGCAACTTGCGCCGTCATCGGCGGCCTTCTGCTCGTCGGGCTTCTCGCCTATGCCTTCGCCTCGGGCGAATGGAATTTTGCGGGCCAGATGCCGCCCGAGGGCGAGTTCGCAACGACCTGGCAGAGATTGAACGTGCCGGCCAGTGACGAAACCGACGTGGCACGACGGCGCTGAGACGGCCCTACACCCGCCGCTCGACCATGAGCTTCTTGAGTTCGGCGATGGCCTTCGCCGGGTTCAGGCCCTTCGGGCAGGCCTTGGCGCAGTTCAGGATGGTGTGGCAGCGGTAGAGCCGGAAGGGGTCCTCGAGATTGTCGAGGCGCTCGCCCGTAGCCTCGTCGCGCGAGTCGATCACCCAGCGATAAGCCTGGAGCAGGATCGCCGGGCCGAGATAGCGGTCGGAGTTCCACCAGTAGCTCGGACAGGACGCCGAGCAGCAGGCACAGAGAATACACTCATAAAGGCCGTCGAGCTTCTCACGGTCCTCGCGGCCCTGGCGCCACTCGCTTGGCGGTGTCGGTGTCGTGGTCTGCAGCCACGGCTCGATGGACTTGTGCTGGGCGTAGAAGTTCGTGAGGTCGGGAACGAGGTCCTTCACGACTTCGAGGTGCGGCAGCGGATAGATCTTTACCGGGCCTGAGATGTCGGCCGTCGCCTTGAGGCAGGCGAGTGTGTTCGTGCCGTCGATATTCATCGAGCACGAACCGCAGATGCCCTCGCGGCACGAGCGGCGGAACGTGAGCGTCGGGTCGATCTCGTTCTTAATCTTGATCAGCGCGTCGAGAACCATCGGCCCGCAATTGGCCTGATCGACGTAGTATGTGTCGAGGCGCGGGTTCTCGCCGTCGTCCGGGCTCCAGCGATAGATCCGGAATTCCTTCCAGTCGCCTTTTCCTTCAGCTCGGTTCCAGGTCTTGCCGGTGCGGACACGGGAATTCTTCGGGAGCGTCAGTTCGACCATTTGGCAAGCCTTCGAGCTGCGGAACTCTGTCGCGGCGCGGACTTTTCATCGAGTTGCCCGGCGTGTCAACGCTCCATTCGACTGAGTGCCATGCCGGAAAGGACCATCTGTGGACGCAGCGCCGGGATTCGTGTCGCGTCTGGAGGCTCAGCTCTTGGCCAAGGCGCTGGTATACAAGCCGCCGGGCGCGACCGGCGCGACATCGATCACGGCATTGCCCTCCCGGCGCACTTCGAGCACGGCCAGGTCCCGCTCGACGAGGCCGCTCGCCGAGAAGCGGAAGCGCCCATCGATCCCGTTGAAGCCGCTCGCGCGCGTGAGGTTGGCGGTCCCGTAGCGGCCGCCGCGCGCGGCCCCGGCGAAGGCGGCAGCAACCCCGACGGCATCATAGGCGAGGCTCGCCACGCGCGGCGGCGGTGCCCCGTAGGACTTGGCGAAGCGCTCGGCGAACGTCCGCCAGCCGCGTGGATCGGGCGCTGCGAACCAGCCGCTGGCAAAGGCCTTTTCGCGGTTGACAATGGGGCTGTCCCAGCCACCCGTGCCGAGGAGCCGCACCTGCTGCGTGTCGATGCCGAGATAGGGAATGAACGGCGCGACGATCGGCAGCACATCCTCGCCACCGGGCAGGAACAGCGCGTCCACAGGCGCCTCGGCCGGCGCGGCCTTGATGGCGTCGTGGATCTTGCGCGCGGGGGCGAGTACGGCGTTCGTATTGGGCGCGTAGCGCTCGACGTCGACGAGCGTGCTGCCCGAACGTGCGACAGCGGCCCGTACGCTCTGGTCGAGCTGGTCCCCGAGCGCATCCTTGGGGAGGAGCGCCACGAGGCGCGTGCGCCCCTGGCGGGCGGCAAAATCGACGATCCGCGACACCTCCTGATCGTGCAGGAAGCTCAGCAGGTAGACGCCGTTGCCCGCAACCGTGCGGTCATTCGAGAAGCTTATGATGGGCACGCCGGCCTTGCGCGCTTCAGGCGCCGCCGCGGCCGTCGCCCGCGAGAACAGGGGCCCGAGGATGATCTCGGCCCCGCCGGCAATGGCCTCACTGACAGCCGCCCGGGCACCGTCCTCGCTGCCGCGGTCGTCCTTGACCATGAGCTGGAAGCCCGGCTGGTTGAGATCGAAGACGGCGAGTTCGGCAGCCTGGCGCAGCGCCTTGCCGATGGCACCCGTCTGGGTATTGGCGCCGACCGGCAGCACGAGCGCGACCTTCACCGGGTCCTTTGCCGTGCCGGTGGCCCCGCTCGCCGTGAGCGACCCCGTTGCCGACGAGTTCGAGCAGCCCGTGAGCCAATGCGGCAGCGCCAGCGACGCCCCCGCCATGGCAGCGGTGCGCAGGATGTCGCGGCGATGTGGTCGATAGGCCATCAGCAGTCCAGAGTTCGTTGCAGCGCGCACGTGCGGCCGCAGAATCCACAAACGAGTCGATATCGCCTCGCCGGTTCCCTTAACAGGGCAGATGCGCCACACTTGCGCGGAAACGGCCCTCGAACAAGTGATGCGGGCCTCTTGATCCACGACCCGTCGGCAAGACGGCTCCTGCAACTCGTGCCCGGACGGCGGCGGTCATGCCCAGAATGCACTCATCGGATCGCCGCAGAGGAGGCTCGGACACGCTTGATCCGGGGGAGGCAGCGACGCGCGTCGGCACGGCGCTCGCCCAGCAGGCCGCCCGCGAGATGGCCGAACCGCTTGCGGGCGGGCTCTACGTCGTTGCGACACCCATCGGCAATCTCGGCGACATGACCGTCCGTGCCGTGACCACGCTCGCCCGCGCCGATGCCATCCTCTGCGAGGACACGCGCGTCAGCCGCACCTTGCTCGAACGCTACGCCATCGAGCGGCCCTTGCGTGCCTTCCATGAGCACAACGAGGATGCCGAGCAGGCCCGCGTGCTCGCCGAGATCGCTGGCGGTCAGGCCATCGCGCTCATCTCGGATGCCGGCACGCCGCTCCTCTCCGATCCGGGGTTCAAGCTCGTACGCGCTGCTATCGCGGCCGGTCATCCCGTGACGGCTCTACCGGGCGCGTCCGCCATCCTGACGGGCCTCGCCCTCTCGGGGCTCCCGACCGACGGCTTCTTCTTCGGCGGCTTTCTTCCCAACAAGCAGGCCGCGCGGCGAACCCGCCTCGAGGCCTTGGCGGCCATTCCCGGCAGCATCGTCCTGTTCGAGTCTCCGAGCCGCATCGCGGATGCGCTTGCCGATGTCGCTGCCGTTCTCGGCGATCGCGAGGTCGTCGTCGCCCGCGAACTGACCAAGCGCTTCGAGGAGGTCCGCCGCGGTCTGGCAGCGGTTCTTGCGGCGGAGCTTGATGCACATCCGATCAAAGGCGAGATCGTTCTCGTCATCGCACCCGCGCCGCCGCGCGAAGTCAGCGACGCCGAGATCGAGTCTGCCCTCCGCTCGGCCCTGGCCACCTCGAGCCTGCGCGATGCCGTCCGCCTCGTCACCGATGACCTCGGCGCGGCGCGTTCCCGCGTCTACCAGACCGGCCTGCGTCTCAAGGACGAAGCATGATCCCGTCTCGCGGCGGCGATCGCCTCATCGAGCGCCGCAAGCGCCTGAGACATGGGCGCTGGGCGGAGCTGATTGCGTGTGGTCTGTTGATCGCCAAGGGCTACCGCATTCTCGCCCGCCGCCACGTCACGCCCTACGGCGAGGTCGACATCATTGCCGTCCGTCGCGACCGCGTCGCTTTCGTCGAGGTCAAGCATCGCGCCACGCTCGCAGACGCCGAAGCCGCACTCACGCCGGCCCAAGGCGACCGCATCGCCCGGGCGGCGGACTATTGGCTCGCGCGTCACCCGACTTACCTCGAACGCCAGGTCGGCCTCGACGCTGTGCTCATCGTGCCGCGCGGCTGGCCGCGCCATATCCCGAACGCGCTGGATCGGATGTAGTGCCCTCGTTCGTGCCGCCGGCACGAGCAGGGCTGCCGCCCTTGCAACCCGCTCGGGGAGACCCGGGACCCCCTTATTTTTATGACTTGGAGGTTTGCCGCGAGTGCCGTCATGTCCCCTTGTAACTTGCCCGCGGCTGGCTCCAATTCACAAAAGACGGGGGTGTGGGGGTGTCCCTCACGCGGGGTGTGGGGCCTGCGGCCCCACTCGCGTCGAAGACGCGACGGAGACGCGAAGCCGACTTCCAGATTGACACAGCGTGCTCCGCCCCGTTTGCATGAGCGCCGAACGAGGATGGCCGCGCGCTCGCGCTGGAGACGATATGCCCATGGCCTTGAAGATAGCCTGTCAGATGGACCCGATCGACCGCATCGACATCCGCGGCGATTCCACCTTCGCGATGCTGCTCGAAGCGCAGAAGCGCGGCCACGAGCTCTTCTACTACACGCCGCAGAACATCGCGCTCGACGGCGACACGCTGATCGCGCGCGGTGAGACGCTGACGGTGCAAGACCGCGCGGGCGATCACTACAAGCTGTCGAATGCCCGCAAGATCGATCTCGGCACGTGGGACGTGGTGCTGCTACGCCAGGACCCGCCTTTCGACATGGCCTACATCACGACGACGCATCTGCTCGAGCGCATTCATCCGAAAACGCTTGTCGTGAACGATCCCGCGCACGTGCGCAACGCGCCGGAAAAAGTATGGGTGCTCGAGTTCCAGGACCTCATGCCGCCGACGCTCGTCACGCGCAATCCCGAGGACGTGAAGGAGTTCCGCGCGCGCTACAAGGACATCATTCTCAAGCCGCTCTACGGAAATGGCGGCTCAGGCGTCTTCCGCGTGCGCGAGGACGACACGAACCTCAATTCGCTGATCGAGCTGTTCCAGACGGTGTTTCGCGAGCCCTTCATGGTGCAGGAGTTCCGCCCCGAGGTGCGCGCCGGAGACAAGCGCATCATCCTCGTCGATGGCGAGGTCGCAGGTGCCATCAACCGCGTGCCGGCGGCGGACGAGACGCGCTCGAACATGCATGTCGGCGGACAGGCCGTGCCGACGGAGCTGACGCCGCGCGATCTCGAGATCTGTGCGCGTCTCGGGCCGCACCTCAAGGCGCGCGGCCTGATCTTTACCGGCATCGACGTGATCGGCCCCTATCTCACCGAGATCAACGTGACCTCCCCGACCGGCATCCGCCAGGTCAAAAACTTCGGTGGCAACGATATCGCCGCCATGATCTGGGATGCGGTGGAGGCCAAAGTGCGCGCCCTGCGCGGCTGATCGCGCGGAACTTGCAGGCCGGCCAAGCGTTTTTCGACTACACCAATTTGGAGGTCGAAATGCCGGTTATTCTTTGGCTTCTGGGCGTTCCGTTGTCGGTTGTTCTCGTGCTGCTTCTGGTCGGCGCGATCTGATCTGGAACGAACCAGGAGATATATCTCCGGGCCCGGCCGTGATCCACGGCTGGGCCCTTGCTCTGCCCGGAGGGTCTGAACGGCGCCGTGACCGGCTCGCGGGTCTGTAACTCTGCCGAAAGCGCCATCGGCCCTTTTGCGGTGCAGGAGGCGATGCTATCTAGCGCGCCATGACCGACATCGATCTGATCCGCAACTTCTCCATCATCGCCCACATCGACCACGGGAAGTCCACCCTGGCCGACCGGCTGATTCAGCTTTGCGGCAACGTCTCCGCGCGCGAGATGCAGGACCAGATCCTGGACTCGATGGAGATCGAGCGCGAGCGCGGCATCACCATCAAGGCCCAGACCGTGCGGCTCGACTACAAGGCCAAGGACGGCAAGACCTATCAGCTCAACCTGATGGACACGCCCGGGCACGTGGACTTCGCCTACGAGGTCTCGCGCTCGCTCGCCGCCTGCGAGGGGGCGCTGCTCGTCGTGGATGCCTCGCAGGGTGTCGAGGCGCAGACGCTCGCCAATGTCTATCAGGCGATCGACCACAACCTGGAGATCGTGCCCGTCCTCAACAAGATCGACCTGCCGGCCGCCGACCCCGATCGCGTCAAGCAGCAGATCGAGGACGTGATCGGCATCGACGCCTCGGACGCCGTTCCCATCTCGGCCAAGACCGGTGAAGGCGTCGCCGATGTGCTCGAAGCCATCGTCACGCGCCTGCCGCCGCCGAAGGGCGAGAGGAACAAACCGCTCAAGGCGCTGCTGGTCGATAGCTGGTACGACGCCTATCTCGGCGTGATCGTGCTCGTGCGCGTGCTCGATGGTACTTTGAAAAAGGGCCAGCGCATCAAGCTCATGGCCACCGATACGAGTTACCAGGTCGAGCGTGTTGGCATCTTCCGTCCGAAGCAGGAGATGCTTTCGGAACTCTCGACCGGCGAGGTCGGCTTTTTCACCGCTGCCATCAAGCAGGTCGCCGACACCCGCGTCGGCGACACGATCACCGACGAGAAGAATCCGACGGCCGAGCCCCTGCCGGGCTTCAAGCCCGCACAGCCCGTTGTCTTCTGCGGCCTCTTTCCGGTCGATGCCGCCGACTTCGAGGACCTGCGCGAGGCCATGGGCAAGCTGCGTCTCAACGATGCGAGCTTTTCCTTCGAGACGGAAAGTTCCGCGGCCCTCGGCTTCGGCTTCCGCTGCGGCTTTCTCGGCCTCCTGCACCTGGAGATCATCACCGAGCGGCTCGAGCGCGAGTTCAATCTCGATCTCATCACGACGGCGCCGTCGGTCATCTACCATCTGCACATGAACGACGGCTCGATGATCGAGATGCACAACCCGGCGGACATGCCGGATCCCGTGCGCATCGATCACATCGAGGAGCCGTGGATCGAGGCGACGATCCTGGTGCCGGACGAATACCTCGGCGCCGTCCTCAAGCTGTGCCAGGACCGCCGCGGACGGCAGAAGAATCTCACGTACGTCGGCTCGCGCGCCATGCTCGTCTACGAGCTGCCGCTGAACGAGGTCGTGTTCGACTTCTACGATCGCCTGAAATCGGTCTCGCGCGGCTACGCTTCGTTCGACTATCACATCGTCGGCTACGAGGAGGGTGATCTCGTCAAGCTCTCGATCCTGGTTAACGGCGAGGCGGTGGACGCGCTCTCGATCATCGTTCACAAAAGTCGCGCCGAGCAGCGCGGCCGCGCCATGTGCGAGAAGCTCAAGGAGCTGATCCCGCCGCACCTCTTCCAGATCCCGATCCAGGCCGCCATCGGCGCCAAGGTCATCGCGCGCGAGACGATCCGGGCGCTCCGGAAGGACGTGCTCGCCAAGTGCTACGGCGGCGACATTACGCGCAAGCGAAAGCTTCTCGAGAAGCAGAAAAAGGGCAAGAAGCGGATGCGCGAGTTCGGCTCCGTGGAAATCCCGCAGGAGGCGTTCATCGCCGCCTTGAAGATGGAGGAAAACTGAGTTTCCTCAATGCCGTCCGTCGGCAAATAGTTGTGCTGGATGTTTTCGTTAGGCTGTCATAAAGTTCTTATAGAGCATCCGCATCCAAGCGGTGACCGATGGGAGGTCCGAATATGTTGCGACGTGTGAAGCACGCCCTCGCGGGCGTGGTGGCTGGTGCGTTTTTTGCCGCCCCGGCTTTTGCTCAGCAGGAAATCCAGTGGTGGCACGCCATGGGCGGCGAGCTCGGCCAGAAGGTCGACGCCATCGCAGCCGGCTTCAACGCCAGCCAGAAGGACTTCAAGATCGTCCCCATTTACAAGGGGAACTACACCGAGACGATGACGGGTGCGATCGCGGCCTTCCGCGCCAAGCAGCATCCGCACATCGTTCAGGTCTTCGAGGTCGGCACGGCGACCATGATGGCGGCTAAGGGCGCCATCTATCCCGTCTACCAGCTCATGAAGGACCAGAATCTCCCCTTCGATCCGAAGGATTATCTGTCGGCAGTCACGGGCTATTACAGCGACAGCGCCGGCAACATGCTGTCGATGCCGTTCAACAGCTCGACGCCGGTCATGTACTACAACAAGACGCAGTTCAAGAAGGCGGGGCTTGATCCCGAGAGCCCGCCGAAGACGTGGCCGGAGCTCGAAGCGGCAGCCAAGAAGCTGCAGGCTTCAGGTGTGAAGTGCGGTCTGACGACCGGCTGGCAGTCGTGGATCCAGATCGAGAATTTCTCGGCGTGGCATAACGTGCCGATCGCGACCAGGTCCAACGGCTTCGACGGTCTCGACACGGTGTTCGAGATCAACTCGCCGCTGCACGTGATGCACATCGGCAAGCTGGCCGAGTGGCAGAAGTCGAAGATTTTCGACTACGGTGGTCGTCGCTCCGACATGGCGCCGAAGTTCTATACGCAGGAATGCGCCATGTACATGAACTCGTCCGGCGCACTGGCGGGTGTCCGCGCCAATGCGAAGGATTTCGAGGTCGGCGTCGGCATGCTGCCTTACTGGCCGGAAGTGAAAGGCGCACCGCAGAACTCGATCATCGGTGGTGCCACGCTGTGGGTTCTCGCCGGTCATCCGAAGGAGACCTACAAAGGCGTCGGCTTGTTCTTCAATTATCTCTCGAAGGCCGAGGTCCAGGCGAAGTGGCATCAGGAAACCGGCTATCTCCCGATCACCACGGCTGCCTACGAGCTCAGCAAGAAGCAGGGCTACTACGACAAGAACCCCGGCACGGACGTTTCGGTGAAGCAGATCAACCTGAAACCACCGACGGCGAACTCGAAGGGCCTGCGTTTCGGCAACTTCGTGCAGATCCGCGACATCTTCAACGAGGAGCTCGAGTCGGTCTGGGCCGGCAAGAAGACGGCCAAGGAAGCCCTCGATGCGATGGTCGCGCGCGGTAACGAGCTGCTCCGCCGTTTCGAGGCAGCCAACAAGTAGACCGAATGGGAGGGCGGGTGCCTGCAGGCATCCGCCCTTTTTCATACTCTGGCCTGACCGCTCCGGCCTCACAACCGGAGCTTCTTACTGACGGAACGGCACTCGAATGGAGAAGCGCGCGGTCTTCCGGTCCCCGTGGTTACCGCTCGCGCTGGTCACGCCACAGCTCCTCATCACGTTCGTCTTCTTCGTCTGGCCGGCGAGCCAGGCGCTCTATCAGTCGGTGCTGCTCGAAGATCCTTTCGGCCTGAAAAGCCAGTTCGTCTGGTTCGACAATTTCACGGCCCTCTTCCGCAACCAGGAATATCTCGATTCCTTCGGCCGCACGGCGATCTTCAGCGCGCTCGTCGCCGGCTTCGCGATGGGGCTCGCGCTTCTCCTCGCCGTCATGGCCGATCGGGTCGTCAAGGGCGCGACCGGCTACAAGACCATGCTGATCTGGCCCTATGCCGTCGCCCCCGCCGTCGCGGGCGCGCTTTGGGTTTTCATGTTCAACCCGCGGATCGGCATCGTGGCCTACGTGCTGCAGAGTTTCGGCTATGACTGGAACCACCAGATCAATGGCCATGATGCTTTTGCGCTGATCACGATCGCGGCCGTGTGGAAGCAGATCAGCTACAACTTCGTCTTCTTCCTTGCCGGCCTCCAGGCCATCCCGCGCTCGCTCATCGAGGCCGCGGCCATCGACGGCGCCGGGCCGACCAAGCGCTTCTGGACGATCGTGTTCCCGCTGCTCTCGCCGACCACCTTCTTCCTGCTCGTCGTCAACATCGTCTATGCCTTCTTCGATACGTTCGGCATCGTGCACGCGACAACGAGCGGCGGGCCTGCCAAGGCGACCGAGATCCTCGTCTACAAAGTCTTCAATGACGGCTTCATCGGTCTCGACCTTGGAAGCTCAGCGGCACAGTCGGTGATCCTCATGTTCATCGTCATCGTGCTCACCGTCGTCCAGTTCCGCTACATCGAGCGCAGGGTGTCCTACTGATGGTCGAACGGCGCCCCTTGGCGACCTTCATCGCTCACTTCGTGCTGATCCTCGGCATCATCGTCGTCGCATTCCCGATCTGGGTCACGTTCGTCGCGTCGACGCACTACGCCAAGGACATCATGACGGCGCCGATCCCGCTCTGGCCGGGCTCGCAGTTCTTCAACAACTACCGCACGCTCCTCTTCGACGGCATGATCAACCCGACGGCCGGCGGCGTGCCGCTCTGGCGCATGATGACGAACAGCTTCATCATGGCCATGATCATTGCGCTCGGGAAAATCTTCGTCTCGTTCATTGCCGCGTTCGCGATCGTCTACTTCCGCTTTCCTTTCCGCTTAGCCGTGTTCTGGATCATCTTCATGACCCTGATGCTGCCGGTGGAAGTGCGCATCGTGCCGACCTTCAAGGTCGTCGCCGACCTCGGCATGTTGAACTCCTATGCCGGTCTCACGATCCCGCTCATCGCGTCTGCGACTGCGACGTTCCTCTTCCGCCAATTCTTCCTGACCGTGCCCGACGAGCTTGCCGAAGCCGCGCGCATCGACGGCGCGGGGCCGGTCAAGTTCATGAAGGACATTCTGCTCCCGCTCTCGCGCACCAACCTCGCGGCGCTCTTCGTCATCATGTTCACGTTCGGCTGGAACCAGTATCTCTGGCCGCTGCTCATGACGACGGACCGCCAGTACCTGACGGTCGTCATGGGCATCCAGCGCATGATCAACGTCGCTGATACCGATCCGCAATGGCCGCTCGTGATGGCGGCCGTGATCCTCGCGATGCTGCCGCCCGTGGCGGTCGTGCTCCTCATGCAGCGCTGGTTCATCAAGGGACTGGTGGAGACGGAGAAGTAGCCGCATGGCTTCGGTAAATCTCGAGAACGTAAGGAAGGTCTACCCCGGCGGCGTCGAGGCCGTGAAAGGGATCTCGCTCGACGTGCCGAACGGCTCGTTCACCGTTCTGCTCGGCCCATCGGGCTGCGGCAAGTCCACACTGCTGCGCATGATCGCCGGCCTTGAGACCATCACCAGCGGCACCTGCAGGATCGCGGATCGCGTCGTCAACGAGGTCGAGCCGGCCGAGCGCGACATCGCCATGGTCTTCCAGAACTACGCGCTCTATCCGCACATGAGCGTTTACGACAACATGGCCTATGGCCTGCGCAACCGCGGCACGCCCAAGGCCGAGATCGAACGCCGCGTGCGCGAAGCCGCTAGGATGCTCGCCATCGAGGATTTTCTCGACCGCCGCCCGCGCGCGCTCTCCGGCGGCCAGCGCCAGCGCGTCGCCATGGGCCGCGCGATCGTGCGCGA
Organism: Hyphomicrobiaceae bacterium; assembly: GCA_035565975.1. Taxonomy (GTDB): domain Bacteria; phylum Pseudomonadota; class Alphaproteobacteria; order Rhizobiales; family Hyphomicrobiaceae. The sequence goes on from DATMRT010000094.1 coordinate 35,903, forward strand.
GCCGCAGGCATTCCTCTTCGACGAGCCGCTCTCGAACCTCGATGCCAAGCTGCGCGTGCAGATGCGCATCGAAATCCGCCGCCTGCACAATCGCCTCAAGGCGACATCGATCTTCGTCACGCACGATCAGGTCGAGGCCATGACGCTCGCCGATGTCGTCGTGGTCATGAACCAGGGCCGCATCGAGCAGGTCGGCAAGCCGACTGATGTCTACAACCGGCCGGCAACGCGCTTCGTCGCGACCTTCATCGGTTCGCCCGCGATGAACCTCGTGCCCGCGCGCGTGGTCGGTCCCGGGAAGGCCGAGATCGCCGGATCGGGCACGCTTCGGTTCGATCCCGACCTGTTCCAGGTCGCCGAGGGCACCTCGATCGAGGTCGGCATCCGTCCGGAGGACATGAGCGTTTCGGCGACCGGGGAAAGCACCGGCTTCGTCATCAAGCCGGAGTTCGTGGAGGAGCTGGGGCCGAACCGGCTCGTGCACGGCGTCGCTGGCGGCGAGCCACTCGTGCTGTCGGTTCCTTCCTCCATGCGCGATCTCGGTAATGGCACGATCGACCTGCACGTACCCGTCGAGCGCGTGCACGTGTTCGATACGACGACCGGTCGCGCGCTGCGGCGGGGCTGAGTATTCGCGTCTTCGACGCGAACAAGGCTGCCGCCCTGTGCCCGCGCGGGGGACACCCCCGCACCTCGTTTTTTGCTGATTTGGCGTTCGCGGCACGCGCGACAGGTCCCTTCTCTCTGTTCGTCACGAGGAGAGGGGATGAGGGTGCGCTCGCGGCAACGCCCCGGCCGCGCTCCCGCGCCGGGCTCTCGATCAAACAACAAGGGGACGGGGCGGCGCCGCCAGTCCGATGAAAGAAGATGAGCGGCGTCGCCGCCCCGTTCTGCCGCTCGCTTTCTCCACCTGCCCTGGCCGGTCGGTTCCGGTTCGCGCACGTGCGTCGCGTGCGGAGGCAGCAGGCCGGAGGCGATGCTCCGGGAGCAGCACGCGCGGCGCGACTTCGGACGCCTCCGGAAGGGCCCACTTGGTGCCGCGTGCGGTTGCAACGATACGGCTGCCCGGCAGACCGGGGACAAGTGAGGCCAACCGCGCAGCCACCATGGCCGCCGCGGCCATAGCACCACGATTGAAGGCGTCAGCACCCCTTGCCAGCAGCCCGCGGCACTCCAAAAATTGCATCTCGGCGCCGGAAGTGGTGAATTGCCGCTGAAACCGCACTCCCCATCTCGGAGATCGAATGTCACTCACCAACTTCTCGCTCGCGGGCCGCACGGCGCTGGTCACCGGCGCCTCCTCGGGCCTCGGCGAGCACTTCGCGGCTGTCCTTGCTGCAGCGGGCGCCGCCGTCATCGTGGCCGCTCGCCGAACGGACCGGCTCGAAGCACTTAAGGCGCGCATCGAGGCTGCCGGCGGCAAGGCGCACGCCGTCGCGATGGATGTCACGAGCCGCAGCGATGTGGAACGCGCGTTTGCCGAGGGCGAGGCTGCGCTCGGACCGCTCTCGATCTGCGTCAACAACGCCGGTATCACTGATCCCGCGTGGTTCACGCGCATGCGCGAGGATCAGTGGCGCAAGATCATGGACGTGAACCTCGACGGCGTGTTCCACGTTGGGCAGGAAGCCGCGCGCCGCATGGTGGCAGCCGGCAAGGGCGGCTCGATCATCAACATTTCCTCGATCGTCGGGCTCGGTGCGATCAAGACGCTCTCGGCCTACTCGGCCTCGAAGGCGGCCGTGATCGCGCTCACGCGCAACATGGCGCTTGAGCTGGCGCGCGACCGCATCCGCGTCAACGCCATCGCGCCGGGCTACATCGCGACCGAGCTCAACGATGAGTTCTGGGAGACGGAGGCCGGCAAGCGCATGATTGCGCACGTGCCCATGCGCCGGCTCGGACATCTCGGCGAGCTCGATGGCCCCCTGCTGCTGCTCGCGTCCGAGGCCGGTTCCTTCATGACGGGCAGCGTCCTGACCGTCGACGGCGGCCACCTCCTGCCGACCGAATGATCATGCGAACGCTTGCAGATTTCAGTTCCGTAAAACTGCGGTATGCCCCACCCCCTTGTGGGGAGGGGTTAGGGGTGGAGGGA
>DATMRT010000095.1:0-14231 GCA_035565975.1 Hyphomicrobiaceae bacterium
GTATGTGGATGCGGTGGGGCGGTTGTTGAGAGGTTGAGGGATGGTGGCAAACACAAACGTCAGCGCAAGTTTCCGCCCCTCATCTGACCTTCTCCCCGTAAGCACGGGGAGAAGGGATCTGTCGCGCGTGCCGCGAGTTCCAAGTGCATAAAAGACGGGGGTTTCGGGGGTGTCCCCCGATCGGGTGCAGGGCCGAGGCCCTGCTCACGCCGAAGGCGTGACGGGCAGGCGGCGCTGCGCCATCGAAGCGGCCAACAAGCCGAGCGCGCCGAGTACGGCCATGGCGAGATAAGCCTTCGCGCCGAACGGGCCGTAAAGCTGTCCTGCAAGTAACGTCGCGCCGCCCATGGCGATGCCGGCGGTGACGCTCGCTTGCAGCGCTTGCGCAGTGCCGGCGCGTTCGGGCGGAATGTTCTGCGCGATGAAGTGCACGGTGCCGATGTGCGTCGCGCCGAAGGTAAGCGCGTGCAGGATCTGCAAAACGATCAACGCTGCAAACGGCGGATCGAAGGCCATGGCGATCCAGCGGACGATAGCTGCGACGGCGCCAAGCGCAATCAGGCCGAGCGGGCTCAGGATTTTCAGCACGGCGCCGGAGCGGGCGAAGAGGAGGATCTCGGCGATCACCGCAATGGCCCACAGCACGCCGGTCCACGTCGCGGAAAGACCGAGGCCGCGCCAGTGCAGAACGCCGTAGACGTAGAAGACGGCGTGCGCGGCCTGCACGAGGCCGCACGCCGCGAGGAAGAGCAGGAAAAGCGGCGAGGTGATGAGCGCGGCGACGTCGGCGCGCGAAATCCGTGGCCGCGCCGAGGCGATGGCCGATCCCTCCGGCCGCGGCAGGACGTGCGCGGCAAGCGCGGTCATCAGGATCGCGCCTATGAGGAGCCAGATCACGACGCTGCCCGTCCAGCGTTCGATAGCGGCGCCGCCGATGAGCGTCGCGACGATGAAACTGATCGAGCCCCAGAGCCGCATGCGACCATAGTCGAGGCCGTGCACCCGGACGGCACGCATGGCCAGCGTCTCGGTCAGCGGCATGATGCTCGAGGTCGTGAGCATCATGAGCATGGAGAGCAGGATGATCGGCCAGAGGTGAAAGCTCTGCGAGAGCAAGATCGTGCAGGCGAGCCCGCTCCAGGCAAGAATGATGACGACGCGGCGATGATCACCGGCGCGGTCGGCGAGATAGGCGACCATCGGCGTCGCGAAAATGCGCACGAAGAGCGGCAGCGCGCCGGCGACGCTGATTTGGGCGACGCTCAGGCCGCGCGCATCGAGCCAGATGGGCAGGAACGGTGTCTGCAGGCCGATGATCAGGAAGATCGCCCAGTAGAAGAGCGAGATCCGGGCAGCGATCATGGCGCAGGCCTTCGCCCTTCAGCGATTGCGGTCCGGCGTGAGCGGGTCGCTCACTCGGCGCGCGTGATGATGCGGGCGAACTGTGCGGGATCGGCATTGCCGCCAGAGAGGAGCCCGGCGACGGTGCGGCCCTCGACTGGGACCTTGCCCGCGAGGATGGCCGCGAGGCTCGCCGCGCCGCCCGGCTCGACGACGAGCTTCAGCTCCTCGAAGGCAAAGCGCATGGCATCGCGCACCTCGTCGTCCGTGACGGCGACGCCGCCCTTCATGAGGGCGCTTCCGATGGCGAACGTGTGCTTGCCGGGCGTCTCCGCCATGAGGGCGTCGCAGATCGAGCCGGAGAGGCGGCTGTTCTTCTCGGGCTTGCCGCTGGCGAGCGAGCGGGCGAAGTCGTCGAAGCCGGCAGGCTCCACGGTCCAGACGTCGGTCGAGGGGCTCGCATCCTTGACGGTAACGGCAATGCCGCTCGCGAGGCCGCCGCCCGAGACGTTGACGAGCACGGCGTCGAGCTTGACGCCGCGGCGCGCCGCTTCGGCCATCATCTCGAGGCCGGCGGTGCCCTGGCCGGCAATGACGTCAGGATCGTCGAACGGGGGCACGAAAATGGCCTTGCGCTCCTCGCACAGGCGCCGGGCAATGGCGTCGCGGTCCTCACGCTCGCGGTCGTAGGGGACGACCTCGCCGCCGAAGGCCTTGGTGCGCGCGACCTTGATCGGCGGGGCATCCTTCGGCATCACGATCGCGGACTTCAGGCCGCAGAGCGTGGCGGCGGCGGCGACGCCCTGGGCGTGATTGCCTGAGGAGGAGGCGACGACACCGCCCGGATAGGCCTTGGGATCGACCTGCGAGATCTTGTTGTAGGCCCCGCGGAACTTGAAGGCGCCGACGCGCTGGAGGCTCTCGCACTTGAGGAGCACGCGGCCGCGGACCTGCTTGTTGAGGGCGGGGTGCTCGAGGAGGGGCGTCGTGACGATGTGCGGCGCGAGGCGCTCGGCGGCGGCGCGGATCATCTCGATCGTCACGGGAAGCGTCGGCATGGCGGGATCTCTTCAGGCTTGGCTCGGGAGCTGGTGTGGCCGGCTCGGGATAGGCGCGCCCGCTCTTACACCACGCCGGGCCGCAAGGCCATGCACGTTGTGCTCGGCGCGGCGTGGTCCGACCGCCTTGCGCCGCTCGGGATTGGGCAGGAAGTCCCTTGAATCTTCACGTTGTATTTCAGATCCGGGGTTCCTGATTGACGTGTAGAACTCTTGCGACGGAGAGTTCGTACTTGCGGGCTGCGCGCGGCGCGACTACCGGTGCAGCATGATCCCGGCGCAGGTCGCCAATGCCCTGCGTCCGGCATGGAGGGAGACGGAGAATGGTGCGCCAGTATTTCGGCACCGACGGCATTCGGGGGCTTGCCAACACGCCGCCCATGACGGCCGAGATCGCGCTGAAGGTTGGCATGGCCGCGGGCAAGGTGCTTGCCGAGGGCGGGGGACATCGCTTGCGGGCGGTCATCGGCAAGGATACGCGCCTCTCGGGCTACATGATCGAGAATGCGCTCATGTCGGGTTTCACGGCCGTTGGGGTGGATGTCTTCCAGCTCGGGCCGATGCCGACGCCGGCCGTGGCGATGCTCACGCGCTCGCTGCGCGCCGACATCGGCGTCATGATCTCGGCCTCGCACAACCAGTTCGCCGACAACGGCATCAAGCTGTTCGACGCCAATGGCTTCAAGCTTTCCGACGAGGCCGAGATCGCGATCGAAGAACTGATCGACACGCCGGCGGCCGCGCTGCTCGTGCCGTCCGAGAAGATCGGGCGCGCGACGCGCATCGAGAGCGCGCAGGAGCGCTATATCGAGTTCGCCAAGCGTACGCTGCCGAAAAACCTGCGCCTCGACGGGCTCAGGATCGTGATCGATTGCGCCAACGGTGCCGGCTACAAGGTGGCGCCGCAGGCGCTGTGGGAGCTCGGCGCCGAGGTGATCCGCATCGGGGTCGAGCCGAACGGGTTCAACATCAACGAGAAGTGCGGTTCGACGGCGCCGGAGTCCTTGCAAGCGAAGGTGCGCGAGCTCAGGGCCGATATCGGTATTGCGCTCGACGGCGACGCCGATCGCGTCGTGGTGGTCGACGAGAAGGCCAACATCGTCGACGGTGACCAGCTTCTCGCTGTCATCGCGGAGAGCTGGCGCCGGCGCGGCCGACTGCAGGGTGGTGGCGTCGTCGCGACGGTCATGTCGAACCTCGGGCTCGAGCGTTATCTCGACTCGCTCGGGTTGACCATGGTGCGCACGCCGGTCGGTGACCGCCACGTCGTCGAGCATATGCGCCGGCATGGCTTCAATGTCGGTGGCGAGCAGTCGGGACATATCGTGCTCTCCGACTTCGGCACGACGGGCGACGGTCTGGTGTCGGCATTGCAGATCCTCGCAACCGTCGTGACGACGGAACGGCCGGTAAGCGAGGTCTGCAAGCGCTTCGAGAGGATCCCCCAGCTCCTGCGGAACGTGCGCTATTCCAATGGCTCGCCGCTCGAGGATGGGCGCGTTCTCGCCGCGATCGATGCCGCCAAGGCCAAGCTCGGCGACAAGGGTCGCCTGCTGATCCGGCCCTCGGGTACGGAGCCGGTGATCCGCGTCATGGCGGAGGGCGAGGACGAGCGGCTCGTTGCTGCCATCGTCGGCGAAATCGTCGCGGCCGTGCAGAACGTCGCGCAGGTCGCCTGAACCGAAGTGTGGAGTACGCGCCGTGTCCGATCATATCCTGAAGAGTCTCGACGGCGGCGTGCTCACGGTGACGCTGAACCGTCCGGAGAAATACAACGCACTGACCTTCGAGATGTACGACGCGATCGCCGAGCTTTGCTCGAGCGCGCCGGCGGATGGCTCGGTGCGGGCCATCGTGTTCCTGGGTGCGGGCGGCAAGGCGTTTGCGGCCGGCACCGACATCTCGCTCTTTCGCAGCTTCGAAACGCCCGAGCAGGGCATTGCCTACGAGAAGAACGCCGACAAGGTTTTCACGGCGCTCGAGCGGTGCCCCGTGCCGACGATCGCGGCAATCACCGGCGCCTGCACGGGCGGCGGTGCCGGCATTGCCGCGTGCTGCGACATGCGCATTGCCACCCGTTCGATGAAGTTCGGATTTCCGATCGCGCGCACGCTCGGTAACTGTCTCTCGGCGGCGACTCTTGCGCGGCTCGTCGGAGTCCTGGGCGAGCCGGGTGTCATCGATCTCATCTATACGTCGCGGCTGATCGAGGCCGAGGAGGCACTGCGGATCGGTCTCGTCACCGAGGTCGTCGAGGACCATGAGGCACTGGTCGCACGGGCCGATACGCTCGCGCGCCAGATCGCAGGACACGCGCCGCTGACGCTCCGGGTGACCAAGGAGCTCCTCCGCCGCCTGCGCCATCGTCTCCCTACGGTCGATGACGACGATTTGATCGGCATGGTCTATACGAGCGCCGACTTCAAAGAGGGCATGGCTGCTTTCCTCGAAAAGCGGAAGCCGAACTGGCAGGGCCGCTAGGCCTTCTCCGACTATTGCTGCATTGCAAACGCGCGTCTCCGTCGGCGTGCGGGTGCTCGTCCGTGCGCAGAGCCTTGCTGAAATATCAGCGGGAGCGTAGGCTGCCCGCGCTCAATGCAAAGAACCAATAACGGCATCATCAAAAAACAAGGTGTCACTAGGGAGGTTTCCAGAATGACGGGCGTATCACGTCGAAAATTCCTCAAGACCACGGGTGCGGGCGCTTTGGCTGCATCCTCGGGCGGGCTCGCCGGCATCCTGGCGACCGGTCGGGCGCCCGCGTATGCGCAGCAGACGACCGTTCACTGGCTGCGGTGGAACGACTTCGTTCCGGCTTGCGACCAGCTCCTGCGCCAGAAGCTGCTGCCGGAAGCCGAGAAACAACTCGGCATCAAGGTCCGCTACGAGACCGTGAACGGCAACGACCTGCAGCCGCGCATCACCTCGGGCATCCAGTCGGGCGCCGGTCCTGATCTGATCATGCTCTTCAACAACCACCCGCATCTCTACAAGGCGAGCCTCGCCGACCTCACGGACGTTGCCGACGAGATCGGAAAGGCGCAGGGCGGCTGGTACAAGCTCTGCACGGCCAACAGCTCTTCGGGCGGCAAGTACTTCTCGATGCCGATGGCGATCATCGGTGCCATGAATGCCTACCGCAAGTCGTGGTTCGCCGAGGTCGGTTTCAATGAATTCCCGAAGACCTGGGACCAGTATCGCGATGCCGGCAAGAAGCTGAAGGCCAAGGGCTATCCCATTGGTCAGTCGCTCGGACAGTCGTTCGGCGATCCGCCGACATTCGTCTATCCGCTGCTCTGGTCTTTCGGTGGTGCCGAGATCGACGACAAAGGCAAGGTCGTCATCAATTCGAAGGCCACGGTGGATGCCGTCAAGTGGATGACGAGCGCCTGGGCGGACGCTTTCGATGAAGGCGGATTGGCTTGGGATGATGCGTCGAACAACCGCGCGTTTCTCGCCGGCACGATCTGCTCCACGCTGAACGGCGCCTCGATCTACATCGAAGCCTCTCGCAAGCCGGAGCAGTACAAGACGGCCGACGGCAAGCCGCTCAAGGACGACATTCGGCACGCGCCACTGCCGGGCGGCCCTGCCGGGCAGTTCGGTTTCCACACGTACACATCGCACGTGATGCCGAGCTATTCGAAGAACCAGCAGGCGACCAAAGATCTCCTGCGGTTCATTCACAAGAAGGAGAACTACGAGCAGTGGTTCGTGACCGGGCTCGGCTTCGACACGCCCGGCACAACCGGCTGGGAAACCCATGAGCTGTGGAAGAAGGATCCGGTGATGGCGCCCTTCGCGGTCGCCGGCAAGCTCGGCCTGACACCCGGCTATCCTGGAGAGCCGAACGCCAAGGCAGCCGAGGTGCTGACGAAGTATCTCATCGGCAACATGTTCGCGGGTGCCATCCGCGGTCAGAAGGCCGAGGAAGCCGTCGCCGCCTGCGAGGCCCAGCTCAAGAAGATCTACGAGGGCTAGGTCGCTCTGTCGGAATGACCGAGACCGGCGCGAGGCGCCCGCGTCTCGAATGGCAATTGGCGGGTGGCGGCTTCGGCCTGCCGCCCGCGCTCGTGGTCTTTTCCGAAAGGATCAAACGCCGATGGCTGTAGCGGCGTCCACTTCCGCGCCTGACCGCGTCATCGTGGCAAAGCCCAAATGGCGGCCGCTCGAGAATGAGCGCAATCTCGCCTGGCTTCTGCTGCTGCCCACGATGGTGCTGCTCGGGCTGTTCATCGCCTATCCGTTCATGCGCGGCCTGCTGTTGTCGGTCACCGACACGCGCGTCGGCGTACCGGGCGAGTTCGTCGGGCTCGACAATTTCCGTCGGCTCGCATCAGACCCGATCTTTCATGCGGTCGTGTGGAATACCTGCTGGTACACGTTCGTCACGACGATCTTCAAGCTAGCGCTCGGGCTCTGGCTGGCGCTGCTGCTCAATCGCTCGTTCAAGTTCAAGGCGTTCACGCGCGCCTTCATCCTGCTGCCGTTCATCATTCCGACGGTGCTCTCCACGTTCGCGTGGAAATGGATGTTCGATCCGACGTTCAGCGTCTTGAACTGGATGCTCTATAGGATGGGCCTGATCCGCGGGGCCATCAACTGGCTCGGCGACGGCGATCTCGCCATGCTCTCGATCATCATCGTCAATATCTGGCGTGGCGTGCCGTTCTTCGCGATCTCGCTGCTCGCGGGCCTGCAGACGATCAGCCCGGATTTGAACGAAGCGGCGGCGATCGACGGCGCGCGGCCCTTGCAGCGCTTCTGGTACATCACGTGGCCGCTGCTGCTGCCGGTGACCATGGTCGTGATGCTGTTCTCGGTCATCCAGACGTTTGCGGACTTCCAGATCGTCTATGTGATGACGGGCGGTGGACCGGCGAACGCGACGCATCTCTTCGCGACCTACGCCTATCAGCTCGGCGTCGGCACCGGGCTGCTGAGCCAAGGTGCGGCCGTCTCGCTCGCGATGTTCCCGATCCTGCTGCTGATCGTGATCATCCAGCTTCTCTACATTCGCCGCGTGGAGGTCCGCTGATGATCGAAGGTGCGATCTGGCGCCGCTGGGTGTTCTTCTACATCCCGCTTACGCTGTTTCTGATCTTCCTGCTCTTTCCATTCTACTGGATGCTGATCACGACATTCCGGCCGGATGGCGAGCTCTATCGGCCGTGGCGCGCGGTGAACTACACGCCATTCTGGACGTGGAATCCGACGCTCGATCACATCAAATATCTCTTCCGCGAGACGATGTTTGCGACGTGGCTGTGGAACACCATGTTCATCGCCATAGCCTCGACCATCATCTCGCTCATCTGCGGCGTGCTGGCGGGCTACGCGCTCGCGCGGCTCAACTTTTCCTTCGCGGGCAGTCTCGGCACGGGGATCTTCATCACCTACCTCGTGCCGCAGACGCTGCTGTTCATCCCGCTCTCGGAGATCATCCGCAACTACAAGCTCGGCGACACGCCGTGGTCGCTGATCCTGACCTATCCGACGTTCCTCATACCGTTCTGTACGTGGCTCATGATGGGCTACTTCAAGGCCGTGCCGAAGGAGCTCGAGGAGTGCGCCCGAATAGACGGCGCCTCGCGATGGCAGGCCATGCTCTACATCATCATTCCGGTCGCCATTCCCGGTATTCTTTCAGCCGGCATCTTCGCCTTCACGCTCTCGTGGAACGAGTTCATCTACGCGCTCGTGTTCCTCTCGAGTCCCGAGCAGAAAACAGTGCCGGTCGGCGTCGTCTCGGAGCTCATTCGCGGCGACGTCTTCTTCTGGGGGCCGCTGATGGCGGGCGCGCTGCTCGGCTCGATCCCGGTGGCGATCGCCTATTCGTTCTTCGTCGAACACTACGTTTCCGGCCTCACGGGCTCGGTCAAGGGATAGACGCACGATGGCAACAGTGAGTATCCGTGGGGTTCACAAGCGCTACGACGACTTCCACGCCGTCAAGGGCGTGAGCCTCGAGATCAAGGACAAGGAGTTCGTTGTTCTCGTCGGACCGTCGGGCTGCGGCAAGACGACGACGCTCCGCATGGTGGCTGGCCTCGAGACGATCACGGAGGGCAACATCCTGATCGGCGATACGGTCGTGAACGAGCTGCCGCCGATGGATCGCGATATCGCGATGGTGTTCCAGAACTATGCGCTCTACCCGCACATGAGCGTCTACGACAACATGGCCTTCGGGCTGAAAATGCGGAAGTTCGACAAGGCCGAGATCAAGCGCCGCGTCTCCGAGGCCGCGGATATCCTCGGCATCAAGGACCACCTGCACAGGAAGCCGCGCCAGCTTTCGGGCGGCCAGCGCCAGCGCGTCGCGCTCGGCCGCGCCATTGTGCGCAATCCGCAGGTGTTCCTGTTCGACGAGCCGCTGTCGAACCTCGATGCCAAGCTGCGCGTGCAGATGCGCGTCGAGCTGAAGAAGCTGCACCAGCGGCTCGGCACGACGGCCGTCTACGTCACGCACGATCAGGTCGAGGCCATGACGCTCGGCGACCGCGTCGTCGTGATGAAGGACGGGCTCATTCAGCAGGTGGGCGAGCCACTCGATCTCTACAACACGCCGGCGAACAAGTATGTCGCCGGCTTCATCGGTTCGCCGGCCATGAACTTCGCCGATGTGACGATTGGGCAGAACGGCAGCGGGCTCGTCGCGTCCAACAACGCCTTGAACATCGCCGTGCCGGAGCATCTGGCGGCGCCGCTCGGTCCACATGTCGGCAGGCCGGCGACGTTCGGCATCCGGCCCGAGGACTTGCGCCTCGCCGACGGTTCGGACCCCGCGCATCAGACCTTCGAGGCGGTGGTCGAGGTTGCCGAGCAGCTCGGCTCGGAGATCCTGCTCGACGTTACGTGCGGTCCGAACACGATGGTCGCGAGCGTCGATCCGACCGTGCGCATCAAGCCCGGCGAGAAGATCCGTCTCGCCTTCAATCCCACACGCGCGCACTTCTTCGATGGCCAGACGGAAGCGGCGGTGAGGGGTTGAGGCGCTTTTCTCCTTCTCCCCGTCCTATACGGGGAGAGGGGAAAGTAAGCTGCGTCGCGTCGGACTAGCGATACTTCCCATCCCATGTGCCTTCGGGCACGCCGACGACCTTGCCGTCCTTGTCGACCTCGGGGCGGTTCATGGTGAAGGTCGTCTCGGGTGTGACGACCGAATATTCCATGTAGCCCATGCGGCCGAGCGGGCGCATCTCGGACGTGTTGACGATGCCGTCCTTGATGTACTTGTCGTCGATGTGGATGCCGACCACATAGCCGACGACCATGCTGAAGCCGCCCTTCTGCGGGGCGATCGCCGGCAGCTCGATGGTCTTCCAGTGCTTGCACTCGAGAACGGCGGCAGCCTCTTTCACGTACGGCGCCTTGACGATCTTGCCGCGCACGCCGGTGAGACCTGCGAGCGGAAACTCGTCGACGTTGGCGGGCACCGCGGCCGAGGACATGTTCATGTGCTCGCGCAGGTCCCAGGTCGACATCGAGCAGGTGAACTCGCCGTTCTCCTGGATGTTGCGCAGCGAGTCCTTCACGCCGCCCGTGCCGAACACGACGTAGTGAGGCCGGTCGCCGACGGCATTGAAGAAGCTGTATGGGGCGAGATTGGCGATGCCCTCATTGCTGACCGTGCCGATCCAGCCGATCGGACGCGGTGCCACGAGCGCCTTGAAGGGGTCATGCTTGAGGCCGTGCTTATTCTGGATGGCGTCGTAGAACATGCGTCTCATTCTCCAGTTGGCGCGGATAAAGCAACGGACTTGAAATTCACCTCAACTCGAGGGCGGGCGGGGTGTGAATTTCAAGTCCAAAGTTGCTTTAGAACACTATGACACTAAAGCGTCTTTGGGGTCGCATTTTAAGGTCCGACGCTTTAGGGCTGCCAGCGCGTGACGATGTCGGCAAGGGCGGGGCGCTCGCGGTCCTCCTGCGGCGCGCTGTCCGTACCGATGTAGATGAAGCCCGCGACGCGCTCGTTGGCGGTAAGGCCGAGGGCCTTGTTGATCGTGTCGCTGAAACTGTACCACTCGGTGATCCAGCAGGTGCCATAGCCGAGCGCATTGGCGGCAAGGCAGAGATTGAAAGCAGCGGCGCCGCACGAGAGAAGCTGCTCGATCTCCGGCGCGCCGGGGTTGGGCACCACGCGCGAGATGACGGCGACGATGGTCGGCGCGCGCATGAGACGATTGCGTTCAGCTTCGAGGCGGACGGCAGAGGGCGCCTCTTTTTCCTCCGCCACGACGGTGCGCGCGAGGATCTCGCCGAATTTGGCGCGCGCTTCGCCCTCGAACACGATGAAGCGCCAGGGGACGAGCTTCTTGTGATCGGGGACGCGCGCGGCGCAGGTCAGGATCGTGTCGAGCTCGGCGGGCGTCGGGCCGGGAGTAGTCAGGAGTGCGGCTTTGGCCGATCGGCGCTTCAGCAGCAACTCCAGTGTCGGGTTGGTCATGCTCTTTCCAAACAAGCGGACAGATAAAGCGTCGGACCTTAAATGCGATCCACGCTTGGGTTGGTCTCAAAGTCGCATCTAAGCTCCAAAGACGCTTTAGTGGTGCGGCGCCGGCGAACCTAGCGCAATCTCGCTATTGCATAGCACCTTGAGGTACACTGGTGCGAGTTCGAACCGCGGAGAAGCCTTTATGGCGCATGGCGCTATCCCGATAAGGCTACGTTGCTGGCTTGCCACCTCATGGGGCGCGCGGGCCGTTCTCGCCGTGCTCGCTGCATGTGTGCTGCTTCTTGCAGGCACTTCGGTGCAGGCGGCCGAGGGGCCGGCGCTGGCTGTCATCATGGATGGCTCGGGCTCCATGTGGGGCAAGATCGGCGCGGAAAAGCTCGCCAAGTTCCAGCTCGTGCGCCAGGGTCTTGCCGAGGCCCTGCCGAAGCTGCCCGCGACCACCCGTGTGGGGCTCGTCACTTACGGCCATCGCCGCGCGGGTTGCCAGGATGTGGACGTGGTGCGCCCACCGGAAGCGGGCGCCGCGCAGAGCGTTGCCGAACTGCTCAACGATTTCAATCCAAAGGGACGCGGGCCGCTGACGGCGGCTCTCCAGGCTACGCTCGAGACCATACCCAAGGACACCCACAGCACGATTCTTCTCGTGCATGATGATCTCGACAACTGCCAGCAGAACCCCTGCGACTTGATGGACAACATCCGCGCGCAATATCCGCGGCTGACCATCCACGTGCTGTCGATCGGCCTCAGCCAAGCCGAAGCGCGGCAGATGCAGTGCCTCACAGCGCCGACGAACGGGCAGCACTATCTCGTCACATCGGGCACGCAGATCATCAACGCCATTGCCGAGGTGATGGACATCGCGGCGCGCATGCCGCGTCCGGCAGCGCGGACCACGCGCGGACCTGCGGTCGCTCCGTCGATGCCGACGCCCGACGGGCCTGGCGTGCAGCTCATTGCGACGCTCGGCGCGTCGACGCCGGTGCCTGAACTCAACGTGCGCTGGCGGATCGAGCGGCTCGGGGGAAGCGGCGCGTCCGCTCCCGAACGCTGGGAAGGGGGTGTGGTGACGCTACCGTTGGGCCCTGGCCGCTATGCCGTCACGGCCGAGATGGACATGCTCTCGTCGCGCCAGGAGATCGAGGTGAAGGATGCGTCCTCGATCCAGACCAAGGTCGCGCTCCAGGGCGGTACGCTGCAGATCTCGGCGCTCGCCGGCCGCGCGAACAAGCCGCTCGATGGCACGCGCTTCATCATTCGTGCCCTCGCTCCCGCGGCGGGCACAGGCAAGCCGGCGCAAGGCGCGACGGCGCCGACGAACTGGATTGCTCGCGGTCCACGCAGCGAGGTCGCACTGCCGGCGGGACGCTACGAGGTCGTCGTCATGCTGGGCAGCATCCGTGTCGTGCAGGAGGCGACCGTGGTGACGGGCGAGCGCCGCACGGTCGACGTGAGCCTGCCGGTCGGCGAACTCGAGCTTGCCGCTCTCGCGCATCAAGGGAGCCGTCGCCTCGAGCAGGTTACGTACGTCATTCAGGAGGACGATCCCGATGCGCCGCAAGGGCGCCGCGAGGTTGCACGCTCGGCTGCGGCGCGGCCCGTGTTCGCTCTGCCGGCCGGCACGTATCACGTGATCGCAAGCCACGGCGCGGTGGAGGTGCGCGATCGCGTCGCAATCGGCGCCGGCGAGGTCGTGCGGCGCGATCTGCTGCTCAACTCGGCCGAGCTCAATCTCGCCTCGGGCCTCGTGCCGCGTCTCGGGAACGCGCCGGACGAGGTACAGTGGCGGATCGTGCCGCTCGATCGCCGGGACGGCAAAGCGCTGCGCCTGTACGGCGAGAATGCCCGCGCGGTGGTGGCGGCGGGGAAGTACCGGATCGAAGGCCGCTTCGGGCCGCTCAACGCGGAGGCGAGCCGCGAGATCGCTCTCTCGCCGGGTGCCAGCGAGACCGTGTCGCTCGCCCCGCCGGCGGCGCGGATCCGGCTGCGGCTCGCCAGCGAGCCGGGCGAGGCCGTCAGCGATATTTTCTGGAAAGTCCGCCAGCAGAATGGGCCGATCGTGTGGAGCTCGACGGAGAGCGAGCCGATCGGCCTCCTGCAGCAGGGCAGCTACGTGATCGAGGTGCAGACGCGCCAGACGCGCCATGAGCGCTCGGCGGACATACGGGCCGGCGCCGATCGGGTGCTGGTCATCGGGGAGAACTGAGCCCCGGCGCGGCCCGGACCGATGGCCATTCTGGTGCCAAAGTCGTAGGGCTATGCGGGGACCGGCGCGCGCCACCGGCGATTCGCTTTTTTTGAGCCGGGAATGAAGCTGCGCGAAGATTGCCGGTTTGTGCTGACTGAGGAGCGGGCGACAGTGGCGGACGTGGGGCGAACCCGCCGTTCAGGGAATGCCTGGGGATGTGACGCGCGTTGGCTGATCGCCTTGCTCAGCGCGGCAATGATCGCGCTCGTGTCGCCCTCGGCATCGGCTCAGCAGATTCAGGACCCGTGGCGGTCGGATACGCGGCCGGCGCCACCCGGCGGTCCGCCGGGCGCCGGTCTCACCCTGCCGCCGAACGTAACGGTCGTTCCGCGCTCGGCACCGGCGGGCGGTGCGCAGGAGGTGCAGTTCACGGCCTTTCTGACCGACGATGGGCCGCCCATTGATCAGGGCCTTGTCTGGAACATCTTCCAGGACAGCGACAAGGAGTCGACACCGCCACGCCATCACCGCATGGTGCGCGATGCGAACCCGGTGATCAAGCTCGTGCCGGGGCGCTACCTCGTCAATGTCTCGTTCGGGCGCGCGAACCTCACACGCACGATCGCCGTGGAGGCCGGCGTCCCGCTCAATGAACGCTTCGTGCTCAATGCTGGCGGATTGCGCGTGAGCGCACAGCTCGGCGACGGCACGCCCGCTCCGGAGGCCGCCGTCAGCTACGATATCTACTCCGGTGAGACGGACCAGCTCGGCAATCGCCAGCGCATCTTGAGCGGCGCGCGGCCCGGTCTCATCATGCGCCTCAATGCCGGCATCTTCCACATCGTCAGTCGCTACGGTGATGCGAACGCGGTCGTCAACGCCGATGTCACTGTCGAGGCGGGCAAGCTGACGGAGGCGACCATCGCGCACCCCGGTGCGTCGGTGACCTTCAAGCTCGTCACGCGGCCTGGCGGCGAAGCTCAGAGCGGCGCCCAGTGGGCGATCCTCGATCCTGATGGTGAAGTGATCAAGGAGAGCGCCGGCGCCTTGCCGACGCACGTGCTGGCGGCCGGCAGCTACGTGGTGACGGCCCGGCATTCGGGCCGCGTGTTCCGCCACGGTTTCACGGTCCAGGCCGGCGAGACGACGCAGATCGAAGTCGTCATGAAGTAGCTCGGGTGCC
>DATMRT010000096.1:0-99312 GCA_035565975.1 Hyphomicrobiaceae bacterium
GCGCCGCCGAGGAGCGCCATAGCCGTCCCGAGGCCGAATGTGATGGCGCAGATGCGGGCTACAGGCACGCCGAGTGCCGTCGCCGTTTCCGGATCATGGCGCACGGCGCGGATCCACGTCCCGAGTTTGGTGCGCGTGAGGAAAACGAAGAACGCGATCAGACAGAGCGCCGCAAAGGCCGCTGCGAAAATCCGATAGACGTCGTAGTCGATGCCGAAGAGCGGGATCGTCCCCTCGATGGGGGCGGCCATGCGGCGCGGCTGGGCGCCATACGTGGCACGCACGCCTTCCTGCAGCATCATCGAAAGCCCGAACGTCGTGACGATGGTCAGCGATGCCTGACGAATAGTCGGGCGGATGATCACACGTTCGAGGACCAGCCCGACGACGAAGCCGATAATCGGAACGAGCAGCAGTGCCAGCCAATAGGAGCCGGTCGAAGTCGCAAGCACCAGCGCGACCACGGTGCCGAGCATGAAGAAGTCGCCATGCGCGACATTGATGATGTCGAGCAGGCCGAAAATTATGGATAGGCCGAGCGCGATGAGCGCAATGATGAGCCCCCACACCAATCCGTTCACAGCGAGCGCTAGAACAAGTCCGCTCACAAAGCCCCCAATGTCATTTGCACCTTCAGCTCCACATGCGCCGGCCGCACAACGGACGATCACGCTTCGATCACGTATATAGTCAACATAAATTGACACAATGCGCAACACGACCAGATGTGCATTTCGCGAGCGTTATGCCCAATTTTTGATCCCATCCCCTCCGAGGTGTCAATCTCTATGGACATCCAGCGCTGAGTGGGGCAGTTTGCAGGATGCGCCTGCACGTGGCACCCGCAGTCGTGGCAAGGAACTCCATGGACATTGAGCGCGCTCTGACAGACATCGGGCTGCACGAGACGGAAGTGCGCTTCTACGTAGCGGCGCTCGAGCTCGGTCAGGCGCCAATGCGCGACATCGCGCGCAAGGCTGGAATCAGCCGCACGAACGCCTACGACGTCTTCTCGCGCCTGCTCGAGCAGCGCCTCGTCAATGAGATTCCGCAGGCGAGCGATCGCTCCATGCTGATCATGGCGGAATCACCGACGCGCGTGCTGGAGATCCTCGATGAGCGGCGCAAGAAGCTCGAAGCCGTCATGCCCGAACTGATGTCGCTGCACAACCGTACGCCCGAGAAGCCCAAAGTACGCTATTTCCAGGGCTCCGACGGCATCAAGGCAGTTCTCGACGAGACGATCACCTGTCGCAGCAAAATGCTGCTCGGCATCCTCTCGATGAGCGATCTCTATGAAGTGCCTGGCCGCGCGTGGATGGACGACAACGTGCGCCGGCGCATCGATGCTGGCGTGACGCTGCGCGTGGTGCGGTCGGTGACCAAGGATCTGCACAAGTTCTGGTCCGACAGCCCGTCAGATCTTCGCATCTTGCGCTTTGCGCCGGAGAACTTCAGCTTCTCCATGACCACCTATATCTACGACGACACCGTTGCGCTGATTTCGTCGCGCAAGGAGAATTTTGCGATGACGATCGAGAGCGCCGAGTTCGCGGCCATGCAGACTGGCCTTTTCGAAACACTATGGGCCGCCAGTCATCCCACCGAGACCGCCGCGCGCCGCCCACTCCGCGGCAAGATCGTAGATCTGCATTCCAAAAAGTAAACCAAACTCATCGGAACACCCGCATGCCGCAGACGTATCCACGCTTCAAGGCCGCTGCTTGCCATATTGCCTCGGTATTCCTCGACGCCGACGCCACAGTCGACAAGGGCATCTCTTTCATACACGAGGCGGCGAAAGCTGGCGCCGCGCTTGTCGCCTTTCCCGAGAGCTTCATTCCTGGCTTCCCGGTTTGGTCAGCGCTGCGAGCCCCGATCGAGAACCATGATTTCTTTCGTGCCCTTGCGACGCAGTCCGTGCGTCGAGACGGTCCGGAGGTGGCGCGCCTTTGTGCCGCCGCTCGCGAGCACGGGGTGTACGTCTCCACGGGCATCAGCGAGGGCACGGACGCAAGCGTCGGCTGCCTGTGGAACTCCAATCTGCTGATCGGACCTGATGGCAATATTCTCAACCATCATCGCAAGCTGGTTCCGACATTCTACGAGAAGCTGATCTGGGCCAATGGCGATGCGCGCGGCTTGCGCGTCGTCGATACCGAGATCGGCCGCCTCGGCATGCTCATATGCGGCGAGAATACCAATCCGCTCTCGCGCTACGCTCTCATGGCCGAGGGAGAGCAGGTGCACATCTCGACCTACCCGCCGATCTGGCCGACGCGCCCGCCAAGCGACAACACCGGCTATGATCTTCGCAAGGCTATCGAGATCCGTGCCGGCGCACACTCATTCGAGGCAAAAGTCTTCAACATCGTCTCCTCGGCACTCGCCGACGAGAAGCTCATCGCTGCCGTCGCTCGCGAGGACAAGCGCATTCGCGAAATCATCGAGCGCTCGCCGCAGAGCGTCTCCATGATCCTCGATCCTACCGGCTCTATCATGAGCGAGGTCATTAGCGGCGAGGAAGGCATCGTCTATGGCGACATCGACACGGCGCTGTCGGTCGAGCCGAAGCAGTTCCATGACGTGGTCGGCTACTACAATCGCTTCGATATCTTCGACGTCAGGGTAGACCGTTCCGCGCGCGAGCCTGCGCGCTATGTTGAGCAGGTCGCAGTCCAATCTGCCGACGTAGAGGAGCTTCGTTCGGAACGACCCTAGAGAGGTAGTGTGCCATGACTGATGCCGTCCGCCACCAGATTGGCCTGATACTCTTTCCGCGCCTTACACAGCTGGATTTGACAGGCCCATTCGAGGTCTTGGCCCGTCTCCCAAACGCCGACGTCCACCTCGTTTGGAAAGATCTCCAGCCTGTCGTCAGCGATGTCGGCCTCAAGATCCTGCCGACCAGGACTTTAACGGACTGTCCCAAATTGGACGTCATCTGCATCCCCGGCGGACCCGGCATGAATGCCCTGCTCGAGGACGACGAGATGTTGGCGTTCGTGCGCGACCAAGGTGGCCAGGCACGCTACGTGACGTCCGTTTGTACGGGCGCACTCGTACTCGGCGCAGCAGGCCTGCTGCACGGATACAAGGCGGCCACGCATTGGGCTTCGATGCAGTTCCTGGAGGCCTTCGGCGCGACTCCTGTCAATACGCGCGTCTGCATCGACCGCAATCGCATTACGGGTGGTGGCGTCACCGCGGGCATTGATTTCGGTCTTCTGCTGGCAGAAGCACTTTCGGACCGCCTGACGGCTGAGAAGATTCAGCTGTACATGGAGTACAACCCGCAGCCGCCGTTCGCCGCCGGCTCGCCGGATACCGCGCCACCGATTGTTGTTAGCGAGTTCCGTTCGTATGTCGATGGCATGTTGAAGCAGCGTGGCGAAGCGGTAGCGCGTGCGGCCCAGAAGCTCACGGCTGACCCATCCTTCTAACTGGACCGCATTACAAATGCTGCCATTGAAGAGTGCAGGTAGCAGTTGATCGCTCAACCATCGCTGGGCCTCGATCTTCTATTGCGCGTTGATTCTCGCTGGAAGACGTCGACTAAACGACCGGTCCCTGTTTAATAGAGCGTCCTGAATCGGCGCCGCCGCATCACCCAAATCTATACAGAATGCGGTTCGTGTCGGCGAACCGACACGAACTTAGTCTCGCTGGAACGAACATCGCGCGACTGCGCTCACCTATCCGGCGCAGCAACTTTCTCGCTATCGCCAGAAGCGCCCTATGCGACTCGGTCACCTTTCTTGTAGCTGGCCGCGCGATTGTCGACGCCAGGCAGCATTTGGGACGGATCGCGTGTCATCACGACATCGACGATCGTGGGGCCATCATTGGCCAAGGATGCTTTCAGCGCAGTGCCGAGATCCGACGGATCTTCCACACGAATACCGCGGCAGCCTAGCACCTCGGCGACCTTGGCATAATTCGTCTCGGAGAGATCCGATGCATGATAGGCGCCGGGGCCGTACACAAGATGCTGCAACGCTTTCACGTAGCCCGAGGCCGCGTTATTCACGACAACGATGGTGAACTTGAGTTTCATGCGGCGGGCGGTTTCGAGTTCGCCCAGCATCACGTTGAAGCCACCATCGCCGGTGAGGCTGACGATCGGCCGGCCAGAAGCGGCAAGCGCAGCGCCCATCGCACCCGGCAATCCGTAACCAATAGAGGCGAATCCGCGATCGGGGATGAAGCTGCGACCAGGCCGCTTGCTGTCGAAGAGCAAGCCGCCCCAATGGGCAGCAAATCCGCCATCGGCCAGGAGCAGCCCGTCAGCAGGAAGGTGTACATTGATCTCAGTCATGAGCCGCACCATGTTCACGGGCTTCTCGCTCGAAGTCAGCCGCGGCGTGACCTCCTCCCGCCACTTGGCCATGCGAACTCCGACATCAGCGGCATAGCCTGTCTGACGCTCCTTGATCTCGGCGGCACGTGGCGCGAGAGCTGCCTGTAGATCCTCAATGCCGAGCAAGGCATCGCTCCACAGGATCAGCGACGGCTCGACCGTACGGCCAAATTCCTCCGGAAGGACATCGAGATGGATGATGCGTTTTCCTGATGCCGGCACTGTGTATCGCTTGGTTGCGATCTCGCCGAGCTTGCAGCCCACGACAAGGATGACGTCCGACGCGTCGATTAACGGATCGGCGATGCGATCGTAGCGGCCGAATAGGCCCGCGCTGAGCGGATCGGTGCACGCGATGGCGCCCTTGCCGGTCAGCGTATGCGCGACTGGCATGTTCAAGGCGCTTGCGAAGTTGCTGAGCGCTTCCGAAGCGCCAGCTAAGTGCACGCCGCCGCCAGCAAGCAGAATAGGCTGCTTCGCACCGCCCAACATCTCGGCGGCGGCGACGATCGCGGCCGCCGGTGCGCGACAACGAAGGGCCGGCGCACCTTCGTGCGCCGGGTTCGCATAGAAATCCTTTTCGGCAAAGCCGTATGCCATGTCCGCAGTCAGCACCTAGCAGACACGACCTGCCCTCCCGAGAACCGGAAAGCGAACTTTATGATGGCACGAGGAGAGACGATGAAACGCTCGAAGTTCGCGGAGAGCGGCCTGACCCAAACTTAGTTTTCTGGCGTTGCGACCAGGGGCACCTCAGACTGCGCAAAGCTGTTTGGGATTACTCAAGATCGTGCAGACCACATAGGGCCGAGACAGAAGCCGCGCCGGCCGCAATGGCGGAAAATGCGTGATCAAAGAAGCAGGTCCGGCAAAGGGCACCTACCTGCCGGGGGTGCCCAGTTTCATTCTACATGGTGGGAATCTGGCGCACCCAGCACGATTCGAACGTGCGGCCTCCACCTTCGGAGGGTGGCGCTCTATCCAGCTGAGCTATGGGTGCATCAATGTGCAGATAGTGACCGAGACCAACAAGGGTCAATCCCGAATCCAATAATCGAATCGGCTCGATCGGTGGGGTTCAGAACCCGCCCGTTTGCCGCCGCTCGCTCGCTACTACCTCCTTCTCGTTTGCTTCCGTGATGCTTCCGCGACCACGGGAGCGATTTTCTGTTTCCTTCGAGTTTCGCCAAACGCTTGGTTTCACTCAACTTCTTCAGCACCCATAAACAATTCAGTTGACTTACGTCTGCCTTCGGAGGGCGACACTCTATCCAGCTGAGCTACGGGTGCTAAGACCGCCTCTGATACAGCATCGCTGGCGCCAGCGCAAACGCACCATCTGGCGCCGAGCGCCTCAGCAGAGGACAGTGCCCGTGGGGCCGGTATTTCCGGTCTTGCGACCCGGGGCGGCTGTCAGGCTGTCGGCGGCGAGTGCCGGCAGCGCGTGGCAGGGCTCGGTCCGCAGCCAGAGCTGCTCGAAAGCATGTGCCGCGGCGCGCGCCACCTCCGGTACGTCGGCAAGGAATTGCTCGAAGAGATCGCGCCGGTGAATGTCCCGGCGCAGGCTGTCGCCGAACCAGACCGAGGCGCGACCGACGATGAGCTGCTCATGCGCATCGCGCAGGCGATGATCGCGCGCGATGCGGACTTCGAAAGCACTTCCGGCGCTCTGACCGGTGCTGTCCCCAATGAAGGGCTCGAGCGGCGCATCATCCTCGGCGATGACGAGGCGCACTGTCACACGATGGTCGGCAAGAACGGAGCGGAGTGCGATGAGCGCGCGCGCTGCCGGGCTGTCGACGGAGCGCGCAACGGCGAGGATGGTGCCCCGACCTGCGTACGTTCCCGCCTCGGAGAGCCTCTCGATGCCATCGGCCGTGAAGGCCATCAGGCGCTGCTCGCGTGCTTCCAGGAGGGCGTCGCTATTTCCGGGGGGCACCTTGATCTGCATGTGACGTCCTTCTGGAACCTCATGGCGGAGCCGCTTGATGCGGTCCGGTCTTCGCGTGCTCGCCGATCCATTAGCAGCCGAGGGAGTTAAAAGTTGATTAGAACGCGGGCTAATCTGGGGCACTTCAGGGGCGTCGCAGAGGCGAAAGGACTTTATCCAAAGGTGCGTGCAATGCATGACGGCCGTGCGCAGGGCCCCTCGGCGTCCCCTCGTCGTTGACACCCGGCGCGACCGCCGGCATCGCTTGGCCGCGAAGTAGGCCGGGCCGATCGGGCGTGGCCAGCGATGGGGCGGGGGTGGCGTGGAAATCTCAGTGCTGGAACTCCTGGGCGTCGCGGCCGCGATGGCGGCCGCCGGCGTTGCCATGGGCTTTCTGGTCGGCCTCTTCGGCATCGGCGGTGGTGGCATCGCAGCGCCCGTGCTCTATGAAGTTTTTTCCTTCCTCGGCGTCGATCCGGCGATCCGCATGCACTTGGCACTCGGCACGTCCCTGGCGGTGATGATCCCGACGAGCACACGCTCGTTCCTGGCGCACCGTGCGCGCGGCGGTGTCGATATGGAAGCCTGGCGGCGCCTCGCGCTCCCAGTGATCGCCGGAGTGTTGCTGGGCGCCGTGATCGCCAGCGAGGCGTCGGGTACTGCGCTCAAATGGGTGTGGATCACCTTTTCCTTCACCATGGCGGCGAAGCTCTGGTTCGGCCGCGATACCTGGCGGCTTGGCGAGGTGCTGCCGCCGCGTCCCATCGTCGAGCTTTGGGGCCTGATCACGGGGACCCTCTCGACGCTGCTCAGCATCGGCGGTGGGGCTTTGATCACCACGATGATGACGCTCTATGGCCGCTCCATCCAGACGGCCGTCGGCACGGCCGCGGGCGTCGGGCCTCTGATCGCCATTCCGGGCGCAATCGGCTTCATCTGGGCTGGCTGGGGCGAGCCTGTGCCGCTGCCACTTTCGGTCGGTTACGTCAGCCTCATTGGCGCGGCGGCGTTGATCCCGACCGGCGTGCTGGCGGCTCCTTGGGGTGTGCGCGTGGCGCATGGTATCTCGCGCCGCAAGCTCGAAATCGCCTTCGGCCTCCTGCTCGCGACCATGGGCGCGCGCTTCCTGATCAGCGTGATCGGCGCAATCTGAACAGTGCAAATGCACGGATCGAGCCTAAGGCGCTCGAATTCTTGCCATTTTCTCAAAGCCTACTGCCGTTGGCCGTTGCTGCGATTCGGCGACGAGGCCAATGCCGGTCAGGGGGACGTGTGCGTCGTGCCCGGCAAGGTGGGGAGCGGGGGCTTGCCATCGCGTTCTGCGTCCAGGGGAGCGGTTCGCCGCTCCGAACGCCAACCCGTGCGCAGGTGGACCAAGCCATGGATCCAAACATCATCGTCATGATCACGCTGCTGTCGCTGCCGAGTGGCGAGAACAGCGTGAACTTGAAGCCGTTCGAGACGATCGCGGCCTGTGTCGAAGCCGCCAAGATCGAGGCGAGCGATCCATTCGTTGCGCGTGTCGAGTGCTCGGAGCTGACCGACGGCAGCCTCACGCTCAGCTTCAAGCGCGGTCCGACGCAGCCGGGCTTCCCGCAGCGCAGGAAGACGACGAGCTGAACCCGAGCGCAGGTTGCGCGCGGTCGAGCGAGCCGCCCGACCAGCAGTCCAGATATTGACGATGCACAAGGACGTCTTTTCATGAACCACGACGTGAGCCCCGCCGCGGACCGCACGTGCCCGGCC
Organism: Hyphomicrobiaceae bacterium; assembly: GCA_035565975.1. Classification (GTDB taxonomy): domain Bacteria; phylum Pseudomonadota; class Alphaproteobacteria; order Rhizobiales; family Hyphomicrobiaceae. The sequence continues at coordinate 8,037 of DATMRT010000096.1, forward strand.
GCGGTTGCCTATGATCTCATGCGCGACATTCTCCTCGATGATCCGCGCCGGCCGGCGCCATCGAGCGACGAGTTCCGGACCTATCTCCTCGATCTCTACGCCGAGTGTCTGCTGGCCGTTCATGGCAAGCGCGTATCGGCGCACGGCAAGTCGAGCGAGATGCGCGTTCCGCCGCCGCGCGAGCGCGACAAGCGGGATGCGGCAGGAGCGCCGAAGCTGGTGAAGGCGAACTAGGTCCGCCGAATGAGGCACGCGCCTGGGCCTGCGAGAGCCCTCACGCGACGATGATGCGCGGCCAGCGCACATGGAAGGTGGTGCCGCGCTCCGATGGCGCCCCGGACTGCAGCCGGATGCTGCCGCCGATGCGATCGAGCGTGCGCCTGACGAGAGCGAGGCCCATGCCGGAGCTGTCGCCGTCGTCTTTTTCATCCAGTCTGCGGAAGGGCAGGAAAACCGCCTCCTGCCATTCGGCTGGAATGCCCGGGCCATCATCGCGGACGGTGATATCGAGCGTGTCCTCGCCGATGCGCGCCGAGAGCAGGATGCGACCTTCCGGCCGGTCGTGATGCTTGATGGCGTTACCGACGAGATTGCGCAGGACGAGTTCCAGCGGCGCCGCCAAGGTCATCAGGTGAGGCCACGTGCCCTCGATCGTGATCGTCATGCTCGCGGGCGGCGCCAGGCCTGCCACGACGTCCTCGGCGAGCTGGCGCGTATCTGCCATCGCCATACCCTCGACCTTGCGGCCGGCGCGCGCGTAGTCGAAGAGGCCATTGAGCATCGCCAGCATGCGGGCCAGATGGTTGCGCATCGCCGCGAGCTTCGCGCCGACGGCATCGAGATTCTGCGCCGCCAGTGCATGGTCGGCATCGGTGGCGTCGTAGCGGAGCGCGCGCAGCGGCGCCTTGAGATCGTGCGAGATGACGTAGGCGAACTCTTCGAGATCGCGATTGACGAGTTCCAGCTCCTGGTTGGCGCGTTGAATGGCCTCGCTCTTCTCGACGACCTCGGCCTCGGCCATGGCCCTGAGGCGCATCTGGGTCCTGAGCTCCGATTCGAGCGAGGAGTGATCCACCACGTTGCGAACGAGCATGAGATGGCAGGCGGCGCCTTCATCCCAGTAGATGTCGAGACTGATGCGCTGCGGCGGCTTTGACGCGGCGCTTTGCCCGACGTTCATGACGACGTTGGGGATGGTGAGAGGGCCGCCCGATCCCTCGCGCAGTGCGACGATTTCTTCCTCGAAGCCGATGAGTGCCATCATGCTTTCGGTGATCGGCCGATCGGCGACGACGAAATCGACGAGCGGGCCGAAGCGGCGTCGCACGACGAGATCGCTATCGAACCAGACCATGCCGAAGGAGCGCCGCCCGGCCAGAAAGCGGCCGGCGGCGAGAAGAGGCTCTATCTCCTGCGTCCGATCCTCAGACGTCACGGCGGAGGATCGAGCTGGCGGCCTCGATGAAGGTGTCCTCGACATTGGCACCCGTCTTTGCGGAGGTGAGCAGGACCGGCTGGCGGGCCTCCCGGAGTTTGGCCGGCAGCTCGGCGGCTTCGCCGTCCGCCATGAGGTCGACCTTGTTGGCGATGAACGAGAAGTGGCGGCCCGGCAGTGCCTCCTGGAAATTCTCGGCGAGGCTCACCATGGCCTCGAGCGTCGTACGCCGCTTGAGATCGCCGATGATGAGCGCGGCCGAAGCACCCTTGATGTAGACGTGGCGGAAGATGCTTTGCCCGAAATTGCCGTCGGTGTCCCAGACGATAAGCTCGATGGCCTGGTCTCTGTTCGGCCCGGCTTGCGTGATCGGCACGCGATAAAGCTCGACGCCGAACGTCGACTTGTACTCCGTCTCGAAGCGCCCTTCCACGAGGCGGCGGATCAGCGATGTCTTGCCGACGCCGATCTCGCCGAGCAGCATGAGTTTGCGCGAGATCATTGGGCCTCGCCGACGAAGGCGGGTTCGAACACGACGCGCCGGTTGGGACTCGAGGCGCCGCTGCGCTGGCTGATGTCGAGGATGGCCGTGCGCCCGACGGTCCTGAGACGGGAAGGATCGACACCGCGGCGCACGAGGTCGGCTGCGACGCGATCAGCGCGAGCCTGCGCCAGCGGGAGATTGCGATCGTTGGTCCCGCGCTCGTCGGTGTAGCCGACGATGCGGACGACCGTGTCGGCGTCACGCATGAGCCTGGCGAGCGTATCCAGGGCTGCATCAGTGCGGTCGGGAGAGCTGTACGTCGTATCCTCGGAGAAGAAGATCGCGTGTGATCGTAGCCAATTCTCCAGGTCGACGCGCGGATCTGGCTTCGGGGCGAGGGCCGCAATCTCTTTGCGCAGGTTCTGCAGCTCCGCGTTGACGCTGGCCGAGCGCGCCATGGTGTCGAGCGTGGCGTTCACCCCCTCCATGGACCTGCTCATGCCGGCAAGCGTAGTGGCCATCGTCTCCAATCGCGCTTCGAGGGCGGCGAGACGCTCGCGCGTGCGCGCGGCCTCGTCTGCGAGATGTGCGCTTTCGGCGCCAGGAACGACGCCGATGGTCTCTGTGATCACCGAAGCCGGGGCAACCTCGCCGAGGCGCTTCAGGATGTCCGCACGCGTGTCGCCGGAGGGCGCGAGCCCGCTCACTTCGATGCGCCCGCCGCCGTATTCGACCGTCGCCCGTGTCGGATAGCCCTTCAGGGCGGGCGTCCCGGCGATGACCTTGTCGACGGCAGCTTGCAGCGTGCTGGTCCGGTACGTGACGTAGCCCTGCCAGCCGAAGTACGTCACGAGCGCCAGGGCCAGCAGCCAGAGCAGAAAGCGCAGGGGGCGCATTCCGGACCGTCGCTGCGCCTCGCGCAGGCTTTTCTGCCGCTCGGCGATGCCGGACTCGAGGCGGGCGGCAAGGGCTGCGAGATCCGGCGTCCGGTCACTCGTTTCGAGTGCGCGGTGGAACTCCTCGTCGAGCAGGGTTTGCACGCCGGCGCCCGCGTGGCCGCGGCATTTGGCGGCGAGGAGGTGTAGCGGTGAGCCGCGCAGGTAGACCGTGTGGGCGCCGAAATCGATCGTGCGCAGACCTGCCTTGTCGGCCTCGTAGACCTCCTCGATGAAAGCCGTCATCGCCGTGAGCATGCCACTCAGGAGGGCATCTTTTCCGTTCGACGTGCGGGCCTCGGGATTTTGCGGGTCCGATCGGCTCCAGTGCGCAAGCAGCTCGCCCGAGCCGCGACGGATGAGGTGAAGCTCCTCCACCTCGAAGTGGCCGGTGTCGGCGAGGGCCAGCTCGGCCATGGAGCGTCCGGTCGTCCAGCTCCTGATCCGCAGCGAGAGGCGGTTCTTCGTCAGTCCATCCTCGAGGCGGCGATTGATGTCCTCCATGAGGTCGCGAATCGCGCTCCGCACGTAGTCGCGGACCATGACGCCGATGTGCGTATAGAGCTTGCCGGGCAGTGCATCGCTGCTGGCCTCCACCTCCGTGCGTACGGTGCGCACGACGAGCGGCGCGAGGGCATCGGCGACCTGATGGTGATTGGCGGCTTCTGCGTCGCGCAGCGCACCTTCGAGCGTCGCGGCGACACTGCTCCGAAAGCTCGCGTCGGAGCCTGCGCGCTCGGCGACGGCCGCGAGACGCTGTGCGAGCGCGTCGAGCTCGCGACTCTCCTTGTCGAAGAGCAATTGTTTGAGTCGGATGACGCCGTCCTGCGACATGGAGCGGAGCTATCGTATCCAAACCGGCCTGCGGACGACCGGCGCTGCGCGAGTGGCGCCGACAGGCAGCTTACTCATGGTGGGAAATGCGGCGGATGCGGTCACCGAGCTCGAAGATGCTGCGGGAGAGCTCGTCGAAGGACGACCGGCGCTCGGCGACGTTTTCGGAGGCCAGCGCCTCAACCCGCGCCTGAAGGACATCCAGCTTGCGTTGGAGGTCGCCAGCGAGTTCCGTCACGCGCGCTTCGAGCGCCTTGAGACGCCCGTCATGATCGCGCTTGAACTCACCATGGAGCAGGTCGCGGATCTGCTCGAGCTTGTCGTCCGTGGCCTCAGCCGGAGCGGCACCGTTGCGCAGTTCGCCAAGCGAGGTCGCGTTCATGGGCATGTCCCTTCGTACGCGTCAACTCCACCAGGACGTGCACGGAAGGGGCCGGCACGCCATCGTCGAATACCCATCATTGGCAGAAGAAAATCTATTTTTCCAGAGCCTTGGCAATATTGGAGCTCGTCATGGATAAATTGGGCGGTTCCGGACGATCTAGTCTTGCCGGGACGGGGATCGCGCGCTCGGTCGGCCCGGAAGATCTTGGGCGCGCGCCTTTGCGCCTTGAACGGTTCTATGGTTTCCTTGCGGGCGCGCCGAGGAGCATCGACATGGCCACGCCCACTCGGATCACACCTGCCGAAGCCGCCGCCATCCCGCTCCGGGATGGCCGGCTCTCATCTCTCTGTTTCGAAGGCGATGGCGTCGAGATCCGCCATTATGCGCCCAAGGGCGAGGATCGCCAGACGCCCCATGATCGCGACGAGTTCTATTTCGTGATCTCGGGGAGCGGTACCTACATCCGCGGCACCGAGCGGGTGCGATTCGGGCCGGGCGACATGCTTTTTGCGGCGGCCGGCGAGGAACATCGTTTCGTCGAGTTCAGCAACGACTTCGCGACCTGGGTGCTGTTCTACGGGTCACAGAAGACATGACGGCGTCCGCTCTCCCCGACGGCCTCAAGAAGCAGCATGTCATCGATCCGGAGATCTGCATTCGCTGCAACACATGCGAAGCGACATGCCCCGTCGGCGCCGTCACGCACAATGACGCCAACTACGTCGTCGATGCCGAAAAGTGCAACTACTGCATGGACTGCATCTCGCCGTGCCCCACCGGCTCGATCGACAACTGGCGGATCGTGCGCGCCGATGCGGCCTATTCGCTCGACGAGCAGATGGAATGGACGGAGCTCCCCAGCCAGGAGGAACTTGGCGACGGCGCGTTGGCCGCAGCACTTTCCGACGCCAGCGAGGCCGAGATCGCGGCGCTTATTGCTGCGGCTCATGATGGCGCCGGGGGCAAGGCGGTGCCGCCCGCAAGCGCATCGAAGCCGGCGATCAATCTATTCACGCGCGCGAAGCCGGCCGTCGCCACCATCCAGGGGAATTTCCGCATCACGGACTCCGAGGCCGAGAGCGACGTGCGCCACATCGTGCTCTCGTTCGGTGAGACGCACTTTCCCGTGCTCGAAGGGCAGTCGATCGGCATCGTGCCCCCGGTCACCGACGCCGACGGCAAGGAGCTGCCGATCCGTCTCTATTCGATCGCTTCGGCGCGCGATGGCGAGAAGCGCAACGCCAACAATGTCTCGCTCACGGTGAAGCGCGTACCCGGCGGGCTCGTCTCGGAGTGGTTGTGCGATCGCAAGGTGGGAGAGAAGGTGTTCGTGACGGGGCCGTTCGGCGCGACCTTCCTCATGCCAAACGACGCCAATGCCCATCTCCTCATGATCTGCACGGGAACGGGCTCGGCACCTTTCCGCGCCTTCACCGAGCGCCGCCGCCGCGTCATGGAGGGCGCGGCGGGACGCGCGATCCTGTTCTTCGGCGCCCGCACGCCGGGCGAGCTTCCCTACTTCGGGCCGCTGCAGAAAGTGCGCAACGATATTCTTGGCAAGCACCTCGTCTATTCGCGCGTGCCCGGTACGGCGAAGGAATACGTGCAGGACCGCATGCGCGCCGAAGCCGGAGCGCTCGGGCCGCTGATCGGTTCGCCCGCAACGCACATCTTCATCTGCGGGCTCAAGGGCATGGAGGCCGGTGTGGACGAGGCGCTGGCCGAAATCGCGTCCGCGCATGGCTTCGATTGGTCAAGCCTGAAGCCAGCGATGCGCGGCGAAGGGCGCTACCACGTCGAGACGTACTGAAAGAACGAAACTGGAGAGGGAGCAACCACATGCGTGGGCTCGAGGGAAAGGGCGCGATCGTTACCGGCGGCGGTGGCGGCATCGGCAGTGCGATCTGCAGGCGGCTCGGCGAAGCCGGCGCGCGCGTCGGTGTCTTCGATCGCGACATGGGCGGAGCTCAGCGGACCGCCGAGGCGCTTGCGGCCAAAGGCGCCATGGCCCAGGCCTACGAGGTCGACATCACGGACCATTCAGCGGTCACGCGTGCCGTCGAAGCCTTCGAGCGTGACATCGGTCCGACGGACGTGCTGGTGAATAACGCTGGCTGGGACAAGTTCGCCTATTTCCTCACGACCGAGCCCGATCTCTGGCGCAAGATCATCGCGATCAATCTCGAAGGCCCGATCAATCTCCATCATGCCGTGCTCAAGGGCATGCAGGCGCGCCGCTCGGGCCGCGTCGTCAACATCGCCTCGGATGCCGGCCGCGTCGGCTCCTCCATGGAAGCTGTCTACTCCAGTGCCAAGGGCGGCATCATCGCCTTCACCAAGACCATGGCTCGCGAGATGGCGCGCTCGGGCGTGACCTTGAACGTGGTATGCCCCGGTCCGACCGAGACGCCCCTTCTCGAAGCGCTCACAGGCTCAGGCGATCAGGGCGCGCGGGTGCACGAAGGATTGAAACGGGCCATCCCGCTCGGCCGTCTCGGCCAGCCCGAGGACATCGCCGGCATGGTGGCTTTCCTCGCGAGCGACGAAGCCGCCTATATCACCGGCCAGGTGATCAGCGTCTCCGGCGGCCTCACCATGCACGGTTAGCGGGCACCGCCTCGCTTTTGTGGATACAAGCCGGGCGTTGATGCGGCACGGAACACGTTTACGCGCCGCCGCACCCGGTCTAGAAGAACCTTCTGCCGACCGACCAGCACCCGGAAATCAGCGCATGTTCAAGAAGATCCTGATCGCCAACCGCGGCGAGATCGCCTGCCGTGTCATCAAGACCGCGCGGCGCATGGGGATCAAGACGGTCGCGGTCTATTCGGACGCCGACGCTCAGGCCATGCACGTCGAGATGGCCGACGAAGCCGTGCACATCGGCCCGCCGCCAGCGGCGCAATCCTATCTGCTCATCGACAAGATCGTCGCCGCCTGCAAGGCGACCGGCGCCGAGGCCGTGCATCCAGGATATGGCTTTCTTTCCGAGCGGGAGGCCTTTCCGGTCGCCCTCGCCAAGGAGGGCATCGTCTTCATTGGTCCCAATCCCGGTGCGATCGCCGCCATGGGCGACAAGATCGAGTCCAAGAAAGCGGCAGCCGCCGCCAAGGTCTCGACGGTCCCCGGCCATCTCGGCGAGATCGGGAGCCCGGCGGAGGCCGTGAAGATCGCCGAGCAGATCGGCTATCCGGTGATGATCAAGGCCTCGGCCGGCGGTGGCGGCAAGGGCATGCGCATCGCCTACAGCCGCAAGGAGTGCGAGGAGGGTTTCGCCCTAGCGCGCTCCGAGGCGAAATCATCGTTCGGCGACGATCGCGTGTTCATCGAGAAGTTCATCGAGAACCCGCGCCACATCGAGATCCAGGTGCTGGGCGACAAGCACGGCAACGTCATCTATCTCGGCGAGCGCGAATGTTCGATCCAGCGGCGCAATCAGAAAGTCATCGAAGAGGCGCCTTCGCCGCTTCTCGACGAGAAGACGCGCAAGCTCATGGGCGAGCAGGCCGTGGCGCTCGCAAAGGCCGTCGGCTACGACAGTGCCGGCACAGTGGAGTTCGTCGCCGGCCAGGACCGCTCGTTTTACTTCCTCGAGATGAATACGCGCCTCCAGGTCGAGCATCCGGTGACGGAGATGGTGACCGGCATCGATCTCGTCGAGCAGATGATCCGTGTTGCGGCAGGTGAAAAGCTCGCACTCAAGCAGAAGGACGTGAAGCTTGAGGGCTGGGCGGTGGAAAGCCGCATCTATGCCGAGGACCCTTTCCGCAATTTCCTCCCCTCCATCGGCCGGCTGACCCGTTACGTGCCGCCGGCCGAGGGCGACGTGCACGGGGGCGCGATTCGCAATGACGCGGGCGTTGCAGAGGGCGGCGAGATCTCGATGTTCTACGACCCGATGATCGCCAAGCTCGTCACGCACGCGCCAACGCGCATCGGCGCCATCGAGCTCCAGGCGCAGGCGCTCGATGCCTTCTACATTGACGGCATCCAGCACAACATTCCCTTCCTCACCGCGTTGATGCAGCATCCGCGCTGGCGCGAGGGGCGGCTCTCGACCGGCTTCATCGCCGAGGAGTACCCGAACGGTTTCGCACCGCCGGCCCCTGATGGCTATGGGCTCGGAATTCTCGCAGCGGTCGCCGCGTCGATCGACCATCTCAACAACACGCGGCGCCGGCACATCACGGATCAGATGGCCGGCAAGCCGTTCGCCTTTGCCAAGCGGCGGGTCGTGCGCATCGATGGTCGCGACCTGCATCTCGAGGTTACGGGCGGTGGCGAGGCGCCGATCAAGGTGGCGAAAGTCGGGAGCGACGGCACGCTCGGCGCGCCGATCGAGGTCGTTTCCTCCTGGTGGCCGGGTGAGCCGGTCTGGTCGGGTACGGTCGGCGGCGAGCACGTTTCCGTGCAGGTGCGCCCTGTGCTCAACGGCGTCCATCTTTCCTACCGCGGGGCGGCAGCCGATATCCGCGTCTATACGGAAGCCGAAGCCACGCTCGTGGCTCTGATGCCGGAGAAGGTGGCTGCGGATACGTCGAAGCTACTGCTCTGCCCGATGCCTGGTCTCGTGAAGGCGATCCATGTGCAGGCAGGGCAGGAGGTGAAGGCGGGCGACGCGCTCGCGGTCGTGGAGGCCATGAAGATGGAGAACGTGCTCCGCGCCGAGCGCGACGGCTCCGTCAAGAAGGTCAATGCCAAGACGGGCGATAGTCTCGCCGTCGACGCCGTGATCCTCGAATTCGCCTGAGGCCGAGGTCTCGATCGGGGACATCCCGACCGGGCGCGTTTCCCCAATTCTGTGCCGCATTTGTCACGCCACTAGCATAAGTCACCGGCGGGAGGCGTCGCCATCTTGCGCGCCAGCGCTTGTTGCTGCGACAAAATCCGTGCGCAGAAATGTTGGGTGCGTGCTGCGGAGCGTAGAGTATGTCCGAGTTCAGTCGGCGGGATTTGCCGCGCCTCGATGCGCGGCTCAGCCGGCGCAGTCTGGTCGCCGCGGCGGCAATCATCGCCGCAACGGGTCCTGGGACCGCGAATACGGCCTTCGCCTTCGCGCGTTCCAAGCATACCAAGATCAAATGGAAAGACGGTTACGAGCCCGGTGAGGGCTGTCACGCGGCGTGTCAGGAAGTGGTTTGCTTCCTCTCCGGAACACGTTTGCTGACACCGGCTGGCGAAGTTGCGATCGAAGATCTCGCGATCGGTGATCTCCTGACAACCGAAAGCGGCGAGGCGCGCGCGATCCGCTGGATCGGCCGTATCACCGTTGATCGTGATGGCGATAATCCCTGGCACGCGGATGCGATGCCTGTTCGCGTCGCGAAGGACGCATTCGGCAAAGGCAGGCCGCATCGCGATCTCTACCTTTCACGTTCGCATATGGTGCATCTCAACCGCGTGCTGATGCCGATCGGCGATCTCATCAACGGTCGGACCATCGCTGCCGTCGACATCGAAGGCGATCGGCTCCTCTACTATCATGTCGAGCTTGAGACGCACGATGTGGTCATCGCGGAGGGCGCACCCTGCGAGACCCTGATGACGACAGCGGAGAAGCTTGCCGCGTTCGACAACGTGGATCAGTACTACGCGCTCTACGGCGCCCCGGCCGACATGGCCCCCTGTGCGGCATTGGCGGCCTTCAATGGTGGTCGCAGCGAGCTGAAATCTCGCCTCCGCAGCGCCATCGCGCCGGTGATCGATATCCGCCGTCCGATGGATATCGTCCGCGACGACATCGAGGCCCGGGCCTTCGCGAAGGCGGCCTGAAGCTCGAATACACGTCATTTGCTGATCCGCCGGCCTCTCGTGCTGGCGTATCTGTTTTTGGGGGCGTGAAGCGGGCAGATCCGATCAGCCTTCGCCCTGGCTCAGGTAGCGCTCGAGCCAGTGAATGTCGTAGAGGCCGTTCGCGATATCGGGGTGACGCACGAGCTCGGTAAAGAGTGGGATCGTCGTCTCGATGCCGTCGATAACGAATTCCGAGAGGCAACGGCGTAACCGCATGAGGCACTCGTTGCGGTTCTTGCCGTGCACGATCAGCTTGCCGATCAGGCTGTCGTAGTTCGGCGGTATGCGATAGCCCTGGTAAACGCCCGAATCGACACGCACGCCGAGGCCGCCAGGAGGATGCCAGTAGGTGATCTTGCCCGGTGAGGGGCGGAAATTCTTCGGGTTCTCGGCATTGATGCGGCACTCGATGGCGTGGCCAGAGAATGTCACCTCGTCCTGCGTGACCGAGAGTGTCCCTCCCGAGGCAATGCGGATCTGCTCGAGCACGAGGTCGAGGCCGGTGATCATTTCGGTGACCGGATGCTCGACCTGCAGGCGCGTGTTCATCTCGATGAAATAGAACTCGCCGTCTTCATACAGGAACTCGACGGTGCCGGCGCCACGGTACTTGAGCTTCTTCATCGCATTGGCGACGGTCGTGCCGATCCTCTTCCTCTGCTCGGCGTTGAGAGCCGGCGAGGGGGCCTCCTCGAGGATCTTCTGATGGCGGCGCTGGAGCGAGCAGTCGCGCTCGCCGAGGTGGATGGCATTGCCCCTGCCGTCGCCGAAGACCTGGATCTCGATGTGCCGCGGGTGCGTCAGGTACTTCTCGATGTAGACGCTGTCGTCGCCGAAGGCCGCTTTGGCTTCCGCGCGCGCGGTCCTGAAGGCGATCTCCAGGTCCTCCTCCGAGCGGGCGACCTTCATGCCGCGCCCGCCGCCGCCGGCTGCCGCCTTGATGAGCACAGGAAAGCCCATGGATTTGGCAATGCGCAGCGCTTCCACCTCGTTGGCGACACCGCCGTCCGAGCCCGGCACGACCGGAATGCCGAGCCGCTTCGCCGTCTCCTTGGCCTCGATTTTGTCGCCCATGATCCGAATGTGCTCGGACGTCGGGCCGATGAAGGTGATGTCGTGCTCCTCGAGGATCTCGGCGAAGCGGGCATTCTCCGAGAGAAAGCCGTAGCCTGGATGGATGGCGTCGGCGCCGGTGATCTCGCAGGCGGCCAGCAGGCGCGGGATGTTGAGGTAGCTCTCGGAGGCCGGCGGCGGACCGATGCAGACGCTCTCGTCGGCGAGGCGCACATGCATGGCGTCGGCATCCGCCGTCGAGTGTACGGCTACGGTCGCAATGCCGAGCTCCTTGCAGGCGCGCTGGATGCGCAGCGCGATCTCTCCGCGGTTGGCGATCAGAACCTTGTCGAACATACCTCGTCCTCGTCGCGCATCGCCCTCGAATGGACGGCGCCGGGTCCTGCTTCTCGTTTCCCCGCTACTCGATGATGACCAGCGGCTCGCCGAATTCGACGGGCTGGCCGTTCTCGATCAGGATTTCCTTCACGACGCCCGAGCGCGGCGCCGGAATGTGATTCATCGTCTTCATGGCTTCGATGATGAGCAGCGTCTGGCCTTGGGTGACACGCGTGCCGATATCGATGAAAGGCGGCGCACCGGGCTCCGGCGCGCGATAGGCCGTGCCGACCATCGGCGACTTGACACAACCCGGATGGTTCGCCGGATCGGGGCCGGTTGGGACGGCCGCGGCAGGGGCCCCAGGGGCGCTCGCGGGAGGCGCAGACGGTGCAGATGCGGGCGCCTGCACGGCATAGGCTGCCGGCGCCGCGACGTGGCGCGCAACCCGTACCTTGAGGTCGTCCTTCTCGATCTCGATCTCGGTCAGACCGGTCTCGTTGAGGAGCTGTGCAAGATCGCGGATCAGGCCCTTGTCCAGGGCTTCGCGGTCCTTGTTTTCCTTGGCCATGCTGTGGGTCCGCAGATGGGGTTCAGAAGGGGCCGCTCAGCCGTTCGCAGCGGCGCCAAGGCGCGCGTGCAAACCGTCGAGCGCAAGTACGTAGCCCTTGGGCCCAAAGCCACACAGTACGCCGAAGGCGGCGGGCGATACATAGGAGTGGTGCCGGAAGGGCTCGCGGCGGAAGATATTGGAGAGGTGAACCTCGACCACCGGCACTTCGGCGGCGGTGAGCGCGTCGAGTATGGCGACCGAGGTATGTGTGTAGGCGCCGGCATTGAGGATGATGCCGCTCGCCGCCGTGCGCGCCTCCTGGATCCAGGTGACGAGCTCGCCTTCACTGTTGGTCTGTCGGAAGCTGACCGGGAGACCGAGGGTGGCGGCGTGGCCTTCGACCAGCCGGCGGACATCCTCAAGGGTTTCAGAGCCATAAATCTGCGGCTCGCGCAGCCCGAGCATATTGAGATTAGGCCCGTTCAGCACATAGACCGGCTTCACCATTGCCTCGCCTCGACACCTGGCCCGTTCATCACTGAACCCGCCGCCAAAGGTTGCCCCCGGCGCGGGTCAGCACATTTGCATCCCGTTAGAACCAGCGTTCGTCTATCAGCTTATTCGGCGCTGCGATAGAGCACGCTGTGGGCCGTTCCGCGGTAGGCAATGGAAGATCTGCGCCGGCAATTTGGGCGCCTCGGCGATCTATGCAAGTCGAGGTCCGGACTGCGGCCGTGCGGCGGGGCGGACGCCCGCGCCGCGCACAAGCGGGCTCGCTCAGCAGACCTTGCAGCCGCCCTCGCTGCGGACGTCGGAAATGTGCTTCGCCATCACTTCGAGGAGGTTCTGTGGTGCGCCGGCAATGGCACGGTCGGCAACGAGGAAGTGCGGCGTGCCCTGGATGCCCATCGACTGGGCGAGCTCGCGGACCCGCGCGATCTCACCGGTCACGGCATCGCTCTTCATGTCAGCCTTCAGCTTGGCCATGTCGACGCCGGCCTTCTCTGCGATGGCCAGTGCCGTCTGCTCGTTGGCCTGTCCGCGGAAGGTCAGCAGCGCGCGGTGCACCTCCCAGTACTTGCCCTGCGCCTTGGCGGCGAGCGCGACGCGCGAGGCCTCCTCGGAACCCTTCGACAGGATCGGCAGCTCCTTGAGGACGAATTTAACCTTGGTGTCCTTTTCGATCAGCTTGGACACGTCCGGGAACGCGCGTTTGCAGTAGCCGCAGTTGTAATCGAAGAACTCGACGACGGTGATGTCGCCAGAGGGGTTGCCGATGACCGGCGCGCCGGGGCTGTGATAGATCTCCTGGGATTGCTCGACGATCGCCGCCTGGAGCCGCTTGGCCTGGATCTCCTCCATCTTCGCTTCCAGCGCGCTCTGCACCTCGAGGAACACCTCCGGATTGGCGACGAGGTAGTCCTTGATGATGGATTCGATCGCCTTGCGCTGGTCCGGCGTGAAGACGTCAGCGGGCTTGGCGGCTGTCCCGGGCGTCGGCGTCGTTGCCTGCGCAAGGCGCAGCGGCGCGCTGCCCTCGCCAGCGAAGGGGGCAGCCATCGGTGCGAGCAGGGCGATGGCGAATGCCAATGCGGCAAGGCCGGTCAGGCGGCGCCCGCCGTGCGAAGTTTGGGTCATCGGGGAACAGCCTCCTTGGCGTTCAGCTCGGCAGGGTTATAACCCTAACCCGGGATTTTGAAATTCACGATATCGCCAGCCCGGATCCAGTTCGGAGAGCCGTTCTTGAGGCGCGGCTGGGCACGTTTCGCGAAAATCTGGGCTTGTTTGAGGTCGCCCTCGAGAAAAAGGGCCTCGGCAGTCGCAAGGTCCGCGTCGGGCAGGCGGTTCTGCTTGTAGTAGGCGTTGGCCAGGATGCGATAGGCGTGTGGATTGGGGTCCCGGATGAGGGACTTGCGGGCCAGGGTGATAACCTCGTCGATATTGCCCTGATCGGCATTGATCATGGCCTGGGCCAGGCGGACGCTGATCAGCGGCGCATCCGGGCCGGCGAGCTGCGCGGCGCGTCTCAATACCGGCACGGCCTCGCGTGCTCTGCCCGAACGCATGAGGAAGTCGCCCTTGACCTCATGGAAGTAGGGATTGTTTGGCTGCTCTTTTATCAGGGCATCGACCAGCGGTAACGCCCGGTCGACGCCGCTCAGGAAGAACGTCCCAATGGCGCGGCCATAGCGCGCGGGCAACGACTGGTCCGATTGCGGGTAGCGGTTGAACACGATCTGCGGCCGGTCCAGATAGCCCGAGATCTTGGCCCGCATCATATCGTGACGGAGCTGCAGGGGGGCCGGATCGCGCGCATTCCAGTGCGGGCTGCTCTGAGCCCTCGAGCGAAGCTGCGCGATACGGTCAGCAGCGAAGGGATGGCTTCGGGCGAAGAGGCTCTGCGGCGTGCGCTGAAGAGAGAAAGTCTCCTCCTCGGCGAAACGCTCGAAGACCTCGATCATGCCACGGCCGGATTGCTTCGTCGCATTGAGGTAACGAAGGCCCGCCTGATCCGCGACGAGCTCCTGCCCGCGCCGCTGGCCGAGCAAAACGCCCACAAACAGGAACTGCGACAGAACGCCACGCGTGGGATCGGCTGCGATCTTGGAGCGCAGATCGGCGAGATGGGCATTCGCGATGTGGCCGGCCTCGTGGGCGATCACGCCGATCACCTGGTTGGGCGTGTCCGCTACCTGCAGCGTGCCCGTATGGATGAAGACATTGCGCCCGTCGAGCACGAAGGCGTTGAACGCTTCGTGCCGGATTATGCGCATCGTGATGTGCCCCGAGCCGAGGCCTGCCGCGCGGAAGATCGGCTGGGCGTAGTCGTTCAGGAGCTCCTCGATCTCGGTATCGCGAATGAAGCTCAGGCTCTGCGCCTCGGCCCGAGGTGCCGGCGCGCAAAAAAACACCGACAGCGCGAGCGCCGCCGCCGTTAATTTCCCCCGCCAAGTCCGGAGTTCTGAGTGCTTCGTCATGGCCGGACCTATGGCTCGCCTATGTGGCTCCAATATGCTGCGCACAAAGTTAATGAGAGCGCGGACGAGGGTCAACGCGGGGCCTCCAATTGGACGGTGTGCTGCGATCGGCTAAGATGGCCAGTGGTGGATCGAACGATCGGGAGTGCCGCATGACGGGTGCCGATGCCTTGCCCATGCTCGAGCGCCGCCGGATCGAGGCGACCATCCTCAAGCATGTGTATGACACGCTCGTGGAGAGCCACGGCAAGGAGGTCGCGACGCGCACCATCGCCGACGCCGTGCGCCGCTCGTCGATCGAACAGGCGCGCCAGCTTGCCGCGAGCGAGCCGGGCGGCGAGACATCCATGCGCACGTTCATCGCTCGGCAAGCGCAATGGCGCATGGGCGATGCGCTCCAGACCGAGACCATCCACGAGAGCGACACCGCCTTCGATTTTAACGTCACGCGCTGCCGCTATGCGGAGATGTATCGCGAGATGGGCCTCGGCGAGATCGGGCACCTGCTTTCCTGCCAGCGCGACGGGACGTTCTGCGAAGGCTATGACCCGCGCCTGAAAATGGAGCGGACGCAAACCATTATGCAGGGTGCCAGTCACTGTGACTTCCGCTATCGCTGGGTCAAAGCAGCCCCGGGTTGAGCGCCCGCAAGGTGGCCTTTTGGAAGGCCCCGATTTGCGCGACCCGCCCGGCATTGGCCGGGGTTGACCCGGGCCGCCGTTAGCGCGATTTTATTGTGGATTTTGATAGGTTCGCCGGGACGCCCGCGCGAACCTCAGGCCGCTGACCTTCGTTAAGTCTCGAAGCGGTCCCGAACGATCCGACGCCATGGGCAAGGCCAGGTCAGACGCATGAGCAGAATACCCGACTTCACGACCGTCGATCTGAGTGCGCCCGCCAAGGTCGCCGCTGCCGCGCCCGCCACGACCTTCGAGACGCCCGAAGGCATCGCGCTCAAGTCGGTCTACACGGGCGCCGATGTCGCCGGCCTCGACTTCGTCGATACGCTCCCCGGCATCGCGCCCTTCCTGCGCGGGCCGTACCCGACCATGTACGTCACCCAGCCGTGGACCATCCGCCAGTACGCCGGGTTCTCGACGGCCGAGGAAAGCAACGCCTTCTATCGCCGCAATATCGCAGCCGGGCAGAAGGGCCTCTCGGTCGCGTTCGATCTCGCCACTCATCGCGGCTATGACAGCGATCATCCGCGCGTGAAGGGGGACGTCGGCATGGCCGGCGTCGCTATCGATTCGATCCTCGACATGCGAACGCTGTTCGGCGGGATCGACCTCTCGCAGATGTCCGTGTCGATGACCATGAACGGCGCGGTGCTCCCGGTGCTCGCACTGTTCATCGTCGCGGGCGAGGAGCAGGGCGTGCCGCTCGCCAAGCTTTCCGGGACCATCCAGAACGACATTCTCAAGGAGTTCATGGTCCGCAACACGTACATCTATCCGCCGGCGCCCTCCATGCGGATCATCTCGGACATCTTCGCCTACACCAGCGCGAACATGCCGAAGTTCAATTCAATCTCGATCTCCGGCTATCACATGCAGGAGGCCGGCGCGACGGCCGACCTCGAGCTCGCCTACACGCTCGCCGATGGCGTCGAGTATGCGCGCGCCGGTGTTGCCGCAGGGCTCGGCATCGACAAGTTCGCGCCGCGCCTCTCGTTCTTCTGGGCGATCGGCATGAACTTCTTCATGGAGATCGCGAAGATGCGCGCCGCGCGCCTCCTTTGGGCGCGGCTCATCAAGTCCGAGTTCGCACCCAAGGACGAGCGCTCGCTCTCGCTGCGCACGCACTGCCAGACCTCCGGCTGGAGCCTCACCGCGCAGGACGTCTTCAACAACGTTACGCGCACCTGCATCGAGGCCATGGCGGCGACGCAGGGCCACACACAGTCTCTGCACACGAACGCTCTCGACGAGGCGATCGCGCTCCCGACCGACTTCTCGGCGCGCATTGCCCGCAACACACAGCTCGTGCTCCAGCAGGAGAGCGGCACGACCCGCACCGCCGACCTCTGGGGCGGCAGCTACTACGTCGAGCGGCTGACCTACGAGCTGGCCGAGAAGGCGTGGCAGCACATCGAGGAGGTCGAGCGACTAGGCGGCATGGCCAAGGCGATCGCCGCCGGCATTCCGAAGATGCGCATCGAGGAAGCCGCCGCACGTACGCAGGCGCGCATCGATTCCGGCCGCCAGACGATCGTCGGCGTGAACAAGTTCCGCGTCGCCAACGAGGCGCAGATCGACATTCTGAAGGTCGACAATGCGAAGGTGCGCGAGCAGCAGCTCGCGAAGCTCGCGCGCCTCAAGGGCGAGCGCGATGCTGCAGAGGTTTCGGCGGCACTCAATGCGCTGACCGAGGGAGCCAAGAGTGGCGCCAATCTGCTCGACCTTGCCGTCAAGGCCGCGCGCGCCAAAGCGACGGTCGGCGAGATCTCGGATGCGCTGGAAGTCGTGTTCGGCCGCCATCGCGCCGAGATCCGCGCGGTGTCGGGCGTCTACCGATCGGAGGCGAGTGCCATGGCGAGTGCGCTTGGAAAAGTGCAGGGGCTCGTCGAGGACTTCGAGCGCAACGACGGACGCCGACCGCGCATCCTGATCGCGAAGATCGGCCAGGACGGGCACGATCGCGGCCAGAAGGTCATTGCGACGGCGTTTGCCGATCTGGGCTTCGACGTGGATATCGGCCCGCTCTTCTCGACGCCGGAGGAAGTTGCGCGCCAGGCCGTCGAGAACGACGTGCACATCGTCGGCGTGTCGTCGCTGGCGGCTGGGCACCTCACGCTCGTGCCGGAGCTTCGCGCCGCGCTCGAGGCCGAAGGCCGCGGTGATATCATGATCGTTGTCGGCGGTGTGATCCCGCCGGCCGACTATCCGGCGCTCTTCGAGGCTGGCGCCAAAGCCGTGTTCGGGCCGGGCACCAACATCGCCGAGGCAGCCGCCGATCTGCTCGTGAAGCTCAACGTGGCGCTGGGCTACACGCCGAAGGTTGCGGCCGAATAGGGCTGGGATTTACTCGCGACGTGCTCTCGCTCAGTGGCGCGGTCTGGGGATCGGCGTCTTGGTCTGGGCGTCGACGATAGCCCCGATGTCGCCCTCGCAGCCGGCAAGACAGACCGTGCAGATCATGCCTGTCGGGCAGCCCGGTACGTCGACATCCTCGACGGGCTTCACCGTGAAGACGCGGGGGCGCGGAAGTGCCTTCGGTGCCGTCGGATCTTCGGCATCACTCGCCGTTTCGGCGCCGCGGGCGGCCTCGCGACTGCGGACGCGGACGCCCGGCACGTAGGTGCCGCCCGAGCTGTCGGCACCCTGCCCGTCGTGCTCCTCGTCAGACTTGCGCTTTGCCGCGCCGTCATGATCGGACGAGCGATCGCTGTGCTCCTTGGTGGCGTGCTCTTTGGACGAGCGGAACTTGCCGCCGCGCCGCGCTTCCGCATCGTGGGCGCTGAAGCTCATTCCGGAAAGGGCAATCGAGAGGACGAGGCCCGCCTTGATGACGGACGGCAGCAATGAACGCCAGGACATGGGGTGCTCCCTCGCACGCAATCGGTCGTGCGACGCTAGCCCATATCTCTTTACTGATTGTAAAGACTGAAGACCTGTGCAGGTGAGGAGGCGTCGTCCGCGAGACGAGGTCAGGCGCTCGCGGTGCCGCTATATTTGGCCCGATGCTCGAGCGCCGGCCTCCGCCGCTTCCGCGATGACGAGGCAATCCCAATCCGCCGTCGGCGATGTCGCGCCGCTGTCCGCGCGCCGCTTGATCTGCTCGAGCGAATATATGGCGCTGTCGAGTGCGCGCCGCAGGCGCACGATTTCGTCATTCACCGCTAGGAATCCATTTTTGCGTGCTGTGCCGGTGTTGAAACGCGCTGCACCGCAAAAAGTTCACGGGCTGCGCCACCTCCGGCCCCTGC
Source organism: Hyphomicrobiaceae bacterium (assembly GCA_035565975.1). Lineage (GTDB taxonomy): Bacteria > Pseudomonadota > Alphaproteobacteria > Rhizobiales > Hyphomicrobiaceae. The sequence continues at coordinate 26,754 of DATMRT010000096.1, forward strand.
CACCGACGCGCCGTTGCAGGACGTTGATGCGGAAGGTGGTGACGATGCGGCGAAGCGGTGGTATTTGGAGCGGGTTCCGAGGGAATTGGGATTGCACGGGGCTCGGCAGACGCGCACCGCGACATCCTCTAACCCTTTGAAATGCGGGCGTAGTTCAGTGGTAGAACGTCAGCTTCCCAAGCTGAATGTCGTCGGTTCGATCCCGATCGCCCGCTCCATGATTTCCATGACTTAGAGAGAGCGAACGCGGCGTGTCCGTTTTCGGGCATCCGAAAGCAGCGGCTACGCCGGCCAGGCTCCCGGCGACCTCTATTTGTGGGGCTGGTCAGGCGTGAGTGGGAGGGCTGACGATCCGATGGGGTTTGCGATCGTGCGACGGGCTACGGCCCAGCAGAAGACCGTCGCCACCAAGCATGTCACGATGAGCAGAAAGGCGGGCACGTAATCGGACGCGCTCTCGAGGGAATCCGGTATCGCTGGCCGTCCGCCCGAATAGACCACCCCAAGTCCAACGATGATTCCGGTTGCGACCGAAAGCAGGGTGCCTGGCGTGCGGTGAAAGACCGCGAGTGCGCCGAGGATGAGACCGGCGATGGCGGCCGGGATCATGCCGATGAAATAGCTCAAGGGCACGCCATAGATCAGGCCAAACAAAAAGACCCACAGCAGGCTGGCGAGGTCGCCCGTCTGGCTCGCGCCATAGATGCCCATGCCGGCAAAGAACGCGATCGCTCCAATCGGCGGACCCAGGAGTACGAACACGGTCAATATCTTGAGGAGATTCGCCACACGTCACCCGGGGGATTTCTCAGCACTTTCAGATCATAGCCAGTTCGCCGGTTCAGATCAGCGCGAACGCATACTCGTCGAGCAACGCACGCGATGAATGGGAAGCGAACGGCAGGATCGCCGTCACGTCGCTCCAATGAAATCACCTTCTCAGTTCTTGCCCCTCCAAGCGCGGATGGACTTCAGCGCGAACTGGATGTGGCTTTCCGCTTCCGAGGACGTCAGGACAGCGTGGATCTTACTGTTCGGCGTAATCACGTATGACGTGCGGCTGGCCATGACGCGAGAAGCTGTTCCCCGCGCCGCGCCGTAGGCGCGCACGACGCTCCCGTCAGGATCGGCCCCGACAGGAAACTTGTCGCGACATTCCAGTCGCGAGAACTCGCGCTGGGTCTCCAGGGTATCCGTCGAGATGCCGATCACCGAGGCGCCGAGCGCTTCGAATTCCGCCATGGCCTCCGCAAAAAGACGCGCTTCCTCCGTGCAGACCGACGTGAAGCTCTTCGGATAGAAGTAGACGACGACCGGCCCCTTGGTCAGGGATGTCGCCAAATCGAATACGATGTCCTTACCTCCGAGCGCGGCGGGGATGGAGATGGTTGGCGCGGGAGATCCGACGCTCAATTCTGCTCGAACGGCGCTGGAGACCAGCGTCAGGAAACAAATCAGAAGGGCGCGCGAGAAGACTTTCATCGAGCTCTCCTCAGCATTCGAGCCTGCGATCCTAGCTTGGCAGCTTAGTTCAGGAGCTTCGCGGCGCCAATGGCTTCAGCAGTCAGGGTCCTACAGGTCCGCAGGTAGGTTAGAGCTTCTTCTCGAAGTGGAATCGCCTCACGCCGCCACCAATGGTGCGCACGTTCTGCGCATCGGCGACCTCGACTGACGTCTGCGTGAAGCCTTCGGCCTTGTAGAGCTCGATAGCAGCCGTTTGTATCTCGGCGGTGCTCAACACAAGAGCGTCATATCCAAGCTGCTTCGCGCATTGCTCTGCATGTCTCAGGAGCGCGCGACCGAGACCTTGTCTCCGGAAAGCCGGGTCGATGTACATGCGGCGAATCTCTGCGGTACCTGCATTCACACGCTGGAGTCCGACCATGCCGACGATCCCTTCCGGGCCGCTCGCAACCCAGAAGCCATGCCCTCGCGCGGCGTCATAGGCTTCGGCTAGGACGTCGATCTCATCGCGCAGCGAGAGCTTGATGTAGTGTTCGAATGCATCGCGCAGCTCCGGCGGAGCCAAAGCGCGATTGACGCGGATGAACAGCGATCGGATTGCCGGCAAGTCCTGCTCCGAGAACGGGCGGATTACCAACCGGGATGCTTCGAGTGGACTGCTCATCTGGCCCTCTTATCAATAGCCCGCAGCCCAAGCGGCTACACGCCTTCGCGCTCTCAAACCTGGTGCAAGGGTTTGTTGGCCTCCCGGACAACGTCGGTCAAGCATGCAGGCCGTGGCCGAGCGCGACGAGCGCCGCCTCGCGGATGCACTCGCCGAGCGTCGGATGCACGTGAACCGTGGCGGCGATATCCTCCAGGCGCGTGCCCATCTCCAGCGCCAACGCGAAGCCCGCCGATAGCTCCGAGACGCCTTGTCCGACCGCCTGCAAGCCGAGCACGACATGGTTGTCCGCGCGCGCCACGATGCGTACGAAACCGTCCTCGGCTTCGAGCGTCATGGCGCGGCCGTTGGCGGTAAATGGGAAGCTTGCCGTCTTGACCGCATGGCCGGCGGCGCGGGCTGCCTCGGGCGAGAGACCTGCCGTGACAATCTCCGGATCCGTGAAGCAGGCTGCCGGAATCGCCACCTTGTCGAAGGACCGCTTCTCGCCGGCGATGATCTCGGCGACCATCTCGCCCTGCGCAACCGCGCGATGCTCCAGCATCGGCTCGCCGGTGACGTCGCCGACCGCCCACACATTGCGCATCGACGTGCGGCACTGATCGTCGATCTCGATGGCGTTCCCGCTCATGCGGAGATCCAGCTCTTCGAGGCCGAAGCCGGCGATGCGTGGCCGGCGGCCGATGGTAACGAGGATCTTGTCTGCCGGCAGCCGCTGCTCGCGGCCATCGCCGCGCTCGATCCTGAGCGCCGGTCCCGAGCGATCAAGGCCGACGGCCTTCGCGTTCAGCAGAACGTCGACGCCGAGTTTGCCGAGTCTGGCCATCACGCGCCGCGTCAGCTCGGCGTCGTACTGAGGGAGGATGCGCTCCGCCGCCTCGACGACCGTCACCCCCACGCCGAGCTTGCGATAGGCCGTGCCGAGCTCCAACCCGATGTAGCCACCGCCGACGATGACGAGCCGCTTTGGCATATCCTCGAACGCGAGTGCTTCGGTCGACGACACGACGGCGCCGCCGAACGGCAAACCCGGCAAGGGCGTGCTTTCGGAGCCGGTGGCAATGACGACATGCTCCGCCGTGATTTCCTGACGGCCCATGTCGGTTTCGACGACGCAGGTCTTGCCGTCGCGCAGAATGCCGATGCCGCTGACGACCTTGATGTTCGCGCGACGCAGGAGGCCGTAGACGCCGCCGCGCAGGCGCGAGACGATCCCGTCCTTCCACGCCATCATCGTCTTGAGTTCGAATTCCGGCTCGGCGACGCGGATGCCGAGCGGCGAGCCGCCGGCAAAGCGCCTGGCCGTATGAAAAGCATCGGCAGCATGGATGAGCGCCTTCGAGGGGATGCAGCCCACATTGAGGCACGTGCCCCCGAGCGGCCCCGATTCCACGAGAACCGTGTCGAGACCGAGCTGCGCGGCACGAATGGCGCAGACATAGCCGCCCGGACCGCCGCCAAGCACCAGGACGGCGCAGGAAATCGGGTCCATTCAGGCCTCCATGAAGATCTTCGCCGGCGCCTCGAGCAGCGAGCGCAGCTTCTGGATGAACTGTGCGGCATTCCAGCCATCGACGATGCGATGATCGAATGACGATGAGAGGTTCATGACCTTGCGCGGCTCGAAGGCAGCCCCGCGCCATACCGGGCGTACCGCGATCTTGTTTACGCCGATGATCGCCACCTCGGGTGCGTTGATGACGGGCGTCGAAGCGATCCCGCCAAGCGCACCGAGGCTCGTGATTGTAATCGTCGAACCGGTCAGCTCCTCGCGCTTGGCTGTTCCGGACCGCGCCGCCTCGCTCAGGCGCGCGACCTCGCTCGCACAATCCCAGATCGTCAATGCTTCGACATGCTGCACCACCGGCACCATGAGGCCGTTCGGCGTCTGCACGGCAATGCCGATGTGCACGCCGCCGTAGCGGTGGAGCGTGTCATTGGCGTCGTCATAGCGGGCATTGATTTCGGGATGATCGCGCAGCGCCGTCACCATGGCACGCATCAGGAACGGCAGCACGGTCAGCCGCGGACGGTCCCTCCGTCGCGTCTCGTTGACGTCGGCGCGCAGCGATTCCAGATCGGTGACATCCACTTCCTCGATATAGGAGAAGTGCGGGATGCGGCGCATGGCGTCCTGCATGCGCTCGGCAATGCGACGGCGCAGCCCGATGATCTTGATCTCCTCGACTGCCGTGTTGCGGACGAGGCCGTAGGCAGGTAGCGGGCCGCGCGATGCCGTTGCGAGATAGGCTTCGACATCCTCGTGCAGGATGCGTCCGGCGGGGCCGCTGCCCTTGACGAAGCGCAGATCAACGCCGGCATCACGGGCAAACGCCCGCACCACCGGCGCGGCGAGCGGTCGCTCTGCGGGCTTAGCCGGCGGCGAAGATGGCGCTGCACTGCGCACATGCTCGCGCGGCCGTGCAGCTTCGGGTGCGGGTTGCGGTGCGCGGGGCGCATCGGCCGCCTCGGTCTCCGTGGCATCGGGGGCGGTTCGCGGCGCTGGCGTCGGTTTCAACGCGACGGTGACTTGCTCCTTCCGCGCTGGCGCCGTGCTATCGGCCACATCGAGCTTCACGATCACGGAGCCGACAGCGACTTTCTGGCCGAGCTCTGCTCCGATCCAGGCAACGCGGCCTTCGGCCGGCGACGGGATTTCGACGGTTGCCTTGTCCGTCATGACGGCGGCGAGCACGTCGCCCTCGCGCACCGGATCGCCCACCTTGACGGGCACTTCGACGACCTCGGCTTCGGCGACGCCTTCGCCAACATCGGGCAGCGTGATGACGCGCTCGGGCATGTCAGGCCTCCATCACGCGCTTGAATGCCTCGCCGACACGCTGCGGGCCAGGAAAGTAAGCCCACTCCTGTGCGTGCGGGTAGGGCGTATCCCAGCCGGTGACGCGGATGATCGGTGCCTCGAGATGGTAGAAGCACAGCTCCTGCACTGTCGCGGACAGCTCGGCGCCGAAGCCGCTCGTGCGTGTCGCCTCGTGCACGATCACGCAGCGCCGCGTCTTCTCGACGGAAGCGACGATCGTGTCGGTGTCGAGCGGCAGCAGCGTGCGCAAGTCGATGATCTCGGCGTCGATGCCGGTCTCCGCGGCCGCCGCCTCGGCAACGTAGACCATGGTGCCGTAGGCGAGCACCGTGAGCGCCGCGCCCGGCCGTCGCACAGAGGCTGAGCCGAGCGGCACGGTGTAGTACCCCTCAGGCACCTCGCTCAGCGGATGCTTCGCCCACGGTACGACCGGCCGCTCGTGATGGCCGTCGAACGGGCCGTTATAGAGCCGCTTCGGCTCGAGGAAGATCACCGGATCGTCGGTCTCGATGGCGGCGATGAGCAGGCCTTTGGCGTCATATGGATTGGACGGCACGACCGTCTTCAAGCCGCTGACATGGGTGAACAACGCCTCGGGACTCTGCGAGTGCGTCTGCGCGCCGAAGATGCCGCCGCCGGTCGGCATCCGAACCGTGATCGGCGCCGAGAAGTCATTCGCCGAGCGGTGACGAATCCGTGCGGCCTCGGAGACGAGCTGATCGTACGCCGGATACATGTAGTCGGCGAACTGGATCTCGACGCATGGCCTGAGACCATAGGCGGCCATGCCGATGGCCGTGCCGACGATGCCGCTCTCGTTGATCGGCGTATCGAAGCAGCGGTTGCGGCCGTATTTCTGCTGAAGTCCGCGCGTGCAGCGGAAGACGCCGCCGAAGTAGCCGACGTCCTCACCGAACACGACGACGTTGTCGTCGCGTGCCATCATCACATCATGCGCGTCGCGGATCGCTTCGATCATGGTCATGGTCGGCATGGCGCGAAACCTTTCTCAGTACCCCGCCTCCTGGCGCTGGCGACGCAGGTGCGGCGGCATGTCCTTGAACACATCGACGAACATGTCGCGCCCGGATGCCTTCGGTCCGCTGTGCAGCGTGCCGTAGCTCTCGGCCTCCTTCTGCGCGGCGATAACCTCTGCCTCAACCTCGGCGAGGGCCTGCGTGTGTCGCTCTTCCGACCAGAGCTTTCTCACGATGAGATGGTTCTTCAGCCGCTCGATCGGATCGCCGAGGGGCCAGGCTTCGGACTCCTCCTTCGGCCGATAGGCCGAGGGATCGTCGGATGTCGAGTGCGCGGCGGCGCGGTAGGTCACGTACTCGACGAGCGTCGGGCCGAGATTGCTGCGCGCCCGTTCGATCGCCCACTTCGCGACAGCGTAGACGGCGAGGTAATCATTGCCGTCGACGCGCAGCGCCGGGATGCCGAAGCCGTGGCCGCGCGCCGCGAAGGTGCCGGAGCCGCCCCGCGCGATGCCCTGGAATGTCGAGATCGCCCACTGGTTGTTGACGATATTGAGGATGACCGGCGCCTTGTACGTCGAGGCGAAGACGAGTGCGGAATGGAAATCGGACTCGGCCGTCGAGCCATCGCCGATCCATCCGGCGGCGACGCGCGTGTCACCTTTGATCGCCGACGCCATCGCCCAGCCGACGGCCTGCGGGTACTGCGTGCCGAGGTTGCCCGAGATGGAGAAGAAGCCGTGCGCCTTGGAGCTGTACATGACCGGGAGCTGGCGCCCCTTCATGGGATCGCGGCTGTTCGAGTAGATCTGGCACATCATGTCGACGAGCGGATAGCCGGACGCGATCAGTAGTCCCTGCTGTCGGTAGGTCGGGAAGTTCATGTCGCCGGGCTCGAGCGCCGTCTGGAACGCGCAGGCGATCGCCTCCTCGCCGGTGCACTGCATGTAGAACGATGTCTTGCCCTGGCGCTGCGCCATCTGCATGCGCGTGTCGTAGGCGCGCACTTTCATCATCGTCTTGAGGCCGACCTGCAGCGCGTCGCCCGAAAGCGAGTCCGCCCACGGTCCGACGGCTTCGCCGTCCCGGTTGAGTACGCGGATAATCGAGTAGGCGAGGTCGCGGATCTCCTCGGGCGCGGTGTCCACGGGCGGGCGGCGCACGCTGCCGGCGCGCGGAATGTTGACGCCGCTGAAGTCGGGTTTCGTGCCGGGCCTGAACTCGGGTTCGGGAACGCGCAGACTGAGACGCGGATGATCGGACATGCCGGAAACCTCCACCATCGGTGGCTAAAGCGTCGGACCTTAAATGCGACCCAGGCGTGGGCTGGTCTCGAAAGTCGCATTTAAGGTCCAAAGACGCTTTAGAATCATAGTGTTCTAAAGCAGCTTTGGACTTGAAATTCACTCCCCGCCTAGCCGCGAACTGAGGTGAATTTCAAGTCTGTTGCTTTAGTGGAAACCAGAGCTGGCGACGCTTGTCGAGACCGCGGTGCACGCTTCTGGCATGCGCGAAATCTGGAAGAGCACCGGTTCGTTCCGCGATCGTCGTAACGCAATCTTTTCAAGCAGTTGCGGCAGTCCTCAGACGCGCCTTGCCGCGGTTGGTGCGTGACGGTCTGGTCGCGCGCCCTGTCACGTCATGAAACTGTAGCAAAGCTCCCGACATTTTCGAGAGTGAGCGCAGCCTATCATCATGGAGCGAGGCAGGATGAGCAGCGGGCAATCCGGAGACGGGAATTTCGGGCGGAAGATCCGAGCCGAGGCGGTCGACAGCTTCGACGAAGAGCTGGAAATGGAGCTGGACGACGACCGTCTCGACAAACTGCTGTCCGACGCTGGCGAGGCCGCGGAGTCTGGGCAGCTCGATCGAAGAATCTACTTCCGGGAGCTCTTCCGCCTGCAAGCGGAACTGGTGAAACTGCAGGACTGGGTTGCCGAAAAGAAGCTCAAGGTCGTGGTCCTATTCGAGGGGCGCGACGCCGCCGGCAAGGGAGGCGCGATCAAGCGCATAACGCAGCGCCTCAACCCGCGTGTCTGCCGCGTGGCGGCGCTCCCCGCTCCGAACGAGCGCGAACGCACACAGTGGTATTTCCAGCGTTACGTATCCCATCTGCCGGCGGGCGGCGAAATCGTGCTGTTCGATCGCTCATGGTACAACCGCGCGGGAGTCGAACGGGTCATGGGCTTTTGCTCGGAAGCCGACGTCGAGGAATTCTTCCGCTCCGTGCCCGAGTTCGAGCGGATGCTCGTGCGCTCCGGCATTATCCTCGTGAAGTTCTGGTTCTCGATCACGGACGAGGAGCAGCATGTGCGGTTCCACATGCGCAACATTGATCCGATCAAGCAGTGGAAGCTTTCGCCCATGGATCTCGAGTCGCGCCAGCGCTGGGAGGATTACACCAAGGCCAAAGAGGACATGCTGGAGCGCACCCATATTCCCGAGGCGCCATGGTGGATCGTCGAGGCCGTCGACAAGAAGCGGGCGCGCCTCAACTGCATTGCCCACTTGCTGACGCAGGTGCCGTACGACGAGATCAAGCGGTCGCCGGTCGTTCTGCCGAACCGCATTCACCGGCCGGACTACACACGTAAGCCGATCTCCAAGGAGCTCTACGTTCCCGAGCGATACTGAAGGCGCGCCCGGTAACGGGCCGACGAGGTAGCCGGCGGCAGTTCCGCATGGATCTGCCGCTGGATCGGATACGCGAAGGCCGGCAGGATCGCGCCCGGCTCAGCCGAACAGCCGCGCGAAGAATCCTTTCTTGGCCGGTGCAATTGCCGCCGCCGCGACGGAGGCCTTCATCATAGGTTTCGCTTCCGCTGCAGCCGCCGTCATGACGCTCTGCAGCGTGGTGTATGTTGTGACCCACGCCGCCTTCACGTCGGGTGTGAATGCGTCGCCGAGGCCCTTTTCGAGCGTCCAGATCAAGGCCTCGCCGACAGGTTTATAGTGATCGGCCGTCACGCCGTAGTTGACGTGCCGCCGGCCGAGATCCTGCACGGCGGGAACGATGGTCTCGACCTGATGCAGATTGTTGACCGCCGTCGCGATCATCTGCATCAGCTTCTTCTTCTGCTCGGTGAGGTCGGTCGGAAAGAGCGGCCGCACCTGCGGCGCGATCTCGAAGAGCCGGCCGTAGAAGAGATCGGCCGCCTGCGGCGCGATCGGGAGTACTTTCTTGAAGCTCTCCTGCACGAGCTTGACTTGATCAGGGGTCATGTTGCGCACCTGTGGATCGAGTGAAGTTGCTTGAATGATTTGCGGGATGGGTGGTCAGGACTTCAGTCGGTCATCGGCAAGCGGATGACCACGCCGCCCATGACGTCCTTCAACTTGAAATCGCGGCGCGGGCTGTCCTTGTGCTCGTTGTGGCAGCCGACGCATGCCGGTGCGATGGCGACGTCCGCGTAAACGGCTGTGAAGTACTTCTTTCCGCCGAGCGTTTCCTCGCCGTAGTAGTTCTTGCCCGGATTGGCGGCGACGAACTCGAGGCCGGCCTTCTCGACGTCGGTACGTGGCGCGTTCTGCTTGTTGACGGGCCAGAGCGACAGTAGCGAGTAGCGGAACTTGTCGGTCTTCTCGGCAACCATTTCCGCGCCGAAGCGGAACATCTGCGCGGGCAGCGGCAATGCCTTCTCGTCCTCGTGGTATTCGCTCGCCTTGATGACCTTGTCCTTGAGCGTCAATCGATTGACGACCTTGCGCGTGTAGACCGTGCGGTCCGACTCCATGACGGCGTGGAGCATGTCCGCGACATCCTTGTACGCGATGCCCTTCGCCATGGCGCTCGCGCCCAGGGCGACCACGGCACAACCGCTCAGGCACGCAAGCGCCCAACGCCTTGAAATCTTCATGTCTCGTCTCTCCTCTTGCCTCTGGGATGACTGGTCATTTGCTGCCTGCCGAGCCGGCGGATTTCCCCTCGCGTTCCTTCAGGCGACGCATGACCCATTCGATGCTTTCGACGCGGGCGGAGGGGCGCCCGGCGAAATTCCGCGACACGAGGTCGGTGTCCGCCAGTGCATCGATGGCGAAGCCGAGCCCGTGACAGTTCATGCAGACCGAGCGGAGCATCTTCTCGTTCGGTCTGAGGTTGTCGTTCTGGTTGTGAACGACGAGGAGGTGTTCCTCGCCGGTATCGGGATCCTCGCGCGTCGTGCGTGGCATATGGCAGGTCGCGCACGTGACGCCCGTGCCCTTTACGCCCGCGCCGTCGCGTTCCGCCTTCGCCAGTGTCTCGTGCGGCGAGCCGACATAGGCGCGCGAATGCTTGTCGTCGTGACAGCCGAGGCACGCCTCGACTTCCGCGCGTGCGGTATCGAACGCGTGCGCACCGTGGCACGTCGTGCAGGTCAAGTCGGTGCCGTGCGCCTTGGCCGACATGGGCAGGCGCGCCAACTCCGGCCTCATGGGCGTGAGCGGTTGCTTGCGCGTGAGGCCGAGCGGTCCGTCAACTGCGCTCATCAGGCCCGGCGCCAGCCGCATGCCGTGACGGCCTGCGCTGAAGGTCGCCGTCTCGTCCTTGTGACAGGTGGCGCAGACCGTGTGATCGGGTTTGTCGATCCAGCGCGTCGCGTACTCTTCCTTGGATTTCACGCCCGGCGCATGACAGCCCGAGCAGTTGACGCCGCCCTTGGCGTGCGCACTTGCCAGCCAGTCGGCCGCCACGGCCGCATCGCCGCTCTTGCCGGCAGGCGCGTCCGCGGCTGCAAGCTCAACGATCGGTTTCGCATCGGTTGATTTCTCTGGCGGTGATGCGCGCAGCTTGACGATGGGCTTCGAGGCCGTCTCCGGATCCTTCGCGTGCCGTTCCAGGAAATCCTCATAGAGCGCGCGGTTGTCGTGGTAGTTGTGACAGCCGGCTGAGGTGCAGGTCGCGAAGGCGAGGCCTTCGTGACTCGGCCGATCCTTGCCAATGTCCTGATGGCACAGCGCGCAGAAGTCCGGCGGCAGCGTCAGGCCCATGGCGGTCGTGATCTCGCCGCGATGCTCGGTGTGGCACGTGACGCACTGAGTGGCTTCGAGTTTCTCCAAACGGTCAGCGTTTCGCGGATCGGCGAACTTCTTGGCCGGGTGCGTGTCCTTTGCAGTGGCCAGCTCTGCGCCGTGGCAGCCGACGCACGCCTTTTGGATCGACTCTTTGCCGCCGAACGCGGTCGTGTGGCACGCCGTGCAGGCAAGCTCGATCTGGTGATGGCCATCGGTCGTGCGTCCGATGACGAGGCTTGGACGCGCCGCGCCGCCGTAGAGCAGGCCAGCGATCATGACGGCCGCGGCCGCGCTCGTGGCGAGCAGCCAGATCAGCCAGAGCGGACCATTGCTCGTCATGCGCGCGCTCAATAGTAGTAGACGCTGAGGATGTGGAGACCGAGAAGCAGCGGCAGAGGCCACAGCGCGAGGACGTGCAGCCAGAGCGAGATCGATCTGAGCCGCGCGGCTTTTTCCGGTGATTTCGAGATGCGGTGCTCAAGCGCACTCGAGAGCCCGATCGTCGCGCCGCTGACGCTGGCCGTGAGGAAACAGCTCATCAGCCAGAAATTGAGATTGTGGCCGAGGCGGAAGCCTGTGTGCGCGAAGAGGACGAGCAGCGCCGAGACGCCGATGAGGATGTGCACGAGGCGCCACGCGGCGAACTCGCCGAGCCATCGCAGGAGAGCTGCAGGCAGCCATCGTTTGCGCAACGAAAGGAGCGAGGCCATCACGGAAAGCGCGAGCAGCGTGTATCCGCTCGTCTGCTTCCACGTGCCGTCGAGCCAGAGCTTCTCCGCAATGCCTACGCCGGCGATGGATTTCGCGAGCGGCCACACGGGAAGCGCCAGCGTTATGGCGGCGCCCAGAGCGGCTGCGCCGGATGCCGCCGCGGCGGGTCGCCACCAGCGCAGAGGCTTGCGCGCCGGCGGGCCGCCGAGAAGCGCTGAGATGTGGATCTGGCAGCTGCCGCAGACGGTGGAGGCGCCGGTGTCGCGCTGGACATCCTCGAAGGTCGCGGCACCGAGCGCGATGGCGTCGCCGATCTGACCGCGCGTCACGCCGGTGCAGTTGCACACGGTCGCGTGCCGCGGCCAGGTATGGACGCTCGCCTGCTCCTGCTCCGGCCAGAGGCGCCCGCTGTTCCGGAAGCGCAAGCGATGCCACGGCAGGATGAGGGACTTGGAGCGGATCGCCTCCTGGAGATTCGCGACCTCGGGCCAATCGCCGATGCCGAGTGCGCCGACGAGCCGCGCACCGTTCACCACGAGCGCCCGATAAATGCCTTTGGCTTCGTCCTGAAAAACGATCGTGGTGACGTCCGCACGCTGGTCGAGCTGCTCGACGTCGCCCATGCTGAAGACGTCGATGCCGACGACCTTGAGCTTGGTCGAGGGCACCGAGCCAGCATAGCGAACGGGCGATCCGGCAATATCGCTCGCGGCGGCAACAGCCTGCTCGAAGCCCGGGCCTACGAGTCCGGCAACGACGCCGTCGAACTCAGCGCATTCGCCGATGGCGTAGATGTCCGGATCGCTGGTCCGCAAATGCTCCGAGACACGGATGCCGCGGCCGACGGCCAGACCGACATCCCGCGCGAGCTCCATGTTGGCGCGAACGCCGGTGCAGATGATGACCGTGTCGCAGGCAATGCGCGTGCCATCGCCGAGCTCGATCGCCTCGACACGATCCGTGCCGACGATTCGCGCAACGCTTGTGCCGGTCCTTACGACGAGACCGTTTTGCTCGAGCTGGCTGGCCAGGAGTTCGCCGGCCGCCCGATCGAGCTGTCGCGGCATCAGGTGCGGGCTGTGCTCGACGACCCATGTTTCGGTGCCGCGGCGTGCCATGCCGCGAGCAGCCTCGAGACCGAGGAGGCCGCCGCCGATGACGACGGTGCGGCGCGAACGAAAGGAGCGCGCGATGAGCCGTTCGACGTCATCGATGTTCCGGAACGTGAAGACGCCGGAAAGTTCGCGGTTCGGGATCGGCGGCACATGAGCGCGTGATCCAACGGCCAGCACGAGCTTGCGATAGGCAATGGTCCTGCCGACACGCGTGGTGATGGTGCGCAGAGCGCGATCGATATCAACCACACTCTGTTCGGAGTAGAGCTGTACGACGCCGGGGCCGGGGAACTCCAGCCGCTGCATGATCTGGCCAAGCTGAGCATCGCCGCTGAGGAGCGGCGTCAGCTTCACGCGGTTGTACGGCTGCCAACGCTCTGCATTGAAGATGATGCAATCGATGCCCCGGCGTGAAAGCTCCTGAGCGACGCGAATGCCCGCGGGACCACCGCCCACGATGACGACCGGCTCAGCGGGCTCGGATGTCTGTGCGATGCCGGGGTTGGATGCACTGCCGCCCGCTAAGGGCGCCGCCTCGATGAGAGGCTTCACGCTGTCGGCGGTCGACGCGCTTTCAATGAGCCGGGAGGACGCGGCTGCGGTCGCAGAGTCCTGCGTGGGGGACGTGCGCTCAACACACGTCTCGCGCCGGCGAGCAGCAGTGATCATGGTCACCCCAAGGCCATCGACACCTCGCCACTCGTCCGTATCGCTCAGCGAACAGTTCGAATGGCCCACCCCAGGCGAATGCAGTTGCCTGGCTCAAGGCGACGTTGCCTTTGCTGCGGTCCGGCGCTGGACCAAGAGTCGTAGGAACCGACGCTCCCGATCTCCGGCGTCGCGCATCAGTCCCCGTTACTCCAACTTAGCAATTGTTATGCCAGTTCTAAGCTGTGATTTTCGCAGTCTCTTTCAAATACTTGCGAGCGGACGGAAACCGCGCTTCGGCCGTCATCTGCCGCATCGGCGAGCAGCAGACGCAAGAGTTTCCGGCAAACAGCAAAGTCTCTTATGAAGAGCGCGCGTGCGCGTGAGCGGTCTCATCGAGACCACGCGGCACGATCATCGGCGTGCGCGCGACATCGGCAACGACGCGATAGGACGACGACACGACAGGCTCGCCATCGACCTGCACGGCGAGGTTCTCGGCCCCGCGAATGTCCACGGTGCGTGCCGGCATCATCTCGATGGTGCTTGCGCGCTCGAGCTGTCCGGCGACGAGGTGGAGAAGCTCCAGCATTCTCTGGCGCCGGCTGGTCGCACGCGAGATCACGACGTTAAAGCCGGGGGACAGTATGTTCGTGTTCTTCGAGAGCAGGAAGCGGCCGGCATAGTGGGCCGCGTTGGCGACAACGAGCCAGGATGCCTCGTGAGAGCGTCCGTCGACCTTGACCTCGAATGTCCGCGGCTTGCGCGCGAGTGCGGCAAGTATCGGCCAGCCGAACGCTGGCTTGCCGATCTGACGTTTCAGCGCCATGGGCAGGCCCGCGACGACTTGGCCGTCGAAACCGGCGCCCACCATCAGCAGGCAGGGAGCGCCGTTGATGCTTGCGGTCGAGAGCGCGACGACAGGCCCGTGCAGAAGCATATCTGCGATCTCGCCGGCTTTGCGCGGCAGCCGCAACTCCTCTGCGAGCACGTTGCCTGTCCCGGCAGGAATGAGGCCGAACGGCACGTTTGAGCCGCCGAGCATCGCGACCATACTGCGCACCGTACCGTCGCCGCCCGAGGCCACGACCGCGTCGTAAGTGTCGATCGGCGCTGAGAGAGCATCATCGCGCGTGTTTTCCGCTTTCACGTGAAGGTCGGCGACCGCGCCGGCCCGCTCGAGGCATCGGGCCACCTCCCGCACGACATCGAGGCGATTTCGTCCGGCTATCGGATTGTGGACAATGAGAAAGCGCTTCCGCCCGGGCGAGGTCGTGCCAACCGAAGGCTCGTTCCCTTCGAGATCAAAGCTGCCCTGCGGCCGATCGACGTGTTGCTGCATGGTGCGCTGTTTACGTGGGGCTCTCGCGCCTCGCTCCGCAACGATGCAGGAGATCAAGTCGCGGATCGTAGAGGTGCGTGCGGATGGCGAACATGCCGAACACCATGTGGAACAGATTATCGTGGCTCGCACCGATGGTCGCGGCGAGTTCCTGCAGGCACTCCATGCTCACGCGAAGGCGGGCCTGGGTCGCGTGCGAGATCCAAATGATGAAGGGTATGTGGGTCTGCTCCCTCGGTGCAAGCGCCCGCGGCATGCCGTGGAGATACAAACCTTTTTCGCCGAGGGACTCGCCGTGATCGGAGACATAGATCATGGCGGTATCGATACCCTTCGCTTCGACGGCGCCAAGGATCTTGATCAGTTCCGCCAGGACATGATCGGTATAGAGTATCGTATTGTCGTAGCTGTTGACGATCTGCTCGCCGGTGCAGTGGCTCAACTGAGCGGACTGGCACGTCGGCTGGAATCTTGCGAACGATGCGGGCACGCGTTTGAAGTAGGCCGGGCCGTGGCTGCCCATCATATGAAGCACGATCAGACCACCGTGTTTCATGGCGGCGATGCGGTCCTCGAGGCCATCCAGCAGGACTTCATCGTAGCTCGCCTCGCCATCGTGTGAAGCGTCACGCCTTTTTATCAGTAGCTCTGTCGCGACGTCCTTGCAGACGCCTTTGCAGCCCGATTGATTGTCGCGCCACAGGACGTCGAGGCCGGCGCGCCGAAGAATGTGGAGAAGGTTCTCCTGCCCTGCTGCGTCCGCGACAGTGAACTTCTCCTGACCGATGCCCGAAAACATACATGGAACGGAGTGGGCCGTGTCAGTACCGCAGGATGAGGCTTGCTTGAAGCTCAGGATACTATCGGTGTGCGAGAGGCGGGGATTTGTCTCGCGCGCGTAGCCATTGAGCGAGAAGTTGGCCGAGCGTGCCGTCTCGCCAACCACGAGGATTGTAACGAGGGGACGGCCCGAAGCTGTCTTGATGTCGTCGCGATGGGCGTCCTCGCCGAACCGGCGCAAGGTGTGTGGTGCGTGGTGCTGGGTGCCGTATTTGGCGAGGGCGACGATGAAATTCGAGGGGACGAGTGCGAACAGAAGATCGCGGCTCTCCCGTATGGTGCTCGCAAAGCTCGCATAGAAAGAGAGCACGAGGGCTCCAGCAAGGGAACTGGAGATAAGGATGCGCGCGCTGTTGGCGGAAAGGGCCTTGGGAAGGGTTGGCCAACGGACAGGCGCGATGACTATGAGGCCCGCCGGAACAACGCCCAACAGGATGACGAATGCCAGAAACGGCCCGGTCAGAAACTCTCCGGCCTCGTGTGCATCGGTTTCCAGGACATTGCGGATCATGTTCGCGTCGATTGCCGTCCCGAACTCATCGATGAAGTAGGCTGCGAAAGCCGACAGGAGTACGAGGCCTGCCGCCAGCGGCTTCAGCACAAAGGGCACGGCCGCGACCGAAAGCGCAGCGTTGAGCAGGGCCACGAGAGCGACCGCGAACGCCAAGACAAAGAGCCAATCACCGAATGCCGCCGGTTGGACGTCGGCCAAAAGGCGTGTCCAGAACGCGCCGTTGAGGGCAGCGACGATGTAGAGAGATGTCAGCAGGCCGAGTTGGCCGGGCGTAAGTGCGCCGCGAGGGGGCATTGGCAGGCTGCCTCTGAGGGGACGGCACTCACGCTTCCACCCCGCATCTGTTGGGGGGTAACAATGATGCGGCTTCCCTAAAGCGAATAGTTTATCAGGACTGGCCGCAGGTGGCAGGGAGTGGCTTGTCTCGTCAAGAGGGGACGGGCGATCGCGCCCCTAGGGCGCAATGCAACGGGCGGGAGCGTCCAGCGTGCCCTCCGCGGGCTCGCCCGAGAGGAGGCTGCGGCGGAGCTCATGGCGCTCGCGGCGACTGCTCCGGTAACTCGTGAAGAGGCGCAAGAGCGGCGGCGGCGGCGGGGCAAGCTGCTCGAGCGCCAGATTGTAGTCCCGCTGTAACTGGCCAAAGCGCAAGGATTTTGCGAGCGCCAGCAGATGGCGGGCGAGAAGATAGTCGCGGGTCTCCAGCTCTTCGTCCTGATAGATCGCGTGACGCGCGATCAAGGCAAGCAGAGCCGGCAAGTACGTCTCTCGACGCGATGAGATGCCGTCGTGCTGCCAGCGCTTGTGCCATAGGGGCTCAGCAATGGTCGCCGCCATGGTTTTCTGCGCGACGCGCATGACCAAATCGCTGTCCTGCATGCGGTTGAGTGTCGGGTCGAACCCGCCGACCGCGTGCAGGATATCCCGCCGGACTGTCAGTCCAGATGTGGTCGGCTGGATAACCCGGCGTGCGACAAGACGCAGCATGTCCCGGCCCGTGTACACGCGCTGGGGCATCGGGAACACCGTCATCTTGGCGGCCTTCTCTGTCGTGAACGCCGACAGGACCATGCCGACATGCCGGTGCTTTCGCAGGATCTGGAGCGGTTGACGTAGGCGACCGGGTAGGAATGTGTCGTCGGAGTCGAGAAAGGCCACATAAGGTGCCCGCGCAGCAGAAATGCCGGTATTGCGGGCGATGTTGGCGCCCGCATTGATCTCGAGCGCGATTACCGAAATGCGCGGGTCGGGTAGGTTCCGTAACTCGTGCTTCGTGCCGTCGGTTGAGCCGTCGTCAACAATGATCAGCTCGAAGAGTTCCTCATCGAGGGCGAGTACGCTCTCGATCGTGCGCCCAAGGATGTTCCCCCGATTGAACGTGGGCAGCACGATGCTGACTGCCGGGTTCGCGACCGTCGCCGTCCGCTCGACGATGGCCCTCGGCTGTTCTGGGGAATAGTCGTATCTTGCCATCTCGCGATTCGTCGATGTGCGGCTGCATCAGTTGAGCAGACTGCGCTGGAACGAAGCTTGAGGAAGTTCCGACTCCCAGCTAAGCCTTGATAAGATCAGCGTAGGGAGAAACTGCGGCCGCGAACACAGCGCGGACACGATTAAAACCGCGTTCTCTACAGGTATTTCGGATTAGTGCGCGGGCGGAGCACAATGTAGAGACGATGACGCCCGCGGGGGCCAACCAGAGCGGGCACGCGCGCCCGGATCAGATAGCAAGATGAGCGCTCCACACGCGACCTGGCCGACCATCAAACGCCTGTTCAAAGAGCACGCGCGCGCTTATGCGCCGCGCTACGCGCTGGCGTTCGTCTTCATGGCTATGGTTGCGGGCTCCACTGCGCTCACGGCCTGGCTGATGCGCGATGTTATCAACCAAGTCTTCGTTCAGCGGGATCAGCAGGCGCTGCAATGGCTTCCGCTGGTGATCGCAGGCCTATTCACGGTCAAGGGCATTGCAGCCTACGTCCAAGAGATCATGCTGAGCCGCATCGGCAACCAGATCGTCGCCAGCATGCAGAAGCGTCTCTACGACCACATGCTCCGGATGGACATGACGTTCTTCCAGGAGCGGAGCTCCGGCGAGCTGATCACGCGCATCTCCTCCAATGCTCGCGCCGCTCGGGAGATGATGCACCTTCTGGCCGTCGGCCTCGGCCGGGATCTTCTCACGGTCGTCGGCCTCTTTTGCGTCATGATCCTGCAGGACCCGCTCCTGTCGAGCGTGATCCTCATCGTTGGGCCGGGCGTTGCGCTCGGCATGAAGCACCTCAGCAGCCGGGTCAAAAAGGTCTCTGGCAGCGAAACGCATTCGACGGCGAAAATCATCTCTGCGATGCGCGAAACGGCGCAGGGCATTCGCATCATCAAGTCCTTCCAGCTCGAGGACGCGATGCGGCGCCACATGGCTACGTGCATCGAGGCCGTGCAACGGCTCAACAACAAGATCGTCGCCGTCAAGGCGCGCGTGAATCCGCTTCTCGAGACAGCGGCAGGGCTCGCCATCGCCGCAGCGGTCGCCTATGCCGGTTGGCGCACCATGGCGCATGGGCGCTCGCCCGGCGAGTTTTTCGCCTTCATCGCTGCGCTGCTGATGGCCGGCGAGCCGCTCCGCCGGCTTTCCCGGCTCCATCTCCAGCTCGTGAGCTCCGCCGTGCAGGTGCGGATGCTCTACGACATCCTCGATACGCCGGCCGTCGAGGCGGAAGCTGCGCCGAGAGCTCCGCTGGTCGTCACGCGCGGAGAGGTGCGCTTCGAGAACGTGTCGTTCGCCTACCGGAAGAGCACGCCGGTCCTGAATGGACTGACGTTCACGGCGCCGGCCGGAAAGACCACGGCTCTCGTCGGCCTCTCGGGAAGCGGCAAGACGACGATCTTCAATCTGCTGCAGCGTCTCTGGCAACCCTCGGGTGGAACCATCAGCATCGACGGACAGGCCATCGACGGGGTCTCGCTCGCATCGCTGCGCAGCCAGATCGCGCTCGTCGGACAGGATGTGTTTTTGTTCGAGGGGACGATCCGCGAGAACCTCGTCGGCGACAGACGGGATTGCTCGGACGACGCCATCATTGCGGCGGCGCGGGCGGCGCATGCGGATGAATTCATCAGGCGGCTGCCCGAGGGCTACGATACTCCGGTAGGGGAACTCGGCGGCCGTCTCTCCGGGGGCCAGCGTCAGCGGCTGTCCATCGCGCGGGCCGTTCTAAAGGATGCGCCGATTATTCTTCTCGACGAGCCGACGTCGGCGCTCGATAGCGAGACAGAGCGGATCATCCAGACCGCGCTCCAGTCGCTGACGCGCGGGCGCACGACCATTGTGATCGCACACCGCCTCGCGACCGTCGCGCGGGCCGACGTCATTCATGTCCTCGACCTTGGCCAAGTCGTCGAGAGCGGCACGCAGGCGGAGCTGCTGCGCCACGACGGTCGCTATGCGCGCCTGCACCGCCTCCAGTTCGAGCATCTGGAAGCTGGGTGAGTGTGCCGGCGGCATCAGGCGGGCCTTGGTGGCTCGCGCTCGGCACTATCGCGTGCCGGCCGGAACCAATTTCTCTTGCGGCATGAAGCCCGCCTCGACGGCGGTCCGATCGAGCATATCGAGGAATGCGACGATGGCTTCGTCACGTGCGGCGCCGCGCCGTGACCCGCTCTTGCGTCCAATTTCGAGCTCGGGATTGCCAGAGTTCAAACGGGCAACCCACCCCGCGCTGCCGACCTGCCCGGCTTCCGCACAAAGCGATGGGCGTGGAAGCTCGTGCTCCTTGACCTCGAAGTGATCCCAGACGCCAGGGACTCCGAGACGCCAAAGCAATTCGATCTTGGGGCGGTGCCCGTAAGGAAAGCGTTCGTCGAACATCTCGCTGGCATCGCGCCGGAAGATGACTTGCGGTTCGTCCCGGGCGTTCGGGCTGTAGCCATCCCGGAGCACATGTGTGTTATCGGTCACCCGTGCCATGGGCACGACGAAGTACGGCAGATACGGGCGCTGCGTGATGCTGCTGCGCAGGTTTTCCCACGCCGCCTGGGTCAGGAAGCAGTTGCCATCCCATGGCAGCACCCACTTGGCCATCGTCCGGCCCAGGCTCAGGGCTACATTGCGCGCGCCGTTGTTGTTGATTGCATAGTTGGATTTGCTGCGTCGGATGACCGTTGCGAGCCGTAGCCGCTCCCTGGCCGAAGCTTCATCACTGGTCGCGAGCAGCCGACGCGAGGCTTCCGGCAGGCTTTCGACATCCCAGGGTTGCTGAGCGTAGGCCTGAAGGTCAAACGGAATACGGTGATACTTCTGGCCGCGGCTCGCGATCAGCCGGATGATCGCCGCTTCTTCGTCCGAATCGAAGATCCTGTTGAGGACCCACAACTTGGTACAGTCTTCGAAGGTTTGCTCGTGTTCGAGAATGAAGGCGACATTGTCGCGGGATTGTCCCTTGCCGTGCCGCGGAACGAGGTCGTTTCCAACGACGCGAAGCAGGCAGAAGGTCTCCGGCTCGGCGGCGAGCGGTGAGTGTTCGTAGGCACGGCGGACGAGACCGAGATCGACGGAAGGCCGAACCAAAGTGCCGCGGCTCCGTATATGCCGGAGCATGGGCCGTACCAACTTCTTAGCATTGCGGCCTATGCGGCGAACTTCACGCACAAATTTCGAGGCGCGCCGGCGAGGTCGTGGGTGTTCCATTACGCTCCAATCGTTGGAATTGAACAAACACCGAAGCAAACAAGAATGCCGATGATCAATCTAGAACCGATGGCGCTCTATTCACAGGTTAAGCAATGCTCTTATTGAACCGGCGTTTCGAGCTGGATCGAGCGTCGCGATGGCGCGACTCGCAATCTTGCTTGTGTATTGACCACGATCTTCTCTTTTGTCGCGCAGACGTGGGCTTCAGAGACAGTCGCCTGAGGCCTATTCTGTGCGGGCCTCTAGCGACCATGGTGACATAATGGGCTTACGCAAGATCCTCGGGTTGAGACAACCTCGCAAGTCGGAGCTTAAGATGGCGAAGGCCGCCGATGCTTTGGCGCCAGCCGAAAAGGTGTCTCGCCGCCCCCGCCTGGCCCCACTTGCTGAGCTTCCGGACTATTCCGCGTGGTTCGAAGGTAAGGAATTCTCCTCCGATTGGCTGTCGAGCAAGATCGTTCCTTGGTTCACCGCCCTCCGAGACTGGCGCGACGCTCCGGCTGAAGTATTGGAGGTGGGCAGCTACGAGGGGCGATCCGCGGTCGTCTTCCTATCCTACATGCCGGCGGCTCAATTGACATGCGTGGACACCTTCGGGCTGGAGGATGTCACGTCGGGGACTGATTCTGGCCAGGTCGTCGAGCAGCGGTTTGACGCGAACCTTCAGCCGTTCGGAGACCGCATGACAAAAATCAAAGGTACAGCGGCCAGCGCCCTCGACCAAATGAGGACCAAGGGTAAAAATTACGATGTTGTCTATCTCGATGCCGACAAGCAGCGAGATGGCGTGTTCGGGTTGTCGGCACTCGCATGGCCTCTCTTGCGCGTGGGAGGCATACTGATCTGGGACGATTTGAGGTGGGGCACTGGTAAAGCCGACAGGGACCGCCCCGAAAGCGCAATACGGTTGTTCTGCTCGGCATTTTCTAATGCCATCGAGGTCTTGCACGACGATCGACAAATGATCGTTCGAAAATCTAGCGATTGGCCACTCATCTCGGGTTCGAGATAGACACCATGTGGCGCACCTCTGTGTACCAGTGGCGCGGCCGAATGCTCAAGCATTCTCGATGCTTATTTCATTTCAACGGGTTAGGATTGGGATGGTGCCCAGGGGCGGAATCGAACCACCGACACTGCGATTTTCAGTCGCATGCTCTACCAACTGAGCTACCTGGGCGTAACGCGGCAGCTCGAAGCCCCACGCAAGCCGCGACCTTATAGGTGCTGAGCAGGGACCTGTCCAGCACCCCGAGGCTACTTCGGAAGCACGGCCACCCTGACCGTCTGCGCGGCGCCGGATGCGGCGCCGGCACCGTCGACAACTACCACCTCGAAGCTCGCCCAGCGGTCGGCCGAGCCATCGTGCACGAACTGGACGCGCCCGGCGTCGATATCTGTCTGTTTGAAGGCCGTAACAGCGTCGCGCGGCGCATCTGCGAGCGCCACCCAGCCGCCCGTCGGGTTCGAGACCGTGAAGGTGAGGGCATCGGCGTTGTGATCCGGGTCGACGGCCAGGAGGTCCATTACGGTCACGGTGACGGACTTCCCTCGCGAAACGACCAGCTCCATATCGCCCGCAATTTCCGGCGGGATGTTGCGCAGCTCCGCCGAGAGGTCGCCGCCCGCCTCGAGGGCTAGGCTGCCGTAGCGGATATCGCCCTCGACGACGCCGGTGCTGGTGATCCTGATCAGCCGCTTGATGACTGCTTCGCCCTGAAGCGTGCCGCGGACCTCGGCCGTGTCGACTTTCAGCTTTCCGGCGATCCGGCCGCCCTCGTGAACGCGCA
Source organism: Hyphomicrobiaceae bacterium (assembly GCA_035565975.1). Lineage (GTDB taxonomy): Bacteria > Pseudomonadota > Alphaproteobacteria > Rhizobiales > Hyphomicrobiaceae. The sequence continues at coordinate 49,319 of DATMRT010000096.1, forward strand.
GGTCGTGCGCTGCGACGTTGCCCTCAACGTAGCCGTACACGTCGATCGCGCCGGCGTTGAGAATGGTGCCCTTGATGATGGTGTCGCCCTGAATGAGGGCCTCGCGGCGTTTGTCGGCCACAGCCTGCTCCCCTGTTTCCCCACCGAACGCTAAAGCAACGGACTTGAAATTCACCTCGACTCGAGGCTAGGCACGGGAGTGAATTTCAAGTCCAAAGTTGCTTTAGAACGCTATGACTCTAAAGCGTCTTTGGACCTTAAGTGCGACTTTGAGATCAGCACCGGGCGGGGGTCGCATTTAAGGTCCGACGCTTTAGCAGACCGGGGCGCCGCTCCGCCAGTCCGCAGGTCAAGGCAAAGTTAGCGGAGAGGGGTGGCAGAAGCGAGGCGCGCGCTGCGAACATGGTTGCCGCATCGCGCGCCGTCGCGGCTGCGCGCCTCAGCGGGCAGGACTGCGGTCCGGAATGTCGATTTCGAAGACGGCGCCGGGTTCGGGAGCGTTCTCGACCAGGCGCAGGTCACCGCCGTGCGCCACGGCCAGTTCGCGGGCGATCGTGAGCCCAAGGCCGGTGCCGCCCTTGCGCGCGGAGCCCTGGAAGGCCTGGAAGAGATAAGCCCGGGCTCGCTCGGGTACGCCGGGGCCGGAATCGCTCAGGCGGATCTGCGTCGTCCCTCCGTTGCGCCAGGCCGCAAGCGTGATCGTGCCCGGGCCTTCGCCGCGCTGTGACTCGATAGCTTGCAGCGAGTTGCGCACGAGGTTGGAAAGGATGCGGTAAAGCTGGTCGCGATCCGCATCAACGATGAGATTGTCGTCCACGGCCACCACGAGCACGACCCGCGTCGACGATGAGAGGCCTAATCCATCGCCCACTTCCTCGGCGAGCTCGCGCAGCACAAGCAGCTCGCGGCGCGGTGCGGGCTCTTCGGCACGGCCGAAGCGGAGCGTGTCGTTGCAGAAGGCGATCGCGCGATCAAGGGAGGCGATGAGCTTCGGTGCGAAGCTCTGCACGGTCGGATCCGGACTCGACACGAGGCGATCCGACAGAAGCTGCGTGTTGGCGAGCAGATTGCGCAGGTCGTGATTGATCTTGCTCACGGCGAGGCCGAGCGCGGCCAGGCGGCTGCGCTGGTTGAGCAGGTGGTGCAACTCGGTCTGCATGTGGGCAAGCTCACGCTCCGCCGTGCCGATCTCGTCCTTGCGGTCGGAAGGCGAGATGATCCGGCTTGCGTCCTCGGGGCGCTCACTAAAGCGCTGCATGTTCGAGGCGAGGCGCATCATCGGACGGACAAGGAGCCCGCTCAGTGTGAAGTAAACGAGCGCCGCCGTGATGACCGAGATGATGATCGAAAGCACGAGGATGTTGAGGCCGAACTTGATCATGGCCTTCCTCAGCGGTGCCTCAGGCAGAACGACCTCGATGAGCACGCCCGCGCCTTCGTGCGGCAGGCCGACCACGCGCAAGGTCCGATCCCCGTTCGAGAACAGCACCTTGAGAGCATCCCATACCTGCGTCATGCGCCGGCTGAAAGGCGAGATCATCTCGTCGGGTGCAGGCGGCGACAGATCGTACGTCGCGTCGATCGCCGGCATGGGGTCGGCGGCGAGAATGAGCTGGCGCTGATCGTTGCGCTTGAGAGCGACAGCGCGCACCTGCGCGGTGCGCAGAAGCTCGTCGCGCAGCCTCTGGGGGACGGCACCCTGGGGAGATGCCTCGGCCGCAAGGGACGCGAGCTGCGCCGACCGCAGGCGATCCGTCAGCCAAGTGACGCGATAGTTCGCGACCGATGGCACGAAGATCAGGACTTCGGCCAGCATCACGAAGAGGATCGTAAGGATGAGAAGCTTGCCGGGCAGACCGAGCTTTTGCACGCGCGACTTCATGCGCGCGGCAGCCCCGCGTGCGCGGCCCGGTGCCGCGACGTCGATGTCGGCAGGGTGCTCGACCTTCTGGTCCAATTCTCGCGTCCCAAATTGGAGGCCGTGCATCGGCTTCACGGCGCTCGGCGCCAGCAATAGACCTGGTGCGTGCGCTGGTCATTCGGGCTGCCGGCGCGATCCGAGAGCCTGCTTCAGCGCCCGCCCTATGCCGCGATTACCCGCAACAAGTCGACCTGCGAAACCGCGCCGCTGCGGTCTCCGGTCCGAACTTCCTCCTCCACAGGCAGGAAATCCCTCGCCATTCTACCCGAGCTTGCGCAGGAGCCCAACAACCTTCCGCACGAGTGGCTTGCTGGCCGAGAGGGCATAGGTGCCCATCGCTGCGCGCTTGTTGATCTCACCGAGGGTCGGATAGGGGGCTATCCATTGGGTCATGGCGGTAATTTTCAGCCCCTGGGAGATGGCGAGCGACCAGATCTGGATCAGCTCACCGGCCTCCCGGCCGACAATCCCCGCGCCGAGAATCCGCCCTTTCCGGTCCGTCACGACCTTGACGAAGCCCTCTGTCGCCCGCTCGGTCTGGGCGCGGTCGTTCTCGTGATAGGGCCAGCGGAAGACCTGGATGGGGCCGTGCTGCTGGCGGGCCTGGTCTTCGGTCAGGCCGACTTGGGCGAGCTCGGGATCGGTGAATGTGACCCAGGGGATGAGCTCGCTCTGCACTTTGGCCGGCAGGCGGAAGAGCGCCCGGCGAAAGACGATGCCGGCGTGGTAATTCGCCACATGTGTGAACTGCTGACCTCCGGCGATCACGTCGCCGATGGCGAAGACCTTGCGGTTCGAGGTGACGAGGCCGGGGCTGACCATGATACCGCGGTGATCGTGCCTGATGCCGGCCGCCTCGAGATTGAGGTCCTCGACGTTGGGCTTGCGGCCGGCGGCAACGAGGAGGTGCGTGCCTTCGACCACCTCCGGGCCTTCCGGTGTCGCGATTGTCACCTGAACGACGCCCGGCCATCCACCCACGCGCTCGACGCGGACGCCCTCACGGAGCGTCAGCCCTTCCGCGTGCAACCGCTTCAGTACGACGTCGGAGAGCTCGGGATCGTCGCGGCCGAGCGCCTTGAGGCCTTCGAGAACCGTGACCTTCGCGCCGAGGCGCAGATAGGCCTGCGCCATCTCCATGCCGACAGAGCCGCCGCCGATGACGACGAGATGGCCTATTGACTGGCGGAGATCGAACAGGGACTCGTTGGTGAGATACGACACCTTGTCGAGGCCCGGGATGGCGGGCACGGCCGGGGAGGAGCCGGTCGCGATGACGAAGCGCCAGGCTTTGACGAGCGTGTCGCCGGCTTCGACCGTGTGCTTGTCGCGGAACCGAGCCGGCGCCTGGATGACTTCCACGCCCATGCCGGTGAAGCGCTCGACGGAATCGTTTCGCGCAATGCTGGCGATGACCGACTTGATGTGATCGTTGACGGCGCCGGCATCGACCTCGGGTTCGATCGATCGGATGCCGAAGTCGCCTGCGGTCCTCATGTCGTGCGCACGTCGCGCTGCCGCGATCAGTGCCTTCGAGGGCACGCATCCCGTGTTCAGGCAGTCGCCGCCCATGAGATGCTTCTCGATGAGCACGACCTTCATGCCGAGGAGCACGGTCGATGCGGCAACCGAGAGACCGCCCGAGCCGGCGCCAATGATGCAGATATCCGCGTTGATGGTGCCGCCGTGTCCGAGCGCGCGCGCGCCCTCTTCCGATTCCGCGTTAGACCGCTGCATCCCGTGCCCTCCACTTCTTCAGTGCCACCGGGATCAGCGCGACGATGCCGAGCAGCACGAGCGCCAGGATCAGCTCCTTGGTCAGAAGGGCGCTGGTATCGATCCTGTACGGGCACGCCGCGCCCGGGTCAGCCGGCTGGGCTGCGAGGCACGCGTGGTAGCTGCGGTTCTGCGCCTTGATCACGCTGCCGAGCCCCGCCCCGGCGACCGCGATCGCGGTGGTGCCGGGGATGATACCGAGAAATGTGCCGAGGACATAGGTGCGCAGTGGCACGCCGAGGACGGCGGCCGCCAGATTGACGACGACGAAGGGAAAGGCCGGTACAAGTCTAAGGAATAGCAGATAGCTCAGGGCGTTCTCCGAGAAGCCCTTGCGCAGACGCGTAAGCCACGGACCGACGCGTGATGCCATGACCGAGCCGAGCGACGAGCGGGCGACGAGGAAGATGATCGTTGCGCCCGCAGTTGCCGCGACGACGGTCGCAGGAGCTGCGATCTTCCATCCAAAGAGCAGCCCGCCGGCAAGCGTCAGCACGAGTGCGCCCGGCAGCGAAAGCGCGACGACGGCGAGGTAGGACGCAAAATAAATGGCGAGTGCGGCAGCGAGATTGGCGGAGATGAAGCCTCTGAGAGCTTCGTAGTTGAGGCCGATCGTCTTCAGACTCAAATGCTCGTGCCAGCCCGCGGCCAATATCGTGCCGGCGATCGCCACGAGGAGGGCGAGCGGCAGCCATTGCCGGCGGCGCGGACGCTCGATGGCGGCGTCGGCAGGCGTCCCTCCCTTCGGATCGTTCTGGCATGGTAACGGCGCTGGCATTCCAGTCGCTCTGCTAGGCGGCGGCAGTACTTAACTCTGACATTCTAGCGCCTGCTGCCGAAGCGCGAAGTCGACTTCATCCATAGTTTGGAAATGCCGGTGCGATGATCACGCTCGAGCACCAGGCATCGTCCCCCAAGATACGGTCGACGCTTGCGGTTGGACAGCGGGTGTCAACCACACGTGAACGCACGTCAGACGCCGTGAACGGCCAGACTAAGCTGGATTCGCATCAGTCTCGTTCGCGGCATGTGCAAGTGTCGCCGATACCGCGCTGCGCCAGCCCTTATAGCGCCGCGCGCGCTCCTTCTCCGGCATGGCGGGGAGAAAGCTGCGGTCGAGCTGCCATGTTTTCTGGAAGCCCGCCCGGTCGGGTAGGACGCCCGCTTTGTGTCCGGCGAGCCAGGCAGCACCAAGCGCTGTCGTCTCGAGCATGGTCGGGCGATCGACGCGCGCCGCGAGCACGTCGGCGAGGAACTGCATGGTCCAGTCGCTCGCGACCATGCCGCCATCAACGCGCAAGACGACGTCGGCGCACGCAGGCCAGTCGCCGCGCATGGCTTCGAGCAGGTCGCGCGTCTGGTAGCAGACGGATTCGAGCGCGGCGCGGGCTAGCTCTGCCGGTCCCGTCGCGCGCGTCAGGCCGAAGAGCGCACCACGCGCGCGCGGCTCCCAGTGCGGTGCGCCGAGGCCGACGAAACCCGGCACCATGTACACATCCTGCTCGGCATCGGCGGCGGCAGCCATCGGCCCCGTCTCGGCGGCGGATTTCAGGACTTTAAGACCGTCGCGCAACCACTGCACGGCGGCGCCGGCAACAAAGATCGAGCCTTCGAGCGCATAGGCCGTCTCGCCGTCGAGGCGGAAGCCGATGGTGGAGAGGAGACGGTTCTTCGAGCGCACCAGCTCGGCGCCGGTATTGAGCACGGCGAAGCAACCCGTCCCGTATGTGGATTTCATCATGCCGGGGGTGAAGCAGCCTTGACCGATCAGCGCCGACTGCTGGTCGCCGGCGACGCCGCGGATCGGGATGGCAGCGCCGAGCAGTGCGGCGTCGGTCGTGCCGAAATCGTCGGCGCACTCGCGCACGTCGGGGAGCATGGCGCGCGGCACGCGGAACAGGCGGCAGAGATCATCATCCCAGCCATTCCGTCGAATATCGAAGAGCGACGTGCGCGAGGCATTGGTGGCGTCCGTTACGTGGACCTTGCCGCCGGTCAATCGCCAGATGAGGAAACTGTCGACGGTCCCGGCGAGAAGGTGACCCGCCTCAGCAGCCGCGCGCGCGCCTTCCACATGGTCGAGAAGCCAGGCGATCTTCGTCGCTGAGAAGTAAGGATCGAGCACGAGGCCGGTGCGCTCGCTGACCATGGCCTCGATGCCGTCGGCCTTGAGGCGCGCACAGACGTCCGCCGTGCGCCGGTCCTGCCAGACAATGGCCTTGTGGATGGCCTTGCCGGTGCGCCGGTCCCAGACGACGGTCGTCTCGCGCTGGTTGGTGATGCCGATCGCGGCGACGCGCGTGGCGGCGACATCCGCCTTCTTCAGGGCGGCGCGCGCGGTATCGATGGTGCCGCGCCAGATGTCTTCGGCATCGTGCTCGACCCAGCCCGAGGCGGGATAGTGCTGCGGCAGCTCTTCCTGCCCGAGACCGATCACCTTGAGCGCGCGATCGAACAGCAAGGCGCGGCTCGAGGTCGTGCCCTGGTCCAGGGCGAGGATGGTCTCGGTCATGGATGATCTCCGAATTGATCACCGCGGCTCGGATGTCGGGCGAGCGGTTCCCGGCCGCAAAAGAAAAACCGCAGCCGATACAGTGCGGCTGCGGTTCCGTTTGTTCAAGCCTATCGCCTCAGTGCCGGCTCAGGTGCCGGCCGGCTCCTTGGCCGATGGCAGCGCCGCCGGAATGGCCGGCACGCCGACCTCGCGGTCGCGCCGGCGCGGCTGCGGTGGCTGGTAGGCCCGTCGCGCGTGGTGCTCGCAGTAAGGAAGGCCCGTCACCTTGTTGCGGCCACAGAAATGGAAGTCGGCCTGCTGCGGGTCGCCGATGGGCCAGCGGCACATGCCCTCGGTGAGCTGCTGGAGCGTCTTGCGCTCGGCGAGCGGGATCTCGATCTCTTCGACCACCGGCACCGAGCCGTGCGAGAGATCGGACTCCAACATCTGGCGGAAGGCGGTATTGCCGACGGGCGACACGCGTTGGCGCTGAACGGCGCGCCGCGGCTGCGCCTGGCGCAGGCGAAGGCGGCTGCTGTTGGTACGGTTGCTCGAAGCCCGTGTGGCGAGGCCGAGGCGGTGCACCTTTCCGATGACCGCATTGCGGGTCACTTCGCCGAGCTGGGCGGCGATCTGGCTTGCGCTCAGTCCGTCGGCCCAGAGCTTCTTGAGCTGCTCGACCCTTTCATCGTTCCAGACCATAACTGTCTTTTCTCCTGCGCAGAATCGCAGCAAGGTGCCGTCGTGCAGGCACGCGATGCCACATCAGCCCTGGCGGACTCCGGGCGGCAGACGGACGCGAACGCGTACGGCGCCACGGAAAACCTGGGCGGTTACGAACTCGGGAACTTGGGGAACGCTCTACGGGCGATGCCCTCCGGAACTCCGGGAAACTCGGGCATCCACGCTACTGACAGGCGCCGCGATACGCTGGCGCTCCGTCCGGCACACGGGTTGGCTGCATTCCTGCCCAACATCTCGTGCCGATCGAGGGTAAGGCTACAACAGCTATGCCGGCTCCCTCAAGCGCGCTGGTGCAGCACAATGGCCATTGACAACAGTGCGTGACATGCCCGCCACAAATCGAATCACGTTCTCTGTATGTGCCCGGAAAACTCTAACTCTGCGCTTCCGACATCGATCTGTAGGTGCTCAAGCCTGCGGCGATCGGCTCGAGCCCGCACACACCCGCAGGCGTATACTGAACCCCTGGCACTCTCGCCTTGACAGTGCCAGAAATGACGCCTAACTCCGCAGCAAATCAAGGATACCGCCGCGGGGCCTGTCGCTCACTCAGTCGCGAGTGTGCGCTGCTCACGAATTGCGGCGGTGTGGAGGGAATTGGATGGCAGTACTCGTGGAGGCGGATCGCCTCAGGAAGTCATTCGGGCCGATCCTGGCTGTCGAGGACATCTCGCTCAAGGTCGAAAAAGGCGAGGTGCTCGGTTTCCTCGGCCCCAACGGTGCCGGCAAATCAACCACTATGAAGATGTTGACCGGCTTTCTCGAGCCGGACGCGGGGCGGGCCCGCATCTGCGGAATCAACGTCGCCGAACGCCCCAAGGAAGCCAAGTCCAGGCTCGGATATCTGCCGGAAGGGGCGCCGGCCTATGGCGACATGTCGCCTCGTTCGTTCCTGAACTTCATTGCCGAGGTGCGTGGCTTCGATGGCGCGAGCAAGGTCGCGCATGTGGATGTCGCGATCGCGCGCACGGGGCTCGAAGGCGTCGAGACGCAGCGCATCGAAACGCTCTCCAAGGGCTACAAGCGCCGCGTCGGTCTCGCGCAGGCCATTCTGCATGATCCCGAAGTGCTGATCATGGACGAGCCGACCGACGGTCTCGATCCCAACCAGAAGCATCACGTGCGCAGCCTGATCACCGAGATGGCCAAGGACAAGGCCATCATCGTCTCGACGCACATCCTCGAAGAGGTCGAAGCCGTCTGCACGCGGGCTGTCGTCATCGATCACGGTCGCATCGTCGCTGATGGTACGGCGGAAGCCCTCCAGCGCCGGATGCCGTATCATAATGCCGTCGCGATCCGGATCGCCGTCAGTGAGGCCGATCGCGTGGCTGGGGCGCTCGCTGCGCTCGCCGGTGTCGCCAAGGTCGAGCGCGTCGCTGCCATGAACGGCCACATCAGGCTGCGGGCGTTGCCGAAACCCGGCGCGACCATCGCGGCAGACGTCGGTGCGCTGCTGCGCGACCAGTCGATCGTCGTCGAAGAGCTTCTCATCGAGCGCGGTAAGCTTGACGACGTCTTCCGCGAGATCACGACGAGCAGCGAGGGCGGCCGTCATGCGTAATATCTGGATCATCACCAAGCGTGAGCTCGGCGCCTACTTCGGCACGCCGCTCGCGTACATCTTCGTCGTCATCTTCGTCGCGCTGACCGGGGCGTTCGCCTTCTTCATCGGCAACTTCTTCGAGCGCGGTCAGGCCGATCTTCAACCCTTCTTCGCCTATCACCCGTGGCTCTACCTGCTGCTCGTGCCGGCGATCGCCATGCGGCTCTGGGCCGAGGAGCGCAAGGCAGGCACCATCGAGCTCCTGATGACGCTGCCGATCTCGGCAACCGAGGCCATCGTCGGCAAGTTCCTCGCCGCTTGGATCTTCATCGGCATCGCCCTCTTGCTCACGTTCCCGATGTGGATCACGGTGAACATTCTCGGCAATCCCGACAATGGCGTGATCCTCGCGAGTTATATCGGCAGCTTCCTGATGGCGGGCGCCTTCCTCGCGATCGGGTCGTGCGTGTCGGCGCTGACCAAGAACCAGGTGATTGCCTTCATCGTCGCCGCGACGATCTGCTTTCTCATGGTCATGAGCGGCCTGCAGCTCGTGCTCGGCTTCTTCCGGAGCTGGGCGCCGTCGTTCATCGTCGATGCGATCGCCTCGATGAGCTTCCTCAATCACTTCGAGCTGATCAGCCGCGGTGTCATCACATTGCCGAGCCTGTTCTTCTACTTCTCCATCATCGTCCTCTTCCTGTTCGCCAACGTCGTGGTGGTCGAACAGCGCAAGGCAGCCTGAGGGAGACCGCACCATGGCCATTCAATCCCCCAAGCCGTCGGCCTTCGCTTCTGCCATGCAGACGATTTCGGGACGGCTCCTGCTGCTGCCCGGCGAGTTCGTGCGCTATGCGGCCCGGCTCGATCGCGCGACCCTCGCCTGGGGCGCGCTGGTTCTCGCCGTCCTGCTCGCGCTCTCGGCGAACCTGATCGTCGGCGCCATCGCCAAGAACGCCAAGGCCGATCTCACGGCCGACCGATTGTTCACGATCTCGGACGGTACCAAGCATGTCCTTCAGCGCATCGAGGAGCCGATCAGCGTCCGGCTCTACTATTCTCGTAAGCTTGGCGAGGTGGCACCGCTTTTCGGCAAGCACTTCGAGCGCGTGAAGGCGCTGCTTGAGCAGTATCGTGACCTCTCGGGCGGCAAGGTGCAGCTCACCGTGCTGGAGCCCGAGCCCTTCTCGGACGCCGAGGACCGGGCGGTGGCCGGCGGCCTGCGCGGCATTCGCCTCAATCAGGATGGTGAGACCGGCTATTTCGGCCTCGTCGCCTCGAATACGACCGACAATGATGCGGCGATCGAGCTGTTCGCGCCCGATCGCGAGCGCTTTCTCGAATACGATCTGACCAAGCTGATCTACGGGCTAGCCAATCCCAAGAAGCGCGTCATCGGCCTCATGGCGAGCATTCCCGTTGATGGCGGCACGATGAACCCGATGCAGCCCATGCGGCAGCCCGCGCCGCCATGGACGATCATGGACCAGATCCGCGATTTCTTCGAGGTCCGCTCGCTCGAGCAGACGATCACCGAGATCCCTGCCGACATCGATGTGCTGATGCTCGCGCAGCCGACGAGCCTCACCAAGGAAGCCGTCTACGCCATCGACCAGTACGTGCTGCGCGGCGGCCGTGTCCTCGCTTTCATCGATCCTGTTTCGGAAACGACGCCGCCGACGCAACAGATGGGTATGCCGATCCCTCCGATGCCGCCGTCGGGCGACATTCTCAACCTGCTCAAGGCCTGGGGCGTCTCGATCGATACGGAGAAGCTCGCCGGTGATCCGAGCATGGCGCGGCGCGTCCAGTTCGGCGGCGGGCCGGCCGGCCGGCCGGTCGTGACCGACTATCTGGCGTGGCTCGAGGTGGACGCGGCACACATCAACCAGGCTGATCCGCTGGCAGCCGGCATCGAGCGCCTCAATCTCGCCTCGGCCGGCTTCTTCACGAAGGTCGAGGGAGCGACGACCAACGTGCAGCCGATCCTTCAGACGTCGCCGGCGGCTGGCGAGATGGGGGCTACGAGCCTGCGCATGATGCCGGATCCGCTCGCGCTCGCGCGTGAGTTCAAGAGTGGCGGCAAGCCGCTGATACTCGCGGCGCGCATTACGGGCGAGGCCAAATCCGCCTTCCCGGATGGACGGCCCAAACCCGAGCCGGCCAAGGGCGACGAGAAGTCTGCTGGCGACAAACCGGGCGACAAGCCTGCGGCCGATGCTCAGAAGGACAAGGCGGCAGCGGCCGCGAAGTCCGAGACGGTCGTCCCGCACTTCGCGAGCGGGCCCGTGAACGTGATCGTGATTGCCGACAGCGATCTGCTGCACGATCAGTTCTGGGTGAGCATCCAGGAGCTGCTGGGGCAGCGCCTCGCGATACCTCAGGCGCACAATGCGGCATTCGTGATCAATGCACTCGAGAACCTTTCCGGCGGCGAAGCGCTCGCCACATTGCGCGGGCGCGGCGTCAATGACCGGCCTTTCGAGCGGGTGGCCAACATCCGTCGCGACGCCGAGCGGCGTTATCGTGAGAAGGAGCAGGCGCTCAATGCCAAGCTCAAGGATCTCCAGGGCAAGCTGCAGCAGATGGAGACCAAGAGCGGCGAAGGCGGCCAGATCCTCCTTTCCGACAAGGACCGCCAGACGATCGAGGGCTTCCGTAACGAGATGCTCGACGTGAGGCGCCAGCTTCGCACCGTGCAGGCGGACCTGCGGCGAGACATCGACAATCTCGATGGCTGGCTCAAGTTCTTCAACATTGCGGCCGTACCGCTGCTGATCGGCATTGGCGGGATCGCCGTCGGGCTGTCGCGCCGTCGTCGTCAGGCGCCCGGCAGCGAGAGGAGGGGTTGAGGCTATGATCAAGCCGCAGCAATTCGTAATCCTCGGCGCGGTAACGATCGTGGCACTCGTCACTGCCGCCATGCTCCATGCGTCCTCGACGCAGCGGGCGCCCGGCAGCGTGGAAGGCCGTCCGATGCTGCCGGAGCTGCGCCGCCAGGCCAATGGCCTCTCGGGCATCGAGCTCACCAAGCGTGGCAAGACGCTCACCTTCGTGCGGAACGGCGAGCATTGGAGCATCAAGGAACGCGCGGGCTATCCTGTAGAGAGTGACAAGGTTCGCGCGCTCCTCGTCCAGTTGACGAATGCCGAGCTCGCGGAGCCGAAGACGGCATCGAAGGATCGCTGGCCGCTGCTCGATCTCGAGGATCCCGCGGCTGCCGAAGCCAAGTCGAGCCTCGTGCGCCTGCTCGACGCCGGCGGCAAGCCGATTGCCGAGCTTGTCATCGGCAAGCAGCGGATGAACGCCTTCGGCGCGGGCCGCCACGGCATTTACGTCCGCCGTCCGAACGAGACGCAGACGTGGCTTGCCAGCGGCGAACCCAAGGTGACGCTCGACGTCAAGGACTGGGTCGATCCGGCGATCCTCAAGATGGATACGGAAAAGCTCAAGCGCGTGTCCGTCGCGCATTCGAAGGAAGTGCCGATCGTCGTCGAGCGCGAAGGTGAGGCCGGCAAAGGCGGCAAGTTCGCACTCAAGACCATTCCCGAGGGTATGAAGGTCAAGCAGAGCGCCGGCGTCGAGCAGATCGCGCTGAGCCTCGGCTCGATCGAGCTCGACGATGTGCGCAAGCTCGATGCTACACCGGCGGGCGACGACGTCAGCACGATCACGGCAGAAAGCAGCGACGGCCTGACGGTGACATTCCGTTTGCGCCGCGAGGGCAAGGAAGGCGATCCTTGGCTGTCATTCACGGCAGCAGGGGATGGCGAAGCCAAGAAAACAGCCGACGCCATTAACGTCAAGGCCGCTGGGTGGGAGTACAAGATCCCCAAGTGGAAGGCCGACCAGATCGGCAAGCGCGCCGTCGATATTTTCGAGACGAGTTCGGATGGCGCAAAACCCCAGCAGGGAGCCGCGGGGCAGTAGCCGCGTCGCATGAGAGATGAGCACGGCCGCTGCCTCCCGCCGACTGCTGCCCGGCGCCGGTTTCGGCACGCTCGCTGCGCACCTGCCTCCCGACAGCGGTGACACGGCCATCGGTCTGCTCGGCGGCTCGTTCAATCCGGCGCACGAGGCGCACGTCGAGATCAGCGAGACGGCAATCCGTCGCCTCGGCCTCTCGCGCGTGTGGTGGCTTGTGACGCCCGGCAACCCGCTGAAAGCAGGTACGGCAACGCCGCTCGACGATCGGATTGCAGCGGCGCGCCGCCTCGTCGGGTCGCGGCGCATCACCGTCACCGGGTTCGAGCGCGCGCTCGGCGATCCCTATACGATTGCGACGCTTTCGTTCCTGCGCCGTCGGCGGCCGCGGTCGCGCTTCGTGTGGCTGATGGGTGCCGACTGCCTCGCCGAGTTTCACCGCTGGCGACAGTGGCGCGAAATCATGTCGCTTATGCCCATCGCGGTCGTCGATCGGCCCGGGTGGCGCTTCAAGGCCCTTTCTTCCATTGCGGCAACAAGCTTCGCGAGTGCGCGCCTGCCCGAGCGAGATGCGGCCGAACTTGCGGCGCTCATGCCTCCCGCCTGGGTGTTTCTGACGGCGCCGCTCTCCGATATTTCTTCAACAGCTATTCGAAGCGGAAATGGTCCGCGGCGTGCGGGCTGAGGCAAGCGTATTTCGATTTGGAGGCCGCAATGTTTCGCGTCGTTTCATTCGCCTTGCTCATTTGCACAATGATCGGTTCGGCCGTTGAGGCGGCCGAGGTCGTCGCCCTCGGCGCAAGCAATACCTATGGCCGCGGCCGTGGAAGCACGCCCGATGGCGTAAATCCGGGACAGGCCTATCCGGCTCAGCTCGAGCGGATGCTGCAGTCTCAAGGATGCCGCGTTCGCGTCCTCAATGCCGGCATTGCGGGGAATACCACGGGCCAGATGCTGGCGCGCCTCGGCGGCGTGCTGGCTAAGGATACGCGCGTGCTGATCCTGCAGCCCGGTGGCAACGATCGGCGTGCAGGGCGCGGCGGGGATCGTGCAGGGAATATCGCTGAGATCAGGCGGCGCGCGGCCGCGCGCGGTATCAAGGTCGTCATGCTGGATAGCCTCGGGAAGATCGCGGGCGCCCACCGCCTGCCCGATGGACAGCATTTCAGCGCGAAGGGCCACGCTCTTTTCGCTGCGCATCTGGCGCCGCGTGTGAAGTCCGCCGGCGCCTGCCGCTGATCCAGTTCTTAATGAACCCTGACTGGCAGGCTTCCTGCATGGGCTGCCATGCATTCACGCTTTCTTAATGCGTCTGAAGGCTTGGCAACGGCATGTTCCAGAATGGTACAGGGCAAGGACGCCCCTCGGCGGCTGAGGCGGCCGAACGTCGAGGAACGGCGCGCCACGCGCACGCCGAGCGGATCACGCTGACCACGCAATGGGGAACGCTCGTCGCCAGCCTCATGGATCTCTCGGCGACGGGCGCGCAGGTGCGCGTCCCCAACGGCCTCGCCCCTCTCGAGGGGGATCATGTGACGCTGCGCCTCGTCGATGGACAGCATCTTTCGGGCAGCATCGTCTGGTCGGCTCGCGATGCGCTCGGCATCAGCTTCGAGCAGTCACTGCCTGCGCTCGATGACCTCCTGTGGCTCGAGCAGCGCGGACCGGACTGGTTCTGCGCGAGCGTGCGGGCACAGCGGCAATGGGCGTAGGGCGCGTCTTCAGAGGCCCAAAAGCCCGAACACCAGAGCCACGAACCACATGAAGGCGGCGATCATCGCGCTCCAATAGGCGAACGTCAGGTACGTCTCGCGCATCACGAGTGAGATCGTCTGCTGGGCCGAGCGCTCGGGCGGGCGGAGCTCCTTCGGCACGTAGAGCCACATTTCGGTGCGGCGGTAGGGCTTGGTTATCGCTTCTCGTGCCTTGAAAACCAGAATGCCGACCATGATCAGTGTAAGCGAGCCCCCCGTTTGAAAGGAGAGGCGCGGATCGAACGACATGCCGATCATGGTGCAGAAGATTGCGAGAGAGCCGAAGCCGCAGGCGCGCATCACGATCTCGATGGCAATGCGGCGCAGCTCCTCCATGAGATGATCCCCGTTGTGCAATGCAACGAGATTATGGTCGCGGCCGTGAACCTGCAATCAGGCGCTTTTTCACAACTCCGTGTAGAGCGTGGGCGGAATTCAGAGGCCAATGGCAAAGAAGTTGCCGATGGCCGGCAGTGTCAGAATTGCGGTGCCCGCGAGCCAGATCCACAGAGATAACTCGCTCGATTCATCGCCAGTTCCCGCAAAGCGCTCGTAGAGCGCCGCCGGGATGCCACCGAGAATGATCGTGGCCGTTGAAACCATCAAGGATGAGAACATCAGCGTCAGGCCCGTGCTGCCGAACAGCAAAGCGGGCGCCAGGATCTGCATGTGGAGCACCGCGAACAGCAGCGCGACCTGGTTGAACAGCCCATTGATCATGCCGAAGAAGGCGATCGCGATGTAGTAGTACTGCCGGTCCATGCGTGATGCTCAGGTGACGCGCGGGAGGGCGCCGAAATAGAGGAAGGCGTGCAGCAGAAGAACGCGCAGCCAGAAGAGCCAGACGACGCCGAAGAGCCAGACGACGACGGGTGCAGCATCTTTCGGCGTGACGGCGCCGACCGCCGCGATGACCGGGTCCGTGAGGCGACAGAAGAAGCGCCAGATGTAATTGTTCGAAGCCGGCTGGACGATAAGTCCCAGCAGGACCCGGCCGAGCAACGTGTACATGAGCGCTGCCAGAACGAAGTTCGGCAGATGGAAGTACCAGTTCGCGAGAAACGAGCCGCCGGTCACGCGGGATCCCACCCTTTCTGTTGCGGCCACATATTGGCCGCCGCGGATTCGTCCGACAAGGCTAATCGCACCTGTCCAAAATAAAGCGGGGCCCGAGAGGGCCCCGCTCTTTCGACGTGTATTCCTGCATCAGGCCTTTTCCTGAAGAATCGTGTCGCCACGTGGCTTACGAATCTCGTCGATGTACGCCTGCATTTCCTTCGACGGCTCCGGCGTGATGAGGCTGACGGCCCAGATCACGAGGAACCCGAGTGGCATGCCAAGAAGGCCGCAGTTGATGTTGTTGAGGTTGAACCATCCAACCTTGTTGGCAAGGGGATGGGCAAGTGTCGGCCACGACTCCATGGCATTGGGCAAAGCCATGGCTTTCGCGATGTCGACGAGCGGCGCCCCCGTTACCGGGTGTACCAGCGACGTCATGCCGAAGTATTTGACGCCGACGCCAGGGAAGTAGCGTGTCGTCACGAGGTAGAAGAGGCACAAACCGAAGCCCGCGATGATGCCGCATATCGCACCGGCCGTAGTTGCGCGTTTCCACCAGATGCCCATCACCAGCGCCGGGAAGTTTCCGGCCATGGCCAGCGAGAACGCCCACCCGACCATGGCGAGAATATCGCCTGGTTTATGGGAGGCGGTGTACGCGGCCCCCACGGCGACAACCAATAGCAGGATGCGGGCAATGAGCAGGCGGCGGAACGCCGGCGCATTGGGATCCAGCATCTTGTAGTAGATGTCGTGGGAGAGCGCGTTCGCGATGGCGAGCAGCAGCCCGTCAGCGGTCGAAAGCGCCGCAGCGAGACCACCTGCTGCCACGAGGCCCGAGATCACGTACGGAAGGCCTGCGATCTCCGGCGTGGAGAGCACGATCACGTCCGTATTGATCACGAAGTCCTGTAGCCGGACGACGCCCGGATGGCCGGCGATGGCCTTGCAGGCAGCCACGGCGGCATCGAGGTTGACGGCGTTCTTGCCGCAGATCTGGATGAGGCCAAGCTCACCCCAGGTGAACAGCCATGGCCGAAGCGTGCTCACGTCGCGGCCGATGATGTTCGTGTACACCTCGAGCTTCGAGAACGCGGCGTAGGCCGGCGCCGAGAAGTACAGGAGGAAAATGAAGAACAGCGACCACGCCACCGACTGGCGCGCCTCACGAACGCTCGGCGTCGTGAAGTAGCGCATCAGGATGTGTGGGAGAGACGCCGTTCCGCACATCATGCAGAAGATGATACCGAAGAAGTTCAGCGGCGTATAGCTCAGGAACGGTTCGATGTGCGGCTTCAGGTTCGCCGCCGTCGCGAGCCCAGACTGTATCATCTGCTGTTCGCGTGCCGTGATGTCGGCGATCGCCTGACCGTACGTGAACTGCGGCAGAGGCAGTCCATACTTCTGCGTGGACAAGATGACGATCGGTGTCAGGTACGCGATGATCAGCACGATGTACTGAGCGATCTGCGTCCATGTCACCGCGCGCATGCCGCCCATCATCGAGCACAGCAGGATGCCGGCAAGGCCGACGTAGACGGCGATGGTGAAGTCCATGCCGAGGAAGCGCGAGGCGATGATGCCTGTGCCGAACACCTGCGCCGTCACGTAGGTGAAGGAGCAGCAGACCAGCACGATCACGGCCAGGAATCGGGTGAAATTGCCGCCGAAACGGAAGGCCATGAAGTCGGGCACCGTGTAGGCGCCGAACTTGCGCAGGTAAGGGCCAACGAGGATAGACACCAGCACGTAGCCGCCGGTCCAGCCCAATACCCAGGCGAGGCCGTCGTAGCCGAGCAGGAAGAGCGTGCCCGCCATACCGACGAAAGAGGCTGCCGACATCCAGTCGGCACCCGTTGCCATGCCGTTGTAGAGTGCCGGAACGCGCCGGCCCGCGACGTAGTACTCGGAGACCTGTGCCGTTCGCGTCATGACGCCGATGAGGGCGTAGACGGCGAGCGTGAAGAAGACGAACAGGTAGCCGAGAATCCTGTTCGGCACGCCGACCTGCTCGAGAATTGCGAGCAGGATGACAAACCCGATAAAGGTGCCCGTATAAGCACCATACATGCGACCGAGGTTCCTATAGAACTCTGCGTTCGCCGATGATTGAGTCGCCATGATTGATGCTCCCTCAGTCGTCTTCGGCCACGCCGTGCTCGCGGTCGATCCGGTCCTGCTGGCGCGCAAAGACGAACAGCATCACCACGAAGGCGATGAGCGATCCCTGCGCTGCCATGTAGAAGCCGAGCGGAAAGTTCAGAATCGGAATGATGATCTGGTTCAACGGCTTGACGAACATGTGGACGATGTAGCCGAAGAAGAACCAGATCGCGAGATGCGTGAACATGAGACTTCTGGTTCGCGACCAGTGGGCTTCGTCGTTTGAGCTCTGCATGGAGCGGTTTTCCTCCTGTGCGTGTTCACGTGCAGGACTGCGTGAGGAGGAATCGTCTATTGCTCATGGCGGTACCTCCCCGTACCGATCTTTCCGTTCGGTCTTTCGCCGAATCGGCAATCACCATTGAGTGATCGGTGTGCAGAGGCTAGCATCGGGCGCAAATGCACCCTTATTATACTTTCGTCCTAGGGCTGTGAGACGGGCAGGTCGGCAACCGGATGAACTTCCTGAGCAAACTGTTTCATCGACCGGCCCCGATTCGGGATGCGGACGAGCTCGCCGACTTCATCGACGCAAATGCTGCGTTCGTCGCGCAGAAGGGTATTTACGAGTATGCCCGCGCGCGTGCCGGTCACTATGCCAAGGTTCTCTTCGGAGAGGAGGGCTTTCAGCAGGCGGTCGAGGTGTCGCGCTGGCGGGCGTATCCGCTCGGCCTGGCCATGGTCGGCGAGGTGGCTACCGTCGTGCTTCAGGAGACAACCGCGCTCGCGCGGGGGGACGTGGTGCGCAATGTGTCGGAGCTGACATTGTCCTGCTTCGATCGGTGGGACGTGCCGGCGGCGCTCGATCAGGCGGCGTGGCATGAGCTGCGCAGGGAGCTCTCCGAGCGGCTGGACCGTATCGGCTTGCATCCGCCGAAGCGCGCGATGGACATTCCCGAGCCCATCGCGGAGGCCTACTTCGCGTTGATGCCGATCCACGAGAGCCTGCGCGGGCAGGACTTTCCGACCTTGAGGAATTATCTCAGGGTGACGCTCTGCAATGTGCACCACGAGCTCACGAAGCGGCTCGACGCGCCCGCGATCGCAGCGCACTTCGACCAGCGCAGTTGAGGTTCATCAGCCGGCCTGGGCGGCCATCCATGTCGCCAGCACGGCGCAGGCGTCGAGAAAGTCGTCGATCTCCATGTGCTCGTCCGGATTGTGGCTGCCGTTCGCATTGCGGACGAAGATCATGGCCGTCGGCACGCCTGCACTCGCGAAGGCGGCAGCATCGTGCGAGGCCGGACTGCCGAGAGTCGCTGCGGGAATAGCGAGATCAGCCGCAGTGCGCTCCAACTCCGATTTGATCGTCGGGGAGACGACGCCGACTTCGGCCGCCGCGCGCGGCCCGAGTTCGAAGCGCACGCCACGCTTGGCCTCGATCTCGCGGACGATCGTTGCGAGGCGCGCTTCAAGGCGCGCGAGCACGGCGGCATCATACGCCCGCACATCGAGGCTGAAACGGAACTCACCGGCGACCGTCGTCATGCCGTGCCCGGTCGCGTCCGTGTGAAAGCGTCCAAGCGTGGCGGCCATGGTGATGCCGGCGGCTTCGTATTCCTGCCACAGGGCATCGAGCGCCACCGCGAAGTCGGCTGCGGCAGTCGCGGCGTCGCGACGGAAACGCCGCGGCGTTCCGACATGATCGTAGCGGCCGACGATGCGCGCATCGGGATAGCGGAAGTTTCCGGGAATGCCGCTGCAGATCGCGATCGGCTTGCCAAGCTCGACGAGGCTCGGCGCCTGCTCGATGTGCACCTCAACGTAAGCGTGAACACTCGTGGGCGCGATCTCATGCCGGCCTTCGCGGATGCCTGTTGGATCGCCACCCGCATCGCTGATGTGCTCGGCGAGCGTGCGTCCCGTGTCGATGCGCCGGGTCTCGAGAGCAGACGGCGGCAGCGTGCCGAGCGCCGATCGGCTGCCGATGTAGGAAACCTGGAACCACACACTTTCTTCGGCGCGGATACCCATCACCGTTATGTCGCGACGGGGAGCGACGCCGAGCTCTTTGAGCGCCGCGACAGCAACAAGCCCCGCCACTACACCCGCTGCGCCGTCGAAATTCCCGCCATGGGGAACGCTGTCGAGATGCGAACCGACGATCAGGCACGGGAGGCCGAGGTCGCTCCCCCGCCACGTCGCATAGCTGTTTGCCGCAAAGTCGCGACGGAGATCGAGACCGAGATCAGAGCCATGCGCGCGGAAGATCTCATGCGCGGCATTCTCGCCGGGGCCGTAGGTGTCTCGCGTGATGCCGCGCGCACGCTGACTGCAGCGCGCCAGTTGATCGAACAGATCTTCGGCGCGCCGCCTCTGCTGAGCCACCGACGCCTGGATAGTCTTGCCGGCAATGGTGCTCATGATGCGATCGCCTCGACGTCAGAGATCGAACAGGCGCCCGTAACCCGCAATCCTCGTGCGCACGCCTGAAAGCCGCAAGCAGTGCCATAGACTGATCTGGTTCGCTGAGAGCACGGGACGTTTCAAGTCCTGCTCGAGGGCATCGAGAATGCCGACGCACCGAAAGCCTGTTCCTGCAATAAGGATGCCGTCTGCTTCAGGCGGGCAAGTCGCTCGGATCTGCTCGTAGAGTGGCTCGATTTCCTGCTCGAAGCCCATGCCTCGCGGGTACAACTCGCTCGGCGGCAGGTCGCGCCATTTGGGACCGGGGTCGTAGCGCAAGTGCGCCGCCGGCGCGTAGCCATGATCGGTATAGTAGCGAACGCCGGCCTCTACGGTGTCATTGCCGAACCAGGGCGGAAGCACGAGGAAGGGTCGTCGAACGCCCGAAGCGCTGAGCGCCGCGAGGCTGTCGAGGCCGTTGGTCGTGACCGCGGCGCTCGAGCCAAGCGCATCGGTGAGGGCCAGGACCATGGCCTCGTCCCATCCCTTGCCGCCGACGATGCTGCTCGACGAGTGGCCGATGGTGACGGCCGAAAGCCGCATGGCGCCGAACTGCCGACACCCGCGGATGAGGTCGGGATGAAGCTCGACCTTCGTTCGAGCTTCATCCCAGCGTGCCCAAGGCGCACGTGCCGTCACGCGGGCGGCGTGGACGGACACGTTCGGGGGCAGCATGGCCCACCACTCGGCTTCCGGCACGGCCTCGTTGCCGACGATGAACATGCCGATGCGGGCGTCCGTGCCCCAGTTGTCCTTCTGTGCCAGCAACGTATTGCTCCGATGCTTCGAAGCCGGCCGGAACGGCGCCTCACGGGCTTTGGCCGCTCGCGCTTGCCGGCGCAACCGTTCTGCCCTGTCTTGTGAGGTACTGGTAGGCGATCAAGGCACCGCCGACGCCAAGTCCCGCAAAGTCCGTCCATATCTGCGGCACGACCAGCAGGATGGCCGCTACGATTGCCACGGCGCGCTGCCACATCGGCATCCAGGCGACCAGATATCCGTGCAAGCCGGCGGCAAGGAGGCCGATGCCCAGGCAGGCGATGACAAAACGCCAGATGATGTCCGGCCACTCGCCGATCATGAGCAGCGCGGGATCGTAGACGAACATGAACGGCACAATGAACCCTGCCGCGCCCACGCGCATGGCTGCCCAACCTGCATCCCAGACGTTAGCCTTCGCAAGCCCGGCCGCGGCAAACACCGCAAGCGCGATAGGCGGCGTAATCGCCGAGAGGATGGCGAAGTAGAAGGCGAACATGTGCGCTGCCGGCGTGACGACGCCCATTTTCACCAATGCCGGAATGAGCAACGCCGCCATGAGGATGTAAGACGGGGTCGTTGGCAGGCCCATGCCGAGAACAATGCCGGCTACTGCCGTGAAGACAAGCGCCAGCAGGAGGATCTCCTGCGAGATACCGACGACCCACTGCGTGAACACGATGCCGAAGCCCGTCAGTATCGTGATGCCGATGACGATACCCGCGGCCGCACAAGCGATCGCGACTGGGAGGGTGTTCTTTGCACCGTCGATTAAGGCGCTGACGATCGGACGCCATTCGATCTTGAGATAGACGGTATGACCGCGCACCGCCCAGACCCACAGGCTGACCACAGCGAACGAAATCGCGAATTCGGCCCATGGGCCAAGACCGAAGATACTCGGGATGATCTCCGGCACTCCCGGCACGATGAGCGGCAATGCGACAAGGAGCGGGAGCGCGTACATGACGACGGGGCCGAACCAGGCGACAGGGAAGCACAATAGCGTTCCTGTAAGCGCGGCAAGTGGCGCACTATAGCCCGCGTACATGACGAACAGGATCGAGCAGACTGGAATGAAGAGATGCCCCCGGCGGCGCAGCACCTCGCGCATGACCGGCAGCTCCGAGCGCGGGACGCCGAGAAGGCCGAGACGCTTCGCCTCGAAATGCACGGCGGCGAAGCACGCCACGTAGTAGAGAACAGCCGGAATGGCGGCCCAGATGACGACCTGCGCGTAGCTGACGCCCTGGAACTCGGCCATCACGAACGCTGCAGCGCCCATGATCGGCGGCATGATCTGGCCGCCCGTGGAAGCCGTCGCCTCGACCGCAGCCGCGAAGGAGGGCCGGAAGCCGGTGCGCTTCATGAGCGGAATGGAAATCGGGCCATCGACCATGACGTTCGCGACGGCCGAGCCGGAGATCGTGCCGAAGAGCGATGAGGAGACGACCGAAACTTTTCCAGGCCCGCCTGCCGTGGCGCCGGTGATGCCCATGGCGAAGTCCATGAAGAGCTGGCCCGTGCCGGTGCGCTCCATGAAGGCGCCGAAGAGCACGAAGATCATCACGTAGGATGCGGAAACAGCGATCGATTGGCCGAAGATGCCCTCGGTCGACAAATAGAGCTGATCGATGAAGCGGATCGGCTCGATGTTCGTGAAGAAGAAGCCGTAGATGAAGAAGGCTACGCACGTCAGCGACAGCGCAAGGCCGAGGACGCGCCGCGTCGCTTCGAGCACCAGAAGAATGAGCGTTATGCTGAGGACGATGTCCGGCCAGGTCATATCATCGACGTAGATGATCCGCTCGATGATGTAGTCGTAATAGACGAAGATGTAGCCGATCGACACGATCGTTGCTGCGATAAGCAGCCAGTCCAAGAGGCTCGGCTCGCCCGTTTTTCTCTCGTAATCCGCGCGCTCCTCGGGCGTCAGCATCTCGAGCTGCTCGTCGGTGCGGGATTTCATCCGGTACCAAAGGAAAGTCAGGACCATCGCGAACATCAGGTGGATGCCGCGGAATATGTAGTCGGTGGGGGGACCGCGGAAGACCTCGCGCAGCGATGGCGAGATGAAGTCCATCGGCGGGATGATGACGTAGATATGATAAAGCGCCATTGCCAGAGCAACGGCGGCCGTGAGCTGGCGCGGCAAATTCCGCGCGGCCGTGCTCGCTGTCATTGTGTGTTTCCCGCCCCGAGGGTCTTCTTGGTGAGAATATATGATGATGGGGCGGCCATCGGCCGCCCCGCAGGCTTCAGGTGGACGCGCTTACTTAATGGCGCCCTTTTCCTTGTACCACTTCGTCGCGCCGGGATGGAAAGGCACGCCAATGTCCTGCGCCATGATCTCCGGCGTCAGACCGCTGACCCCCTTGTAGATCGCCGTCATGCCGTCCTTGGCGCCGAAGATGGCTCCCGTCATCTTGTAGACGGTGTCCTCGGGCAGCGAGCAGGCCGCGATGACGTGGGTGTAATAGCCGATCACCTGCACGTCCTTATCCTGCTTCGGGTATGTGCCCTTGGGGATCGTCACGAGCTTGTAGGCCGGGTTGATCTTGCGCATGGGCTCGTAGATCTCGGCCATGTCGATGAGCTTCATGTCGCGCGCCGAGGCGAGGTCCATGAGCGAGCTCGCCGGGATGCCGGTGCCGAGCCCGAAGGCGTGCATCCGGTTGTCCTTCATCTGCTCGACGCTGTCGGTGTAGCTGTTGGTGAAGCTCGCCTTCACGTCGCTATAGGTCATGCCCGAGACGCGCAGGACATGGCGCGTGATCAGCTCGCCCGTGTTGCCTTTGACCTGCGTGGCGACGCCCTTGCCCTTGAGGTCTTTGATCGTGTTGATGCCGGCATCGGCATTCACTGCGAGCTGGAAATACTGCGGGTAGAGCGTCGCGACGTTGCAGACCTTGTCGTGCTTCTTGTTGAGCGGCGCTTCGCCTGTGCCGTTGTAAGCATCGGCGGTCGAGATCGTGTTGCCGAAGCCGATCTCGGCCTTGCCCTCTTGGATGGCGCGGACGTTGGCGATGCCGGCGCCGGGAAGCGACTGGACCTTGAGATCGGGGATGGATTTTTCAAAAGCATCTTTGAGCTGGCCGCCGAGCGGTACCCAGAAGCCCGCCTGCGGTCCTGTCATGAAACGTACGTCAGCCGCACTGGCCGCGTTGCCGAAGCCGAGCGCAAAGGTGATTGCGGCCGCGGCGACGTGAGAAATGCGCATTCTTATCCTCCCAAGGGGGCTAGGTTTCTCTGAAAATCAGCAGCAACAAACCACCTGGCGGGCCGACCATGGGTGGCCTGTCCGTGTCAGACGGCTCGGCATTTCACTGCTGGGCATCTTTTATTGAGGAATACCGACTTGTTGCAAGGGCGCGTCGGCATGAACCTCATGCAAATTCGGTACAATGATTTTCACGTCGGCAGCGCCCCGCGATCTGGGAGCGCCCTGCTCGATCGTCAAACAGTCGGATTTCAATATGGTGCGGTCGAGAGGACTCGAACCTCCACGCCTTGTGAGCGCTACCACCTCAAGGTAGTGCGTCTACCAATTCCGCCACGACCGCACGGGAACGCGGGATAAAAATGGCCGGGCCGGCTTTCGCGCGGCGGCCACCCCTCCTCGTTCGCCGCAGGTGGGTATCAGACCGCCCCAGGCTTTGCAAGTCCTGGGGCACACGAGGGCGGTCTTCTCGGCTGTCTTAGCGAGCCGGCGCGTGGGTTATAGACGCTGACGGTCTCAGTCGAGGTTCAGGACCTCCAGCAGCGCCGCCGTGTAAGCCGCCGGCTGCTCGTACATCACCCAGTGGCCGGCGTCCGGAATAGTGCGCGTGACGAGCTCGGGATGGCCCTCGCGCAGCACGTCGTAGCGCGCTTCGACCGACGGCCAGGCCGTCTGATCCTCCGCTCCCCAGATGGCGCGCACCGGAACCGCGACCTCCGGCAGCTTCACGCGGATCTCGTCCGTGCGGGCGAAGGGCCGCGAGCGGAAGCGCGCACGGCGGATGTTCTCGGACTGCAGATAGACGGCGAGCGGGTCGATGCGGTCGTTCTCCTTGAACATGAGGATCTCGAGGAGGCGGCGGTGCACGCCCATGCGCTCCTCCTCGCTCATGCCGGCACGCTCCTTCGGGAAGTCGATGCCCGGTCCCTGGGGCAGGCCGAGCGCGGCGCAGCCTGTGATCGTGAAGTCCGAGACCCAGTCGCCGAGGCGCACCATGGCATGCGTCGAGACGTGTGCGCCGAACGAGAAGGCGACGACGTGCGCGCGCCGCTCGCGCGGAATGAGCGACTTCAGTCCGGAGGCGACGGCCTCGCCGCTGCTCTCGGGTGTGTGCGGGTGAGCGGGCATCGCGCTGTCGCCGAGACCGGGCAGATCGATGGCCCACACTTCGTAGCGCTGCTTGAGCGCCGGGATCTGCTTGATCCAGTGCGTCCATGAGCCTGAGCCGCCATGAGCCAGCACGACAGGCCGGCCGCGGCCCCAGCGGCGCCAGACGAGCTGGCCGTCGCCGCACGGCGTCGTGACCACCTCGGCGTCGGCTGCGACGGCCGCGACGATATCGGCCGGTGGCTTGCCGCTCCGCGCAAGTGTTCCAATCGGGTCGTCGAGAGGGGAGGTTTGCGCGCTGGCGGCCGGGGTCGTGCTCATGTGTCTCCGCTTGGTGTTCGGTGCATTGGTGTGTCCGGCTTAAGCCACGCCCGCGATTCCCTGCGGCAGTGGATTGCCGGCGATGAAGGGCTCCACGAGCGCCATGAAATCGTTGAGCCGGTCGTGGTGGACCCAGTGGCCGGCGCGCTCGAAGCGGGCGACCGTTGCGCTCTTGAAGTGCTGGATGCGCCCGTCCTCGCGCGGGTCGGACGCCCAGCTCTCCTTGCCGTAGACGAGCAGCGTCGGACACGTGATGCGCGACCAGAGGCGCTCGAGATCGCTCAGGGAAAGGTCGTCCGGCGGCCAGGAGCGGACGTAGTTGTCGAACTTCCAGCTGTAAGTGCCGTCCTCGTTCTGGTTGACGCCGTGGACGGTGAGGTGCCGCGCCTGCTCGGGTGAGAGGTGCTTGTTCTCCTCATGCATGCGCGCGTAGGCGTCCTCGATGGTCGGATAGCGGCGCGGCAGGCGCCCCGCAAGCTTGCGCTGGTCCTCGATCCATGTGGCCATGCGCTGCTCGATGGGTTTGCCGTAGCGCTCGGCGTATTTCTTCGGCGACGGCCCGAGGCCTTCGATCGCGACGAGCCGCGCGACGTTCTCCGGATGGATGCCGGCGTAACGCAGCGCGATGTTGCCGCCGAGCGAGTGCGCGACGATGGTCACCGGCGCCAGCTTGAGCTGATGGATGAGCTGGGCGAGATCGTAGATGTAGCCGATCATGCTGTAGGTGCCGGTGCGCGACCATTCGCTGTCGCCGTGGCCGCGCAGGTCCGGCGCGATGACATGCCAGTCCCGCCGGAGGCGTTCGGCCACCCAGTCCCAGTTGCGGCAGTGATCGCGCCCG
Organism: Hyphomicrobiaceae bacterium; assembly: GCA_035565975.1. GTDB lineage: Bacteria > Pseudomonadota > Alphaproteobacteria > Rhizobiales > Hyphomicrobiaceae. The sequence goes on from DATMRT010000096.1 coordinate 75,354, forward strand.
CCGTGCAGCAGGATGAGCGGCGGCGCGGCGCTGTTGCCCCAGTCGACATAGTGCAGGCGCAGGCGCTGCGAGAAGAATATGCGCGACGTCGGGCCAGGCGCTTGCAGGGCACTGTTCGGCGAGCTGTCCATGGGAGCGCGTTGTCTTTCGATCGGATCGTCGTCGAGTCCGCCCAGGTCCGAGAGCGGCGCCGGGCGAATTTCAGCATCAGGAATAGGGTGTTCGCAGGCGCAACATCAAGCCAACGGCGGCTGGCGTCAACCTCCGGACCTGCATCCGAGACCTGCGGGGTTCCTGAGACCGGAACCGGGCGTGGCTGGCCGCGTTGGGCAATCAGCAGGAGGCGCCGCCATGGCAGGACACGAAACCATCGAAAATCATGAAACCCCGGAAACGAGAACGACGGTAGAAGCCCGCCAGGGCGATCGCCGCAGGATGAATCTGCGCGTGCTTCTTATATCGTTGGTTCTGGCGGTCATCGTTCTCGCGGCGCTTTATGCGTTCGTCTATCCGTTTCCGGAAGTCTAGTCGTCGATACATATTGAGCCCTCGACTCTTCGGGCTATGCTCTCCGGCAGCGTAAATGATCCGGGGAACTGTGCCATGGCGATTACCGGGCCCTTGTGCCGCGCCGCTCGTGCGCTGATTCAATGGTCGCGTGAGGAACTTGCGGCGGATAGCGGCGTGAGCATCGAGACGATTGCCGATCTCGAGATGGGGCGCGCGGTGCCGTCCGCGGAGGCGCTGAGCCGCCTCCGGACGGCGCTCGAGGAAGGTGGCGCCGTATTCATTCCCGAGAACGGGGCGGGCGGGGCCGGTGTAAGACTGAAGTTCAACAGCCGCGATGTCCGCGCGATCAACCGCCTCGAAGGGGAGGGCGGTTCCATTGGCGAGGACGACGTCTGATATCTCTACTCGAGCCGGCGGCGGAAGAGCCAGGCGGCGGCGCTGAGCGTGAAGAGCGCGATGAGGGCGAGCGGCATCGTGTTCCGCGCAATCTCGCTCAGCGGCAGGTCCTTCAGGAAGACGCCCTTCACGATCACGAGGAAATAGCGGAGCGGATTGACGAGCGTGATCGGCTGCAGCCATTCGGGCATGTTCTCGATGGGTGTTGCAAAGCCCGAGAGCAGCATGGCCGGCACCAGGAACAGGAAGGCGCCGAGTATGGCCTGCTGCTGCGTCTTCGAGAGCGCCGAGATGAAGAGGCCGAGGCCGACGACCGATCCGAGATAGAAGATCGCGCTGCCGTAGAGCAGCACCAGCGATCCCCGCAGCGGCACGCCGAACACGAAGATCGCCGCCAGAATGTAGATCGTAATATGGAATGTGCCGATCAGCATCGGCGCGGCAAGCTTGCCGATGAGGATCTCGTGCGTCCTGAGCGGTGAGACCATGAGCTGGTCGAACGTGCCGAGCTCGCGCTCGCGTGCAATCGAGAGCGCGGTGACAACGAGGCCGATGAGCAGCGCGATGCTGGCGACGAGATTGGGCACCATGAACCACTGGTAGATGAGGTTCGGGTTGAACCAGTTTCGCGCGACGACGCTCACGGCTGCGGTCGCTGCCCTTTGGCCTGCGGGCGTATCCGCTGCAAGCGTCGCGACGATCTGATTGAGATAGCCGCCGACGATCTGCGAGGCATTCGAGCGCCGGCCATCGAGGATGATCTGCACGTCGGCGGGACGGCCTGCCTCGATGTCGCGCGAGAACGTAGGGCCGATGTGAACCGCGGCGATGACGCGCTGGCGGTCGATCGCGTCGTGAAGCGCCGCTGGGGTTTGCGCGAAGGTGATCCTTCGGAAGGTCGGCGCGCCTTCGATGCGCTGGACGAGCTCGTATCCCCATTTTCCGCCGTCGCGGTTCAGCACAAGGAGGTCGACGTTGCGCACTTCGAGCGTCGCCGCATAGGAGAACACGAGGAGCTGGACGATCGGCGGGCCGATCAGGATGGCGCGGCCCTTGGGATCGCGCAGAACGGCGAGCAGCTCCTTGATGATGAGGGCCTTGAGCCGTGTCCACCACATGTCAGGCGATCCTCTTCTGGGTGCTGCGCGCGGCAAGCAGGAAGAGCACGGCGCCGATCAGCAGCATGATCGCGATATCGCGCAGGAACATCGGCCAGATATCACCGGCGAGGAACACCGTCTGCAGGCTCGGGATGAGATAGCGCGCCGGCACGATCATGGTGACCCACTGGATGACGGTCGGCATCGAGCTGATCTCGAACAGGAAGCCCGAGAGGAGGAAGGCAGGAAGAAAGGCCGAAATGAGCGCCACCTGCGAGGCGAGGAACTGGTTCTTGGTCGCCGCCGAGATCAGCAGCCCCTGGCCGAGCGCCGGGACGAGGAAGGATGCGCTGAGCGCGTAGAGCGCCAGCAGCGAGCCGCGGAAGGGCACGCCGAACAGGAGAACGGCGAGGGCCACGCACAGCGTCATCGAGGTCAGGCCAAGCAGGAAGTACGGCAGGATCTTCCCGGCGAGCAGTTCGGTCGCGGTGACGGGCGTCGCCATGATGGCTTCCATGGTGCCGCGTTCCCACTCCCGCGCGACGACGAGCGACGTGAGCAGCGTGCCGACGAGCGTCATGACGATGGCGATCGAGCCCGGCACGAGGAAGTTGCGGCTCTTGAGCTCCGCGTTGAACCAGAAGCGCTGCTCGACGCTGATAGGCGGCGGGTGCGCTGCGACCTCGGCGCCGCGTAGTGCGGCCCAGTTCGCGACCACGCCTTGCGTGTAATTCTGCACGAAGCTCGCCGTATTGGGGTCCGATCCGTCGACGATGACCTGGATCGAGGGGTTCTTCTGCGCGGCAAAGTCGCTCGTGAACGTCGCCGGCACGATAATGAGCCCGCGGACGCGGCCGAGCACGAGGGCTTCCTCGAAATCGCGCCGGTCACGGCCGATGGATACCTCGAAGTAGCGCGACGCCTGGAAACTTGCCGCGAGGTCCTGTGTCAGCGGTGTCTGGGATTCGATGACGAGGCCGACACGCGTGCGCGCGGTATCGAGCGAAACGCCATAGCCGAAGAGGAAGAGCAGTACCGCCGGCAGAACGAACGCGATCAGGATGCTGCTCGGGTCGCGTACGATCTGCAGGCTCTCCTTGCGCACGAGCGTCGCGAGGCGCTGGGCCGATCCGCGCCAATCCTCCTTGCCGACGCCGTGCGCTGTCGCTGTCATGCAGCCGCCCTCTCGTTGGCGCCGAGCACGAGGGCGATGAAGGCATCCTCCATGGTCGGGTCGGGGTTCTCAGGCGTAGCAACGCTTGCCTTGAGCGCATCGGGCGTGCCGAGCGCGATCGCGCGCCCCTGGTTGATGAGCGCGATGCGGTCGCAGTACTCGGCTTCGTCCATGAAGTGCGTCGTGACGAGGACCGTGATGCCCTTCTCGACGAGGCCGTTGATGTGGGTCCAGAACTCGCGCCGCGTGATCGGATCGACGCCGGAGGTCGGCTCATCGAGGAAGAGCGCGTCCGGCTCGTGCATGACGGCACAGGCGAGCGCGAGGCGCTGCTTGAGACCGAGCGGCAGGTCCTTGGCGTTCGACGCAGCGTGCGGGCCGAGGTCGAAGATCTCCGTCATGAGCTGAGTGCGATCGCGCTTCAGTGTCCCCGCGAGGCCGTAGACGCCGGCAAAGAAGGCGAGGTTCTGAGCGACGCTCAAGTCGCCGTAGAGCGAGAATTTCTGCGCCATGTAGCCGAGGCGGTTGCGGGCTTCCGCGCCATCGCGCCTCAGATCGAAACCGGCGACGCGTCCCTCGCCGAGCGTGGGTTTCAGGAGGCCACAGAGCATCTTGAAAGTGGTGGACTTGCCGGCGCCATTGGGGCCGAGCAGGCCGAAGATCTCGCCGCGCGGCACATCGAATGTGATGTCGGCAGCCGCCGTGAAATCGCCGAAGCGTTTGGTCAGGCCCTTGGCCTCGATCACAGGGTGACCATTGCCTGCAGGGCGGGGACGCGTCTCCTCCGCGAGCTTCGAGCGCCCGTCGGGCCCGCCACCGAGCATGTCGACGAAGGCATCCTCGAAGCGCGGCGATGTCGGCGCGATGCGCGCTTCGCCGCCTCCGACATCTGCGAGCAGCGCCTCGGGATCGGTTCCGCTCTTCAGAACGAGCCGGATGGCCTCGCCCTGAATGATGCCATCGACGACGTTCTCGTCATCGAGCACGCGCGTCAGGGCAGCGCGACGCCGGCCTGCAATGCCGGAAAGCTTGAAGACGCGCCCATCGACGCGCTCGGTGAGTTCGGAGGGGACACCCGAGAACAGAAGCTTGCCCTGGTTCAGCAGCAGCACGCGGTCGCAGGCTTCCGCTTCGTCGAGATAGGCCGTCGACCAGAGCACGCCGATGCCTTCAGCGGTCAGTGCCTCGACCATCTTCCAGAGATCGCGGCGCGAGATCGGATCGACGCCGACGCCCGGCTCGTCGAGCAGGAGGAGACGCGGCTTCTTCAGGAGTGCGCACGCAAGACCGAGCTTCTGCTTCATGCCGCCTGAGAGGTTGCCGGCAAGGCGCGCCGTGAAGCGTTTGAGGTCGGTGAAGGTCAGCAGCTCGTCGAAGACGGCGGGCCGCTCGACCTTCGCCAGGCCGCGCAGGTCGGCATAGAGATCGAGGTTTTCCCGAACGGAGAGGTCCTCGTAGAGGCCGAAGCGCTGCGGCATGTGCCCGATCGCGGCGTGAATGCGCGCAGCATCGGTGCGCGTGTCGTAGCCGAGCACTTCGATCGTTCCGGCATCGGGCAGCATGAGCCCTGTCATCAGCCGGATGAGCGTTGTCTTGCCTGCGCCGTCGGGCCCGACGAGGCCGGTGATCTCGCCGCTGTTGATGGAAGCCGTGATGTCATCGAGCGCCGGCGGCGCATTGCCGAATGTCCTGGTGATGCCGGCAATACGGACCGCTTCAGGCTTTGCGCTTCCGCCGTCGGACGCCTTCGTCATGATCCACCTGCGCCATCCTTGCCGAGGGGGATCCGCACCGTCACCGGCATGCCCTGACGCAGGCCATTGCGGTCCTGATCGACGACCACGCGCAGGCGGTAGACGAGATCGGTGCGCAGCTCCGGCGTCTCAACGGACTTCGGCGTGAACTCGGCAACCGGCGAGATGAATCCGATTGTGCCACTGTAAGGCTTGCCCGGCTCGCTGTCGGCGAGCACCTCGACCTTCATGCCCGTTCGGATGCGGCCGAGATTCGGCTCCGCGATGTAGGCGCGCACCCAGACCGGCGTTGCGAGCGAGAGCACGTAGACGATGTCGCTCGGCCCCACGATCGCGCCCGGCTCGCGGACGCGCGAGAGGATCACGCCGTCAGCAGGCGCATTCAGCGTCGCGTCCTTGAGGGCCGTCTGCGCCGCAGCGAGACTGGCCTCGCTCGCCTGCAGGTTTGCTCGCGCCGCCGCGATGTCCTCGGGTCGCGTTCCTTGCTCGAGGAGGCGCAGAGCCTCGAGCGCCGATTGCGTGCGCGCAACCGCCATGTCACGCGCGGCCTTGGCCGTATCGAGCGCAGCTTCCGAGACGGCGCCGGTCGGTCGCAGGCGGGCGGAGCGTTCATAGGCGAGCTGGGCATTCTGCTGGTCCGCCACGCGCTCCTGGTGGACGGCGCGGGCTTGGTCGATCTCGGCCTCGCGCGGGCCGGCTTCGAGCTTCTGAAGCGTGGCGCGCGCGGCTTCCACCTGCGCCTCGGCAACGCGGATCTGGTCCTGGTAGGGCTGCGCATCGAGACTGGCGAGACGGTCGCCGGCCTTGACCCCGTCGCCCTCGTCGACCAAGGCTTCGGCGATACGCCCGCTGACACGGAAGCCGAGCTGGACCTGCCGGATGTCCACGTTGCCGTAAAGTGTGAGGTTCGGCCCGCTCTCGCGGCCGCCAAAGCCAAAGAGCCCGCTCCACCAGGCGATGACGGCAGCAAGAGCAACCGCGATGATCGCGAGCGCCTTCCTGTTCATTTCACGCCTCCGCTATCGAGCGAGCGCACGATGTCGCTGACGAGTTCCCGGATCGCATCGAGTTCACGCGGCCCCATTTGGGACCAGTCGAGCTGGCGCAGGGCGGCGGCGTTGGCTACGCGGAACACCATCACGCTGCCGATGACCGAGAGCGCTCTGAGGCCAACTCTTTCCGAAGTCGGCGGCGCGCTAAGAAGAATGCCGACAAGGCGGCGGATGGCTTCGAGCATAGGACGCATGACGCCGTCGTAGACCTTCGAGAAAGCCTCGGTCGGCGCCATCTGCTCGCGGATCAGAAAGCGGGCCCAGGGGCGCGAGCGCTCGCTCACCATGACCTCGGCAAGGGTGTGCAGCAGGATCGTCAGCAGCTCGCGTGCTTCGTCGCGGGTGACGGGGCGCCCCTCGGCCTGGATCTCGGCGAGGCGTGCCTGGACCTGCTGGCGGCGGCTGCCGACGTGGCTCGAGATCAGCGTGGCCAGATGCTCGGCGGCCGCGAGGTAAAGCCCTTCCTTGCCGCCGAAATAGTACGGGATGGCCTGCAGGTTCACGCCCGCCGCCGATGCGAGCGCCCGCGTGGTGGTGCCATCGAAGCCGTATTGGCCGAACACGTCGATCGCGGCCGTCAGCAGCTTCTGGCGTGTGGCATCGCCGCGTTCGCCAGCGCTCTCATCGGGACCAGGAGCTGATCTTTTGGAATCTCTCATGCCGCACGGCTTATTTCATTCGATTGAATTAGTCAATCGAATGATTTATTCACAACTCCGTTACGGGCGAATGCAGAACGCTTTGCGCGCTGGAGAATTGAGGGACCGGACGATTTGGGTGCTGACGCCCCCGTGACATCGGGGCGGAACTGGCGCACTGGTGCCCGACCACCTGTCGTGCCGCAGCCGTCTCCACAAGAGCCTTGCCGATGCCCCTCAGCACACCCGCCGAGCCCGAGCCGATCACGCGCCGGTGGGGCGTTTGGCTTCGTCGAACGATTCTGGGGCTCGTCGCGCTGGCCCTGGTTGGCGGCGCCAGCGCGTGGATGGCCCTCAGGGGAAGCCTCGCGCGCCTCGATGGTGAGGTAACGCTGCCGAACTTCAAGCATCCGGTGAATATCTCTCGCGATGCCCAAGGCGTCGTGACGATCGAGGCGGAGACCGAGGCCGATGCCGTTCGCGCGCTCGGCTTCATCCATGCGCAGGAGCGCTACTTCGAGATGGATCTCGCCCGGCGCAGCGCGGCCGGTGAGCTCGCCGCGCTCTTGGGTCCGGCTGCACTTCCCATCGATCTCGGGCGGCGTGTCCACCGCTTGCGTGCGCGTGTCGCCATGCACACCGGAGAGGCTGACCTGCTCGGCAAGCGGCGCCAGCTCCTCGAAGTCTATGCGGCTGGCGTCAATGCCGGGCTCGGTGCCCTCTCCGTGCGGCCGTGGCCCTATCTCATTCTGCGTCAGCAGCCCGCTGCCTGGACGGCCGAAGACACGGTACTCGCCGCGAATGCGCTGTATTTCGACCTGCAGGGCTATCATCCCTTCGCGCGGCTCGCGCTCTGGCGACTGAGCCGTGCGCTGCCGGCGCCTCTCTTTGCGATGCTCAATCATGGCGGGACGCGATGGGATGCGCCGCTCATCGGTGAGGGGCTTGGCGACGCACCGCTGCCGGGGCCCGAGGCCATCGATCTGCGCCGTCTGCCGAACGGCACAAAGTCCGGAGCCATTGCCGGCGGCGCAAGCGCGCCCGGCAGCAATAATCTCGCAGTCTCCGGCGCGCTGACCAAGGACGGCCGAGCCATCGTCGGCGGCGACATGCATCTCAATCTGCGGGCACCGAGTGTCTGGTTCCGCGCGCGGTTGATCTACCCGGATGCCCACGCACCGGGTGGCCGGATGGACGTCTCGGGCTTTACGTTTCCCGGCATTCCGGGCGTGATCGCGGGGAGCACCGGGCACGTCGCCTGGGCCGTCACGAACGGCTACGCCGACACCTCTCAGTGGGCACTCATGCCGCCATGTACGGGCACGCCGGCTCAATGCGGCATCACCGAGCACCGCGAGACGATCGAAGTCGCGGGCGCCGCGTCCGAGGTGCTCGTCGTGAGGGAGACGGATTGGGGTCCTATTTTGCGACAGGAGCCGGATGGCAGTCTTCTGGCGCTCAGATGGGTGGCGCATCTTCCTGGTGCGATCGGCAGCGGCCTTGCCGAGTTCGGCTGGGCGCGGAACCTCGACGAGCTCTTTGCCATCGCCGATCGCGCCGGATTGCCGATGCAGAACCTCGTCGCGGCCGACAGCACGGGCCGCATCGGCTGGCGACTGCTCGGTGCAGTGCCGGACTGGCAGGCGCCGTGCAACCGGGAGGGCATCGAGCGCGTCGTCGTGCCGGCGGGCGCGTGTCCGCCATGGCCGCTCAAAACGGCGGGACTGCCTGAGCTGCGCGATCCGCCATCAGGCCGTCTCTGGACGGCTAACAATCGCGCGGATGCCGGGCCCGACGGAATGCGGTTCGGCTATATCGGGCGCGATCAAAGCGCGCGCGCGCATCAGATTCGCGATGGGCTCATGGCACGCGACAAGTTCAACGAGCGCGACATCCTCGCCATCGAGCTCGATGATCGCGCGATCTTTCTCGAGCCTTGGTGGAAACTGCTGCGCACGGTGCTCGCGGGTGCGCAAGGCGATCCCCTACTCATGCGGCTCGAGGCGGCCTCGCAGAAATGGGAGGGCCGCGCATCGGTCGACTCCGTCAGCTATCTCCTCACGCGGCGCTTCCGCAACGCAGTCGAGCGGCGCGTCACATCCATGCTGCTCGGCGCATTCCCGCAGGCGAGCGCCAATGGTGCGGGGCAGCTTCTGCTCGGGCAGACGGAAGGCTGGCTCTGGCCGCTCGTGACGACAAAGCCTGCGCACTTGCTGAGCCCCGGGCACCCCTCATGGGACGACCTGCTCGCCGCCGCCGCCCGCGATGTCGCGCGCGATCCGGCGAACCTGACGAAGGACGGCCAATTCCGCGCATGGGGCGATCTCAATCGCGGTTCGTCGATCTGCCATCCGCTGGCGCGCGCTCTGCCCGAGATCGCGAAGCGCTACTTGTGCATGCCGGATGATCCACTCCCCGGCGACGACGACATGCCGCGCGTGCAACGACCGGCGTTTGGCGCCTCGCAGCGCATGGCCGTATCGCCCGGGCACGAGGCCGAGGGCATCATCGAGATGCCGACCGGGCAGAGCGGCCACTTTCTCTCACCCTTCTGGCGCACGGGCCACGATGCCTGGGTGCATGGGATGCCGACGCCATTCCTGCCCGGTAAGACGGAGCATGTGCTGCGGATCGTGCCGCAGTCGTAGAGCCAGGCTTCAGCTTAAGCAGGCGTAGCACGTCGCAGCATATGCTTCTGGATCTTGCCGGCGGCCGTGCGCGGGAACTCACCGACGAACGTGATGTGCTGCGGTACCTTGTAGGCAGCGAGACGCGCGCGCGCCCATGTACGCACCGCAGCCGCATCGAGCGCCTGATCGGGGCGCAGCAGAATGTGCGCATGGCCCACTTCGCCCCACCGCGCATCGGCAACACCGATCACTGCGGCCTCGAGAATGGCCGGGTGTGCGTGGAGAACAGCCTCGACCTCGGCGGGATACACGTTCTCGCCGCCGGATATGTACATGTCCTTGATGCGGTCGACGATGAAGTAATAGCCGTCAGCGTCGCGCCGGCCGACATCGCCGGACCTGAGCCAGTCGTCATCGAAGGCAGCAGCGGTCGCCTCCGGATTGTTGAAGTAGCCGGGCGTGATATTGGGGCCGCGGAATTGGATCTCGCCGGGCGCACCATCCGCCACGACCTTGCCCGCTGCATCGACGAGCCGAACCTCCGTCATGATCTGCGCCTTGCCGACGGAACCGATCTTTTCCTTGGCGTGAGCGGGGTCCATCAGGAAGACGGTCGGCCCGGTCTCCGTCATGCCCATGCCGTTGCACACGAGCGCGCCCTTCGCGAGGAAGGCATGGATGAGGTTCTCGGGGAGTGGCGCGCCACCGCAGCCCCAGTGGTGAACGTGGCTGAAATCCATGCGCTGAAAACGCGGATGAAGACTGATCGCCTGATAGATCGCCGGCACACCGAAGAAGACTTTGATCGCGCGCGCCTCGATGAGATCGAGCAGCGGATCGATGTCGAATTTCGCGAGCACGTGGCTCGTTCCGCCGCCAATGAAGACGGGAAGCGCGTGCAGGTTGATGCCGGCCGTGTGAAAGAGCGGCAGGAAGTTCACCGTGCCGTCCGCAGGGCCGATGCCTGTTGCCTGCTGCACGTTGATGTAGTTCGCGAGCGCCATGCCGGGCGTCTGGATCACGGCCTTCGGCTTGCCGGTGGTGCCGGACGTGTAGAGCAGATACCAGACGCGGTCTGTGGCCCAGGTGGTCGCGCGATCGGCGCGCGGTTGCGTCTTCCTGGCGAGCTCGTCGCATCGATCGAAACTGAGGTGGTCGATATCCGCCTCGCGGGCGACGACTTCGGCGAGTGACGCCGTCGCGGCGTCGTGCAGCAGAAGGCGCGGATCGCAGTCCGCGAGGATCGGCCTCAGCTCGCTTGCCGTCAGGCGCCAGTTGAGCGGCACGAGAATGAGCCCTGCCTTCGCTGCAGCAAAGAGCAGCGCGAAGAACATCGGCGTGTTGTGGCAAAGCACGGCCACGCGGTCGCCCTCGGCGAGCCTACGCGCTTCGAACATGGCAGCAAGGCGCTCGGCTTGACGATCGACGTCCGCGAAGGTCCAGGCTCGCCCGGTGGCGATATCCCGGAAGGCGACCGCATCCGGCGTCAGCAGTGCACGCTGGCGGGCGAAGTCGGGGATGGTGCGCATATGCCTCCGAGACCTCCCGTACTTTCGCGTGGCGGATGAATTCACGCACGCCGGCGCGGCTCGAGGCCCTTCGCGATCAGCTCGAAAGCCGCGTCCGACACCTGATCGAGCTTAGTCTTGCCGTCCCAGAGCGCATAGCGCATTCCGACCATGTCGCTGAGGCCCATCAGCGCCCAGGCCCTGACCTCGGCGTCGCCCTTTGCGATCTCCCCACGGCGCACGGCCGATTTGAGCGCGCTGGCATAGCTCCGCGCGAAGTCCTCGTAATAGCGGCGGTACACCTCGGGATCGACGAACTGCGCCTCGGCGACGACCCGATAGAGATTCGGATTGGCGCGCACGAATTCGAGGAATGCGCGAATGCCGCGTCGTTCGGCTTCGAGCCGGTCGGGCGCATCCGCGATCGAGAGCGTGAGGTGCCGTCTCAGCCGACGGCCCATGCGGAGGACGAGCTCGCGCATCACGTCCTCCTTGGTGCGGAAGTAAAGATAGAACGTGCCCTGTCCCACCTTGGCCTGGGCCGTGATCGTGCTGATCGACGCCTCGGCGAAACCGCGTCCGCCAATCTCGATCTCGGCGGCATCGAGAATGCGCTCGCGCGTGCGCTGGCCGCGCTTCGTCTTTGGCGCAGGAAGGCTCGGCGATGAATCAGGCTCTGACATGAGTGACTTGGCCGGTTTGTGAGGTCGCCCGCAGCCGACGCATCTTGACGGTGCACTGAGGGATAGCTAGCCTAACATGAAACCTGACTCAAGTCTCATGTTCAGGCTCACCCAAGGGAGGAGATCATGCGGAGGACGACCCACAAGCCATGGCGGCGGGCGAGCGGTCTCGCGGCACTTCTGGCAGCCCCGGTACTCGCGCTGACGGCGCCGTCGGCCGTGGCCAAGGACATCAAGATCTGCCTGATCGCCGGTAAGACGGGGCCGCTCGAAGCCTACGCCAAGCAGACCGAGGCGGGCTTCATGATGGGCCTCGAGTATCTGACCAAGAACACGATGCAGGTCGGCGCCGACAAGCTCCAGGTCATCGTCAAGGACGACCAGCTCAAGCCCGATCGCGGCAAGACCCTCCTCGAGGAATGCTACAGCGACGATAAGGTGGACATCGCCGTCGGCACGACGGGCTCGCCGGTCGCGCTCGCCATGCTGCCGGTGGCGGAGGAATTCAAGAAGGTGCTTCTCGTCGAGCCGGCCGTGGCGGACTCGATCACCGGCGCCAAGTGGAACCGCTACATCTTCCGCACTGGCCGCTCGTCCTATCAGGATGCGCTCGCGAACGCGGCGACCGTTCCCGAGAATGAGGATGTCGCGATCGGTATGCTCGGACTCGATACGGCGTTCGGCCGCGACGGCGTGAAGGCGTACAAGCAAGCGCTCGCCTCGCTGCGCCCGAAAGCGAAGATCGTCGCGGAGGAATACGCGGCGGGCAATACCGCGGATTTCGCCCCCTTTGCCGAGCGGCTTTTCAATGCGTTGAAGGATCAGCCCGGCAAGCGCATCATCGGCTTCATCTGGGCGGGGCCGCATCCGCTCGCGAAGTTCGCCGACATGAAGCCCGAGCGCTTCAATATCGCGCTCACGCCCGGCGGCAACATCCTCCCCGTCATGAACGCCTGGAAGCAGTTTGCGGGCACCGAGGGCGGCATCTACTACTACTTCGATTTCCCGAAGAACCCGCTCAATGACTGGCTCAAGGCCGAGTACGCGAAGCGCCATGGCGCGCCGCCGGACTTCTTCGTCGCGGGTGGATTCTCGGCAGCGGCAGCCGTGGTCGCGGCGCTGACCAAGGCGGGCTCGACGGACACCGAGAAGCTGATCGCGGCCATGGAAGGCATGAGCTTCGAGACGCCCAAGGGCACGATGACCTTCCGCAAGGAGGATCATCAGGCCATGCAGGACATGTATCACTTCCGCATCAAGAAGGACGCCAAGGACAACGATGTCCTCGAGCTCGTCGCCACGATCCCGGCAAGCAAGATGCCCCTGCCGGTCACCGTGCCGAAGTAAGGTTCTGCAATATCTGAGTGCGGCGGACGCGCCTTGCGCTTCCGTCGCGCTCTGATCTACCGTCGATACGACGAGACCGCATGTCCAAGCCTGTCCTCGAAACACAAGGGCTGACGATCCGTTTCGGCGGCCATGCGGCTGTCGACGATGTAAGCTGCGCCTTCCACGCAGGCAGCCTGACCGCGATTGTCGGACCCAATGGCGCGGGCAAGACGACGTACTTCAATCTGATGTCCGGCCAGCTTCCGGCGACGGCCGGCAGCGTCCATCTCGACGGGGAGGACGTCACGCGCCTTGGCACGTCTGAGCGGGCGAAACGCGGTATCGGGCGCGCCTTCCAGATCACCAATCTCTTTCCGAATCTCTCGGTCGCGGAGAACGTCCGCCTCGCCGTGCAGGCCAAGGCGCGTGCGGCGGCGAGCCTCTGGAGCCGCTGGGATCATCATGTCGAGTGGATCAATCGCGCCGAGCAGTTTCTCGAAGAAGTGAACTTGCAGGACAAGCGCGAGATTGCCGCTGCAGCGCTCCCGCACGGCGACAAGCGCAAGCTCGAGGTGGCGCTGATGATGGCGCTCGAGCCGCATGTCTACATGTTCGATGAGCCGACGGCGGGCATGTCCGTCGACGAGGTGCCGGTCGTGCTCGATCTCATTCAGAAGCTGAAAGCGGCGGGCGACAAGACCATCCTGCTGGTCGAGCACAAGATGGATGTCGTGCGCTCGCTCGCGGATCGGATCGTCGTGCTGCACAATGGCCAGCTCGTCGCTGATGGCGATCCCGAGACCGTCATCGCCTCGCCGATCGTGCAGGAGGCCTATCTCGGCGCGACGCCCGACGGCGGCAGCAAGGGGGAGGCCGTGTCGTGAGCGACGTGCTGCTCGTCCTCGACGGCGTCCACACGCACATTGGCCAGTACCACATCCTGCAGGGCGTCGACCTCGCCGTGCCACGCGGCGAGCTGACCGTGCTGCTCGGCCGTAATGGCGCCGGCAAGACGACGACGCTGCGCACGATCATGGGCCTCTGGCCGCCGAGCCAGGGCACGATCTCGTTCGACGGTCGCGCCATCGGCGGGCGCGCGACGCCGGATATCGCGCGCTTGGGCATCGGCTATGTACCCGAGAGCATGGGCGTGTTCGCGGATCTCACAGTCGCGGAAAATATGCGTCTCGCCGCGCGCCTCGGGCCGCCGGATGCGGCGCGGCTCGATTGGATCTTCGGCCTGTTTCCTGCGCTCAAGCGCTTCTGGCAGCTACCCGCTGGCCTGCTCAGCGGCGGACAGAAGCAGATGCTCTCCATCGCGCGCGCGATCGTCGAGCCGAAGGCGCTCATCCTCATCGACGAGCCGACCAAAGGCATCGCGCCGGCCATCATCGAAGGCATGATCACGGCCTTCAAGGAGCTGAAGCGGGACAAGACGACCATCCTCCTCGTCGAACAGAACTTCCGCTTTGCCGCGAGTCTCGGCGACAGCGTTGCCGTCATGGACGACGGACGTATCGTCCATCGCGGTGCCATGCAAGCGCTGGCCGCCGACAGCGCCTTGCAGACGCGCCTGCTCGGCCTTTCGCTCGCAGCGCACCAATAGGAACCCGCCATGGCGACGACGACATCGCGATCCGCCCCGGATGATCTGCCGCAGACGCCGCGCGATCTGATGCCGGTGCTCATTGCGCCCGTCATAGCGTTGGCGGCGCTGCCGCTCATCGGTAGCCCGACGACGTGGGTGACGCTCACGGTTGCCGCGCTCGCCATGGGCATGATGATCTTCGTCATCGCCAGCGGTCTGACGCTCATCTTCGGCCTCATGGACGTGCTCAACTTCGGCCACGGCGCCTTCATCGCGATCGGCGCCTACATGGCCATGACCGTACTCGGGCCGCTATCGGGCTGGGTTCAGTCTGATGCCCTCACGCTCAATCTCGCAGCGCTCATGCTCGCTGTCATTGCCGCCATGATCGGCACGGGCGCGCTCGGCTGGGCCTTCGAGCGTGTGATCGTGCGTCCTGTCTACGGGCAGCACCTCAAGCAGATCCTGATCACCATGGGCGGCCTGATCGTGGCCGAGCAGCTCATTCATGTCGTCTGGGGCGGCGACCAGAAGCCCATGCCGCTGCCGAACGGCCTGCGCGGCGCCATCACGATTGGCGACTTTGCGCTCGAGAAGTTCCGGCTGCTCGCGGTGGCTGTCGGGCTTACCGTCTTCATCGTCATGCAGCTCGTTCTGAATCGCACGAAGGTCGGTCTGCTCATCCGCGCGGGCGTCGAGAACCGCGAGATGGTCGAAGCGCTCGGCTATCGCATCCGTCAGCTTTTCGTCGGCGTGTTCATTGCCGGGTCGGCACTGGCCGGTCTCGGCGGTACGATGTGGGCGCTCTATCGCGAGACGCTGACGGCGGCCATCGGCGGCGACGTCATGGTGCTCGTGTTCATCGTCATCATCATCGGCGGGCTCGGCTCGGTCGGCGGCTGCTTCCTCGGCGCGATCCTCGTCGCGCTCACGGCCAACTACACGGCTTTTCTCGCGCCGAAGATCGCGGTTGCCTCGAACATCCTGCTCATGGTCGCGATCCTCATGTGGCGACCGCAGGGACTCTATCCTGTGGCGCGGCGGTAGGGGCGCACGATGATCCAGTCCGCACTCTCCGGCGACCTGCCGCGCAGCCGCATCCTGAGTTTCGTGCTTGCCGCCATCCTGTTCGCGCTGGCTTTCGCACCGTTCCTGTTCACCGGCTCGCAGCCCATCAACACGGCCGCCAAGATCTGCATCTTCATCGTGCTGGTGGCGAGCTATGACCTGCTGCTCGGCTACACCGGCATCGTTTCGTTCGCGCACACCATGTTCTTCGGCATTGGCGGCTACGGCGTCGGCCTTGCGCTTTACGGCTGGGGCCCGACGTGGACATCGGCAGGGCTAGGGCTCGCGATCGCGCTCATCGTCGGTGCCGTGCTCGCCTTCGTCATCGGACTCCTGTCGCTGCGCGTGCGCGCGATCTTCTTTGCCATGATCACGCTCGCGGTCGCGTCCGCGTTCGCGATCCTCGCGAGCCAGCTCTCCGAGTACACCGGCGGCGAGGATGGGCGCTCGTTCCGCGTGCCGCAGCTCCTGCGGCCTGGGACCGTGCTACTCGACATGCCCGCGATCGGCCTGCGCATCGATGGCCGCGACCTAAGCTACTATCTCGTATTCGGTGCTGCGCTGTTGCTGCTGCTCGCGGCCTTCAGGATCGTCAACTCGCCATTCGGGCGCGTGCTCCAGGCCATCCGCGAGAACGATTTTCGCGCCGAGGCGCTCGGCTACAACGTCGTGTACTACCGCACGGTCGCCAACTGTCTTGCGGCGGGCATGGCGGTGCTTGCCGGCGCCATGAGTGCGATCTGGGTACGCTACACGGGGCCGGACACCACCCTCTCGTTCGCGATCATGCTCGACATTCTGTTGATGGTCGTGATCGGCGGCATGGGCACGCTCTACGGCGCCGTAATCGGAGCGACACTCTTCATTCTCGCCCAGAACTACCTGCAGAAGCTCATGGCCGTTGCGAGCGAGGCGACGTCCGCCCTGCCGCTCATTCCGCACCTGCTGCATCCCGATCGCTGGCTGCTCTGGCTCGGCGTGCTCTTCATCCTGAGCGTTTACTTTTTTCCGAGCGGTATCGTCGGTAAGCTCAGGGATATGGCGCGCACCTGATGAATTGCTGAATTCCGTTTAGGTGGGCGTGGTGAACCGTTTGCCTGCATCCGCGTTGAGTGATTCACGCAGCGTTCATCACGACTGGCGATGAATGCGCGCCTCAACAGCCTAGGGAGTGTCCCATGAGGACTCTTGTCGTTGCTCTCGCACTCGTTGCCGGTGCTTCACTCGCTCACGCACAAGGTACGGCGCAAAGCTGCCAGGCGCAGGCCACATCGAAGAAGCTGGCCGGTGCAGCATTGAAGTCGTTCATGACCAAGTGCGAGAAGGATGCCTCGGCGAGCTGCACTAAAGCCGCCACCGGCAAGAAGCTCGCCGGGGCCGCGAAGGCGAGCTTCGAGAAGAAGTGTGTCTCGGACGCGGTCGGCAAGTAGCCGCTTCATTATCGCGCTGCTGATAGTCAACGCCCGTGCGCCCCTTGCGCGCACGGGCGAAAACGTTGACCATTCCGATCTGGTGCCGTGTGCAGTCCCGCTGTCCGGGCGGCCGTGATCGCGAAAGTTCGACCTCAATGAAGATCCCGTCTCTTCCATTCACAGTCACTGACTGGTCAAAAGTCGTTCCGACAATCCACAAGGGCGAGCAAGGCGAGGCGATCTGGCGCACCTTGGAGATCGGCGATATTCGCGTCCGCCATGTCGAGTACACGCCGGGCTATCTCGCGGATCATTGGTGCGACCGCGGTCATATTCTCTATGTGCTTGAAGGTGAGCTCATCAGCGAGCTCAAGGATGGCCGGCGCTTCACGCTCTCGGCGGGAACGAGCTACCAGGTATCCGATTTTGGCGATGCGGCACACCGATCGTACACGCCGACCGGCGCGAAATTGTTCATCGTGGATTGAAGGCCGAATTGGCGGGGGGGAGTCGCAGTCATGCTTGTCGATGTGCACGCGCACGGATTCAGCGAACCGTTCGTTCGCCGGATGGCCGAGACGCCAGGCCTCGGCTTTCCGCTGCAGGCGACCGGCCCGCGGAGCTATCATCTTCCGAGTTACGGTACATTCGATCCACTTCTCTATGATCTCGATGCGCGTATGGGGGACTTGAAGCGGCGAGGCGTGACGCTGCAACTCATATCGCCGTCACCGAGCATCATTTCGAACGGGCCGAAGGTCGTCAGTCTCGAAGAGACGCGAGCGCTGAACGAGTCGACCGCATGGATGGTCGCGCATGGCGAGGGCCGCCTCGCCGGACTCGCCGTTCCGGCATTGGGCGCTCCGGAGCTCGCCGCGGAAGAGCTGCGTCGCGCTGTGGGGCAGCACGGCTTCGTGGGCGTCGTGCTCAGCACCTCCGCGGGACCGCGCCCTCTCGACGATCCTGCCTTCGAGCCCTTGTTCGCCGAGATCGAGAAGCTCGATCTCATGATCTTCATGCATTCGACCTCGTCGGCGCTGAGCGCCACGCAAACCGAGTACACATTGAGGACACTGGTGGCCTGGCCCACAGAGACGACAGTCGCCGTGACGCGTCTCATTTTTTCCGGTGTACTGGAGCGCCATCCGCGACTGAAGCTGGTGCTCTCGCATGGCGGCGGCACATTGCCGATGCTGGCGGGCCGCCTCGATCTCGGCTGGAGCGCACCGCAATACGAGGCGAACCCGGCGTGCCGTGCGAACATCACGCGCGCGCCGAGCACGTACCTCAAGGATCTCTACTACGATACCGTCGTCGCCGGTTCTGGCGCACTTGCGTTCCTCGTCGACGCCTACGGCGCCGATCATGTGCTGTTCGGCACGGATTTTCCCTATGAGATCGGTGATGCCGAGGGCGCACTGGCATTGCCGACGCTTCAAGGCATGCCCGCATCCGATCGCGAGAAGATCCTCTCCGGCAATGCCCTGCGTCTCATGCGCCGTGAGGCTTGAGATTCGGGCTGTGCGCGTGGGCTACGTCAAAATCTCCACCGCTTCCTTCCAGATGCGGCTCAGGTAGTCGGCAGCCGGCTCGACGGGCGCGAGTCGAGCCGCTTGACCGGCCCACGCTTGCATGCGGTCGATGTCGTTGGTCTTCACGCTCTGCTCGCGCATGGCCTGCGTCAGGCCACGCTGCACGGGATAGGGCGCCGGGGTCGGCGCATCGGCCCCGTTGGCCGCCCTCACGTAGGCCGTTGCGATGGAGCGGCCAAGGCGGCCGGAGAAAGCGCGGGTCGGCACAGTATCCTCTGGTTGCGCCGCTCCGATGGCATCGGCCCATGCGGTCGCGAGCTTGGCCTCGGGCGTACGCAACAAGCCCGTGCCGATCTGCACCGCAGAGGCTCCCAGGATCAAAGCAGCCGCGATCCCGCGCGCGTCCGCAATACCGCCAGTGGCGACGACAGGCACACGATGGCCCACCGCGTCGACGACCGCGGGGAGCAACGCGAACAGGCCTACCAGTGCCTCGCCCGCTTTGTCGGCGTCGAACGCGCCTCTGTGGCCGCCGGCCTCCATGCCCTGAGCCACGACGGCATCGGCGCCCGCATCGACGGCCGCCCGCGCTTCGGCCACCGTCGTGACATTCGCGAACCACTTGATGCCGCGCTCCTTGAGCCGCGCGACGAACGCCTCGGGATAGAGGCCCATGATCGACGAGACGATGGCCGGGCCGGCATCCAGGATCGCCTCGCATTGGGCGACGAAATCCACAGGAGATGCATCACCCGCCTCCGGCGGCACATCCGGGCCCCATTTGCTTAGGAACGTCCGCACCAGGGTCTCGTTTGTGGCATCGCGGTGAGGAGGAGGATCGGGAATCCAGAGGTTCAACTGGAAACCGCCATTCGTGTTGCTGCGCACCTCCGCAGCCCAGGCGCGGATGGCTTCGGGTCTCATTAACAGCGCGCCGCACCCGCCAAGGCCGCCCGCCTGCGCAACGGCAATCGCCAAGGAGGCCGGACACGCACCGGCCATGGGCGCCATAAGGATTGGGACTCGCAAGCCATGTGCTTCGCAGAAGGCATGGGCACGGCGAAGCGAGGGGGCGTTTGGTGACATATGCTCGAATCCAGGGAGCGCGACGAGAAGCGCTCGGAACAATGCAACGGATGACGATAACGTCAGACCGAGAGGGCGAGAAGCGAAAGCTCCGCTCTGTAATTGTTCTTCGGATCTGGTTCCAATCACACCGACCCGATAGCGATCCGGCTCATGCGTCGCTCTTTTCGCCTGCGGTTTCTGCGCTCAATTCCGCAGTCGGCGAATGACTTGCTCTGCCCGCAGCGCACATATATACGGTATATACGAATCGTATATTCAGGAGTGGGCAGTGGGAATCGTCAATATCGAGGATGAGCTGCACGAGCAGCTGCGCCGGGCGAGCAAGGCGTCCTATCGGTCGATCAATGCCCAGGCGGCGTTCTGGATCAAGCTCGGCATGCTCTGCGAGCTGAACCCCGGTCTCACGTTCCAAGAGCTCGTGTCGCGGGAGCTGAAGGAGGCCGGCGTCAATGAGTTTGGTCTCGCGGCGGCAGCCAGATGACAAAGACGCCGGCCGAGATCGAGTTGCTGGCAGAGGCGGGGCGTTTGCTCGCATCGGTGTTCGCGTACCTCGATGAGGTGCCTCTCGCAGGGTTGAGCACGCTGCAAGTCAACGACCTCGTCGAGACATTTATCGTCAATCAGCTTGGCGCGCGGCCCGCCAGCAAAGGCCAGTATGGCTACGGCTTCGTGCTGAACTGCTCGAGGAACGATGTCGTCTGCCATGGCGTGCCGTCGAGCGACGCGGTCCTGCAGGATGGCGATATCGTCAATTTCGACATCACGCTCGAGAAGCAGGGCTATATCGCGGATTCCAGCAAGACATTCCTCATCGGGAATGTGACGCCCACGGCAAGGCGTCTCGTTCGCACCGCCTACGAGGCGATGTGGAAGGGTATCCGTGCTGTGCGCCCGGGCGCGACGCTTGGCGACATCGGCTACGCCGTCGAGCGGCATGCAAAGCGGAACGGCTATTCGGTCGTGCGGGAGTACTGCGGCCATGGCATCGGGCGCGAGATGCACGAAGCACCGCAAGTGCTGCATTTCGGGAAGCCGGGGACCGGTCTCACGTTGCGAGAGGGCATGGTCTTCACGATCGAGCCGATGCTGAACCAAGGGCGCAAGGCAGTGCGGACCGAGGAGGACGGGTGGACCGTCGTGACCATGGACGGGAAGCTCTCCGCGCAATTCGAGCATACCGTCGCCGTCACCCGCGACGGGGTCCGCGTATTGACGCTGCGTACGGATGAGGCGTGCCCCATTCGCGCGTAGGCTCTCCGATGCGAGAAAGCTTCCGTCTCGACCGTACCCCTATGTCAGCCACGATTGGGCGCGGGCTACTGAACCATCGATGAATTCAAGACGCCCGTAGGGGATGGGTGGAATCGATCCATACTCATTACATCGACTGGTGCTGCTGTCCGCAGAATGTCTCGCCGTTTCAAGACGATAGTTTGCATAAATGACTGAGCCGGCATCCAATACGGAACGTCGCTTGACGGAGGGCTTCCCCGCCCTTGTGTTATCATCCCCAAGTCGTTTCATGGATGGGAAGGCGCATAGGTCCTCATGTCGTGACTGCGATGAACCTTGGCTTGCGAAATCGTGCCGGCGGCGCCCTCGCGTTGGTGGTCTGCGCCGTAGTTTTCCTGTCAGGTGGCGCGCGCGCGGGGGATCTCCCGGCAGAGGACGTTGCGCTGTTGGAGCGTCTGACGTGGGGCATCAGCAGCGCGACGGTCGCGCAATTCAAACGCCTGGGTAGGGACCGCTGGCTGGACGAGCAGCTCGCCGCCGATGGCGAGACTATTCTGCCCGAGAGGGCGCAGGAGCAGATTGACGCCTTGGCGGCCCTCAAGGCGCCGTTGCTCAAAACAGTGAGTGCGAAAGATCAAGAGATCCGCGCCGCAAACAAGCTCGAGGACCCCGATCAGAGAGCGGCCGCCCGACGCGCGTATCAGCAGAGCCTCAGCGATATCGCACGACAAGCCGCAGCGCGCGAGATTCTTCGAGCTCTCTACTCGCCGCGGCAAATTCACGAGCGCCTTACGTGGTTCTGGTTCAACCACTTCAATGTGCATCAGGCCAAGTCCAACATCCGCCTGCTTGTCGGCGATTACGTGGAGCGCGTCATCCGGCCGAACGCCCTAGGCAACTTCTGCCAGCTGCTCTCGATGACGGTCCGCCATCCTGCGATGCTGCGCTATCTCGACAACGCCTCGAATGCTGTCGGTCGGCTCAATGAGAATTACGCGCGCGAGATCATTGAGCTTCACACCATGGGCGTGGGCTCCGGCTACACGCAGCGCGATGTCGAGGAACTCGCGCGCATTCTCACCGGCGTCGGAATCAACGGCACCACGCGGACGCCAAGGCTGAGACCTGCGCACCAGACGCTCTATCACCGTGATGGACTGTTCGAGTTCAATCCGGCACGCCATGATGCCGGCGACAAGACGTTTCTCGGCCACGAGATCAAAGGCAACGGATTGGAAGAGGTCGATAAGGCGGTAGACATACTCTGTAAGCACCCTGTAACGGCCGTATTCATTTCGAAGAAGCTGGCGACATATTTTGTCGGTGACGATCCGCCAGCGCCGCTCGTGTCGCGTATGGCCGAGACATTCAAAAGCTCTGTTGGGGACATCTCTATGGTGCTGCGAGTGATGGTGCAATCGCCGGAGTTTCGGGAGGCCTCGAGGACTGGAGGTAAGTTCAAGGACGCCATCCACTATGTGCTCTCCGCCATCCGTCTGGCCTACGACGACAAAGTCATCCGGAACACACAGCCTATTCAGAGTTTCATCAACCGGCTCGGCCAAGGACTCTTCAATCGGAGTTCTCCGGACGGCTACAGTCCGCTGTCAACGGCCTGGAACAGCCCAGGGCAGATGATGGCGCGGTTCGAGGTTGCTCGGCAGATCGGCTCGAGCGCAGGCAACCTGTTCAAGCCCGAGCAAGCGGACGCAGCCACCGAACCGGCCTTTCCCTTGCTTCAGAATGAACTTTACTTTCGATTCTTGCGGCGTGATTTGAGTCCGACCACGCTCGCGGCACTCGCTGAGGCGATCTCACCGCAGGATTGGAATGTCCTGTTTCTATCGTCGCCCGAGTTCATGCGTGGCTTCGCGGGGAGGGCGCCATGAATCGCCGAGAGCTCATCAAGGCATTTGCGACACTCCCCACGCTCACCGTGGCTGGCAGAGTCTGGGCTGCGCCCGCTACCGATGCCCGCTTGCTCATCGTCTTTCTGCGCGGCGGCTATGATGCGACCAATGTCATCATTCCGGTATCAAGCAGCTTCTACTACGAGGTGCGGCCGGTTCTTGCTGTTTCGCGCCCCGACCCTGACGATGCGATGTCGGCCCTGCCGCTCGATGCAGACTGGGGGCTTCACCCAGCACTTCGCGAGACGCTTCATCCTTTCTGGGCTCGTCGCGAACTCGCCGTGGTACCCTTCATTGGGGCGAATGATGACGTGAGCCGAAGCCATTTCCAGACACAGGATACGATCGAACTCGGCCAAGCGGCTGACGGCACGCGCAACTACAATTCTGGCTTCATGAGCCGCCTCGTCACGGAGCTTACGCGGGCACGACCGATCGCCTTCACCGATCAGTTGCCACTGACCTTCCGGGGTACCACTCCGGTGCCAAACGTCAGCATCAGCGCCGTCGGCAAGCCCCGGATCGACGACCGCCAGGCACGGCTAATCCAGAAGATGTACGAGAGCAGCGAACTCGCGCCAGCCATCTCGGAAGGTTTCCGCGTGCGCGATGATGTCTACCAGACGATCTCGCGCGAACTCACGGAAGCAAACCGAGGGGCTGTCTCGGCCCGGGGCTTCGAGCTCTCAGCCAGACGGATTGGTCGCCTGATGCGGGAGCAGTTCAACCTCGGTTTCGTCGACGTCGGCGGCTGGGACACGCACATCAACCAAGGCGGTGCGAGCGGCTACCTCGCCGACCGTCTCGGCGAGCTTGGCCGAGCGCTCGCCGGGTTCACTGAGGAGATCGGGACTGCCGCTTGGCGCAGCACCGTGGTCGTCGTGGTCTCGGAGTTTGGCCGGACGTTTCGCGAGAACGGTGACCGCGGAACCGACCATGGCCATGGCAGCGCCTATCTCATCATGGGGGGCGGCATCAATGGTGGCCGAGTTCTGGGCGAGCAGGTAAAGCTGACGCAGGCGGCGCTGTTTCAGAACCGCGACTATCCAATTCTGACAGACTACCGAGCCATGCTTGCGGGCCTCTTTGGTCGTCTCTACGGTCTTCAGACCGCGGGCCTGCAGAAGGTGCTCCCGAACGTACGACCTGCAGATCTGGGGATATTGTGAGGGCGATGGACGGCTTCGCCCGGTCGGCACTAAGCCGAAGGTGAGCTTCGCCGTCGCAAGCATGAACGTGGGTACAACGCATAATCCATGACGGAGTTACTAACGACATTTCCGGCTACGATGGTGTCCTCCGGATCGGGTAATTCTACACCTTTGAGGGTGCTCGGCCTTGGGAGCCCGAAAG
>DATMRT010000097.1:0-1608 GCA_035565975.1 Hyphomicrobiaceae bacterium
GTTCGTCGTGCGCGACGGCGAGCTGGTCGGTTCGTTGGGTGCGGGTGAGTACGTGACCCGCGCCAAGTCGGAGCTGGCGAAGCCGCGTGGCGCCGGAGCTTGACTTCGGCTCAAGTTGTTATCGGCCTCATCCTGAGGAGCGCCGAAGGCGCGTTTCGAAGGATGAGGGCGTATTGAAATGTTACGAATAAAAGAAGCAACCATGACCACCCTCTTCTCCGATCTCAATCCGCCGCCGCGTCTCCTGATGGGTCCCGGCCCGGTCGGCGTCGATCCACGCGTTCTCCGCGCCATGTCGATGCCGATGCTCGGGCAATTCGATCCGGCCTTCACCGCCTACATGAATGAGATGATGGAGCTTCTCCGCCAGCTCTATCGCACCAAAAACAAGTGGTCGCTCCTGATCGATGGCACCGCGCGCGCGGGCGTGGAAGCCATTCTCGTCTCGATCATCTCGCCGGGTGATAAGGTGCTGGTGCCCTCATTCGGTCGTTTCGGCTATCTGCTCGCGGAAATCTCAAAGCGCTGCGGCGCCGAGGTCGTCACCCTCGAGCGCGACTGGGGCACGGTCTACACGCCGGACGAGATCGAGGCCGCGATCAGGACGCACAAGCCGCGCGTGCTCGCCATCGTGCATGGCGACACCTCAACCACCATGGCGCAGCCGCTCGACCAGATCGGCGCGATCTGCCGCAAGCACGACGTACTGCTCTATACCGACGCCACCGCCTCGCTCGGCGGCATGGATGTCGCGGTCGATGCGTGGCAGGTCGATGCCGCCTCGTCCGGCCTGCAAAAATGTCTGTCGGGGCCGCCGGGCTCCTCGCCGATCACCTTCAACGAGCGCATTGTCGAGGTGGTGAAGCGCCGCCGGCATGTCGAGGCCGGTATCCGCCCCGCGAACTTCGTCGATGGCGACGGGCCGGTGATCCAGTCGAACTATTTCGATCTCGGCATGCTGATGGATTACTGGAGCGAGATGCGGCTCAACCATCACACCGAGGCGACGTCGATGCTGTATGCCGCGCGCGAAGCCGTGCGGATCGTTCTGGCTGAGGGCCTCGACAATTGCTTTGCGCGCCACAGGCTCGCGAGCGAGGCGCTCACCGCCGGCCTCACCGAGATGGGCCTGAAGCTGTTCGGCGATCAGCGCCACAAGATGCCGAACGTGACCGGCGTGTATATCCCGGATGGCATCAATGGGGATGCGGTGCGCTCCATGATGCTGAACGATTTCGGCATCGAGATCGGCACCTCGTTCGGACCGCTGCATGGCAAGATCTGGCGCATCGGCACCATGGGCTATGTGTGCCGCAAGGAAAGCGTGCTGACCTGCCTCGCCGCGCTTGAAGTGTGCCTGCGTCAGGCCGGCTTCCAGGCCGGGTGCGGGACGGACGCAGCGCTTGCGATCTATCGCAAGGCGGAGACCCCGGCGACGCCTGCGGCAAAGTCCTAGGCGCAGCCGCGCAGCCTACCGGCGCAGCTTTTCCAGCTCGGGAAATGGCTGCCAGTTCGCGTTGTCACATTGTCCTTTCCGCGCGAGGACAAGCGTATCGAGGCGACCGGCGAGGAATGCCACCATGCGGTCGCGACTGCCTTCATATTTCC
>DATMRT010000098.1:0-67045 GCA_035565975.1 Hyphomicrobiaceae bacterium
CAGATGCTTTCCATAGAGCCCCACACCCCCGCACATGTGTCGGCGACGGAGCATGTGAGCAGGCCCGGCGTGATTTGACCACATCTCCCTGCGCGGGGCGCTCTTCGCGCTCAGCACGACTCGCCTTAGCGTACGCGCCATCACCGTGCCTGCTGCCGGAGGCGCCCATGAATACGCTCTTTCGCGTGCTCTATGCCGCCCACGCGCGCGGTACGCATCACAAGTTCGCTCTCGACGGCCTGCGCCGCCTTTCGGGGCCTCGGGCGGAGGCTTGGCGCTGCGTCTTTTTGAAGCACGCGGAGCTGCTGATGGTGGGCGCCAAGGCACCTGACGACAGCTTCAAGGATTTCAAGAATCACGTCCTGCATCCGCGCGACAACTTCTGGGGCGGTGCGCCGCCGAAGGTGCGCAACTGGTACTCCCATGTCGTCACCGCGCTGCGCCAGCAGGACTGGCCGACGGCCGTCTATGCCGCGGGCGTGATGAGCCATTATCTGACGGATCCGCTGATGCCGTTCCATACCGGCCAGTCGCAGGCGGAGAACAACATCCATCGCGCCGTCGAATGGAGCATCAGCCGCTCCTATGATGCGCTCTGGAAGCTCGGCGAGACGATGCCCGAGCCCGTCGTGCTGCCCGGCAGCGCGGACAACTGGCTCGAAACGTTGGTCTGTGATGGCGCGATCATCGCCAATGCGCACTACGAGGGTCTCATCGCGCACTACGATTTCACGCGCGGCGTCGTCGATCCGCCGGCCGGTCTCGATACGGTGGCCCAGCGTCTGATTGCCGGGCTGATCATTCACGCGGCCGCCACCTTCGGCGTGGTGCTGCAGAGGGCGATCGACGAAGCTGCCGTCGAACCGCCGGGCGTGAGCCTGACACTCGAGACGGTCCTCGCCACGCTGAAAGTGCCGGTGCGCGTTGTCCAGAAGCAGCTCGCCAACGCCGCCGATCGCCGGCTCGTCGAGAGGATGTACGACGAGCTGCAGGCGACCGGAAAGGTCGAGGAGAATCTGCCGGAGGATGATCGCACCGTGCGCGCGGCCCACGCCGCGGAGGTGCTCGCGAAAATCGAACAACTCCCGCCGGCCAAGGCTTTTCCGTATCATGGGGTGGCGCCGCCGGAGACAGCCGTCGAGCGGGCCGCGCGGCTCCGAGAGGAAAACCGCAAGCGGGCGCTGGAGGCCGCGCAACAGCGCGTGGCCGAGCGGGCGGAAGCGCGTTCTGTCAGCGCGACAGTCGAGCCGCCAGCGGCGGCTGCGCCGGCCGTGCCAAAACCCGAGCCGGTCGCTGAGCCTCAAGCCTTGGAGCCGACCAGCGAGGCTGACCGCACGAGCCTCGTCTCACGCCTCAATGCGCACGAGCGCACGCGCGGCGGCTCGGTGCCGAGTATCGGCGTGGCAGCTTCGCGCGCGCCGAGATTCTATCTCACACGCGGCCAGGATGTCGTCGATGCGCCGTCGATCGGTCCCAAGACGGCGGATCGCCTCATCGCGGAAGGCGTGAAGACGGTCGGCGATCTCATGGATGCCGACGCCGAGACACTTGCCGAGCTTCTCGACGTCCGCCACATCACGGCCGACACCATCCGCGACTGGCAGGCTCAGAGCGCGCTCGTCATGAGCGTGCCAAACCTTCGGGGCACGCATGCGCAGCTCATTGTCGGCGCTGGCTTCCGCGACGCCGAGAGCCTCGCGGCCGCCGCGCCGGACGATCTGTGCGCCCGCGTCCTCGCCTTTGCCACCAGCCGCGAAGGACAGCGCGTGCTGCGCGATGGCGCGCCGCCCGATCTCGAGGCGATCACCGCCTGGGGTGCGGCCGCCCGCCACGAACGCGCGGCCTGAGGCCAGCCGCATGCAACTTATGGACGATATGGCGAGCTTGATGCGCCGGATGGCATCAGGTAGTGAGAACGGCGTAATTCGAGGCAGTGGCAGGGGATCCCAATGAGCATCGACACGACCGGCGGCCATCCGGATATGGACTACGCCGAACACCTGCGGACATACAATGGCTTCGTGCGCGGCGCCACGGTCCTGACCGCGCTCGTGCTCTTCATCCTCGCCTCCATGGCGTTCTTCCTGCTGTAGGAACGACACTTTGGCCGCCCGCCGGTCGCGCCCCGCATCATGGCAATGCGAGCGTGACATCTTTTTGAAATGAAACTCACGAAGGACGCGACGCGATGGTGACCGTTGCGGTAACGCCGGAGGCGCCCGAGGAAACGCGCGTCGCCATTTCGCCGGAGACGGTGCGCAAGCTCGTGGCGCTCGGCTGCAAGGTCGTGATCGCGGCGGGCAGCGGCGCGCGCTCGCGGTTCTCCGACGAGATCTACAAGGCGCAGGGCGCCGATATCGCGGCGAGTGCAGCGGAGGCTGTGCAAGGCGCGGATATCCTGCTCAAGGTGCGCCGTCCCTCGCCTGAGGAAGTGCGCGGCCTCACACCCGGCGGCATCGTCGCCGCCATGCTGAGCCCGACCGACGATCGTCCGGGGCTCGATGCGCTCGCGGCGACGGGCGCCACGCTCTTCTCCATGGAGTTCATGCCGCGCATCACGCGCGCGCAGTCCATGGACGTGCTTTCGAGCCAGGCGAACCTCGCGGGCTACAAGGCGGTGATCAACGCCGCCGCCATGTTCGAGCAGGCCGTGCCGATGATGATGACGGCGGCCGGCACGGTGCCTGCAGCCAAGGCTTTCATCATGGGTGTCGGCGTCGCCGGCCTCCAGGCCATTGCGACGGCGCGGCGCCTCGGCGCGATCGTTTCCGCGACGGACGTGCGCCCCGCGACCAAGGAGCAGGTCGCCTCGCTCGGCGCCAAGTTCGTTGCCGTCGAGGACGAGGAGTTCAAGCAGGCGCAAACGGCGGCCGGCTACGCCAAGCCCATGTCCGAAGCCTATCAGCAGAAGCAGGCTGAGCTCGTCGCGGGACACATCAAGGCGCAGGACATCGTCATCACGACAGCGCTCATTCCGGGGCGGCCGGCGCCGCGCCTTATCACGCGCGCGATGGTCGAGACCATGAAGCCCGGTGCGGTGATCATCGACCTTGCCGCCGAGCGCGGCGGCAACTGCGAGCTGACCAAACCCGGCGAGATCGTCGAGCATGGCGGCGTGCGCATCGACGGCACGCTGAACCTCGCGGGGCAGGTACCGGTGAATGCTTCGAGCCTCTATGCAAAGAACCTCCTGACCTTCCTCGAGCTCATGATCGACAAGAAGGAGAAGACCCTCAAGGTCGACTGGGACGACGAGGTCATAAAGGGCACGCTGGTCGCCAAGGGCGGTCAGATCGTCCACCCGAGCCTGCAGCCGAAGGGAGCCTGAAATGAGAGCCCCGAACGCGAACGATAATCCCCTCTCCCCGCGCGCGGGGAGAGGGGGAAGAGCGGCGTCCGCCGTCGCTGCGGTGCTGGCTCTCACCGCCACCCCCGCCTTCGCCGCCGGCGGTGGGGACGTCAGCCCGTTCGTCTATCAGCTCATGGTGTTCGTGGTCGCGATCTTCGTCGGCTACTACGTCGTCTGGAGCGTAACGCCGGCCCTGCACACGCCGCTCATGAGCGTCACCAATGCGATCTCGTCGGTGATCGTCGTCGGCGCATTGCTCGCCGTCGGCGTGAGCTTCGCGGCTTCGGGCTCGATCCTTGCCAAGCTCTTCGGCTTCCTCGCCCTCGTGATGGCCTCGGTCAACATCTTCGGCGGCTTTCTCGTCACGCAGCGCATGCTCGCGATGTACAAGAAGAAAGAGAAGAAGTGAGCGATGCGCGCTGGCACATGCTCGTTCGCGATTTCGTGGCGCGCCGCATGGACGAGCGGGCGTTCCACGATCGCTTTTTCGAGCTTTGGCACGCCACCGACCGCGAGCACGTGCCGGCGCCGCCGGCCATCGAGACGCTCTTCTTCGTCGTCGAAGCCTATTGCCCTGATCCCGCGCTGCGCGATCCCGACAGCGCGTACGAAGCCGATGACGCCGAGCTCAGGCAGGCCGCGGAAAAGGCGCTCGCCGAGCTTCCCATTCCAAGCCGCTTGATGACGTTCCTCAGCAGGATGAAATCATGAGTGCCAACGCCGCCGCCCTGCTCTATCTCGCCTCGGGCGTCCTCTTCATCCTTGCGCTGCGCGGCCTCTCGAGCCCGGAAACGTCGCGCTCGGGCAATCTCTACGGCATGGTCGGCATGGCCATCGCCATCGTCACCACGCTCGCGCAGATCCAGTCCGCCGACAGCGTGTTCACGTGGCTCCTGATCATCGCCGGCATCGGCATTGGGGGCGGAATCGGCGCCTATACCGCGCGCACCATCCCCATGACCATGATGCCCGAGCTGGTCGCGGCCTTCCACTCGCTCGTTGGCCTCGCCGCCGTGTTCGTCGCAGCGGCTGCCCTCTACGCGCCGACAGCGTTCGGCATTTCGGACGGCACCGGCCACATCTTCCCCTCGAGCCTGCTCGAAATGTCCCTCGGCGTCGCGATCGGCGCCATCACGTTCACCGGCTCGGTGATCGCCTTCGCCAAGCTCTCCGGCCGCATGTCGGGGAAGCCGATCATCCTGCCCATGCGCCACCTCATCAATGGTGCGCTCGGCTTGCTGCTGATCTTCCTCGTCTACCAGTTCACGCAGTCGGGCGGCTCGTCGTGGCTCTTCTGGCTGATCACGATCCTCGCGCTCGCCTTTGGCATCCTGCTTATCATTCCCATCGGCGGCGCCGACATGCCCGTCGTCGTGTCGATGCTCAACTCCTACTCGGGCTGGGCGGCCGCCGGCATCGGCTTCACGCTCGGCAATGTCGCGCTCATCATCACAGGCGCGCTGGTCGGCTCATCGGGCGCGATTCTCTCGTACATCATGTGCCGCGGCATGAACCGCGCTTTCCTGTCGGTGATCGCGGGCGGCTTTGGTGGCGAGGTCGCGGGACCGGCGGGCGGCGAGCAAGAGCAACGCCCCGTGAAGCTCGGTTCCGCCGAGGACGCAGCTTTCCTCATGAAGAACGCCGGCAAGGTCATCATCGTGCCGGGCTATGGCATGGCCGTCGCACAGGCACAGCACGCGCTGCGCGAAATGGCGGACACGCTCAAGGCCGCCGGCGTCGAGGTGAAGTACGCGATCCATCCCGTTGCGGGCCGCATGCCGGGCCACATGAACGTGCTGCTCGCGGAAGCCAACGTGCCCTACGACGAGGTCTTCGAGCTCGAGGACATCAATTCAGAGTTCGCGCAGGCCGACATCGCCTATGTCATCGGCGCCAACGACGTGACGAACCCTGCAGCGGAAGAGGACAAGTCCTCGCCGATCTACGGCATGCCTGTGCTGCAGGTTTGGAAAGCGGGCACCGTCATGTTCAACAAGCGCTCACTCGCGAGTGGTTATGCCGGCATCGACAATCCGCTCTTCTATCGCGACAACACCATGATGCTGCTCGGTGATGCGAAGAAGATGACGGAAGAGATCAACAAGGCGATGCACAACTGAGCGTGCCGCAGACGCGAGCCATCGCCACAGGCTCACGCTGACCTCGGCACGGGATGAGACCGCGCCTGAAGGCGCAGCACCCCTTCCCAGCCGCTCACGGCAAGAAAGGCAAGATCACGCTGCGTCGGCGACGACGCGGTTGCGGCCTTCGCGCTTGGCCGAGTAGAGCGCGCGGTCGGCGCGCTTGAAGAGCGTTTCGGGCGTGTCGTCGCGGTTCTCGAGCGTCGAGATGCCGACACTCGCCGTGACACGCAGCTCTTTGTTGCCCGGTATCGGAAACGGATCGGCGGCGATCGTCGCCCGCAGGCGCTCGCCGACCTGAATGGCGCGCGCGAGATCGGTGTCGGGCATGATGATCACGAATTCCTCGCCGCCGAGCCGGCAGGCGAGGTCGATGCCGCGCGTGTTGCGACGGAAGCGGCGCGCGAACTCACGCAGCACCTGGTCGCCCGCGTCATGGCCGTACGTATCGTTGACGGACTTGAAGAAGTCGATGTCGGCGACGAGCAGAGACAGCGCGCGACTGGCCTGGATGGACTGGCCGACGAGCGATTTCAGGTGGCCTTCCATATAGCGCCGGTTGTGAAGGCCGGTCAGCCCGTCGGTGATGGCCATCTCGACGCTTTCCTCGAGGCGCGCCTTGAGGAGATCCGCGTGACGCTTGCGCTTCACCTGAGTCTTCACGCGCGCCATCATCTCGTGGCGATCGACGGGACGCACAACATAGTCGTTGACGCCCATATCGAGGCCGCGCAACAGACGCGCCTCATCGCTCGGCTCGACGATGATCAGGATCGGCAGGTGGCGCGTGCGCTCGAGCGAGCGCACCTGCGAGCAAAGCCTTAGGCCGTCCGAATTCGAGAGGCTCAGGCTCACGACGAGCACGTCGACCGGCTGCTCGCTGAGCTTGAGAAGCGCTGCCTGGGGGTCGCTTTCGAGCGTCACCTCATGAACCGTGCGCAACGTGTCGACGAGACGTTGCGCGGAGCGGCCCTGGTCCTCGACGATCAGCACGTGACCGCTCTCGCCAGCATTCTGCCAGTCGAGTGCAGGCGCCTCGCCCATGCCCATCTGCTGGGTGGTCGCGGCGCGCATCAGCATTTCGTCGGAGAGGACCTTGAGGCGGGCGAGGTTTTTGACCCGCGTAACGAGGGCAATGTCGTCGACGGGCTTCGTCAGGAAATCATCGGCACCGGCCTCGAGCCCGTGCACCTTGTCGGCGGGCTGATCGAGCGCGGTGACCATGATAACGGGGATATGCGCTGTCCTTGGATCCTGCTTGATATGTCGGCAGGTCTCGAAGCCGTCCATGCCCGGCATCATCACGTCCAGAAGCACGACGTCGATGCGCTCGCGCTCGAGGATGTCCAGTGCCTCGCGGCCGCTCGAAGCGGTGAGGATCTCGAAATATTCCGCCGTAAGCCGCGCCTCGAGCAGCTTCACGTTGGACATGATGTCGTCGACAACGAGTACTCGGGCGGTCATGGTTTCGGGTCTTGCTGCTGGAAAGGGACGGAACTAATCGGTTTCGACGAAACGGCGGACAGTATCGATAAAAAGGCCAATGGAGATGGGCTTCGAAAGATAGGCCTCGCACCCTCCCTGGCGGATCCGCTCTTCGTCCCCCTTCATGGCGAACGCCGTGACCGCAATGACGGGAATGTCGCAGAGGTCTTCGTCGTCCTTGAGCCACTTCGTCACCTCGAGGCCGGAGACCTCGGGGAGCTGGATGTCCATCAGCACGAGGTCGGGCCGATGGGCGCGCGCGAGATCGAGCGCGTCATGGCCGTTGCGGGCCTCGATGGTTGCATAACCATGAGCTTCGAGCAGATCGCGGAAGAGCTTCATGTTGAGCTCGTTGTCCTCCACGATGAGCACCGTCGCCTGTCCGACGCTCGCGCGTGGGCGCCGCCCCTCGATGGTCGATTGGCGCTCCTGGTAGCCCATAGACTTGGTCCGCTCGATTGTGGTCATCGGACGCTTCCGCCGAATCGCTTCATTGATTGAGGATCACACTGCGCGAAAAGCCTAAGGATATGTTTAAGAATGCGGGCTCAAGCATGCATGGAGAGGCGGCGAAGATGCGGAAGAACAACGCCGGTAATCTTCTGCCACCCCTTGAAACGGCACGACAATTGGCACTCGACGCCTTTCTCTTCCTTGTCGGTGATCCGTTAAGGATTACAAAGTTTCTCGGAGCCACCGGCATGGGCGCCGCGGCCCTCAGGGCACATGCCGGCGAGGACACCACTCTCGCGGCAGTGCTCGAGTATCTGCTGGCGGACGAATCGCTCCTGCTCGTATTCGCGGCGAACGGCGGCCATGACCCGGCCGACATCGCGCCAGCGCTGGCGCGGCTGCAAATCGACGGAAACATGTGAGGAGGTCGGTGATGAGGACTACGGTCTCGATGCCGGTCGCCCGCAAGCCGAGCCAGCGGAGAATCGGCATCGACCTCGGCGGGACCAAGATCGAAGGCGTCGTCATGGACGAGGCCGGCGGCGAGCGCCCACGCCGCCGCGTACCGACGCCGCGCGATGACTACGAGGCCACGATCGAGGCTATTGCAACGCTTGTCGACGATCTCATCGCCGAGGCAGGCACCTCTGCGGCAACCGGCGCCTGCACGGTCGGCATCGCGACGCCGGGCTCGGTCTCGCCACGGACAGGCCGGATGCAGAACGCCAACTCGACATGGCTCAACGGGCGGTCTCTCGGCCCCGACCTCGCGAGCCGCGTCGGGCTCCCCGTGCGCCTCGCCAACGACGCCAACTGCTTTGCGCTCTCCGAAGCGCTCGACGGCGCCGCAGCGGGTGCGCGCAATGTGCTCGGCGTCATCCTGGGGACAGGCTGCGGTGCCGGCATCGTCATTGACGGCCAGTTGCTTGATGGCCCGCGCGGCATCGGCGGCGAATGGGGCCACAACCCGCTGCCATGGGCCGCGGCCGACGAGTTGCCCGGACCGCTCTGCTGGTGCGGCCGGCGCGGCTGCATGGAAACCTGGGTCTCCGGCCCCGCGCTCGCCGCCGCCTATCTCCAGGACGGTGGAGACACGACGCGCGCCGAGGACATTGTTGCGCGCGCGACTGCCGGCGAAGCGCGCGCCCGAGCGGCGCTGGATCGCCATGCCGATCGCCTCGCGCGTGGGCTCGCCCATGTCGTGAACATCGTCGATCCCGACATCATCGTGCTCGGCGGCGGTCTGTCGCGCCTCCCTCACCTTTACGAGCAGCTTCCCGGTCTCATGGCGCCGCACATCTTCGCCGAGGACACCCGAGTGGACATCCGGCCGCCCCGCTGGGGCGATGCTTCCGGGGCGCGCGGCGCGGCCTGGCTTTGGCGTGGGGCACCGTAAATGCAAAGCCGCCACGGAACGCCCGCAGCGGCTGCTAAATCGATCGGGAGATCAGCTTTATTGGTGGTCGAGGAGACGAGCCGGGTCGGGCTTGCGGCCCGTGACGCGCTCGAGGGCCATCGCCGCCAGCATACGGTCGCCCATGGTCTTTTCCGGTAGGCGGTCGATGCTGAAACGCTCGTGCGCCTGCGCCTCTGCCGCCGTTCCGTAGACCGGTCCGCCGAGCTTCATTTCCGCGAGGTCACTGCGACAGCCCGCAAGCGCAAGCACCATCGTCAAGGCTACGCCAGCACGCGCGATCATGGGTCAACCCCCCTGTCGTCCTGCCATCTCCCCAATGTGGCGAACTTGCCACGTCGATGGCCGAAACCCGTCTCCCCCGAGGCGGATGAGGGTTAATTTAATGGACTCGTGGCGACGAGGCAACCCATGCGCTGACTTTTCCACCTATAGGTGTGATGAAACTTTTCACACGCTCGAGGATCAACCACGCGCCTTGCCGGCGGCATCGACCGATAGGGCCTGCGTAATGAAGGCATGCGTCGGCGTCGGTACGCCGTGCCGGGCGCCCGCGCGCACCACGCCGCCCGAAAGCCATTCGACTTCAAGGGGTTTTCCGGCACGGCGGTCATGCGCCATCGACGAAGTCATGGCGTCCGGAAGCTGGTCGATGGTCTTCATGACGCCATCGAAGTCATCGGGCTTGATATTCACGCCTTCGGCCTTCGCGACGTCGATCACCTCCTGCACCGCTGTCCGGAGCAGCGCGTAGGTGCCGGGCGTCGCGCGCAGCGGTGCCGCCGTATGGCCGGTGAGCGTCGTGACGCCCGAGAAAGGTGCCAGCATTGCGAACTTGATCCACTGCGCGCGGCGGATGTCGGCCGGCATGATGGCGTCGATGCCGGCGGCTTTGCACAGCGCGTGGAAGGCCTCGAGCTTTACATTCTTCGAGCCGTCCGGCTCCGCGAACTCGATGCGGGCGAACTTGCTCGCGTGCTCGATCACGCCCGGCCGCGAGATGTGCGAGGCAATGCGCGCGACGCCCGGAATGACATGCGCCTCCGGCACGACGCGCTTCACGACGTCGGCGCCTTCGACACCATTCTGGAAAGCGATCACGATCGTATCCGCGCCGACGACCGACTTGAGCTGTGCCGCCGCGCTCTCGGCATCGACCATCTTGGTCGCGAACATCACGATATCGGGCTTGCCCGCCTCTCTCGGATCGAGCACCGCCTTCACCGGCTTGATGCGCGCCTCGCCGAGCTGGCTATCGAGCAGAAGCCCGTCCTTCTGCATGGCGGCGAGATGGCTCCCGCGCGCGACGAACGTGACGTCGTTGCCGGCTGCTGCAAGACGCCCGCCGAAGTAGCCGCCGACGCCGCCCGAGCCCATGACCAGAATGCGCATGACCGATCCTTTCGTTGTTTCTTGGATGCCACTTTTGCAAGCGCGCCCCCGGGCGCGCAACGGCCCGCGCCGCATCTCTGTCCGGCGGGCCGCAGCTCATGACATCGCGCGTCAGTGATTGTCGCGCGGCAGGCCCTTCGTCTTGGCAATGCGCTGGTACTTCACCGCCGGCTTCAGCACCATGCCGTTCGACAGCTCGTCGACGATGCCGCGCTGGATCTCCTGCCACGGCGTCTGGTGATCGGGATACTTGTAGCCGCCGGCCTTCTTCAGGGCCTCGCGGCGCTTCTCCAGCTCCGCCGCGCTGATCTTGATGTCGGCCGTGCGCTTCCGAAGATCGATGCGCACGATGTCACCGGTCTTGAGCAGCGCGAGCCCGCCGCCCGTCGCCGCTTCCGGTGAGGCATTGAGGATCGAGGGACTGCCCGACGTGCCGGATTGGCGCCCGTCACCGATGCAAGGGAGCGACGTGATGCCCTTCTTCAGCAGATAGTCGGGCGCGCGCATGTTCACGACCTCGGCCGCGCCCGGATATCCGACCGGCCCCGTGCCGCGCATGAAGAGCAGGCAGGTGCCGTCGATCTCCAGTTTCTTGTCATCGATGCGCTTGTGATAGTCCTCCGGACCGTCGAAGACGATCGCGCGGCCTTCGAAGGCATCGGGATCCTTGGGGTTCGACAGATAGCGCTGGCGGAACTCCTCGGAAATCACCGAGGTCTTCATGATCGCGCTGTCGAACAGGTTGCCCTTGAGATTGAGGAAGCCGGCATTGCGCACCATCGGCGCGTCATACGCCTTGATGACATCGCGATCCCAGGCGAACTTGCCCTCGCAGTTCTCGTAGAGCGTCTTGCCGTTCACCGTCACGGCCTTCTTGTTGATCTTGCCCTTGGCAATCAGCTCCGCGACGACCGCCGGCACGCCGCCTGCGCGATGATATTCCTCGCCGAGGTATTCGCCCGCCGGCTGCAGGTTCACGAGCAGGGGAATCTCGTAGCCGATCTTCTCCCAATCGTCGTTGTCGAGCTCGACGCCGATGTGGCGCGCGATCGCGTTCAGATGAATCGGCGCATTCGTCGAGCCGCCGATCGCCGAGTTGACGACGATCGCGTTCTCGAAGGCATGGCGCGTCAAAATATCGGAGGGCTTCAGGTCCTCCCACACCATGTCCACGATCCGCTTGCCGGTCAGGTACGCCATCTGCTGGCGCTCACGGTAGGGACCGGGGATCGCTGCGCAGCCTGGGAGACTCATGCCCAGTGCCTCGGCGAGGCTGTTCATGGTCGAGGCCGTGCCCATCGTGTTGCAGTGGCCCGCGGACGGCGCCGACGACGCGACCAGCTCGAGGAACTCTTTGTACTCGATCTCGCCGCGCGCCATCATCTCGCGCGCCTTCCACACGATCGTGCCTGAGCCCGTGCGCTCGCCCTTGAACCAGCCATTGAGCATCGGC
Organism: Hyphomicrobiaceae bacterium; assembly: GCA_035565975.1. Classification (GTDB taxonomy): domain Bacteria; phylum Pseudomonadota; class Alphaproteobacteria; order Rhizobiales; family Hyphomicrobiaceae. The sequence goes on from DATMRT010000098.1 coordinate 11,688, forward strand.
CCGCCGGAGAGAACGATCGCCGGCAGATCGACGGTCGCGGCGGCCATGATCTGCGAGGGCGTGGTCTTGTCGCAACCAGTCGTCAGCACGACGCCGTCGAGCGGATAGCCGTAGAGCACTTCGACCAGCGAGAGATAGGCGAGGTTACGGTCAAGGCTCGCCGTCGGTCGCTTGCACGTTTCCTGAATGGGATGGAGCGGGAACTCGAAGGCGATGCCGCCGGCCTCCCGGATGCCCTCACGCACGCGCTCGGCGAGCACGAGGTGATGGCGGTTGCACGGCGAAAGATCCGAGCCCGACTGCGCAATGCCGATGATCGGCTTTCCCGACTGCAGCTCGTCGAGCGTCAGGCCGAAGTTCATGACGCGCTCGAGATAGAGCGCCGTCATGTCGGCATTATCGGGATTGTCGAACCACGCCTTCGAGCGCAGCTCCGAGGGTTTCACACGGCGCGTGCCGTTCGAATGTTTCTTGCCGTTTTTCATGAGAGTGCCCCGGTTCCGAGAACGTTTCCAGGCTGAACCATAGCGGAAGGCAGGCCGATCGGACATACTCGGATCGTGCGGCGCATATCAGCCTTCAGACCCCCGCCGGAGACCATGAGGTCATGAGCGGAGAAACCACACAAATCCACGCGACAGCCATTGCCCTCGATGGCCGCGCCGCTCTGATCCTCGGGCCACCGGGCGCGGGGAAGTCCGACCTCGCGCTGCGCTGCATCCTCCAGGGGGCCTGGATCGATGGCCGGCACGTTCTCGCAAGCCTCATCGCCGACGATCAGGTGATCGTCGATCGGAGCGGCGGCGGGCTCGTCGCGCGCGGACCGGAACCCATTCAGGGGCGCATGGAAGTGCGCGGGCTCGGGATCGTGGACGTGCCGAGTGTTCCGGCCGCGGAGATCGGGCTGGCCGTCGAGCTTGCTGACATCGCGACGATCGATCGCCTGCCTGATCCGCCGCCGAATTGGACCCTGCTTGGCGCGGAGGTGCCGCTCATCCGCGTCGCACCTTTCGAGGCGTCGGCGCACTTGAAGGTACTGCTGGCGTTGGCGCGGGGGTTGCCGGCAACGTAGCTTCGCGTCTTCGACGCGAGCGGGGACCAGTCCCCGCACCCCTGCCGGGAGGGACGCCCTCCCGGATCCACCCGCTCTTATGGAACTGGAGCTCGCCGCGAGCGCGACAGGTCCCTTCTCCCCGTCCTACACGGGGAGAAGGGATGCTGAAGCACTCGCGGCAATCTCCAAGTCTATAAAAGAAGGGGGTTCGGGGTCTCCCCGATTGGGGCGTGGGGCTAAGGCCCCACTCGCAGCGGAGCTGCGATCACCTCCCCATCAACAACTCCGGGCGATACTCGAAGTGCATGGTGTCGTAGTGGTACCACTTACCGCCCCAGATAAAGCCATGCTTCTCGAAGATGGCGACGATCTCCTGCGGGATGCGGTTGCGGTACACGGGCTGGCCATCCGGCCCGGGCTTGCCCCAGCGCCAGTAGTCTGACTGTTTCGTCGAAAGATCGATCGCGATGCCGAGGCCGTGCGGGCTCACGCGCTCGGTCCCTGCGATGGCGCGACAGTTGTAGGTGCCGGCGGGCGGGAAAAGATGCACGTCGAAGCGTGCTGGGAGCTGGTCGAGCTCCGCCGAGACAGCGGCAAGGCGGTCGGCCACCCCATTGATCCTCGTCACCTGGAGGGTCTTTCCCCACTTTTTCGGCAGCCACACCACGGGGACCAGGTGCTTGCGCACCTCGCCGCGCTGACAGTCGCCGTACATGGCCGTGAAGAAATCGCTGTTGCGAGCACGCCCCGGATCCATGTCGCGCGCGGGTGGCGGACCATGCCCAAGGGGGTAGGACTGAGCCAGCATGTCCTTGAGATCAGGGGCGTCGAGGCGTTCGGCGTGCGTCTTCGGACCGCGGCCATCGTCGATCGCCATGCGCTTGCCGTCCCGCCACACCAGGGCGTTGCCGTCCCGCCGCGCAAGAAACGAGGGATACGCCGCTATCAGACGATCCGACACTGCCTCCAAATTGGGCATTTCGGCCCTCGGCGCCACTGCCCCCCAAAAAGGCAGACCGAGCGTAAGCGCCAATAAAGCCATGCTTTTCCGGCATATCATCGCAACAGCTCGCTTCCCTTCGACGTCCGTTTGCCGCCCCGATGGGCCGCCCTCGGACCATCACGATCGCTTTACTGCATCGATTTAGCTGCTAAACTTTGCCGCAAGTACGATCCAGACCGAAGCCTGTCGACCCGTACCCGGGGTGTTGCCGTCTGGCATCATGCGTCCCAGGCGCTGGAGTATCGCACCGATGGAGGCGGATGACGAACAGGGAGCCCTGGCTCCCGCCGCGCAGCTGGCACCCGCGATCGCCCCGGGGCCGCCGGATTGCGCCAGCGTCGTCCAGCCGACCGCCTTCCGCGATCAAGTCCCGGGCCCCCGAGCGGCCGATCCTGTCGTCACACCGCGGACGCTCGAGCGTACGGGCGAGCGCTACGGCGATCAGAACGGCCAGACGCGCACCTACGGCGCCCTCGACCTCGGCACGAACAACTGCCGGCTGCTCGTCGCCCGCCCCTCGCGGCGCGGTTTCCTCGTCGTCGATGCCTTCTCGCGCATCATCCGGCTCGGCGAGGGCGTGTCGACCACCGGCCGACTCTCCGATGCCGCGATGCATCGCACCATCGAAGCGCTGAAAGTCTGCGAGAATAAGCTGCGCAAGGCCAACGTCGCGCGCTCGCGCCTCATCGCCACGCAGGCCTGCCGTGTCGCCGCTAACGGGGATGAATTTCTGGAGCGGGTGCGCCGCGATGTCGGCCTCGAGATCGAGGTTGTCTGCCGCGAGACGGAGGCGCGCCTCGCCGTCTCGGGCTGCGCCGCGCTGATCGACAAGCACAGCGACCTCGTTCTCGTGTTCGACATTGGCGGCGGATCATCGGAGCTGATCTGGCTCGACCTCAACCGCCGCCGCGACGGCTGGCGCCGCTCGATCGCCGACCGCATCGAGGCGCAGCACTGCATTGCCGCCTGGACGTCGCTGCCGGTCGGCGTCGTCACGATCGCGGAGCGCTTCGGCGGCCGGCACGTGGACGAGGACACGTTCGAGAACATCGTCGACTTCGTGAGCGACATGCTCGCGCCCTTCGAGCGCGAGTACGGCTTTCGCTCGCGCATGCACAATCGCCGCGTCCACATGCTCGGCACGTCGGGCACGGTGACGACGGTCGCCGGCATCCACCTGCGCCTTCCACGCTACGACCGCAATCGCGTGGACGGCTGCTGGCTCCGCTCGAGCCAGGTGCGCACGGTCACCGCGGATCTGCTCGCGCGCGGCTACGAGGCGCGTGTCAGCGAGCCCTGTATCGGCCGTGACCGCGCCGATCTCGTGCTCGCCGGCTGCGCCATTCTGGAAGCGCTCATGCGCATGTGGCCGTGCGACATGCTGCGCGTCGCCGACCGCGGCCTGCGCGAGGGCATTCTCGCGACGCTCATGGCCGAGGATGGCGTGTTCCGCGCCTCGCGGCGCGACGGCTGCCAGTAGATGACCACGAGCGGCAAGGGCAAAGGCAAGAGCCCCGGGAGCGGCGGCACCTCGGCCAAGAGCTTCGGCGGCGCGCGCCAGCTCAGGGTGAGCCTGAAGACGGCGCGCAAGCGCTCGGCTTCCTCGCAACGCTGGCTGGAACGCCAACTCAATGATCCGTACGTCGCCGCCGCCAAGCGCGAGGGCTGGCGCTCGCGTGCGGCCTTCAAGCTCATCGAAATCGACGACAAATACCGCATCCTGAAGCCCGGCCAGCGCGTCGTCGATCTTGGCGCGGCGCCGGGCGGCTGGACGCAGGTCGCCGCCCAGCGCGTAAAGGCCACCGAGGGCCGAGGCCAGGTCATCGGCATCGACTATCTGCCCGTTGATGCCATTGCCGGTGCGACCATCCTCGAGCTCGACTTCCTCGATGAGGACGCGCCGGACAAGCTCAAGGCGCTACTGCGCGATGGCGGCGCGGACGTCGTGCTCTCGGACATGGCCGCGCCGACCACGGGGCACGCGAGCACGGATCATCTGCGCATCATGGCGCTCGCCGAGGCGGCCGCCGAGTTCGCCGCGGAAGTGCTGGCGCCAGGCGGTGCGTTTCTCGCCAAGGTATTCCAGGGCGGCACGGAGCGCGACCTGCTCGACAGGTTGAAGCGCGACTTCGCCATCGTGCGCCACGTCAAGCCCAAGGCGAGCCGCGCGGACTCCGCGGAGCTCTATGTCCTCGCGACGGGCTTTCGCGGCAGAACATAGGCCTCAAGCCGGCGCCGGCGAACGCGGCTCGAATTGCGCCACCACGACATACGCGATTGTCGCTGCCGCAAGCCCAGTGACATACGGCACGTCGATCTCGATCACATGCGCGCCGACGAACCATACGAGCGCGCCGCTCGCCATGGCCGCAAAGGCGCTGATCTCCCCGCCAATTCGCGTAAACAGGCCAAAGACGAGGGTCACGAAGATGCCGGCACTGGCGAAGGCCGAGGCCAACTCGACGAGGTCGGAAATATGCGTCGAGCGCAGCGCCAGCAGATAGGCGATCACGCCGAGCGTCGCCACGGAGGCCCGCGCAACCGCAACCTTCGTGCCCTCGGACGTGTCAGGCCTCAGCCGCAGCAGCAGGTTGTGCGAGAGCAGCGTGCCGGCAGCGAGCAGCGCTGAGTCGACCGTCGTCAGGATCGCCGAGATGAGCGCGCCGACGAACAGCACGTAGAGCGCCGGCGGCAGGTGGCGCTGTGCGATCTCCGGCACGATCTGCTCCGTGTCCGTGAGGCCCGGCACGAGCATCGATCCGACGAGGCCGAGCGTCACCGGAATGAGCGCAACCAGCAGATAGCAGACGCCGCCGAGCGTGGCCCCCTTGCGCGCGACCTCCGGCGAGCGGCACGCAAGTACGCGTGAGATGAGCTCGACTGCGACGACCGAGCCGCAGATCGGGATGGCCCACTTCTCGAGGATCGCAAGCAGTGGCTGGTCGGCCGGAAACAGCACCCAGCGCGATGGCTCCACACGCGAGAAGCCCGCAGCGATGCCGCCGACTTCCGACACGGCAATCCAGCAGAGCCCGAAGAGCCCGACGACGATCACCGTGCTCTGGATCGCATCGTTGTAGGCATCGGCGAGCAGGCCGCCGAGCACGGTGTAGGCCACCACCGCGATCACGGCGAGGGTCAGCGCCGTCTCGAGCTCGATGTCCGCCGCCGATCCTACAATCTGCCCGAAGCCGCGGATCTGCGCCGCCGCCCACAGCACCGAACCCGGAATGAGGAGCACGGCCGCGAGACGCTCCACACGTCCGGAAAAGCGAAAGCGAAAGAAGTCCGCGAACGTCTGGATGCCGCGCCGCCAAAGGCGCGCCGCAAAGACCAAGCCCATGATCGCGATGCCAAGAGCATAGGCAAATGGCTCGGCCTGCGCGCCGGACAGTCCCTCAGTGTAGACGCGGCTCGCTGCCCCGATCACGACCTCGGCGCCGAACCACGTGGCGAAGATCGAGACAGCCGCCAGACCGACACCGAACGAGCGACCGGCGAGCATGTAGTCGGTCTCGGTCGCGACACGGCGCGCTACCCAAGCACCGACCAGGATCTGAAGGCCGACATAGCCGATGATGCCCGCGACCGTCACGTTCATGCCGTCCCCCCGCTCCGCAGTGCCATGCGAAGGATGTTCAAACACTGGACGTGGCGCAAGTGGCGACGGCGTCACTCGGATATTCGGGGCGTGGCGAGGGACACTCTCCCTGGCCCATGCGTATTTATGGGCCTCCCAGATCACAAAGAACGGGGGTGCGGGGATCGAGGGCCCGCGGCCCTGCTCGCGCCGAAGGCGCGATCTGCCCCCAAGTTGACGCAAGTGGGTGGCCAGATGGCGCCCCCATGCCCCATCCAGCCGAGGATGAACGCGCTTGTGACCGCCGCGCAACCGGAGCGGGCGTTGACAGGTTGCTTATCCGGCAGGATGGATACTCCCGGCGTTAACCCACGGCCCGCCACCTCCTGCGTGGCTGCTGAACTCGGCCGTGCGATCAACTGCGAGGCAAGAACGACCATGCTGGCCACGTCGATGAATGAGGCGAGGCATCCCGACGAGCGGAGGATGGCCCGGCGGCGGAAAGTGCTCCGTCGCTTGTCCGTTGCCCTCCTTGGTGCGCTGGTCCTGACCGCCGCCATACCGGCCATCGAGGCCATGGCACGCAGCGGGCCCCAGTCGGTCGCCCCTCTTGCCGAGAAACTGATCGACGCCGTCGTCAACATCTCCACAAGCCAGAGCGTCAAGGGCAAGCAGAGCGGCGTGCCGCTGCCGTCTGTGCCCAAGGGTTCGCCCTTCGAGCAGTTCTTCGAGGACTTCTTCAATCGCAAGGGCAATTCGGATGATCAGCGCAAGGTGTCTTCGCTCGGCTCGGGCTTCATCATCGACGGCCGCGAAGGACTGATCGTCACCAACAACCATGTCATCGAAGGCGCCGACGAGATCGTCATCAATTTCCACGATGGCTCGAAGCTCAAGGTCGACCGCGTCATCGGCAAGGACACCAAGACCGATCTCGCCCTCCTCAAGGTCACCCCGAAAAAACCGCTGCCCGAGGTCGCGTTCGGCAGCTCGAACGATCTCAAGGTCGGCGACTGGGTGATGGCGATCGGCAATCCGTTCGGCCTCGGCGGCTCGGTGACGGTCGGCATCGTCTCGGCCAAGCAGCGCGACATCAGCTCCGGCCCGTACGACGAATACCTGCAGACGGATGCCTCCATCAACAAGGGCAACTCGGGCGGCCCGCTCTTCAACATGGATGGCATGGTCGTCGGCGTGAATACGGCGATCATCTCGCCGACGGGTGGTTCGGTCGGCATCAGCTTCGCCGTGCCCTCGGATGCCGTCATGTCGGTGGTCGATCAACTCCGCCAGTTCGGCGAGACGCGGCGCGGCTGGCTGGGCGTGCGCATCAAGAGCATCACCGAGGACGTCGCCGAGACGCTCGGCGTGAGAGAAAACTACGGCGCGCTCATTTCCGCGGTCACGCCGGACAGCCCGGCGCAGAAAGCGGGTATCGAGGCCGGCGACATCGTCGTGAAATTCGACGGCCGCGAAGTCATGACGACGCGCGGCCTGCCGCGCCTCGTCTCGCAGACGCCCATCGGCAAGACGGTCGATGTCGAGGTCCTGCGCAAGGGCGAGCGCCGTACGCTCAAGGTCACCGTCGCGCGTCTGATGGAGGATGAAACCCCGCCACAGAAGCCGGCCGCCGAGAACACGCCGCAGAGCGGGCAATTGATCGGCCTCGGCCTCGCGCCGCTCGATGAGACATTGCGCAAGCAGTTCGGCCTCGATGCCAAGACGAAGGGCGTGGTGGTGACGGAAGTCGATCCGCAGAGCCCGGCCGCCAAGCGCGGCATCAAGGTCGGCGACGTGATCGTCGAGGCCGGCCAGGACGCCGTGTCATCCGTCGCCGATGTCGAAGCCAGCATCGAGAAGATCCGCAAGGCCGGCCGCAAGGCGGTGCTGCTGCGGGTCGAGGATGCCAAGGGCGAGCTGCGGTTCGTCGCCGTGCCCATCGAATAACTCTTCTCCTTTTCCCCGTGAGCACGGGGAGAGGGAAAAGATGCGCTGTCATAATTCTCAAGGCATCGTTGGCTCAAAATGTCGGGAAGGCCGCCTTATCGCGGCCCGACGAGGACGCACGACATGAGCAACACCATACGCAAAGACGACGACGATACCTACGAGAGCAAGGCAGCGGCCTTCGAGGCCGCGGACGATATCCCGATCAATCCCGACACAGAGCGCAGCATCGGCGCCGTTATCGCGCGCCGCTTCAGCCGCCGCGAAATGCTGAAGGGCAGTCTCGGCGTGACCGCGGCCGCGACGCTGTTCGGCGCGAGCGCCATCTCTGCGGGACGGGCCTCGGCCGAGATCCCCAATCCTGCTGAAGCCGTATTCGAGGAACTTGCCAGCGGCGTCGACGAGCGTCACCACGTCGCCGCAGGATACGAGGCCGACATCCTGCTTCGCTGGGGCGACGCGCTCTTTCCGGGCATGGCGCCGTTCGATCCGCACAAACTGACGGCCGAGGAGCAGGCACGCCGCTTCGGCTACAACAACGACTATGTTGCCTTTTTCCCGCTCGGCGACACGGGCGGCCGCGGCCTGCTCTGCGTCAACCATGAGTACGCAAGCCCCGAGGTCATGTTTCCTGGCATCAATCGCGTAAGCCGAAGCGACTTCTCTCGGATCACAGAGGCGCATGTGGGCGTCGAGATGGCGGCACATGGCGTCAGCGTCGTCGAGATCACGCGTGACGGCCAGCGCTGGTATCCCGTGCTCGACAGCCGGTACAATCGGCGCATCACCGCCTCGACGCCGATGACCATCGACGGCCCGGCCGCCGGCCATCCCCGCCTGAAAACCGCCGCCGATCCAAGCGGCACCCGCGTGCTCGGCACATTCAACAACTGCGCCGGCGGGAACACGCCGTGGGGCACGTATCTCACCACCGAGGAGAACTTTCACGGCTATTTCTGGACGGACGCCACGACCGCCGACGGAAAGCCGAACCTGCGCGGCCACGGTGGCCCCGAGGCCAAAAGCTATGCGCGCTATCGCATCCCGAGCAACTGGTATAGCTGGGGCCGCTATGATCCGCGCTTCAATATCGACAAGGAGCAGAACGAAGCGAACCGCTTCGGCTGGATCGTCGAGATCGACCTGACCGATCCCAATTCGACGCCGGTGAAGCACACGGCACTCGGGCGCTTCAGCCACGAGGGGGCTTCGTGCGTCATCAACGGCGACGGCCGCGTCGTTCTCTACTCCGGCGACGATGCGGTCTTCGAGTTCATCTATCGCTTCGTCAGCAAGGAGCGCTATCGCCCGGACGATCGCGCCCACAACATGCGTCTTCTTTCAGAAGGCACGCTGTCCGTCGCGCGCTTCAATGAGGACGGCACGCTCGACTGGTTGCCGCTCGTCTTCGGCGAAGGCCCGCTGACGCCGGAGAACGGCTTCCACTCGCAGGCTGACGTGGTGATCGACGCGCGCATCGCTGGCGACCTGCTCAAGGCAACGCCAATGGATCGCCCGGAGGATATTGATCCGAGCCCGATGGCGGGTCCGGGCGCCGGCAAGGTCTATGCGATGCTGACGAACAATTCGCGACGCAAGAAAGGTGACGAGAACGCCGCCAATCCGCGCGCCGAGAACGCCTTTGGTCACATCGTCGAGATGACGGCGCCGGACAAGGATCATGCCGCCGCCCGCTTCACCTGGGATCTGCTCGTCAAATGCGGCGATCCGAACATCGCCGAGGTCGGCGCCATGTGGAACCCGGCGACGAGCGCGGACGGCTGGTTCAGCTCGCCCGACAATTGCGCGTTCGATACCGACGGGCGACTGTGGGTGACGACCGACCAGGGCTCGTCATGGCCGAAGACGGGCAAAGCCGATGGCCTCTATGCCGTCGACACGGAGGGCGCGGAACGCGGCAAGTCGCGTCTATTCTTTCGCGCGCCCGTCGGAGCGGAGGTTTGCGGACCTTATTTCACGCCCGACGGCGAGACGCTGTTCGTCGCCGTGCAGCATCCAGGGACCGACGGCGTGCGCGCGTGGAAGCCGTTCGGCCGCGCCTCGACGTTCGAAGACCCCGCCACGCGCTGGCCGGACTTCAATGCGAACATGCCGCCGCGGCCCTCCGTGCTCGCCATCCGCCGCACGGGTGGCGGACGCATCGGCAGTTGAGAACTCTACTTCTTCGGGTTCCGCAGCAGCAGCACCAGCGGCACCGATACCGCAGCCGCAGCCGTATAGAGCCCGAAGGCGTTGAGATGCGCGATCATCGCGGCCTGCCGGGAAATCTCGCCCGACAAGCGCGCAAGCGACGTCGGGCTCGACGTATCGAGAGGGCCGACCGCCCACGGCAGCGCGAGCGTACGGTTGTAGGGTGATATCAGCTCCGAGAGCACGGCGTAGTTCACGCCCGTCGAGCGCACGACCTCGGCAACGCAGACGGAGATGAAGAGGCTCGCGCCGATGTTGCGCAGGAGGTGATAGACGGCGGTCGCCTCGGGCATCTTCTCGCGGGGCATATTGGCGAAGGTGACGAGCGTCAGCGCGACGACGATGATGCCGGAAGAAAGCCCCTGGATCGCGCCGTTCATGGCGAGTTCGAAGGGCGAGACGTTCAGATCGATCCGCATGAGCCAGATGCCGGCAATGAGCTGCAGCATGAAGCCAACGCCGACGCTGATGCGCGGGTCGAGGCGCGAGAGGAAGATCACGGCAAAAAATCCGAGCAGACCACCGAGCCCCCGCGAGCCGACGACTTGGCCGACCAGCACATCGGGAAATCCCATGTAGACGCGCATGAGCGGCGGCAGCAGCACCATGGGCGTGAAGTTCAACATGCCGAAGATGGCGATGAGCGCGAGCCCGAGGCTGTAATTGCGGTCGAGCAGCAGGCGCAGATCGAGAAAGGGCCGGCGCGAGGTGAGGCTGTGCGCGAGAAAAAGATAGAACGAGACCGCCGAGATAAAGAGCGTCATGCGGATCTCGGTCGACTCCAGCCAATCGAGCCGCTGGCCTCGCGAAAGCGCAAGCTGAAGGCCGCCGATTGCGACCGAGAGCAGGATGAAGCCGATCCAGCTCAGATATACGGGACCGCGTGCGCGGTCCGGCGGCAGGGTTACGGAGAGGCCGAGCGTCGCCGCCACACCGACGGGAATGAGCAGGAAGAACGCCCAGCGCCAATTGAGGATTTCGGCAAGATATCCGCCCAGCGCCGGCCCGATGATTGGTCCCATGACGACGCCCATACCGTAGATGCCGAGCACCATGCGGTGCTGGCGCGGCGGAAACGTATCGAGCAGGATGGTCTGTGCGAGCGGCACGCACGGCGCGCCGGCCGCGCCCTGCACGATGCGCCAGAATATCTGCTCTTCGAGCGTCGTCGCGAAGCCGCAGAGCGCTGTCGCGAACGTGAATATTCCCGTCGACCAGATCATCACGGTGCTGCGCCCGAAGCGCGCCGTGAGCCACCCCGTCATCGGCATGGCTATGGCGGTCGCCAGGATGTTGAACGTCATCGTCCAGGAAACTTCGTCGGGCGTCGCCGAAAAGCTCCCCTGCATCTGCGGCAGCACGGTCGAGGCGACGAGGATGGAGCTGAAATAGAGAGCCACCGACAGCATCGCCGAAATGAGAATGAGGATGCGCCGCGATGCGCCCATCTCCGTCTCGATCGCGGGACTGTCGGTTGTATCGGTCATTCTGCCTGATAGGGGGTGCGGGGCGAGGCCTATCCGTAGGCTGCCGGGCAATGGGGCACAACGCCTGCGGGCGCGGCGTGCCCTGCGATAGACGCGCCTCATCCGCGCCAAAGGTGCGGCTTGTCCGGACAGGCAAGCGGGAGGATAGTACCGATCCCCTATCCGGAGCCTCGGACTCCCAACCAAATCCACCTCGAGGAGCGCCCTTCCATGACCACCACGTTGCCGCGGATCGTGCTCGTGCCGCCGTCAGCCAAGACGGGAGAGCTCGCGCAGCAGCTCGCGCCCTCCGGCTTCGAACTGGTGCTGGCGCCGGAGAGCGGCGCCGAGCTGACGAATGCGGTCGGCAGCGCCGAGTACATGGTGTGCTATCCGAACGTGAAGATGCCGGCGGCCTTCTACAAGGCCGCGCCGAAGCTCAAACTCGTCCAGCTCCTGAGTGCCGGCTACGATGCGGTGGACATCGACGCCGCGGGCGCGGCCGGCGTGCCGGTCTGCAATAACGGCGGCGCCAATGCGATCTCGGTCGCCGAGCACGCCATCATGCTCATGCTTACCGTCTCCCGCCGCGTGATCTGGCAGCACGGCAGCGTCAAAGGCGGCCGCTGGCGCGGCAACGGCCCGGCGCCCACCATGTACGAGCTCTACGACAAGACGCTCGGCATCGTCGGGCTCGGCACGATCGGCAAGAAGGTCGCGCGCCTCGCCCGCGCCTTCGGCATGAAGATCGTCTATTTCGACATCCGTCGCCTCACCGAGGATGAGGAGGACGCTATCGGCGTCAAGTTCCGCCTGCTCAAGGAGCTGCTCCGCGTGAGCGATTTCGTCTCGCTGAACGTGCCGCTCAATGCTTCGACGCGCCACATCATCGGCGCGGGCGAGCTGGCGCTCATGAAGCCGACGGCCATCCTCGTGAACACCAGCCGCGGGCCTGTCATCGACGAGGTTGCCCTCACGAAGGTGCTGAGCGAGGGCAAGATCTTCGGCGCCGGCCTCGACGTGTTCGACCAGGAGCCGCCGCCGGCCAACAATCCCCTCCTCCAGCTCGACAACGTGGTCCTGACGGCCCATTTCGCGGGACCGACCTCGGACAACCACGTCGCCCGCTTCCGCAACGCCTTCGACAACATTCAGCGGGTGGCGCGCGGCGAGCGACCGCTATGGGTGGTGCCGGAGCTGTTGTAGCTCACTCAGTCGTCCTTGCTGCTGCCGCCTGCGGGGCGGTTGGCGAGCATGAGCGCTGCGCCGGCGGACAGACTGCCGAACGTCCCCATCATGCCGCTGAAGAAAAGGAAGCCGGTGAGCCACGGCTCATTGGACGCGGCCAGCAATTGCCGGAGGCCAAGCGCCCCGGTAGCGATCAATACTGCGGCTGTGACGGCGCCTGCGACGACACCGACCAAGGCATTGACGATTATGAACCGCACGAGCGGCGGCACGCCCTCAGGGGTGGCCATCGGCTCTGCTCCTGAACTCGGCGAGGCCCGGCGCTGCCGCGTAAGGGCCTGCGGAAGCACAACTTTATTGTCGCCCGTTTACCACGCGGCGGCGCGGGATGCGAGAAGTGGGGGCTGCGGCACTTCCGTTCCGGGCCACGGCAATTTTTGCTGCGCTGCCGATAAAATTGGCATTCCCAAGGCCGACTAGGTCAGCTATGCTGTCCTTTGTGCGGATTGACTGCTCGAACCGCCCGACACGCGCCGCCAGCATTCCCTTTCCAGGCGCGCAAGATCCGGGGGGCGTGACATCCGCGCTGTGGGGTAAGGCCAAAGTCGTTCGCGCACGCCTTTTCGGTTGGCCCGCTGCATGTCCGAGCCGGAAGACATGCGCGGCAGCAGGTGCACCGCGACCGAGGCTCGACCCGCCCCACGCCATCGCCGAAATGAGCCCCGTTCGCCCCCGCTTTGGGCGCACGTTGGCTGAGCTTCGGTCGTGACATGGAGCACGCGGCGCCGTAACAGTGGGCCGCGGGCCGCGAGCAGCGATTGGGACCAGAGACCATGGCAAATCAGAGACCTGTGACGGGCGCCCCCTCTTCTCCCGCGGGTGCCGACATGGTGAAGCCGCGGGCCCAGGGTCTGTTCGATCCGAAACGCGAATTCGACGCGTGCGGCGTCGGCTTCATCGTCGACCTCAAGAACCGCCCGAGCCACTCGATCGTCGAGGACGCGCTCGCCATCCTCGAGAATCTCGAGCACCGCGGCGCCGAGGGGGCCGAAGCCGGTGCCGGCGATGGCGCCGGCATCCTGATCCAGATTCCGCACGTCTTTCTCAAGGAAGAGTGCGCGAAGCTCGGCATCTCGCTGCCCGAGGCCGGCCACTATGGCGTCGGCCACATGTTCATGCCGCAGGACGAGCGCATGCGCACGCACTGCGAGAAGATCTGGGCACGCCTCATCCGCGAGGAAGGCCTCGAATTCCTCGGCTGGCGCACCGTGCCGGTCGACAATTCACGCCTCCCGGCCCTCGTGCGCGCGGCCGAGCCGGTGCATAGGCAGCTCTTCGTCGGCCGCCCGAAGGGCATGACCGATCAGGACGAATTCGAGCGCAAGCTCTATCTCATCCGCAAGGTCGTCTCGAACGCGCTCTTCAAGTCCTTCAAGGAACGCGACGTCGGCCACTACACGGTGAGCCTGTCGAGCCGCACGCTCGTCTATAAGGGCATGTTCCTGTCCTGGCAGGTGAAGGCCTACTACAAGGATCTCTCCGATCCGCGCGTGACCTCGGCGCTCGCGCTCGTGCACCAGCGCTTCTCGACGAACACCTTCCCCTCGTGGAAGCTCGCGCACCCCTACCGCATGGTCGCCCACAACGGCGAGATCAACACGCTGCGCGGCAACGTGAACTGGATGGCGGCCCGTCAGGCCTCTGTCTCATCGCCGCTCTTCGGCGACGACATCACCAAGCTCTGGCCCATCTCCTACGAAGGCCAGTCCGACACTGCGTGCTTCGACAATGCGCTCGAGTTTCTCGTCATGGGCGGCTACAGCCTCGCCCATGCGGCGATGATGCTCATTCCCGAAGCCTGGGCCGGGCACGAGAGCATGGATGCCGAGCGCAAGGCCTTCTACGAGTATCATGCCTGCATGATCGAGCCGTGGGATGGCCCGGCGGCCATGACCTTCACGGACGGCCGCCAGATCGGCGCCACGCTCGACCGCAACGGCTTGCGCCCCGCGCGCTATCTCGTCACCAAGGACGATCGCGTGATCATGTCCTCGGAGTCAGGCGTGCTGCCGATCCCCGAGGAGAACATCGCGAAGAAGTGGCGCCTGCAGCCGGGCAAGATGCTGCTCATCGACCTCGCCGAGGGGCGCATCATCTCCGATGACGAGCTGAAGCGCGAACTCGCGGGCAAGAACCCCTACGAGCAATGGCTGAAGCGGACGCAGATCCAGGTCTCCGATCTGCCGCTGCCGAAGAAGTCGCCGCGCAAGAAGAGCAACGTCCGCCTGCTCGATCTGCAGCAGGCCTTCGGCTACACGCAGGAGAGCCTCAAGTTCCTCATGGCCCCCATGATCCAGACGGGCCAGGAGGCGGTCGGTTCCATGGGCACGGACACGCCGATCTCGGCGCTATCGTCGAAGCCCAAGCTGCTGCACACGTACTTCAAGCAGAACTTCGCGCAGGTGACCAACCCGCCGATCGACCCGATCCGCGAGGAAGTGGTCATGAGCCTCGTCTCGTTCATCGGGCCGCGGCCGAACCTGCTCGACCTCGAAGGCACCTCGCGCCAGAAGCGCCTCGAGGTCTACCAGCCGATCCTGACAAACGAGGACCTGGAGCGCATCCGCGCCATCGGAGAGGTGGCCGACAACCAGTTCTCGTCGGTCACGATCGACATCACTTATGCCGCGGAATCCGGGGCCGCCGGCATGGCGACGGCACTCGACGTCGTGTGCGCGGAGGCCGAGGAAGCCGTCCGCTCCATGGACTACAACATCATCATCCTTTCCGACCGTGCGACCGGGCCGGATCGCATTCCAATCCCCTCGCTGCTCGCGACCTCAGCCGTGCATCACCACCTGATCCGGCAAGGTCTGCGCACGTCGGTTGGTCTCGTCGTCGAGACGGGTGAAGCCAACGAGGTGCACCAGTTCGCGACGCTCGCAGGCTACGGCGCCGAGGCCATCAACCCGTATCTCGCCTTCGAGACCGTCGAGCAGCTTCTGCCCGACCTCGGCCTCGACATCGACGTCAAGGAAGCGCACAAGCGCTACATCAAGGCCATCGACAAGGCGCTGCTGAAGGTCATGTCCAAGATGGGCATATCGACCTATCAGTCCTACTGCGGCGCGCAGATCTTCGACGCAGTCGGGCTCAAGTCGAGCTTCGTGAAAAAGTACTTCACCGGCACGCATACGCAGATCGAGGGAGTCGGCCTCTTCCAGATCGCGCGCGAGACGGCGGAGCGCCATCGTCAGGCCTTCGGCGATGTGCCCTATCTCGAGAACATGCTCGATGTGGGTGGCGAGTACGCCTACCGCGTGCGCGGCGAGTCGCATTCCTGGCGCCCGAGCGTCGTCGCGGATCTGCAGCACGCCGTCCGCTCTACCTCGAACGAGGACGCCATGGGGGGCAAGCTCCCCCAGAAGTGGCGCGATTACTCGGCTCAGATCAACGATCAGTCCGAGCAGCTCATGACCATGCGCGGGCTCTTCCGCATCAAGGCTGCGGAGGAGATGAAGCGCAAGCCGGTGCCGATCGAGGAGGTCGAGCCGGCCGCCGCCATCGTCAAGCGCTTTGCGACCGGTGCCATGAGCTTCGGCTCGATCAGCCGCGAGGCACACACCACGCTCGCGATCGCCATGAACCGCATCGGCGGCAAGTCGAACACCGGCGAGGGTGGCGAGGAAGCAGACCGCTACGTGCCGCTGCCGAACGGCGACAGCATGCGCTCGGCCATCAAGCAGGTCGCATCCGGCCGCTTCGGCGTGACGACGGAGTACCTCGTCAACTCCGACCTCATGCAGATCAAGATGGCGCAGGGCGCGAAGCCTGGCGAAGGCGGCCAGCTCCCGGGTCACAAGGTCGATCAGGTCATCGCGAAGGTGCGCCATTCGACGCCGGGCGTCGGCCTCATCTCGCCGCCGCCGCACCATGACATCTACTCGATCGAGGATCTGGCGCAGCTCATCTACGACCTGAAGAACGTCAACCCGCGAGCGGACGTGTCGGTCAAGCTCGTCTCCGAGGTCGGCGTCGGTACGGTTGCGGCGGGCGTCGCCAAGGCGCGCGCCGATCACGTGACCATTTCCGGCTTCGAGGGCGGCACGGGTGCCTCGCCGCTCACCTCAATCAAGCACGCCGGAAGCCCGTGGGAGATCGGCCTCGCCGAGACACACCAGACGCTCGTCATGAACCGTCTGCGCGGGCGCATTGCCGTGCAGGTCGACGGCGGCATTCGCACGGGTCGCGACGTCGTCATCGGCGCGCTGCTCGGCGCCGACGAGTTCGGCTTCGCAACCGCGCCGCTCATCGCGGCCGGCTGCATCATGATGCGCAAGTGCCACCTGAATACGTGCCCCGTCGGCGTCGCGACGCAGGACCCCGAGCTCAGGAAGCGTTTCAAGGGGCAGCCCGAGCACGTCGTGAACTTCTTCTTCTTCGTTGCCGAGGAAGTGCGCGAGATCATGGCGGCACTCGGCTTCCGCACCTTCAACGAGATGATCGGTCAGTCCGACAGCCTCGACAAGGAGAAGGCCATCGGCCACTGGAAGGCGCGCGGCCTCGACTTCGAGAAGCTCTTCCACAAGCCGGTCGTGCCGGCCTCGGTGGCGATCTACAATCGCGAGCGTCAGGATCACGGCCTCGACAAGGTCCTCGATCGCAAGTTCATCGAGGCTGCGAAGCCGGCCATAGAAGCGAAGAAGCCCGTCAAGGCCGAGTTCACGATCTGTAACCGCGATCGCGCGGCGGGCGCCATGCTCTCGGGCGAGGTTGCGCGTGCGCACGGCCATGCCGGCCTCGCGGAGGACTCGATCTGGCTTTCGCTGAAGGGCATCGCCGGCCAGAGCTTCGGCGCATGGGTCGCTCGCGGCGTCACGCTCGACCTCACGGGCGAAGGCAACGACTACGTCGGCAAGGGCCTTTCGGGCGGCAAGCTGATCGTGCGCCCGGATCCGAAGTCCGGCATCGTGCCCGAGGAGAGCATGATCGTCGGCAACACGGTGCTCTACGGCGCGATCAGCGGCGAGTGCTACTTCCGCGGCATCGCGGGCGAGCGCTTCGCCGTGCGCAACTCCGGCGCCTACGCGGTCGTCGAAGGCACAGGCGACCACTGCTGCGAGTACATGACAGGCGGTGTCGTGGTCGTGCTCGGCCCCACGGGTCGCAACTTCGCCGCCGGCATGTCGGGCGGCGTCGCCTACGTGCTCGACGAGGCGGGCGACTTCGAGACACGCTGCAATCTCTCCATGGTCGACCTCGAACCCGTCGCGGCCGAGGAGGAGGTCATGCAGCGGCTCGCCAATCAGCGCGGCGATCTCGCGAGCCACGGCCTCGTCGACGTCATGCAGAACATGTCCGAACAGGACGCCGAGCGCCTGCACGCTCTCATCACGCGGCACGCGCACTACACGAACTCGGCCAAGGCCAAACAGATCCTCGCCGACTGGCCGACGTGGAGCGCGAAGTTCCGCAAGGTCATGCCGATCGAGTACCGCCGCGCGCTGAGCGAGATGGCCAAGCTGCAGGAGGCCGACACGACCGGCCTCGGCGTCATCGAGATCGGCGTGCCCAAGGCTGCCGGCAAACCCAAGGCCAAAGCCAACGGCAATGGCAAGGCAAAAGCCAAGCCGGCGGAGTGACGTCATGAAGATCTATGGTGACGTCATCTCGGGCAACTGCCTGAAGGTGAAGTGGACGGCCGACGCCCTCGGCATCCCCTTCACCTGGGTGCCCGTCGACATTCTGAAGGGCGAGACGCGCACGTCCACCTACCTTGCGAAATTTCCGCAGGGGCAGGTGCCCGCCGTCGAGTTCGACGATGGGCGTACACTCGCCCAGTCGAACGCGATCATCCGCTATCTCGCGCGCGGTTCGCATCTGCTGCCGGACGACGGTTTCACGCAGGCGAAGGTGGACGAATGGCTCTTCTGGGAGCAGTACAGCCACGAGCCTTATGTCGCCGTCTGCCGCTTTCACATGAAGTACCTCGGCCGCTCGAAGAGCGAGCGTGACACCTGGCGCGTCGAGCGCGGCGAGAAGGCACTCGACTTGATCGAGCAGCAGCTTTCAAGGTCCGCTTTTCTCGCCGCGCCTGCACTGACGATCGCCGATATCGCCGTCGTCGCCTACACCCGCATGGCTGATGAGGGCGGCTTCGAACTCGACGAGCGACCACGAACGCGAAAATGGATCGCGCGCTGTGAAGACAGCTTGCGCATCCACTGACCCGCATCCGACAGTTTCACGCCGATCCGAAAGACATTGAAATGGGCAAGATCACCGGCTTCATGGAGTTTGACCGCGCCGACCGCGGCTATCGTCCGGTCGAAGAGCGGCTGAAGCACTATCGCGAGTTCGTCGAGCCGCTGCCTGAGAAGGATGTGAAGACACAGGCCGCCCGCTGCATGGACTGCGGCATCCCCTACTGCCACAACGGCTGCCCGGTCAACAACCAGATCCCGGATTGGAACGACCTCGTCTATCAGGGCCAGTGGGCGACGGCGTCGCTCAATCTGCACTCGACGAACAACTTTCCCGAGGTCACGGGCCGCGTCTGCCCCGCGCCGTGCGAGGCCTCGTGCACGCTCAACATCGAGGATGTGCCGGTCACCATCAAGACGATCGAATACTCCATTGCCGAGCGCGCCTTCACCGACAACGGCAATCGGTGGGTACCGCAGCCGGCGGAGAAGAAGACGGGAAAGCGCGTCGCCATCATCGGCTCGGGCCCGGCCGGTCTCGCCGCCGCGCAGCAGCTCGCGCGTGCCGGCCACGAAGTGCATGTCTATGAGAAGAACGCCCATCCCGGCGGGCTACTCCGATATGGCATTCCCGACTTCAAGCTCGAGAAGACCGTCGTCGAGCGCCGCGTGAAGCAGATGGAAGCGGAAGGCGTCGTCTTTCACTGCAATACCCACGTCGGCAAGGACGTGACGATCGCGTCGCTCAAGAAGAAGCACGATGCCGTGCTGCTCACCGGCGGCTCGGAGCAGCCCTTCGACTTCTTCGCCAAGTCACCGGGGCGCGACCTCGACGGCATTCACTTCGCCATGGATTTCCTGCCGCAGCAGAATCGCCGCGTCTCCGGCGAGGGCGTCGCCGAGGGCACCAAGGAGATCTCCGCCAAGGACAAGCACGTCATCGTCATCGGCGGCGGCGATACCGGCTCGGACTGTATCGGCACATCCTTCCGCCAGGGTGCGAAGTCCGTCACCCAGCTCGAGATCATGCCGCAGCCGCCGGCGAAGGAGAACAAGGCCCTCTCCTGGCCGCACTGGCCGCTCAAGCTGCGCATCTCCTCGAGCCAGGCCGAGGGGGCAAAGGTCGAGTATTCGATCTCGACGACCGGCTTCTCGGGCGAGAACGGCAAGGTCAAGAAGCTCCATTACACACGGGTCGACAGCAAGCTTCAGCCCATCCCCGGGTCCGAAGGCGCCCTCGACGCCGATCTCGTGCTGCTCGCCATGGGCTTCTCTGGGCCCATCGAGGGCGATGTCGTGAAGGAGATGGATCTGCCCGTCGTTGCGCGCGGCCGCTTCAAGGGCCTCGAGGCCAATGACCGCGACTACCGCATTCGCGGCCGCGACAAGATCTTCGTCGCCGGCGACATGCGCCGCGGCCAGAGCCTCGTCGTATGGGCCATCCGTGAGGGCCGGCAGGCGGCCGCCTCGATCGACCGCTACCTGATGAGCCGCACCGACCTGCCGCGCTGAGAAATCCACATGCCCGCCACCCGGGAACAGCTCTTCGCGCGCCTCGCCGAGCTTGGCATCGCGACCGATACCGTCGAGCACGAGGCCGTCTTCACGGTCGCCGAGAGCGATCGCCTGGAGCGCACGCTCCCCGGCGGGCACACCAAGAACCTCTTTCTCAAGGACGCCAAGGGCAAGCTTTTCCTCGTCGTCGCCGAGAGCCACACGCCCGTCGATCTCAAGAGCTTGCACAAGAAGATCGGCGCGGCACGCCTGAGCTTCGGCAAGCCCGAGCTGCTCATGGAGGTGCTCGGCGTCGCCGCCGGATCGGTCACGGCTTTGGCCCTCATTAACGATGATCAGAAGCGCGTGAGTGTGGTGGTGGACGAGCGCCTCATGGGCTATGAAAGGATCAACTGCCATCCGCTGGTCAACACGGCGACGACGAGCCTCGCGCGCGACGATCTCTTGCGTTTCATGCGCGCCACCGGGCACGACCCTCTCGTCGTCTCCATCGACGGACCCGGCGAGACCGGCTGAGGACCCGCGAAGGAGTTCGAAATATGGAATTCGGCCAGAACGCACCGGGGACCGCCGGCCCCGGCGGCGACGTGATCAAGGACACCACGACGGCGGGTTTCATGAAGGACGTCATCGAGGCGTCCAAGGCCCAGCCCGTCATCGTCGACTTCTGGGCCCCCTGGTGCGGCCCCTGCAAGCAGCTCACGCCCGTGCTGGAAAAGGTCGTGCGCGGCGCGGGCGGCAAGGTACG
Source organism: Hyphomicrobiaceae bacterium (assembly GCA_035565975.1). Classification (GTDB taxonomy): domain Bacteria; phylum Pseudomonadota; class Alphaproteobacteria; order Rhizobiales; family Hyphomicrobiaceae. The sequence continues at coordinate 32,603 of DATMRT010000098.1, forward strand.
GCTCGTGAAGATCAATATCGACGAGCACCCGGCCATCGCTCAGCAGCTTCGCGTGCAGTCGATCCCGACGGTCTACGCTTTCCTCGACGGGCGCCCTGTCGACGGCTTCGCGGGCGCACAGCCCGAGAGCCAGATCAAGGCCTTCGTCGACCGGCTCGTCGGTGATGCCGGCGCCGCGGACCTCGAGCACGCCATTGCCGAGGGCGAGAAGGCCTTCGAGGAAGGTGATCTCCAGACTGCGGCCGAGATCTTCGCCGCCGTGCTCCAGGAGGAGGCCGACAATATCAAGGCGCTCGCCGGTCTGGCGCGTTGCTATCTCCAGACGGGCGATCTCGAGCGCGCCGAGCAGACGCTCGCGCTCGCGCCGCCCGAGAAGCGCGACGCCGCTCCGCTGGCGAGCGTGCGCGCGGCGCTCGGTCTTGCCAAACGCGGCCAGCAGGGCGGCAACCTCGACGAGCTCAAGGCGAAGATCGAGGCCAATCCGGCCGATCATCAGGCGCGCATCGACCTCGCGACGGCACTCGCCGCGAGCGGCGAGAAGGAGGAAGCGGTCAGCCAGCTCCTCGAGAGTTTCCGCCGCGACCGCAAGTGGAATGAGGAAGCGGCGAGAAAGCAGCTCGTCGAACTCTTCGATGCCTGGGGACCCAAGGACCCGGCGACGCTCGACGGCCGGCGCAGGCTGTCGTCGCTGCTGTTCTCGTGATGTGAAAGCTGCGCGGCGAATGAGGCCGGCGGCAGGAGTGCGTTGCGCGTGAGCTTTCTCGAGCAATACCGTTCGCCATCTGATTTGCCGGCGCGTATTCCGGTGTTCCCGCTGCTCGGCGCGATCGCCCTTCCGCGCACGACCCTGCCGCTCAATGTATTCGAGCCGCGTTATCTCACCATGATCGACGACGTGCTCCGCGGTGAAAGGATCGTCGGTATCATCCAGCCGACCGGCGATGGCGGATCGACCGGTTCGCCATCTTCGCGCACCGCGCCCCTGCAGGCCGTCGGATGCGCAACGCGCCTCTCGGCCTTCCAGGAGCAGTCCGACGGCCGCCTTCTCATCACGTTGACCGGCATCTGCCGCTTCGACGTCTCCGGCGAGGCCGAGAGCGATACGCCCTACCGGAAACTCTCTGTCGCGTACGATCGATTTGCCGATGATCTCGTCGCTGCGCGCGGTGCCGAGGACGTGCCCCGCGCGCGTCTCCTCGCGGTGCTGCAACGCTATCTCCAGGCACGCAATCTCAAGCCTGACTGGGAAGCCATCGAGCAGTCGGAGAACGAGGACCTCGTGAACGGTCTCGCCATCGCCGGCCCGTTCGCGCCACCCGAGAAGCAGGCCCTGCTGGAGGCTTCGACACTTGCCGATCGTGCCGCGGCGCTCATTGCGCTGGCCGAGATGGAGCTTGCAAGTCCGGCCGGCAAGCCGGGCTCGCGCCTCCAATAGCCGAGAGGAGTGGCGCCTGTCATGGACGAGCCTCGCGAAGAGCCAGCAGCCAAACCGGAGCGCACCGCCCCGCGTTTTCTCGAGCTGCTCGTGTGCCCCTTGACGAAGACCTCACTCGAGTACGACGAGAAGAACCAGGAACTGATCAGTCGCGCTGCGCGCCTCGCCTACCCCATCAAGAGCGGCGTACCCTATCTCCTGCCCTCTGAAGCGCGTCAGCTCGATTGAACCCAAAGCATAGCCAAAGGAGGACCCCCGCCATGGCAGTCACGACAAAGCCGAGCACGAGCACCAGCCTTCGCCACGAGACCATGCTGATCGACGGCGCCTGGACCGACGGCCGCGCGAAAGAAACGATTACGGTCCTGAACCCTGCGAACCGCAAGCCCATCGCGAGCGTGCCGCGCGGCACCGCGGAGGACATCGACACGGCCGTCAAGGCCGCAACCGCAGCCTTTCCGGCCTGGATGCGCGTGCCGCCGCGCGATCGCGGCCGCATTCTGACGCGCATTGCCGACGTGATCGAAGCGCGCGTCGAGGAGCTCGCGAGGATCGTCGCCGAGGAGACCGGCAACGCCATCAAGACGCAGGCGCGTCCCGAGGCCAAGGGCGTTGCCGAGATCTTCCGCTACTTCGGCGGCCTCGCAAGTGAGCTCAAGGGCGAGACCATTCCCTTCGGCGAGCACGTGCTGAGCTACACGCGCCGCGAGCCCATCGGCGTCGTCGGCGCCATCATTCCGTGGAATGCGCCCGTCCTGCTCGGCTCGCTGAAGATCGCGCCGGCGCTCTGCGCGGGCAATACGCTCGTGCTCAAGGCCGCCGAGGATGCGCCGCTCGGCATTCTCTGGATCGCGCGCATCTGCCAGGAGTTCCTGCCGAAGGGCGTGCTCAATGTGATCACCGGCTATGGCCCGGAGGCGGGCGCCGCGCTTTCGGCTCACCCCGGCGTGCGCAAGCTCTCCTTCACCGGTTCGACGGAAGTCGGCAAGCTCGTCATGAAGGCGGCATCCGAGCGTATCGTGCCCGTCTCGCTCGAGCTCGGCGGCAAGAGCCCCTCGATCGTCTATCCGGACGCGAACGAGGACTGGGTTGTCGACGGCATCATCGCCGCGATGCGCTTCACGCGCCAAAGCCAGTCGTGCACGGCCGGCTCGCGCCTCTTCCTGCACGCCGACATCTTCGACGACTTCCTCAAGAAGCTCGCCGACAAGACGTCGAAGCTCAAGATCGGCAATCCGCTCGACGAAGCGACGGATATGGGCGCGATCATCAACGAGAAGCAGTTCCGCAAAGTCTGCGGTTACGTCGAGGACGGCATGAAGCAGCCGGGCGCGACGCTGCGCTTCGGCGGCCTGCCGCCGAAGGAAGGCCCGCTCTCGGAAGGCTTCTTCGCTGTGCCAACACTCTTCGAGCATGATGCCAACGACTGGCGTCTCGCCAAGGAGGAGATCTTCGGGCCCGTACTCGTCGCTATCAAGTGGACGGACGAGCAGGAAGCCATCCGCATGGCCAACCAGACGCACTACGGTCTCGCCGGCTACGTGTGGACCAAGGACATCGGCCGCGCGCTCAGGACTGCGCATGCGATCGAAGCCGGCTGGGTGCAGATCAACCAGGGCCTCGGCCAGTCGCCCGGTCACTCCTACGGCGGCGTCAAGCAGAGCGGTATCGGCCGCGAGTTCTCGCTCGAAGGCATGCTCGACAGCTTCACGGTCAAGAAGAACGTGACCGTGAATCTCATGACGCCTTGATTTTTGTTTCTTGCTTGGTACGGCCTACCGGCCGGCGCGCGGTCGCGCGCTCATGAAGTGGTTTGCGACCGCTGTAGCGAGCGCGATCCTATCCCCACTCCCCGCCTATGCGAACCTTCTCCCCGTCAGCACGGGGAGAAGGAGAAGAAGACGCGGTCCGCGCAGCTACAATCTCTACACGCCCGCGGCACTACTCAAACATGCTGCCCGCCGTTGATGTGCAGCTCGGCGCCGTTCACGTAGCTCGACTGCTCCGTGCAGAGGAAATAGATGGCCTTGGCCACTTCCTCCGGCTCGCCAAGGCGATGCATCGGGATCTGCTCGTTGACGATGCGCTCGGTTCCCGGCGAAAGGATCGACGTGTCGATCTCGCCCGGCGAGATTGCATTGACGCGCACGCCGCGCCGGCCGAAGTCCGCAGCCATCTCGCGCGTCAGTCCTGCAAGCGCGGACTTCGATGTCGCGTAGGCAGCACCGGCGAACGGATGCACACGGCTGCCGGCGATCGACGTCACATTGACGACCGCGCCACGCGCACGTTCGAGTTCGGCGAGCAGGCCACGCGCCAGCAAGACAGGCGCGAAAAAGTTCACCTGAAAGACACGCTGCCAATCCTCGAGCGGCGTCTCGAGTGTGCCGAGGCGTGCGCCGTCGGCGCCCTTCGGACTGATGCCTGCGTTGTTGACGAGCGCATTGAGATGACCGCGCTGATCCGCGAGCCGCAGCCGCATTTCCGCAATGGCGCGCGCGGTGTCCTCCGCGTCGGAGAGATCCACTTGGATGTGATCCTCGGGTCCCATTTCCCAAGGACAGTTTTCCGGGAAGGCATGTCGCGAGCAAGTTATGACCCGCCAGCCGGCCGAAGCGAAGCGCTTCACCGTGGCGTGGCCGATGCCCCGCGAGGCCCCGGTCAGAATTAGGGTCTTGCGGTCGGCAATGATGTTCTTCGCCATGGGATCCTCCCCCGCTCGGACACGCGACCGAAGCGGGTGGTCGGCTGCCTCGGTTCGGCCATCATCCACCTATGGCACAAACCGATGCTGCGGCGCAAAAGGTGAACGAAATCCGCCGTTTGGCCTGATCACGATCTGTTGCAATCAAGGGCTGACAAGACGTCGCAGATGGGCTAGTGTCACACCCGCGTACGAAAAAGGGCCGTGGGACCAGTCTGAGGTCTTCGCATTGCCCAAGTCTAGGGAGCAGGCGGCGTACCAACGATCCCGTACCAGAGGATCAGGTAAGCCGAGTGTGCGGCCCGAGCGGCCGCGAGTGGGAATGGCTAGCAATAAAGCGGTCCGTCAATCCGCTCAGTTACCGGACTTCAGGAAAGCAGGGCTACCCGCCTTGCTTTTTTTGTGTCCGCGAACGCGCCGGTCTCAGCGCCCGCCGAGCGGCGCCGGCGGGTCCGGAAAATAAGCGCCGATATCCACGATCCCGCCGGCCAGTGCGACATAGACCACGGCGAAGACGGCACCCGCGATGAGAGTCGTGATGGCGAACGTCCGCAACATTCGCGGCGCAGCCGGGGCGCTCGCGGGCGTGCCGGGAACGATCTCGCCGACCTCGCCCTGCGTGCGAACGCCGAACGGCAGCACCGCAAACAGCACCGTCCACCAGATGATGAAGTAAAGCGCCAGCCCGAGCGTGAGGCTCATGGTCGTTCCCTGATAGGTCGCCCCGCCCCTTCACTACGACGCGCGCGCGCGCCCTCCAAGTCTTAACAGGTCCCCCGGGCTGCGGCGCGCCGCCGCCGGGGACGGCGGCTGGCCCCATTCCTGCATTTTACGCTTCGCTAACCTCGTTCATCTTACAGGGGCCGCCCGCCGTGACCCGCCCGCTCGCCTGCCTTCTGCTGACCGCTGCCCTCGTGACGCTTGCGGGCGCTGAGCGTCCGACACACGCAGCGGCGGAGTTCACAACCGAACTTCCAACCTCCCTGGAGGTCGTCGTCATCGAGGCGCGCGGCTGCCCCATGTGCCAGCTTTTTCGCGACGAAATCGCCCCGATCTACCGTGCGACCGCGCGCGCGACGCGAGCGCCGCTCCGCTTTGTCGACGTCGCCCATGCCGATCTCGACACCATGGGCCTGATGTCGCCGGTCGAAATCATCCCGACGGTCGTGCTCATGCGCGACGGCGCCGAGGTCGATCGGCTCGTCGGCTACACAGGGCCGGATATTTTCATGCGCGCGATTGGGATCATGTTGGGCGAAACGCCCCGCTCCGTCCCGCAAAAATGAACAGGGCACCCGGAAGGGTGCCCTGTGTGCTGTTTCGGGACGCCGCTCGTCAGCGCGAGAGGATCGGCGCCGCGATCGAGGTCGCGATGTGCCGGAAGGCATTGCGCAGCTCGTCGCCCGTCGTCGTGTTGTAGAACATGTGCGGCTCGCTCGCGCAGTTCTTGAGCGTGGTGAAGGAGGAGCCTGAGTTGCCGATCTCGAAGCCGACGGTGTAGACCGTAATGCCCGCGGCTTTCATCGCCGTGCACAGCGCGCGAGCCTGAGTGGTCGAGTTGCCGTTCGGCGACTTGCAGTTGGCGCCACTGCTGCCCGTATCGTAGTCCGGAATGGTGGCCCCGGCCGTATTGGACGTCGTGCTGTTGCAATACTGGTAGTTGTACTCGCCGTCCGTCATGAGCACTGCAACCTTCTTGAGCAGCGGCTGCCCCTTCTCGCCAACCTGGGCCAGCATGGAGTACGGCTGCGGCTTGCTGCCCTCGGGCAACACGCTCGACCAGTTCGGCGACAGCAGGTACCAGGCCCAGGCAGTACCGAGATGACCGGATGTATTGCCGCTGGCAACGAAGCCATTGATGACGCCCTTGAGCGCATCTTTGTTGCTGGTCATCGGAACGATGGGCGCTGAGGGTACGCACGCCGACGAGCTGTTGGTCTGATAGGCACGAGGTATCCGTGAGCTGCCAGTCGGGGCCGCGTCGGTGAAGGCATTGGTGCCCGTCCGCTCAGAAAGGCAGTAGGTGGAGGTCCGGTAGCGCGTTTTGGTGTCACCGTTGCGCAGCTTGAAGTCTCGGCTCGAAGTCGGATTGTAGGCGACCGACGACCCGAGATCGCCCGCGTTGATGGCGGTTGAGAACGGCGCCAGCGCCACCCGGGAGGTGTACTCGCTCTGGTCCGACCAGACGACGATATCGATGAGATCCTTCGCCGCCGATTTCAGATCCTCGATCTTGCTGCCCCCCATCGAACCCGTGACGTCGAGCATCAGCGAGACTTCGAGGTTCGTGCCGGCGTTGCCGCCGCCGGCGATGAGCGCCTGGCCGCGGGTCGAGACAACGATCTGCGGGATCTGAACGACGCTGAGGAAAGGCGTGCGGACGGTTGTCTCACCGACCATCGTGAATGTCGCCGCCACCATGTCCGGGGTGAACTCGACCACCCTCGAAGGCTCGCTCGGCTTGTTGGATTCGAAATGCATCAGCGCCTTCTGCTCGGCGAGCTCGAGATTGTTCTCGAGCTGCCAAACGCGCGCCGCTGCCAGCACCGAGCTGTCGACCGCGGCCTGCAGCCGCGCTCGCGCCAGCATGGCGCGCCCGTAGTCCACGGCGCTGCCGACGATCGAGAAGATAATGAAGATCGTCAGGCCGAACATGATGACCACGGAGCCGCGGTCATTCCTCGCCAAGCCACGCAGCCGGGCCGCCGCCCGCCGCCCACAATAAGCCCGCCAAACGCCGAACGGGAACATGACGCATACCTCTCAAGGGTTCCGACCCATACGACCACAAATAGAGAGGCGCCCTTGATTTTCCCTTAAACGGATCAAAGACAATTCGATGCAATTTTCTCCATTATTCAAAGTGTCGGATCGGGGTAAATAATTGGTAATCACTCAATTAAGGTCATGTTTCCCAAAACATCGCCATCGCAAGAAGCGGTGAAGGGCGCCCATGGTATCAGGCGCCCTTCTTTCCCCTGGAGCGGTTCGGACGGCTATTGCGAGACGTAGATCGTCGCGATGGACGTGGCGATGTGCCGGAATGCGCTGCGCAACTCAGCGCCGGTCTGCGTATTGTAGAAGAGCTTGCCTGGATTGCTGAAGTGACCGTCGCTCGAAGCGCAGTTCCTCAGCATATCCACCTGCGTACCTCGCGTGCCGAGGCCGAAGCCGACCGTATAGACGATGATGCCGGCGTTCTTCATGGCAGTGCACAGCGCCAGGGCCTGCGTATTGGAGCTACCGAGGGGCGAGCTGCAGTTGGCCTTCGCACTGTTGCTGACGTCCGTGTTGCGGTCGGGGATCGAGGCGCCCGCCGTATTGTTCACCGAGCCGTTGCAGTACTGCATGTTGTATTCGCCGTCCGTCATCAGCACGGCGTACTTCATGACCGGTATACCGGCGCGATCCTGCTGGCTGCACGTCGCCCAGCTCGAGCACTCGCCCGGGAGATCCGGATAGGCGGCAGGTCGGGCGGACGAATGGATGCTGGCATCGATGCCGGACCACCAGTTGGGCGAGAGCATATACCAGGCCCATGCGGTGCCGAGATTTCCTGCCGTATAGCCCTCGGCCTTGAACTTCGTGTTGTCATCGATCGCCGCAATGAGCGACGTCTTGTTGCTCGAGAGCGGCACCACCGCGGCAGCAGGCTGGCAACTGCTTGCATTCGAGCTCGAGAAATAGGCGCGGGGCAGGCGATTACTGCCTGTCGGCGTAACGTCGGTGTAGGCATTCGTGCCCTGCCGCTCCGATACACAATAGGCACTCGTGCGATACCACTTTCGTTCTTTCCCATCACGAAAATCGAACTTGAGGTTCGACGAGGGATCGTACGCAACCGCTGGCCCCAGTACCGACCCGGCATTCACGGCCTGCGAGAACGGCACGAGCGCGACACGGGACTTCTGCCTGCTCTGATCGTCGGCCACGACGATCTTGATGAGATCCTTTGCCGCGTCCCTGAGGTCCTCGATCTTGCTACCGGCCATCGACCCCGTGATGTCGAGCATCATCGCGACTTCGATATCGTAGCCGTCGTTGCCACCGCCGCCCCCACCATTTGCGGTGCTGCAGCCGACGCAGAACTTGGCCTGCGCGCGCGCGGCAACCTTCAGCGGCTTACCGTCGAGCACGAGGCTCAGAAACGGCACCCTGACCTCAGCCGAGGCCTCCGCCGTCAACGTGTTCATGTCCATGTCGGGTGCGAGCGTCGTGAGCTTCGCATCGACGCCCTCGGGCTTCATGGCCTCGAAGTGCGCGATCGCCTTCTCTTCGGCGAGGTCCATGTCCTGCTCGGTCTGCCAGACGCGGGCGGCCGCGAGGACGGCGCTGTCGACGGTCGCCTGGAGCCGTTCGCGTGCGAGCAATGTCCGTCCGTAATCGACCGCTGCCCCCACGAGCGTGAAGACAATGAAGATCGTGAGCCCGAACATGATTGCAACCGAGCCGCGCCGATCCTGCCCGAAGCGAGGCAACAATCCCCGCGTGAACAGGCGTCGCGATGAAATCAAGTGGCTACAACCAAATATGGCGGTGACCGGCCTTATGAACGCGAACATCTGCCGCTCCTGATAAATTGAACGCTTTTGCAATCGCTATAGGCAGGAGGTGTGGACGGGCCATTAACGTATTAAGTTATTATGCCGTTTAATTTCATCGCCGTTTATTTTGTTAATATTCGGTCAAAGTTTCTTAACAGATCGCCGGCCCGAGCCGCCGCTTCCGCTCAACCGACACAGTTGGCCGCGCGGGCCTGCCGCTCTAGTCTCTGAGGACAAACGACTGCAGTCCGGAGGCCCTCATGTCCCATCTCGACCTGCACCATCTGCCTGTGAGCACCACCAGTGCGGCGGCAGCCGAGGCCTTCAACACGACGGTGTTGAGCTACCTGCGCTATCGGGCGGACGTGAGCGCCAACCTCCAGGCGACCCTTGCCGCCGACCCCGATTTCGCCCTTGCGCACGTGCTGAAGGGCTATCTGATGATGCTCGCCTTCAAGCAGGCCAACGTGCCGGCCGCTGTGCAGGCGCGCGATACGGTCCAGCGCCTCATCGCCCGTGCCAATGGCCGCGAGAAGGCGCACGCGGCCGCGCTCGGCCATTGGATTGATGGCGACCTCGATCGTACGCTGGCGGTCTGGGAACAGATCCTGGACGAGCATCCGCGCGACGTCCTGGCCTTGCGCCTGCACCACTTCAATGCCTTCTGGCTCGGACGTCCCGGCGCCATGGCGCGCGAGGTGGAGAAGGTGCTGCCGCGCTATGGGACCGCGCTTGCGGGCTGGGGTACGCTGCTCGCCTGCCGCTGCTTCGCCCATGAAGAGCTCGGCAACTACACACTTGCCGAGGCTTCGGGACGGGACGCCATCGACATCGACAAGGGCGATCTTTGGGCCGCGCACGCTGTAGCGCACGTGCTCGAGATGCAGGGCCGCGCGGGCGAGGGTATCGACTGGCTCGCGGGGCTCGAGCCGCATTGGGAGGGCGCCAACAACCTGAAGCATCACCTCTGGTGGCATCGCGGCCTTTATCATTTCGAACGCGGCGAGTTCGATACGGTTCTCGCGCTCTACGACCGCAATTTCCGCAATCTTGCGTCGCCGGTCACCGAGGCGCAGCCCGACCTCTACATCGACATCCAGAACGCAGCGTCGATGCTCTTCCGGCTCGAGCGCCAAGGCGTCGATGTCGGCGACCGCTGGATCGAGATTGCCGACAAGGCCGAGGCCCGCATCGGCGACTGCCTCTCGCCCTTCACGCTGCCGCACTGGATGATGGCGCTTGCGGCGACGCGCCGTTTCGACGTCGGCGGGCGGATGATCGAGGCCATGCGCGCGTATGCGGCGTCGGCCAGCACGCTCAATGCCCGCCTCGTCGCGGACTACGCGCTACCGATCAGCGAGGCGGTTTTGCTACGCACCAAGGGCGAGCCCGCTGCCGCCACGCGCGTCATGCGGCCGGCCATCGGCGGCATGTACCGGCTCGGCGGCAGCCACGCGCAGCAGGATGTGCTCGAGCAGCTCTTCCTGGACTGCGCGGTTGCGGCGGGATCAAACGACGACGTCGCGCTTATTCTTTCGCGCGTTGCGGGGCGCCACCCGGTGCCGCCGGAGCGGCGCATGGGCTACAGGCAGGCGGCGCGCACGCTTTCTTAGCTCGAAAAGGCCATGACAATAGCGAGGCTGCTCAGAGCAGCTCTTTGACGAGCGCGCTCGCCTTGGCGAAATCCATCTGCCCGCGATAGCGCTCGCGCAGCACGGCCATCACGCGGCCCATGTCCTTGACGCTCGTCGCGCCGGTCTCGGTGATCACACCCTTGATCGCCGCCCGTGCCTCCTCATCATCGAGTTGCGGCGGCAGGAACTCGGAGATCACCAAAATCTCGTCTGCTTCCTTCTGCGCGAGCTCGAGACGCCCCGCCTCCTCGTAAACGCGGATGCTCTCGCGACGCTGCTTGATCATCGTCGCGAGCAACTGTGCGATCTCGCCGTCGCTGATGCGCGAAGCCTCCGCGCCCGCGTCACCCGATTTGTTCAGGATGGCGAGATCGCGGTCCTTGATCGCCGCCAGGATGAGACGGATCGTACCAAGGCGCGCCTTGTCCTGCGCGCGCATGGCAGCTTTCATCGCGGCGTTCAGCTCATCACGCATCAGTGTGCTCCCAGGCTTCGGCCAGCACACCGCGCAGGCACGCAGCGGCCGACCGGCTTTGCCCCGCGCCTTGACGAGGCGCGGCGCGATTATCTGCCTTTCGGCGCGCCGCGGCCAGATACTCTTACGCGACCACATGGATATACTCGTGAACAACGACTGCTGGCCCGCTTAGCGGGCGGCGCGGCCTCGACCCTGGCTACCATCCCGCCGGCCATACGAGCCGCGCTTGTGCGGAGGACGAGCCGGTGACGGATCCCGGCGCGTCTCTTCGGAATAAACGCCGCCGCCGCGCGTCCAGTTGCGCCACGGCTGCGGCGCCTCGACGCCAGCCTCGCCCTTACGTGGCGGAGCGGCTGTTGCATGGGTATCCCCATTTCGGGGGGCATCACCATTGCGATGTTCGGCGCGGGAGCCGCGGTTCCGCCCATGGTGGGGACGTTCGCCGTTTTGCGGCGCATGGCCATCTCCATGCCGGCGATCAGACCGGTGCCCATCTTCCCGTCCGCGGTGGGGATGCTCGCCATGGCGGCGCTCAGCATGGCGCTGCGGCCGGCCCTCGCCATTGCGCGGCGGCCGGCTCTCACCGTTCTGCCGATCAAAGCGCGGTGCACCGTCGCGGCTGCTTGCAGCCGGTCCGTCGCTTCGCGCCGCATCACCGTGACCGTTGCGACGACCGTTCTGTCGATGCTCCGAGCGGTCTTTGCGCGGCGCGCCATGCCGCTCCTCACGGTGCGGCCTGTCGGGCCTGCCGCGCGCCTTCTCGGGCCGCTCCCTGCGCGGCGCCGCATCGCGGTGCGCACGCGCTCCGCTGTGCGAAGCGTGGCCGTTGGTGGCCGGCTGAGCCGGCGCCTCCTCAGCCGCAGCGCCTTCAGGCAGACCCGGCGCACTGATCACCGTCAGCGTGCGGCCCGTCAGACGCTCGATATCGCGCAGATATTCGCGCTCGTCGGGCGCACAGAATGCGATCGCAACACCTTCCGCGCCGGCTCGCGCCGTGCGGCCGATGCGGTGCACGTAACTCTCGGGAATGTTCGGCAGCTCGTAGTTGATGACGTGCGTGATCTCGTCGATATCGATGCCGCGCGCCGCGATGTCCGTCGCCACCAGCACGCGTGTAAAGCCCTTGCGGAAGCTCTCGAGTGCGGCCTGGCGCTGGCCCTGGCTCTTGTTGCCGTGGATGGCGTGCACGCCGACGCCGATGTGCTCGATCGCCTGACACACACGATCGGCACCGCGCTTCGTTCGCGTGAACACGATCACGCGGCGCATGGCCGGGTCCTGGAGCAGTCGCGCCAGCGCCTCGCGCTTCGCTCCCGCCGGAATGAAGATCACCCGCTGATCGATGCGGTCGACGGTCTTGCCCGCGCGCGCGATCTCGACGCGCAGCGGATCTTTGAGGATCTCGGCGGCGAGCTGCGCGATGTCGCGCGGCATGGTGGCCGAGAAGAGGAGCGCGTGGCGCTTTGCAGGCACCAGCTTCAGGATGCGGCGCACGTCGCGCACGAAACCCATGTCGAGCATCCGATCCGCCTCGTCGAGGACGAACGTGCGGACCTCATCGAGGCGCAGGTGGCGCTGGTCGATGAGATCGAGCAGGCGGCCCGGCGTGGCAACGAGTATGTCGACGCCGCGGGCGATGGCCGAGACTTGCGGGCGCTGGCCGACGCCACCGAAGATGACCGTATGCGAGACGCGCACGTGGCGGCCATACGTCTTGATGCTCTCGCCGATCTGGATGGCGAGCTCGCGTGTCGGCGCGAGAATGAGCGCACGCGGCGCACCGGGCTGCGGTCGGCCGCCCTCGGCGACGAGCCGCTGGAGCATCGGCAGCACGAAGGCCGCTGTCTTGCCCGTGCCGGTCTCGGCGAGGCCGAGCAGATCGCGGCCCTCGAGCAGGGCAGGAATGGACTTTGCCTGGATGGGTGTCGGGTGGGTGTATTCCGCGTCGTTCAAAGCACGCAGGAAGGGCTCGGCGAGGCCGAGCGCGTCAAAAGTCGGAGTGGTCACGAAAACTATGGCTTTCTGCGCCGAGTGGCGGGGCATGATGCCGGCCGACTCGCAAAGGCGCTGTTGGCCTCGGACTGCGCACCGCAGCAAGGCCCGTTCAGTTGAAAACGTCCCGGAGAGAACACTGTACGCTTCGGCGGCAATCTCACTACGGAGCCGGTCTCGAAGCAGCAGAGCGCTTGGCGCGCTCGCGGAACGACGTACGTGATATGGGCGATCCGCCGCCTCCCGTCAATCGTCTTCGCAAGTGCAGCAATTTTGCCGCAGGATTAAAGGCCAGCGGCCTTTACCATGCGAGCGCTTCGAGCGCGGCGACCGGCGGCGCGGGATGCCCGGCGAAAAGGCGGGCGAGGGTCGGCTCATCGAGCATTTCGCCATTATCGAAGTGGAGAGCACTGGCGATAAAGACAGCGCGCAGCCCGGCCGCGGCGGCCCCCGCGATATCCGTCCGGATGCCGTCGCCGATCGCAAGAATGCGCGACGTCTCGACGGGCGCTCCGCGCGCATTGGCAATCAACTCGCGCGCGCGGGCATAGATGTGCGGATGCGGCTTGCCCGCGTAGGCGACCTCGCCGCCGAGTGCCTCGTATTCCGCGGCAAGCGCACCAGCACAGTAGATGAGGCGGTTCCCACGCTCGACGACGAGATCCGGATTGACGCAGATCATCGGCTGGCGGCGTGCGCGCATGTCTGCCAGCAGGCCCTTGTAGTCGTCGGGCGTTTCTTGCTCGTCCTCGACGAGCCCCGTGCAGACGACGACGGCGGCATCCGCAAGGGGCGCGAATGCGACATCGAGCCCGGCGAATGTGCCGAGATAGCGATCAGGGCCGAGATGATGGACGGGCTTGCCGGCCCAGCCCGAGATGAGCGCGCGCGTGACATCACCCGACGTGACGATGGCGTCATAGGCGGCGCGCGGGACGCCGAGTGCATCGAGATGCGCGCTGACTTCCGCGCCTGTCGATGGCGCATTACTCACGAGGACGATGGTGCCGCCACCGGCGCGGAAGTGCTTGCAGGCCTCGCTCGCCGCCGGATGCGCGCGCTCGCCATCATGGAGCACGCCCCACACATCGCTGATCCAGGCATCGCATGTCTCGGCCAGCGGCGCGATGGAGCGCAGCACCGGAACGTGCGGGGTGACCTTGCTTTGCATCCCGCCTCCGCGATGGATGATTGATGTCGCTGGCGCCGCGGCGTGGCTTCTCAAGCGCCGCGGGCCGCCCTGGCTTAGCCGGACGGCCCGCGCGGTTCAAGCGATGGAGCGCAACAGCCCTATGCGGCGCTCGAATGCAGCGCCGGGCGCTCCCGGCGGATGGGCCGCGGGCCGCCGAAGAGCTGGCCCTGTCCGAGCAGGGCGCCGAAGCCGAGCACCTTGGCGAGTTCGCGCTCCTCGGCAATGCGGCTTACGATGAGCGTGAATCCGAGGCCCGAGAGATAGCGGCAGAGGTCGTCGGCCGGCACCATGCCGTGCGGCGCCGCCAGACCTTGCAGGAAGACTGCCGCGTCGAGGCGCACGAACTCGAAGCCCTGTGCCGCCAGCGCCTCGAAGTCCATGTCGAGGTCGACGACATCCACGAGCGCATAGCGCAAGCCAGCCTCCGAGAGCGCCGCCAGCGCCCTCCAGTGCGCCGGACCGAATGCGCGCACCTCCGACTGGGCAATGGACATCACGAGACGGGCGCCGAGCCGCGTGTCGGGAGCAAGCGCGTCCGTCAGGGCCGCATGGAAACCGTCGTCGCGCAGCGACTCGCCGGATGCCAGCGAGAAGAGGTCCGCCGCCGCGCCACGTGCCGCGAACTCGCCCGCGAAGCGAATGGTCTCGCCGAATGTCAGCGCCTCGATGCGCGGCGTCAGGCCCGTACCTGCGATCATGCTTGAATAGAGGCGTGGATCGAGGATTTCGCCTTCTTCGCTGCGCAAGCGTAGCGAGACCTCGAAATGGCGCGCCCGGCGATCGCCGAGGCCGAGAATGGGATCGAGGCAGATGTCGATGCGCGCCTCGTCCATGGCACGCGCCAGCTCGGCCTGGATGCTGAGCGCACGGCTCACCGCCATGCTTTCCTCTGCCGGCGTGGCCAGGCTCTCGCGCATATCATCGGCCATGCCGCGCAAGGCGCCGATCTGCTCCTCGGTGGTGTCGAGTGGCGGCTCAGGTTCGGCGAGCGGATCCTCCGCCGACATAGCTGTGCGTGGCGCCTCGGCCTGGGCTTGGGCAGGCGCGCCGTTGATCTGATCGGCGAGCCCCTTGATGAGGGACTGCATGATCGCAATGTCCTGCGCACGCGGGTCCTCGGCCTCGGCTTCGGGCTCAGCGCGAGGCGCTTCGGCCGGAAGTTTGACCGCGGGCTTATCGACGGCCAGCGCCGCGAGCCCGTGCGGGCGCGGACGCGCGGGCAGCGGTGGAGGCGGCGGCACGCGCGGCCCCGAAGACGCAGCCGGCGGCTTCTTGGTCGGCGATGCGACCTCCTCGCGCCCACCACGCGGCGGACCGTTTGGTCGCGCAGGAGCTGCGGCTGCCGGTGACTTTGGTGCAGCAGGAGCAGGGGCAGGCTTTGCTTTTGCCGGCTCACGCGATGCGATGTTTTCGGCAGGCCGCCGCTGCGGCTCGCTTCTGGGCGGTTCGGGATTCCGCGGACGCGCCGGCTCCCCGGGCCTGCTCCGATCCAGAACACGCGGCGGCGGACGATCGCCGTTGAAACCGGCGAGGCGCGGCGGCTCGCGCTCGAGGCCCGCACCTGGGGGCGCGCCGACCAGACGCCGTAAGGCGGCGTTCTCACCGGCGAGCTTCTCGACCTCCTCGCCGAGATCGGTCGCGGTCTGTCCCCGCCGCACGAGTGCGTGCACGACGAGCAGGCACCAGTAGACGGTGAGCGCGATGACGATCGCCGGCAACATGCCGAAGCCGAAGCTCGTGCGCAGCGCCATGCCGAGCGCGGCGATCACGGTCATCATCGAAACGTGCACTACGATTTCACGCAACCAGCCGCCCGAGCCGGAGTCCACCGGTTCTTCGAGAGCGTCGGCGTCATAAGCTGCGGTTTGTGTCATGCCGCACGCCGCCTCCAGTGATTCGATCTACGACGAGTCTTCTCGCCCGGCCGGCGATTCGCAATCCATGGGGCAGAACTGCCACCAGGAAAAGTCAGCAAAATCGGCGCTTCAGCGCTTTGATGGCGCGCGGTGTTGCGCGATCTCATCACGCAGCAGCTCGAGCTCCAGCCAGGCGTTCTCCGCATCGGCGAGCGCGGCCTGGGCGGCGGCGAGCCGCGTCGTCGCAGAATGGAAGGCTGAGGGATCGCGGACGAAGAGATCCGGCTCTGCGAGGCGGCGCTCGAGCTCGGCAATTTCCGTTTCGAGGGCAGCCATTTTCGCCGGTAGTGATTCGAGCGCCTGTGCCTGCTTGTAGCTCAGTTTCCGCTGCGCCGCCGGTGGGGCGGGCTGTTGCGTCGGCGATTCGGTTGTATCGGCCGGACGCGTCGCGGTACGCGGCCTGGCTGGCGGCTCGGCGACGCTCCCGCGCTGCGCGAGCATATCGGAGTACCCTCCCGCATACTCGATCCACCGCCCCTCGCCTTCCGCGGCGACCACGCCCGTCGCGACGCGGTCGAGGAAATCGCGGTCGTGGCTGACCAGCAGCACGGTGCCGGCGTAGTCGGCAAGAAGCTCCTGCAGCAGATCGAGCGTTTCGAGATCGAGATCGTTGGTTGGCTCGTCCAGCACGAGCAGGTTGGACGGGCGCGCCAGGGCCCGCGCCAGCATGAGCCGGCCGCGCTCGCCGCCGGAGAGCACGCTGAGCGGCGTACGTGCCTGCTCCGGCGCGAACAGGAAGTCCTTCATGTAGCCGATGACGTGGCGTGCGACGCCGTTGACGATCACCTGATCGCCGCGCCCGCCGGTCAGCGCATCCGCGAGCGTCCAGTCGGGCTTCAGTTGCTCACGGCGCTGATCGAGCGTCACCATCTCGAGGTTCGTGCCGAGCTTCACGGTGCCGCTGTCGGGTGCGAGCGTGCCAGTGATGAGTGACAGCAGCGTCGTTTTGCCAGCGCCATTGGGACCGATGATGCCGAGCCGATCGCCACGCGCGACGCGCAGCGACAGATCGCGCACGATCGGGCGTCCGTCGAAGGACTTGGAGATGTGCTCGGCCTCGATCACGAGCTTGCCGGACGTGCCCCCCTCGCTCACGGCAAACCGGACATTGCCGGTCGGCCCGCGCGCGTCCTTACGCTCGGCACGCAGCTTGTGAAGCTCGGCGACGCGGCGGACGTTGCGTTTCCGGCGCGCGGTCACGCCGCCATGCATCCAGCTTTCCTCACGCGCAATCTTGCGGTCGAGTTTGTGGCGCTCGATCTCCTCCTGTTCGAGAACCTCGTCGCGCCAGCCTTCGAAGGCGGCAAAGCCCTTGTCGAGCCGGCGCGCGATCCCGCGATCGATCCAGACGGTCGCCCGCGTCAGCGTCTCGAGAAAGCGGCGGTCATGGCTGATGAGCACGATCGCGGCGCGCTGACTGCCAAGCTCCTTTTCGAGCCATTCGATCGCCGGGAGATCGAGATGGTTGGTCGGCTCGTCGAGCAGCAGCACATCGGGGCTCGCCGCCAACGCTCGGGCTATTGCTGCGCGGCGCGCTTCGCCACCGGAGATCTCCGCCGGGTCCTCGCGGCCGCTAAGGCCCATGGCCTCGAGAGCCGATTGCGCGAGGTAGGCCCCCTCGCCTTCGACGAGGCCGGATTCGACATACGCAGCGACGCTTGCGAAGCCCGAGAGGTCAGCCTCCTGCGGCAGATAGGCGACGCGCACGTCAGGATGGATGAAGCGTTCGCCCTGATCGGGAGCGACCAGACCGGCCGCGATCCTCAACAGCGTCGACTTGCCCGAGCCATTGCGCCCGACGAGACCTATGCGGTCGCCTGCGCGCACGCTCAGATCCGCGCCTGCGAGAAGCGCCGTCGTGCCGAAGGTGAGATGAATGCCGGAAAGGCGGATAAGCTCGATTGCCATGCCGCCTTCTAGCGTGGCCCGGCCGCCAGCAACAGCCCCGTCTCAGCGACGGCGCGCGAACTCGCCACCCGTGATCTCAGGCAATCCGAGGCGGGCGATCACGGCGGCGGGCGTCATGGTGGGGTCGGTGCCGTCGAGCGCAATGACGACATCGCGGCGCGCGTCCGGGTGCGCCAGCACCAGCTCATGTTGAATGCCCGATACTGTCGTGCGGATGCGGTGCGCGACGCCGCGGTAAGCCTCGAGCGGCTCGCTGAACTGGCGCTTCGACAGGAAACCCTTCTCCGCGACCTTCACCACGCTCCCATCGATCTCGACGATCCCTGCCCGGCCGACACCCGCGACCATACGGCGGGCGGGGATCAGCAGAAGCGCTGAAAGCGTCAGGATGCCGACGACGATTTGCAGGGTTGAAAGCGGCTGGGCGAGCGCACGGCTTACCGCATCCGGCTTGCTCATGGCCTCGCTGGTCAGCAGGAACATGCCCCCGAAGAGTGGCAGGGTCATTGCGCCGGCCGCGACAAGGCCCAGCATGGTGCTCCAGGCTGTCCTCGCATGGACGACGCGTACGAGAGGAGCATCGTCGTTCGATACTTTCGTCAGAAAGTCGTCAGCGCGCGCGAGCATGAAAGGAAGGCCTCGGGTTTGTCAGACGTCAGAAGGTATAGATGCGTCGATTTAACGCCCGCTTAAGCGAATTGTTCCGTTCGTTCGCATCGGCCGCAGAACATGACGCCCCGACGCACGAAGTGGAGGGGAGGAATAAGGATAGAAGGCGAAGCTAACTCTAGGCTTGTGGCGCCCCGTCCTCGTCCGGCTGGTCACCATCCGGCTCGGATGGCTCCTGCAAGATGACGACGATCCTGCCCCCCGCCAGATCTACCTCGGGCACGAAGTTGTCACTGAACGGTATGTGCTCGGTGCGGCGCGAGGCAGCAAGAGCCACCTCGATCAAATCGCCGGCACCGAAGTTGTGAACGGCGACGACGCGACCGATGTCGCTCCCATCGGGAGCGACCGCCGCGAGGCCGATGAGGTCCGCGTGATAGAACTCGCCATCTCCTGCTGCCGGAAGCTGCGCGCGCTCGACGTAGAGGTCGGTGCCGGCAAGCGCCTCCGCGGCATTGCGATCGGCAATGCCGGCGACGCGGGCGATCACGCCCTTCGCCGTCGCGCGCAGGACGCGAAGGTCGAATGTACGGCCAAGCGCCGGGGCTATCAGCGGACCGTAGGCGCCGACATCCTCCGGCACATCCGCGTAGGACCGTACAAGGACCTCGCCGCGTACGCCATGGGCGGCGACGATGCGGCCGAGCAGGACGCGCCCGTTCCGATCTTCACCGCCTGGCATCCGCACTCTCCCGCGCGAGTCTTAGGCCGCAGCCTCGCCGCTACCCTCGGCCGCCTTGGCTGCTGCCTCGGCAGCCGCCGCCTCGCGCTCGAGACGCTTCTTGCCGGGCTTGGCCTTCTCGGGGTTGTTGCGCGGCGTGCGCTTCATGAGACCGGCCGCATCGAGGAAGCGGGCAACGCGATCGGTCGGCTGGGCGCCGACGGACAGCCAGTGCTTCGCGCGCTCGAGATCGAGCTTCACGCGATCGGCATGGTCCTTCGGCAGCATCGGGTTGTGCGTGCCGATCTGCTCGATGTAGCGGCCATCGCGCGGCGCGCTGCTCTCGGCGACGACGATGTAGTAGTACGGGCGCTTCTTGGCGCCGCCGCGCGACAGGCGGATCTTAACGGACATGGGACTTCTCCAGTTTCGAGTTCAGTTTTTCGGTGTTCTCAACGTCAAGTGCAGTTCACTTTCGCCGGGTGCCGCCAGACGTCGGCAACGGCACCCCGCAATTCGATTGTTCCGTCGCGCGTGGCACCGAGGCGTTCGGCGACGGCACGGGACGGCAGATTGGTCGGCGCGATGTAGCTGACGATCGTCGCCCAGCCGAGCTCGCCGTAGGCATACGTTCGCGCGCGGGTCGCCGCTTCGGTTGCATAGCCGCGACCGCGGTACGCGGGCAGAATGCCCCACATGAGCTCCTTGTGCTGCCAGCCTTCCGGGTACCAGAGGCCGCTATAACCAGCAAAAGCGCCGCTCGCCTTCTCCTCGACGACCCAATTGCCGAACCTGCGCAGCTCCCAGTGCCCGAAGAAGAGCGCGATCCGACGCCATGAATCCTCGCGCGACAGCGGGCCGCCTATGAAGCGGGTGTCTTCCGCATCCGCCATGAAGTCGGCGAACACGTCCAGATCATCGCTGCGCCAAGGCCGAAGCCGCAGGCGTTCCGTTTCGAGCGTCGGGGCCTGCATGGCTACTTCTTCTTTCCAGGCAGACCCGGCAATCCGGTGAACCGCGGCCCGCCGCCGCCCAATCCCGGGAGACCGGGAAGACGCGGCACGGCCTTGCCGCCGAGCCCGGGCAATGCAGGCGCCGGAGCACCGCCGGCGCTGAGCTGATCGCGCACTTCCTTCGGCAGTTGCTCGAGCGCCTTCGGATCGAGACGCGCAAGCTCGGCCTGCATTTTCTCGACCTCGGCGCCGCCACCGAGGCCGAGAGCGCCCGCCATGCGCTGCATCATGCCCTTGTTCTTGCCCATCATCTTCATCATGTCCGCCATCTGACGGTGCATCTTGAGGAGACGGTTCACCTCGTCGGGCCGCGTGCCGGAGCCGGCCGCGATGCGCCGCTTGCGCTTGCCGTCGAGAACTTTCGGATGGCGACGCTCGTAGGGCGTCATGGACGAGATGATCGCGCCCTGCCGCTTGATGACCTTGTCGTCCATCTGCGAGGCGGCCATCTGCTGCTTGATCTTTCCCATGCCGGGCATCATGCCCATCAAGCCGCCCATGCCGCCGAGCTTCTGCATCTGCTTCAACTGTTCGGCGAGATCCTCGAGGTCGAACTCGCCCTTGCGCATCTTCTGCGCAATGGCCTGAGCCTTCTCGGCGTCGATCGTCTGCGCCGCCTTCTCGACGAGGCTGACGACGTCGCCCATGCCGAGAATGCGGCCGGCAATGCGCTGCGGATGGAAGTCTTCGAGCGCATCCCAGCGCTCGCCGACGCCGATCAGCTTGATCGGCTTCCCCGTCACCGCGCGCATGGAGAGCGCCGCACCACCGCGGCCGTCACCGTCGACGCGCGTCAACACGATGCCAGTGATGCCGACACGCTCATTGAAACTCTTCGCGAGATTGACCGCGTCCTGACCGGTGAGGCTGTCGGCGACGAGAAGTGTCTCATGCGGCCGCGCGATATCGCGCACGTCCGCCGATTCCTGCATCAGCTCTTCGTCGATATGGATGCGGCCCGCCGTATCCAGCAGAACGACGTCATAGCCGCCGAGCCGCCCCGCCTCGATCGCCCGCGTGGCAATCTGCTTCGGCGTCTGGCCGGCGATGATCGGCAGCGTCGCGACGCCGGTCTGCTCACCGAGCACGCGGAGCTGCTCCTGCGCCGCGGGCCTGCGCGTATCGAGCGAGGCCATCAGCACCTTCTTCCTGTCGCGGTCCGTGAGGCGCTTGGCGATCTTGGCGCAGGTCGTCGTCTTGCCCGAGCCCTGCAGGCCGACGAGCATGATCGGCACCGGCGGCGTGGCGGCGAGGTCGATCGGCTGGCTGTCCGAGCCCAGCATCTCGACCAGCTCGTCGTGGACGATCTTGACGACCATCTGGCCTGGCGAGACCGACTTGATGACATTGGCGCCAACGGCCTTCGCTTTCACCTTGTCGGTGAACGAGCGCACCACATCGAGCGCAACGTCCGCTTCGAGCAGAGCCCGGCGCACCTCGCGCATGGCCTCGTTGACGTCGCTCTCGCTCAGCGCACCACGCCGCGTGAGCCTGTCGAGTACACCGGAAAGCCGGTCGGACAGCGATTCGAACATGGCCTCTTACATCTCTCTCCCGGAGCGCGCCGCGGCCGCTCCTTCGATGCCTCAGACGCCCTCAGGCACCGGGCACCATCATGGGTTTGAAGTCCACCATCACATGCGTCTGATACGCGGGACGCTGCGTTAGCCGCTTGTACCAGACCTCGACATTCGCGAGCGGCGGCCGCTCGATCGGCAAATTGAAGTAACGGTACATCTGCGAGCCGACCGCGATGTCGGCAATCGTGAGCTGCTCACCCAATATATAGGGACGCTGCGTGAGCTGGCGATTGAGGATCGCGAGCTTCTCGCCGACGCGCCGCGACGCCGCCTCGACCGCCTCCTCATTGCGCTCGTCAGCAGACGTGCGCACGAGCTGGATGAAACAGGTCGAGATGATGTCAGGATAGAGCGTCGAGAGCGCCCAATCCATCCACTGGTCGGCCTTGGCAAATGTCTGCTCGTCGGCCGGCGATAGCGTGCCGCGCCCGTAGCGCTGCGCGAGATGGCGCACGATCGCGCTCGACTCCCACAGCACGAAGCCGTGGTCGTCGATCGTCGGCACGAGCCGGTTGGGATTGAGCTGGATGTACTCCGGCGTATCCGTCTTGCCGAACTCACCGCCATAGTCGAAGCGCTGGTGGGCGAGGCCAAGCTCGCCCACGGCCCACATGACCTTCTGGACATTGACCGACGTCTTGCGTCCCCAGACCTTCAACATTGCCTTGTCCTGTCGCTGTGCCAATCCGCACCCCGCTGACCGCACTCGCGTCGTCCAAACGCAAACGCGCCCGTGAGCGAACCCTCGCTGACGGACGTTGACCGCATCTGCCTCTGCCGCCTGCCCCCGAAGCTGGAGCCGCGACCCGTGCAAACCGGTGGCTCTGGGATCCAGGGCCTGCTTGCGATGGGGCTTTCATGGGGGAAGCAGGGCTGGGTGTCAACCTCGGCGCAGCCCGCGCGCGCGCTCACCATGCCCAGCCGGCACCCCCATTTCGGAAAGGAACCTTCGCTCGAAATCGCCCATATCTGGCACGAGGCTGGACCAATTTGGCCTTGATTCAGTCATTCATGACGCTTACGGAAAAATATTGGTCAAGCGGCGGGATCAACCTCGAGGAGGCGGAGACACAATTTGATTTGAAAGTCGTTCATCATGTCTATGAATAATGGTGCCGATACTTCTTTCGACGGCGCAGAGGCGCGTGTGGCCGAACCGCAGGCGACGAGCCAGCCGTCACCGGCGGCTCCGCACGACGTTCAGCCAACACTGCCACCCGCCCATCTGAATACGCCCGAGCGTGCGCTTCCGGCGCGCCCGAAAGAGACCGACGTCTTCCGGACGGACATTTCGGTCATCGGCGCTGATCTCACGATCACCGGCCAGGACGTCCACATAGTCTCCAAAGGCAAAATTCGGGTGGAAGGCCGCATTCAAGGAGACGTTCTCGGCACCGAGGTCGTCATCGGAGATGTCGGCGAAGTCGAGGGTGTCGTTTCCGGCGACACCGTAAGAGTGTTCGGCGTGATCATGGGCACGATTCGCGGCGTGCAGGTCGAAATCGAGGCTGGCGCAAAGGTCGAAGCCGATGTGCATCACCACTCCCTGAGCGTCGATGCCCGCGCGCAGGTGGAGGGTCGCGTCCGTCGCGCCCGGGACGCCGCAGAGCTGAAATCGTCAGCCGCCCCCGTCGAGGTACATGAAGACGGTGGTGCTCCTTCCCCCGAAGCCGAGGCGACCCGACTAAGGCGCAATGGGCGTCTCTGGAGATAGGAACGCCTTAAGGGGTCCTGCAGCAGAGATTGAGGCCGCGCGCACGCGCACGTTTGCTCGCCCGAACTTGCCGGAATTTGCCGAGCCTTAACCCCTGCCTGTCCCTGCTTTCCCTGACCGGTGGCGGTGGGCGTAAACTGCCATTAATTGGTCAACGACGGGCGCTGAACTCAGTTCTGCCAGTCCAGCCAGAACCCTGTCCGGCCCGGCCCTCGTCCCCCCTCGTGCTTCGGGATTACATTCTATGACATTCGCCCGCCCGATCGCCTTCGTGCTCGGTCTTCTGCTTCTTGTCAGCCTGCCGGCTGCTGCGCAGCAGGCACAAACGCTCTTCTCGCATCCTGTGGTCAGCAAGGATGCCGAACGCTACGAGAGCTACCTCAAGAGCACATTCAAGGCGGGCAAGCAGACGGCCCGCCAGCAGCGCGAGGCCGGACTGAAGCTTCTCGCCGACGGCGGCGACGCCCGCGTCGCAGCGCGCCACCTCGCGACAGCCGTCGTCACGGATGCGAGCGACACCGCGGCCTGGACTGGCCTCACCAAGGCGCTACTCGCCATGACGCCCGATCCGGCGCGACCGGCCGAGCGCTACTCGATCCCCGTAAACGCTTCTGGCGCCGGTTACCGCGCGCTCGAAACCGCGACCAACGACCAGCAGCGCGCCGAAGCCCTTGCGGTCCTCGGCGAGGCTTTGAAAGCCCGCTCCATGTGGCGCCCGGCCATCGATGCACTGGCGGCGAGCGTCCGTCTCGTGAACGACGACGAGGTCAGCAGCACGCTTGATGCACTGCGCGCCGAGCACGGCTTCCGCGTCATCGACTACAAAACCGAGTCCGACGCG
Source organism: Hyphomicrobiaceae bacterium (assembly GCA_035565975.1). Taxonomy (GTDB): domain Bacteria; phylum Pseudomonadota; class Alphaproteobacteria; order Rhizobiales; family Hyphomicrobiaceae. The sequence goes on from DATMRT010000098.1 coordinate 56,884, forward strand.
GTCGAGCCGCGCCTCTGCATCAATTTCTCGGAGCGTCTGCCAAGTGCGCCCGGCGATCTCCAGAAGTTCGTTGCTGTCGATGGCCGCGAGCCGCAGAACATGACGGTCGAAGGCCAGCAGCTCTGCATCGACGGCCTCGAACACGGCAAGCGCTATGAGGTGCACCTGCGCGCCGGCCTCCCCTCGACGGTCGGCGAGAACCTCGCCAAGTCGTCCGAGATTGCGGTCTACGTGCGCGATCGCGCGCCATCCGTGCGCTTTGCCGGCCGCGCCTACGTGCTGCCGAACCGCGGCCAGCAGGGCATTCCGCTCGTCTCCGTGAACGCGTCAAAGGCGGAGATCGAGATCCTCCGCATCGGCGACCGGGCGCTTGCCGGCGCGACCTCGCTCGACGGCTTCCTGAAGCAGGTGCAGAGCTATGAACTCGAGACCATCCGCGACCGCAATGGCCAGCGCGTGTGGCAGGGTGAGCTCGAGATCGCGAGCCGCCTCAACGAGGACGTAACGACAGCCATTCCCGTGAGCGAGGCCATTCCCGATCTCGCGCCCGGCGTCTATCTCGTCATTGCCTCGGCGGCTGATGCCAAGCGCAGCGAGTATCAGGCACCCGCGACGCAATGGTTCATCGTCTCCGACCTCGGCTTGACCGCACTTTCCGGTGATGACGGCCTGCACGCCTTCGTGCGCACGCTCGGCGCAGCGACGCCCGCCGGCGACATCGCCGTGCGCCTCGTCGCACGCAACAACGAGGTGCTGGCTACGGCCAAGACCGACGCGCGTGGCTATGTGCGCTTCGACCCCGGCCTCCTGCGCGGCACCGGCGGCCTCGCGCCGGCGCTTCTCGTGGCCGAGGGCAACAAGGACTATGCCTTCCTCGATCTCGCGACGGCGGCGTTCGATCTGACCGATCGCGGCGTCAAGGGCCGTGAGCAGCCCGGTCCGCTCGATGGCTATGTCTATGCCGAACGCGGCGTCTACCGCCCCGGCGAGACCGTGCACATGGTCGCCCTGCTGCGCGATCGCGCAGGTGCAGCCTCCGATACGCCGGCCACGCTGATCGTCACGCGACCGGACGGCGTCGAGCACCGCCGCTTCGTCCTCAATGATCCACAGCTTGGCGGGCGCGCCGCGACGCTCGCGCTTCCCCCGACCGCGATGACGGGAACGTGGCGCGCCCGCCTCCTTGTCGACGAGAAGTCGAAGGCCCTCGGGCAGACCTCCTTCCTCGTTGAGGACTTCTTGCCCGAGCGACTCGCGCTGACGCTCGAGCCGCAAAGCAAGGCCATTGCCATCGAGGAGACGGCTTCTATTGGCGTTGTGGGCCGCTACCTGTATGGCCCGCCGGCGGCCGGGCTCGCGATGGAGGGCGACATCAACGTGCGCCTCGCAACAGGCGATCTGCCGGGCCTCCCGGGCTACAAGTTCGGCCTCGCCGGCGAGCAGGTCATGCCTGTGCGCCAGCCGCTCGAGAATCTCCCCGCCACGGGCGCCGATGGTCGTGGGCTGATCGGCGTGCGCTTGCCCGCTATTCCGAAGACTGCGAAGCCGCTCGAAGCCGAGATCATGGTGCGTCTGCGCGAGCCGAGCGGCCGCACGATCGAACGCAGCGTCCGCCTGCCAGTCGAAACACGTAGTCCGCGCGTCGGCATCAAGCCGCTCTTCACCGGCACGCAGCTCGGCGAAGGCGAGACCGCCCGCTTCGAGACCGTGCTCGTCGATGCAGATGGCAAGCCGGAAGCGAGTGCGCCGCTGAAGTGGGAGATCGTGCGCCTCAATCAGCGCTGGCAGTGGTACAGCCGCGACGGGCAGTGGAACTACGAGGCCATCACCACGACGAAGCGCATCGCCAACGGCACCGCGAAAGCGGACGGCGGCGCGTCCGCGCGCATCGAGGCGCCCGCGCTCGACTGGGGCCGCTACCGCATCGAAGTGACGAGTGCCGATCCCAAATCGCCCGGCGTCGCCAGCTTCGCCTTCAACGTCGGCTGGCACGCGAGCGAGGATGCCGAGAGCCCCGAAGTGCTCGACGTCGTGCTCGACAAACCGAACTACAAAGCCGGCGATACCGCGCGCGTGCGCATCAACACGCGCGTTGCCGGCAAGGTGCGCCTCGCCGTGCTCTCGAGCGGCCTCCTCGCCATGCAGGACGCGGATATCCCCGCGGGTGGCGGCGAAATCGAGCTGCCGGTCGACGCGAAGTGGATGCCCGGCGCCTACGTCACGGCCATGTTCTATCGCGCGATGGACGAAGGCGCGAAGCGCATGCCGAGCCGCGCCATCGGCGTGCGCTGGCTCGCGCTCGACACTGCGAGCGAGACGCTGAAGCTGTCTCTCGACGCGCCCGCCAAGATCAAGCCCGCGAGCACGCTCGTCGTACCGGTCAAGATCGAAGGCCTCAAGGCCGGCGAGGCGGCGCGCCTCACGGTCGCCGCCGTCGACATTGGCATCTTGAACCTCACGCGCTTTGAAGCACCTGCGCCGGAGCGCCATTTCCATGCCCAGCGCCGGCTCGGCGTCGAGATCCGCGACTTCTACGGCCGCCTCATCGACGGCATGCGTGCGATACGCGGCTCGCTGCGTTCGGGCGGCGATGGTGAAGGCGGCGGCGGCATGGCCATGCGCGGCAGCCCGCCGGTCGAGAAGCCGCTCGCGCTCTTCTCCGGCATCGTCGAAGTGAAGGCTGATGGGACGGCCGAAGTGAAATTCGACATGCCGGATTTCAACGGCACGGTGCGCCTCATGGCTGTTGCCTGGAGCGCGAGCAAGCTCGGCTCGGCCGGATCGGACGTGCTCGTGCGCGACGCGCTCGCGCTCACGGTCACGGCGCCGCGCTTCCTGAGCCTCGGCGATGAAGCGAGCCTCGCTATCGATGTGCACAACATCGAGGGGCCTGATGCCGGCTACCAGCTCACAGCCGAGCAGGAGAACCCGCAGGGTCTTGCGACGTCGCTCGCCCAGCGCAATCCGCGTCTCGCAGCGAACCAGCGCCGCACCGAGCGCGTGGCGATCAAGCCCGCAAGCCTCGGCCGCCACGTATACGATGTGCGCGTCAATGGCCCAGACGGGATCGAGGTGCGCCGCCGCGTGGCGCTCGAAGTCATGCCGCCGGCCAACGACATCCGCCGCACGACTGTCGCAAGCCTCGCGGCCAAGGGCGGCCGTCTCAGCCTCTCGCCGGATCTGCTGGCGGACCTGATTCCCTCGAGCGCACGCATTGCTCTCAACGTCGGTCCTTCGGCAGGCATGGACGTACCGGGCCTGCTCGCCTCGCTCGACCGCTATCCTTATGGCTGTGCCGAGCAGACGACGAGCCGCGCGCTGCCACTCCTTTACGTGAATGACGTTGCCAAGCGCATTGGCCTTGCGGAGGAAAGCCAGCTCCGCGAACGCGTGGACAAAGCCATTGCCCGCGTGCTCGAGATGCAGGACGCGTCCGGCGCCTTCGGTATCTGGGGACCCGGCGAGCCCGATCTCTGGCTCACGGGCTACGTCACCGACTTCCTCACGCGTGCGAAGGAGCTCGGCTATGCCGTGCCCGAGCGCGCGCTGACGCAGTCCGTCGATCGCCTCGCCAACTTCATCTCGTACGCTCAGGACTTCGAGAAGGGCGGCGAGGCACGCGCCTATGCGCTCTACGTGCTCGCACGCAACGGCCGGGCGCCCGTCGGTGAGCTGCGCTATTACGCCGACACGCGCCTCGAACGCTTCTCATCGGCGCTTGCCCAGGCGCAGATCGGCGCTGCCCTCGCCATGACCGGCGACAAGCCGCGAGCCGAGCGCGCTTTCCGTGCAGCGCTTGCCCGCATGGGTGGCGACGGCACGGACGAGAGCCGCGCCGACTACGGCTCACGGCTCCGCGATGGCGCTGCCGTGCTGACACTCGTTGCCGAGACCAAGACGCTCGTCAGCGAGACGCCCGCGCTTGCGCGGGTCATCGAGCGCGCGAGAGAAATGCGCACGTATACCTCGACGCAGGAGCAGGCCTGGATGCTGCTCGCCGCGCGGGCACTGAGCGATGCCGCAGCCGGCACGCGTCTTACGGTGAACGGTACTGCCCACAGTGGAGAGCTGATGCGCGCGCTTGCCGCGTCCGATCTCGGCCAAAGCGGTCTCTCAATCGTCAACAGCGGCGAGGCGCCGGTGTCGGCCGTCGTCTCGGTGACCGGCTCGGCGCTGACGGCAGAGCCCCCGGCCTCGAAGGGCTTCACGATCACGCGCAGCTATCACGCGCTCGACGGCACGCCGATAGCTGCGACCGACGCCCAGATGAGCATCAAGCAGAACGATCGAGTCGTCGTGGTCCTCAAGATCGAAGGCCAGCATACGGGCGGACGCGTCCTGCTCGTCGACCGGCTGCCCGCCGGCTTCGAGATCGAGAACCCACGCCTCGTCGACAGCGGCGACACGAAGAGCCTCGCCTGGGTGCAGACGGCCGGCAAGCCGGCGCACACCGAGTTCCGCGACGACCGCTTCGTTGCGGCCTTCGACTACTTCCAGGGCGAGGACCGGCGCAGCGGCACCAAGCCGTCGGCGACCGTCGCCTACATCGTGCGCGCGGTGACACCGGGGCGCTTCGTCCATCCGGCGGCATCGGTCGAAGACATGTACCGACCGGATCTCCACGGACGGACCGGCGCCGGCGTGCTGGTGGTGACGGCCGTCCAGTAGCGGAACACATCTTACTTTCGCACGTTTCCGGACACGAAGACGACAATCCCGGCCGGAGCGCTGACTGCTCCGGCCCTGGCAGCGCCGATGTGCGCCTGCACCGAGGCCCGATTGACCTCGGCATGTCGTTGAATCCTGACGTGCGAAAGGAGATTCCCGATGTCTTTGAGACGTGTGGGCGCAGGCACCGCTTTCCTTGTTGCCGGCGCATTCTTCACAAGCGCCGAGGCCGCCCCCGTCACGGGTGGCGTGGACACGAAGGGGCTGATTGACCCCAGTGCAATAGTCCAGAAGACCCAGGTCATCGTGTTTGGCGGACGCCGCTGGTGCTACTACTGGGATGCCTGGAATGGCCCCGGCTGGTACTGGTGCGGTTATGGTTGGCGCCGTGGTTTTGGCTGGGGTGGTGGTCCGGGATGGCATGGCTGGCGCCATCACAGCCGTGACTGGCATCGCCGCCATCGCGGATGGGACCGCGCCGATCGGCGCGATCGGCCCCGCGGAGAACGCCGTGACCGTAATCGTGGCGAACGCGGCGATCGGCCCCGCGGAGAGCGCCGCTCCGAAGGTCGCCGCGATAGTCAGGTGCGCGGTTGGAGTTCGCGCTCCGGCGACCGTGGCAGCATGAGCCGCGGCCGTAGCGGCGGCGGTGACCGCGGCAGCGTGAGCCGCGGCGGTGGCGGCGGCGGGCGCGGCATGAGCAGCGGCGGTGGAGGTCGTGGTGGTGGTGGTGGCGGCGGCGGTGGTGGCCGTGGCGGCCGCAACTAGCTGACACCTGCCGGCAACAATGCCGCGACATGAAACGAGACGACCGCTTCGGCTTCCTCCGAAGCGGTCGTTGCGTTCGTAAAGAGATGCGCGGTCGCCGCCCGTCCGCTATTCCGCGGCGACAGCACGTGCATCGGCGGGCGTCAGCACGAAGCCCTCATATCCTTTCGCCGCGACCTCGTCGCACTCCTCGCGATAGGTACCGACGCCGCCGATGTACGGCATGAACACGCGCGGCTTGCCGGCGACGTTCGCGCCCATGTACCAGGAGGCGGCCTTCACATAGAGCGTGCGGTGTCCGGCCTCGTTCACGTGCTGGCCCCACGCCGCCTGTGCATCCGCGGTCGGCTCGATGGTTTCAAGGCCGTTCTTGCGCATGTGCGCCAGGGCGTCGATCATCCAATCGACGTGCTGCTCGATGGACACGATCATATTGCTCAGCACCGATGGACTGCCCGGCCCTGTGATCATGAAAAGGTTCGGCATTCCCGCGCTCATCAGCCCGAGATAGGTCTGCGGACCGGCCGCCCACTGCTCGCGGAGTTCCGCGCCTTCGCGGCCGCGGATGTCGATGTTCATGAGCGTTCCCGTCATGGCATCGAAACCGGTCGCATAGACGATCGCGTCGAATTCGTATTCGCCAGCCGCCGTCCGCACACCCTTCGGCGTGATCGCCTCGATCGGCGTCGCCTTCAGGTCGACGAGTTCGACGTTCGGCCGATTGTATGTCTCAAAGTAGTCCGTATCGACGCAGATGCGCTTGGTCCCGATCGGATAGTCTTTCGGGCATAGGATTTCGGCAGTCGCAGGGTTCCTCACGATCTCGCGGATCTTGGAACGCACGAACTCGGCGGCCGTGTCGTTGGACTCCTGGTTGGTGAGGAGGTCGTTGAAGGCTGCCATGAACGAGGTGCCGCCGGTCGCCCAGCGTGCTTCATAGACACGGCGGCGCTCGTCGTCCGACACGGCCATCGCGGACACATCGTTGATGCCGTAGTTGGCGTCGCTTGCATCATAGAGAATGCCCGTGCGCATGGTGCGCGCCTTGGCGCGGCGCACGTCATACTGGGATTTCCACGCCCCCTCGTAGTCCGGCGTCATCGGCCCATTGCGCGAGGGGATCGAATAGTTGGGCGTGCGCTGGAACACAGTGAGCTGCGCGGCCTGCTCGGCGATCACTGGAATGGCCTGAATTGCCGACGAGCCCGTCCCGATGACAGCGACCCGCTGCCCTGAGAAGTCGACGCCTTCATGCGGCCAGTAGCCGGTGTGATAGGTGGCGCCCTGGTAGGAATCCCTTCCTTCGATTTCGGGCAGCTTGGCCGTCGACAGGCATCCCGTCGCCATGACGCAGAACTGCGCCGAGAACCGCTCGCCGCCGTTCGTGAGGATCTGCCAGCGGCGCGTCTCCTCGTCGTAATGGGCCGCTGTCACACGCGTTTCGAACTGGATGTCGCGGCGCAGGTCGAATCGGTCCGCGACGTGGTTGGCATAGGCGAGGATCTCGGGCTGGCCGGCGAAGCGCTCGCTCCAGGACCATTCCTGCTGCAATGCCGGCGAGAACGAGAAGGAGTACTGCATGCTTTCGACGTCGCAGCGTGCGCCGGGATAGCGGTTCCAATACCAGGTACCGCCGACACCCGTTGCGGCCTCGAGAATGCGCGCGCTGAGACCGAGCTCACGCAACCGATGCAGCATATACATGCCGCCGAAGCCGGCACCGACGATGATGACGTCGTAGCCCGCGGCGCGGACCTCGCCCTTGCGGGCTTGCGGCTCTCTGGTCTCCTCGGCTCCCCTCACTGGCACGGATCGGCTCCTTCCCATTTTGCGGCCCGTTCTTTACGCGCGTTGCTGCGCATACGGAGTCTCTCGTTTCAGGTGACCGTGCCGGAACGGCAAAGTCAATACACGGCCACGCAACCCCCTATGCGGGTGGTGTTGGAGACATGCCACGCGGGTATTCCAGTCGTCCGGGACCGTCTTGATCGTGTGAACGGGGGGGTGCATAGATTCCGCCGAATACTCGCTTCCGGAGGGATACCCATGCATTTCATCGCCTTGCTGGCCGCGCTCTTGTTCGCGGCAGGACCTGCACTTGCCCAGTCCGCTCCGAGTTCCTGCGCCAACATCGTCGACGGCAGCGATCCGGCCCGCATCTTCCATCTGGCGCGCGGCCACGGCTCAGCCGAGATCGGCACGGACAACCGGGGCGATCCGAAGATCGACGGACGGATGCATGGCGCGCGCTACCAGATCTATTTTTACGGGTGCAACAAGGGCGAGCAGTGCACGTCGGTCCAGTTCCGTGCGGGCTTCACCCAGCAGAACAAGCAGACCATCGAGCGCATGAACGAGTGGAATGTCACCAAGCGCTTCGGCAAGGCGGCCATCGACAAGGACGGTGACGCGACGATCGAGATGAACGTCAATCTCCGCGGCGGCGTCTGCAATGCGAACTTCGACGAGACGATCGGCTGGTGGTCGACCGTGCTGCGCGAGTTCCTTCAGTTCATCAACTTCAAGACCTGACGCGCCTACGCCGCGATCCGCGCGAGCCCGTTGTTGAGGATCACTACGTCGCGCTCGACGCAGCGTGAGCGGAAGGAGATCTCCGCGCCGTTGCGCCAGATTTCCGTGCGGATGGTCTCGCCCGGGTAGATGGGCGAGGAAAAACGCACCTGCATATGCGTGATGCGGCCGGCATCGCCACCGCATGCAAGCTTGGCGAGCGCACGCCCGGCAATGCCGAACGAGCAGAGCCCATGCAGGATCGGCGCGCGGAAGCCAGCGACGGCTGCGACCTTGGGATCGGCGTGCAGCGGGTTCATATCGCCCGAAAGCCGGTAGATCAGCGCCTGGCGCGGCAGCGTCGGAATATCGAGCACGGCATCGGGCGCTTTCTCAGGGAGCGTATGCACGGCCGGGGTCGGCCCTGACGGCCCGCCGAAGCCACCGTCGCCGCGCAGGAAGCTCGTCGAGACGAGCGTCGCGATGTGCGTGCCGCTGTCTTTCGCGATGATGTCGCGCTCGGAGATGAGCAGCGCGCCGCGGTCCTTGCCCTTGTCGATGAGCCCGGTGATACGTGAGCGGCCGATGAACGTGCCCGAGGCCGGCACGGGCGCATGGATGGTGATCGCCTGCTCGCCGTGGACGACCTTGCGCCAGTCGACGCCGGTTCCGCTTTCCTTCAACCAGAAGCCCTGATAGCCGAGCACCGTGACCATGGTCGGCAAGGCCACGAGATTGTCCTCGTAGACATAGCGCAGTTCGCTCTCGTCCAGCGGATCGCTGCCGCAACCGACTCCCAGGGCATAGAGCATCGTGTCACGCTGGGTGAACGTCTGGACGACGTCGTCGAACTTCCAGTTGCGCAGCTTCTCGGCGTCCATGGCCATGGGGCATTCCCTCACGCATCTCTCGGATTTGCGGCACGGACAGTGCCATGCCCTCACCGCTGCGGTCAAACCGGCCCAAGCCTGGCACGGCCGTACAAAGCGAAAGGCGGCCCGCTGCCACGGACGGCAACAGCAATCACCGCGACGCGTTTTGATGACGATCCAGCGTCCGAACCCTGAATCCCAGTCGGCTTGGAACGGTTCGGTTTGCATTTTTTTACCGTTATGTGACGGAACGTCCTAAACGCAACCAGATGATTGGGAAGAATGCAGACATGGGCCGGTCCGCTTGATGCCTATCAAAGCACGATAGATTGGATGCGTTCAGTCATCGGGACTGATTGAGATGCGGCTGCCGGGTCTCAACATCCGGTCGACTTTAAGAGCAATGGAGATGGTGCGCGAAGCCGAGATCACTGCCTTCCTGTCCGATCCGGCGTCCTATCCGGAACGCCCCGAGCGTGTGGACGTGATCGAGACGCACGCAGCGCGCATCTTCCTGGCCGGCTCCCGCGCCATCAAGGTCAAGAAGCACGTCCGTCTTCCCTATCTCGATTTCACCACGCTCGCGCGGCGGGAGGCGGCTTTGACGCGCGAGCTGGAGCTCAACCAGCCGGCTGCGCCCGACATCTATCTGGGACTCGGACATATCACGCGCGAGAGCAGCCGCGGGCTGGCCATCGATGGCGCCGGCGAGGTGATCGAGGTCGCGCTGCATATGCGGCGCTTCAAGCAGGACGATCTTCTGAGCCATGCCGCTACTGCCGGACGCATCGACCGGAAGCTGGCCAAGACCATTGCCGACGTCGTATTCGCTGCGCATCAGGCCGCGCCGGTTGCTACGATCGGCGACGGTGTCGAGCGCTTCGATCGCATCATCGGCGATATCGAGGCGGCGTTGGGCTCGTGCTCCGACCCTGGCATTCGTGCCGAGCACGCCACTTTCGCCAACCTCGCACGTGCGCACCTCGCACGCGTGCGCCCGCTTCTCGCTCTCCGTGCCAGCGCAGGCTTTCGGCGGCGTTGCCACGGCGATCTGCATCTCGGCAACATGGTGCTCTGGCACGGGCAGCCCCTGCCATTCGATGCGCTGGAGTTCGACGAGGAGCTGGCGACGATCGACGTCCTCTACGATCTTGCCTTCCTGATCATGGATCTCGATCACCAGAACCTGCGCCCGCGCGCCAACGACGTGCTCAACCGCTATCTTTGGCGCGCCGACGCGCGCAATCTCGAAGGCATAGCCGCAATGCCGCTCTTCCTGGCGCTCCGGGCCGGCATCCGCGCGATGGTCGATCTGCATCGGCTTGCTGGTGCGGATTCGGCAC
>DATMRT010000099.1:0-40336 GCA_035565975.1 Hyphomicrobiaceae bacterium
AGGCCCGGGAGGGTGTCCCTCCCGGCGGGGTGCGGGGCTGGCCCCGCTCGCGCCGCAGGCGCGACTAAGGCACCAGGATCATCCGCACCGTTCCGCCATCCGCGAGCTTGTCGAAGCCTTCGTTGATCTCCTCGAGCGTGATGCGCTCGCTCATGAGCCGATCGACCGGCAAGAGCCCCTGCTGGTAGAGCGAAATGAACCGCGGGATGTCGCGCGAAGGGATGCACGAGCCGACGTAGCTGCCTTTGACCGTGCGTTCCTCGGCGACGAGATGCGTGCCCGGCAGCGGCATGGTGTGCGTCGGATGCGGCAGGCTCGCGGTGACGGTCGTGCCGCCGCGCTTGGTGATCTTGTAAGCGAGCTCGAGCGCCTTGATGGAGCTCGCCATCTCGAAGGCGAAATCGACGCCGCCGCCGGTCAGGTCCTTCACCTGCTCCACGACATTGGGATCGCGCGCGTTGACGGTGTGCGTCGCGCCGAGTTGCTTCGCCAGCTTGAGCTTGTCGTCGAGCATGTCGATGGCGACGACCTGCCGGCACCCCGAAAGCTTCGCGCCGAGCATGGACATGAGACCAACGCCGCCGAGGCCGACGATCGCCGCCGTCGTGCCGGGCGGCACCTTAGCCGTGTTGATGACGGCGCCCGCGCCCGTGATCACCGCACAACCGAAGAGCGCGGCTTCCTCGAAGGGCAATGACTTGTCGATCTTCACGACGCTGCAGCGCGAGACGACAGCGTATTCCGAGAACGCCGACACGCCGACGTGGTGGTAGACCGTCTCGCCATTGCGCGAGAGGCGCGTGACATCGTTGAGCAGCTTGCCTGCGCCATTCGCACGAAAGCCCGGCTCGCAGAGGGCGGGACGGCCCTCCTGGCAGGGCGCGCAACGGCCGCAGTTCGGCACGAAGACGAGAATGACGTGATCGCCGACGGCAAGGTCCTTCACGCCGGGGCCGAGTTCCATGACCTCGCCTGCTGCTTCATGGCCGAGCACCATGGGCAGCGGCCGCGGGCGATCGCCATTGATGGTCGAGAGATCGGAGTGACAGAGGCCGGCGGCGCGGATGCGCACCAGAATTTCGTCCTCGCCCGGCGGATCGAGGTCCAGCGTCTCGATGACCATGGGCTTGGACTGCGCATAGGGGCGCGGCTTCTCCATCTCGTGGATGACGGCGGCGCGGGTTTTCATGGGCGGCTCCCTGGGCGTTCGGTGCGATTTGCCGGGATGATAGCCGCCTGTGGCTACCGGGCAACCGGTAGTTGGGGCGGGGCAGGGTGCGAATAACGAGGCAGTAAGGAGCTCGTGGTAAGGACCGCCGTTTAGGCCGGAGATTTGAGAATGTTGAGAGCGCTAAAACCCGTCATATTTTTGTTTGGCGTCCTGGGAACGCTAGTCATTCTCGCGCTTGGCTTTCTCTGCATGGCGAGCGGGCCGACGTTCACCTACCGATATCGTCTGACTATCGAGGTCGACACCCCGCACGGTCCAAAATCAGGATCGAGCGTCATTGAAACGACGCTGCAGAACAATCACGAGGTTAAATGGGCGCCTCCCGAAGCCCGGAAATTCACCGCGCGAGCACGAGGCGAAGCCGTCTTTGTCGATCTTGGCGACGATCGACACGTTATCGGCCTCCTCGCCATGGGTCCGACCGCCAAAGACGATCCAGAATTCCGCAAGATCGTGCCGGGTGCCTTGGCCGTAAGGTGGGATACTCCGAATGAGACGATACCGGCGATCGTGGCCGCAGTAGCGCGCGGGGGCGGGATCGATGTACCAGCAAAATCGATTCCCACGCTCATCACCTTCCATGCGCTGAGCAATCCCGACTCCGCACAGGTTGTGCCATCGGACGATTTTGTGGGCGTGTTCGGTCCTGGCTATGCGTTTAGGCGGGCTACTGTGGAACTGGTGCCTGTCGGCGTGTGGCCATTAAATTTGGTAGGACTGACAGGCGTACCCCTATCCTACAGCATCGATCGCAAGCTGCCTGCTATCCTTGAAATACTCCGTGAAAGAAACAAGCGGCCGAGCGTGCACCATTGGCGCGATCCGTATCGCCCCGCTTCGGGACATCTTGTGGTCAAGTAAGATATCCGGGACCTGCTAACAACGCAGTAACCCCACCTTGCCCCCCTCGCCTTCCCGCGGCATGATGCCGGCGCTGGCGGGATCTGTTTGGACCATTACACGGGGGTAGCAGTCATGCGCATCATGAAAATCGGACTGGCGGTGGCGTTCGCGTTGGGGATGGGCGCGCCGGTTATGGCGCAGAGCCAGACGAAGGCGAAGGCGCCGGTCGTGAAGGCCGGCAAGGGCGAGAAGGTCTGCCGCTACACGTTCCCTAGCGGCGAGAAGCGCGCCTGGGTGTGCAAGAAGGAGGAGCCCTGCTGCGCCTGGGACCTCATCAATTACGTCAAGTGTGGCTCGACGATCACCAAGTGCCTGTAAGCGCACGCACGCTGCAACAGGCCCCACACGACGGGAGAATGTTTTGCTCAGACTCGGATGTGGGGCCGGTTTTTCGTCGGATCGGCTGGAGCCGGCGATCGATCTCGCCGAGAAGGGCGCGCTCGGCTATCTCGTGTTCGAGACGATCGGCGAGCGCACGCTGGCGTTCGGTCATCGCGACCGCCAGCTCGATCCGAAGCGCGGCTACAATCCGCAGCTCGCCGCGCGCATGCGCGGCACGCTGGCGGCGTGCAAGCGGAATGGCACGCGCATCGTCACGAACATGGGCGTCGCGAATGTTGCGGCGGCCGCCGAAGTCGTCGTCGATGTCGCACGATCGCAAGGCCTGAGCGGCGTCACGGTCGCCGCCATAGAGGGCGATGACGTCTCTGATCTCATCGGACCGGACACCATCCTCTTCGACAATCACGACAAGACGGTCGCCGAGATCGGGCGGCCCGTTGTCGGGGCGAACGTCTATCTCGGCATCGACGCGATCATTCCCGGCCTCGAAACGGGCGCGGATGTCGTCATCACCGGCCGCGTCGCTGATCCGTCGATGTTCCTCTCGCCGCTCGTGCATCACTACGGCTGGAAGCGCGACGACTGGCAGAAGCTCGGCCAGGGCACGCTCGTCGGGCATCTCATGGAATGCGGCATGCAGATCACGGGCGGCTACTTCGCCGATCCCGGGCGCAAGGACGTGCCGCGCCTTGCCGAATGCGGCTATCCGATCGCGGAAGTGGACGAGTGGGGCAACTGCGTCATCACCAAGCTCGCCGATGCGGGCGGCATGGTGACACCGCGCACGGTCAAGGAGCAGCTTCTCTATGAAGTGCACGATCCGGCCGCCTACCTTACACCGGACGTCACGGCCGACTTCAGCGGCGTGACCGTGCAGGAGACGAGCCGCGACCGCGTCGCGGTGGCCAACGGCAGCGGCCACAAACGCCCCGACAAGCTCAAGGTCACCGTCGGCTTCGACGGCGGCTTCTTTGGCGAGGCGGGCGTCAGCTATGCCGGTCCGAATGCGACGGCGCGCGCGGCGCTGGCGCGAGACATCCTGCGCGAACGCCTGGGCGGCCGTCCGGGCTTCGAAGCGCTGCGCATCGATCTCATCGGCATCAACGCGCTGCACGCGACGGCGCACGGTGCTCGCGCCGAGAGCAACGACGTGCGCGTCCACGTCGCCATGCGTTCGACCAGCCGCGACGATGTTGCGACGATGCTCTGGGAAGTCGAATCCCTGCTCTGCTGCGGTCCGGCGGGCGGCGGCGGCTATCGCGGGCAGATCACGCCGAGCGTCATCACGCATTCGACCCTCATCGACCGCGACGCCGTGCGCCCGAGCGTCCGGATATTTCGCGCATGACCCGCCATATCAAACTGCACGAGATCGCGCACGCGCGCGCCGGCGACAAGGGCAACACGTCGAATGTGTCGGTCTGGGTCTACGATCCGGGCGACTACCCGCTCCTCAAAGAACAACTCACCGCCGATCGCATCAAGGCAGCCTACCCCGATCTGATCCAGGGGCCGATCAAACGCTATGCGCTCGACCACCTGCACGGGCTGAACTTCGTTATGCACGACGCGCTCGAGGGGGGCGTCAACACCTCGCTCGGCCTCGACAGCCACGGCAAATCCTGGAGTTTCCTCATCCTGGATCTCGATGTGGAGGTGCCCAACAATAGGCCGGGTTAGGCGGCGTCCTGCCTTCACACTCTGGAAACAGTCAAATTCCCACATTCTTGCTGGCGGGACGGGATGACGCGGCGAGCCCGCGATGGTGGACACACTTGTGTCGCAGTGCTGTTGAACATCGGCCCCCATATTTGGGGGAGGCGACCGGCGCGGCGCCACGCACGGGAGAACTGAATGATACGAACAGGCAGTATCCTTGCCGCCCTCTGGCTCGTCGTGGCTGCCTCGACTGCGGCGGGGGCGGACAGCAGCGCGGCCGACTGCCTGAGCGACGACAACGAGCGGCGCATCCTCGGCTGCTCCATCATCATCGACAATCCCGCGACGCCGCCGCTCGAGCGCAGCAACGCCCTGGCCATCCGCGGCCTCGCGCTGGCGATCAAGGGTCTGCTCGATCGCGCGATTCAGGACTATGACGCCGCGCTCGCCATCAATCCGAACTCGCCGTCGGCGCTCAACAACCGCGCCTGGGCCCATTTTCGTGCCGGCCGCGGCGCCGAAGGACTGCCCGATGTGGAGCGCTCGCTGCTACTCAATCCGGATAGCGAACACTCCTGGGATACGCGCGCGCACATCCGCCAACTCCAGGGCAATGTCGAGGGGGCGATCCGCGACTACGAGATGGCAATCCATCTCGGCGGCGAGCGCATGATCAAGCTCTACCAGTGCGGCCTCGCCGAGCGGGGTCTCTACCGTGGGCAGATGAACGGCATCTACAGCCAGGAAACCAAGACGGCGTTGCACACCTGCGCCGGTGATCGCACCTGCGATCCCCTGCCCGCCGACGAGCAGTGCCGGCTCCCGACTTCTTGATATTGCCCCTGCCTGCTGGAAAGAGGTTACCCTACGAGAGTGGTGCCATGGCAGGGGCGGCACCAGCGAGACGTTTGCGCGTGCTCCCTGCCTGCTGCAAAGAGCCTACTTGGCCCCCTCTCCCCGCGTGCGGGAAGAGGGCTAGGGTGAGGGGCGGCGGCATTCGCCAACGTTGGTTAGTGGCGCCGCCCCTCATCCTAACCTTCTCCCCGTAAGCACGGGGAGAAGGGACCTGGCGGCGCTCGCTGCAGGACAGCACCGCTTCATGAGCGCGCGACTGCGTGCCGGCCCGTAGGCCGTGCCGGAAAGCATGAGCGCGCGACTGCGCGCCGGCCCGTAGGCCGTGCCAAATAAAAGCAGGCCGCCCCTGCAGCATAGTCCCTCGCCCCCGCCGTGCTCCGGATGGTAGGCTCGCGTAACCCCCTGCCGCCACCACAACCGGAGCCGCGAGCCTGCATGTCCAAATCGCCGAATTCTGCCTCCGCCGGCACGATCACGACTGCCGTCGAGAAAACGCTCGATGCGGCCGAGGCCGCCAACAAGAAGCTCAAGGCCTTGACCCGGATCACGCGCGAGAGCGCGCTCGCGGAAGCTCGCCTCGCCGATGTACGCACGGCCGAAGGCGCCGCGCACGGTCTGCTTCACGGCATGCCGGTCGGCATCAAGGACATTGCTGACGTCGAGGGCATCGTCTCGGGCTGCGGATCACTCACGACGAGGCAGGCGGCGCCGGCGGAGCGCGACGCGCATGTCGTGACGAAGCTCCGGACGGCAGGCGCCATCGTTGCGGGCAAGACCCACACCGTCGAGTACGCCTTCGGCGGCTACGGCACCAACGTCACGGTCGGCACGCCGTGGAATCCCTGGGACCTCAAAGTACATCGCATTCCGGGCGGCTCGTCGAGCGGCACGGGCTCGATCGTCGGCGCGGGTGTGCTGCCTGGCGGGCTCGGCACGGACACGGGCGGCTCGGTGCGGATTCCGGCAGCGCTCTGCGGCTGCGTCGGCCTGAAGACGTCGATCGGCATGATCGGCCGCACCGGCATCGCGCCCCTCTCGCAGACGCTGGACACAGCAGGTCCCCTGGCTCGCGATGTGACGACCGCGGCGCGCATGTTCGCGGCCATGATCGGGCCTGATCCGGAGGATTCATCGACCGAGGATTTCCGTCCGGCCGATCCGCTGCGCGAGCTGGAAAAGGGTGTCGCCGGCCTGCGCATCGGACGCGTCGTCGATGAGGACCTGACGCTCACCACGGAAGAAGTGCGCGCGGATCTCGCGAAGTCGGCGGGCGTGCTCGAGAAGCTCGGCGCGCGCATCGAGCCTTTCAAGATGCTGCAGTCCTTCGACAGCTTCACGCGGGCGACCGGCATCATCATAGCCGCCGAGGGATATGCGAACTGGCGCCGGCACATCGACGACCCGAAGTCCGGCATGGCCGATCCCATCCGCACGCGCTTTCTCGGCGGCAAGACCATCTCGGCGGCCGACTATCTCGACGTTCTGCGCACGCGAGAGAAGGACATCAGCGCCTTCCTGTCGGCGATGGACCGGCTCGATGCCATCATTCTGCCGACCATCCCCTTCCCCGCGATCCCCGTTGCCGAGGTCGATGAGACGAAGTCGCCCATGGCGCACTTCACCCGCTGGGCGAACTACCTCGCGCTCGCCGGCCTCACGATCCCGACAGCGCTCAGCAAAGGCAAGTTGCCGATGAGCTTGCAGATCGTCGTGCGCCGCTTCGACGATGCCCTGGCGCTGCGCATCGGCCGCGCTTTCGAGAAGGCACGCGGCGACTTCCCGTTACCGAAAATCTGACGTGAGGTGAAATGAGCGAGACGAACGACGAAGTCCTGATCCGTGTCGAAGGCACGGCCGGGCGCATAACACTGAACCGACCGAAGGCGCTCAATGCGCTGACGCTCGGCATGGTCCGCGCGATCTGGCCGACGCTGCTCGCATGGAAAGACGATCCGGCCGTCGAACTCGTCATCCTCGATGGTGCTGGCGAGCGGGGCCTCTGCGCTGGCGGCGATGTGCGCTGGCTTTACGACTCGCGTGCGCGAGGCCTCGACGACGCGCTGGCTTTCTGGCGTGAGGAGTACGCACTCAATGCGCTGATCCATCGCTATCCAAAGCCGTTCGTGCCCATCATGGACGGCATCGTGATGGGCGGCGGTATCGGGCTTTCGGCGCACGTGCAAGGCGGCACACGCGTCGTCACCGAGCGCTCGCAGCTCGCCATGCCCGAAACCACCATCGGGCTCATTCCGGACGTCGGCGGCACGTGGCTGCTCGGGCGCGCACCGGATTCGTTCGGCGAATATCTCGGCCTCGTCGGCGAACGCATGAAGGGGGCCGGTACGATCTTCTCGGGTTTCGCCGATGTCTTCGTGCAGTCGGCAAAGCTCGACGCGTTGCGCGATGCCTTGATCAAGACAAAGGCCGCCGATGTGAAGGGCGTGATCGCGCGCTTTGCCGAGCCGCCGCCGCACTCCAACCTCGCCGATCACGCCGCGGAAATCGGACGCACGTTCTCGCAGCCGAGCGTGCCGGCCATCCTCGAGGCGCTCGCGAAAGAGGAAAGCGATTGGGGCACAAAGACGCGCGAGGCGCTGCTTGTCCGCTCGCCGAAGTCGCTGGCGGCAACGCTCGCGGCGATCCGGCGCGCGCGCAAGCTCGGCTCACTGGAAGAAGCCCTCAATGTCGAGCTGCGTCTGTGCCTCCACCTCTTCGAGGACGGCGAGTTCGTCGAAGGCGTACGCGCCCTGCTCGTCGACAAGGACAAGAAGCCGCGCTGGAAGCCGTCCTCGCTCGCTGAGCTGAAGGATGAGATGATCGAGGCGCTGTTCGCGCCGCTCCCGGCCGGCCAGGAACTGGGGTTGCGGCCCTCTGCCTGATCGGGCAGGCTCGGCCAAACGCGTGCGAGACAGGAAAATCTGCGGAGGAAACATGTCGGAGCCTCAACGCCGCGGTCCGCTCGTCGGAATGCGCGTCATCGATCTCTCGCACGTCATGGCGGGGCCGACCTCGGCGCGCATGCTCGCCGACATGGGTGCCGACGTCATCAAGGTCGAGAAGGCCGACGGCGGCGACGATACGCGGCGGATGCTGCCGCCCGATATCAAGGGCGAGCCCGCGGCCTACATGATGATGAACCGCAACAAGCGCGGCATCGTCCTCGATCTCAAGAAGCCGACGGCACGCGCGGCTTTGAAGCGCCTGCTGAAGGACGCCGACGTCCTCATCGAGAATTACCGCCACGATACCCTCGACAAGCTCGGGCTCGGATATGAGACCCTGCACAAGGAATTTCCAGGCCTCATTTACTGCGCCGTCTCGGGCTTCGGCCGCAGCGGCCCCTATGCGACACAAGGCGGCTACGATCTCATCGCGCAGGGCATGTCGGGCCTCATGGCGATCACCGGCGAAGGTCCCGGGCGGCCGCCGGTGAAGGTCGGCTCGCCCGCGTGCGACATCACCGCGGGCATTATCGGCGCTATGGCCATCTGCGCTGCCTACGCCCACAAGCTCAAGACGGGCCAGGGCCAGTTCGTCGATACCTCGCTGTTCGAAGCAGGCGTTACGCTCACGTACTGGCAGTCCGCGATCGCGCTGGCGACCGGTGTCTCGCCGGGACCGATGGGCTCGCGTCATCCTCTCAATGGACCCTACCAAGCCTTCGAGACCAGCGACGGCTACATCAATGTCGGTGCATCGAACCAGAAGATGTATCCCATGCTCTGCGATGTGCTCGGCTGTCCCGAGCTCGGCAAGGACCCGCGCTTCCTGACGGGCCGCGATCGCATGGGCAATCTCGATACGCTGATCGACCTGCTCAACGAGCGCTTCCGGCAGCACAGCACTGAATACTGGCTCGAAAAACTCGAGGCCGTCGGCATTCCGTGCGGGCCGGTGCTCTCCATAACGGAGATGCTGGTCCATCCGCAGACGCGGGCGCGCGACATGGTCGTGGCCGTCGATCATCCCGTCGCCGGTCGCGTCGAGACGATTGGCGTGCCCGCGAAATTCTCGGAGACGCCGACGGAGATCGCGATGCCGGCGCCGCTCTACGGCCAGCATACACGCGAGGTTCTGAGTGAAGCCGGCTTCTCGAAATCCGAGATCGATGGACTGATTGCGGAAGGCGCGGCGAAGGAGACGATGCCGCCGAAGGCCGCTGCTGAATAGCGGGCGTATCACTTAGCGTTGGGAGTCTCGCATGAGTACGAACCGCCAGGTCATTCTCGCCAAACGCCCCGCACCGGGCCTCATCACGCCGGACGTTTTCACGCTGAAGGACGCGCCGCTCGCCGAGCCGGGCGACGGCGAGGTGCGCGTGAAAATCGCTTATGTCTCGCTCGATCCGGCCATGCGCGGCTGGATCAACGAGGGGCGCTCGTATGTACCGCCGGTCGCGATCGGCGGGGTCATGCGTTCGTTCTCGGTCGGCACTGTCGACGCCTCGCGCAATGCCGCCTTCAAGGTCGGCGACGCCGTGCAAGGTATGCTCGGCGTCCAGCAGTACGCCATCTCGGATGGGAAAGGGCTCGTGAAGGTCGATCCTGCTGCAGCACCGCTCGAACGCTGGGTCGGCGGCCTCGGCATGCCCGGCTGGACGGCCTATTTCGGCCTTCTCGAAGTCGGCCAGCCCAAGGCGGGCGAGACGGTGGTCGTCTCGGCAGCGTCGGGCGCGGTCGGCTCGATCGTCGGCCAGATCGCGAAGATCAAAGGCTGTCGCGCGGTCGGCATTGCCGGCGGTCCGGAGAAGTGCCGCTACGTCGTCGACGAGCTCGGCTTCGACGCCTGCATCGACTACAAAAGCGGCAATCTCGCCGAGCAGCTCAAGGCCGCGTGTCCCAAGGGTATCGACGTCAACTTCGAGAACGTCGGCGGCGACATCCTCGACACCATTCTCATGCAGATGAATGTTCACGGGCGCATTGCGCTCTGCGGGCTCATCTCGAGCTACAACGCGACCAGGCTCCCCGAGGGTCCGAAGAACCTGCGCGCCGTGCTGACTCAGCGCCTGACCATGCGCGGGCTGATCGTGCTCGACTGGGCCGATCGCGTGCCGGAAGCGATCGCGCAACTCGGCGCCTGGCACCGCGAGGGCAAGCTCAAAATCCGCGAGGATGTGCGCTCGGGCGGTCTCGAGACCTTTACGGAAACCCTCAACCTGCTCTACACCGGCGGCAACAACGGCAAACTCATCCTCAAGGTCTGATCCGTGCTCAAGTCCGGGATTACGCTGTACTTCGTCCGCCACGGCGAGACGGACTGGAATGCGGTGCGCCGCTACCAGGGCCAGACGGACACGCCGTTGAACGACAAGGGACGCGGGCAGGCGGCTCGCAACGGGCGCGAGCTCCGCCGCATTCTTGACGGTCAGGCGGCCTGGTTCGACTTCGTCGCCAGCCCGCTCTCGCGCACTGCCGAGACCATGCGGATCATCCGCCAGGAAATGGGCCTCGATCCCGACGCCTTCGCCCGCGACGACCTCCTCAAGGAGATCAACTTCGGCCACTGGGAGGGGCAGATCTGGGATGATCTTCCCAACACTGATCCTGACGAATTCGCCGCCCGGAAAGCCGACCCGTACCGCTGGCGCCCGCGGAACGGCGAGAGCTACGAGGACCTGTCCAAGCGGGTCGGCAACTGGATCGCGAGCCTCGAGCGCGACACGGTCGCGGTCTCCCATGGCGGCGTGAGCCGGGTCGTGCGCGGGCACATCCTCGGCCTCGACTGGGGCGAGATCCACGCCCTCGACGTGCCGCAGGACAAGGTCCTGCGCCTGAGGCGCGGCGAGCAGGCTTGGCTGTAGCTCACCTGCGACGAATCATCTCCTGTCGCCTCCTCGCCACGGTGGGAAACCTGAACGGCCCGCGGCCCTAATTGCGGCGGATTGTGGTAGTCAACCGGCTCTGAACGGGGATTCCAGAGCATAAGCGGATTTGCCGTCCGCTGCGTCACCCGCGAGACGGAGCCGGCTAGTGTGATGATCCAGAAATTCGCCCGGGACACTAGACGATGACGACCACATCGGGCGCCGCCAGCGTCGATACGCGACCATTCGCACCGTTCGAGTGGCTGCTCGCGCGGCGCTACCTGCGAGCGCGCCGCAAGGAAGGTTTCATCTCGGTCATCGCCGGTTTCTCGTTCATCGGCATCATGCTCGGCGTCGCGACGCTGATCATCGTCATGGCCGTGATGAACGGATTTCGCAGCGAGCTCGTCCAGAAGATCCTCGGCGTCAACGGCCACGTGATCGTCTACCGCGTCGCCGACCCCTTCACGGACTATGCGGAAGCGTCGGAGCGGCTCGCAAAGGTGCCGGGCGTGCGCGCCGTGCTGCCGCTCGTCGAGGGCCAGGCCATGATCTCCTCGAGCTCGGTATCGCTCGGCGGCCTCATTCGTGGCGTCAGCGAGGGCGCGCTGCGTCAGATGCCGCTCGTCGCCGACAACGTCCGCTTCGGCTCGCTCGAAGGCTTCGACGACAGCGAATCGCTCGCGATCGGCATCCGCCTCGCCAACATGCTGCGCGTCACGGCGGGCGATGCGATCACCCTCGTCTCCCCGCGTGGCGCAGCCACACCGTTCGGTACGGCCCCGCGGATCAAGCGCTACACGGTATCGGCGATCTTCGAGCTCGGCATGTCGGAATACGACAAGGCCATGATCTTCATGCCGCTCAAGGAAGCCCAGCGCTACTTCTCGCGCCCCGGCCAGGTCGATGTGATCGAAGTTCTCCTGCACGAACCTGAAAAAGTCAGCGACGTCCTCGGTCCGCTGGAAGCCGCAGGCGGGCCGACACTGCATCTGACGGACTGGCGCAAGCGCAACGAGACCTTCTTCACGGTGCTTCAGGTCGAACGCAATGTGATGTTCATCATCCTGTCGCTGATCGTGCTCGTGGCGGCGCTCAACATCATTTCCGGCCTCATGATGCTCGTGAAGGACAAGGGCCGTGACATCGCCATCCTGCGCACCATGGGCGCGACCAAGGGCGCGATGATGCGCGTCTTCCTCATCACGGGGGCCTCGATCGGCATCGTCGGGACCATCGCCGGGCTGCTCCTCGGCATCGTGTTCTGCTGGAATATCGAGGGCATACGTCAGCTCGTGCAGCACCTGACCGGCACGACGATCATGGACCCGACGGTCTACTATCTCACGCGCATGCCGGCCGAGATCGACGCGCGCGAGACCGCGGCGATCGTGCTCATGGCGCTGGTCCTCTCCGTTCTCGCGACGCTCTATCCATCGTGGCGCGCCTCGCGCCTCGACCCGGTCGAAGCGCTGCGCTACGAGTGAGGGATCCCGTGCAAGATTTCACATCCGATCGCGGCGAACCCTACGAGACGGCTGTTCTCCAGCTCGTCGACCTGCGCCGCACCTTCCATCAGGGCTCGCGCCGCATCGACGTCCTGAACGGGGCCTCGGCTGTTCTCAGGCCCGGCGAGGCCGTGGCTCTGGTTGGTCCCTCGGGCGCGGGCAAATCCACGCTCCTGCACATCGCAGGCCTCCTCGAGACGCCGGACAGCGGCCAGGTCATCATTTCGGGCCGCGATTGCGCGCGCATGAAGGACGACGAGCGCACGCGCGTCCGGCGCGCACAGATGGGCTTCATCTACCAGTTTCATCAGCTCCTGCCCGAGTTCTCGGCACTCGAGAATGTGGCCATGCCGCAGCTCATCCAGGGCCGCTCCAAGCGTGAGGCGCACGCACGCGCCAGCGAGCTGCTGACGACCCTTGGCCTCGCCGAGCGGCTCGATCATCGGCCGGCCGAGCTTTCGGGTGGCGAGCAGCAGCGCACCGCCATTGCCCGCGCCCTCGCCAATACGCCGCGTCTCCTGCTCGCCGACGAGCCGACAGGCAATCTCGACCCGCGGACGGCCGATGTCGTGTTCGAGGAGTTGATCGAGCTGATCCGCGTGAAGCGCGTCGCCGCCCTCATCGCGACCCACAATCTCGAGCTCGCGGCGCGGATGGACCGGGTGCTGCGCATGGACGGTGGCCAGCTCATCGAGCTCGAGCCGCAGAGCCTGACCTGAGACGATCAGATCGCAATCGCCGCGTGCTCTTCGGCGCTTTCGGGTCCCCGCGGTGACGCTGCATAGAGGACGTACTGGTTCCACGGCTGCCACCTAGGACCGCCCTCTTTCAGCTTCGTTAGCGCTGGCGAATGCCGCAGCACTTCCTCGAAATGTGGACATACGTAGACAACGTAAGCCGCACGGGGTGTCGCGCGCAGGGAGGCCTCAAGGTTGGCAACAACTCTTTCGAGAACCTCCCGCCCGAAGGGATCGAATAGAAAGAGGACCAAGGGTGCGTCGCTGAAAACATAGTCGGCGGCATTCATGCACCTGAGCTCGAAGTCCGCACACTTCTGTGACGGCGGCGCGAACCGCTTCACGTTCGCCTGTGCGATCTGATGCAAATGATCCGAGAGCTCGATGCCAACGATCTTGGCATAGGGAAATTCCGAGGCCACGAGCAAGGCGCGCCCTTTGCCGGACCCCATGTCAACGAACACGAACTCGTTCGGCTCAAGCGGCATAGTAGCGAGAACACGGCGGATGACGGATGCCTTTGACGGCACGTAGAAGTACGCGCCAGTCGGTTCCCGGCGCTCGACGAAGGGAGATGTGGTATCCGTTCCGAAGCGCGCGTCGAAGGCTTCTGTCCGCTCCTCGTAGTGCACCCTGACGCACTCGAACAGATAGAGAGCGGGGGAAAGCAAGGGGCCATTTATATCCAGACACAAACTCAAGACCTTGAGCAGCTGGCGATAAGCTTCGAACATCGTGTGCTCCTACGATTGTCGCCGACACCGCTGCGGCAGGCCTATCGATTGACCGAGATGTCGCTCTGCCCGTGGGCGTGCGCCGTCGGTCACTGCCAACGGCCCGGAACCCGGGATCGTCAGACAATTGCGCGTTCGCTGACTTCTTTGATGATCGTCTCGAGCCGCTGCCATCCGCATCGGCGCGGATCGTCGTTACCAAGCGAGGCGATGGGTCGGGAATGTGTGCCTCATACCTGCCCGAGGACATGCGACACGGGAGCACGGCAATGTTCCGAGGCAGGCATTGCGTGGATCGGCGGGCGGTTTCGCGGCCCGCGCGGCATGAGTGCTCACGGACGTTTGAAGGCCCCCCCACGGGCCAGGCCACGCGGGGGACTCTCCCCGCGGCTGCTCGCGACCACGGTGCGGCACGTCAGCCAGACCGTGGCGCCCCACCGCCTTGACCGGTTGACCACGCCCCGCACGGTCTTCTATACGGTTGCCCAGCAAACCGCCCTGGCCACGCGCGCCATGGGCGGCGCATCTGTTTGATGCGCAGCGCAAGCCCGTGGCGAAGGATCCAGCGGGCTTTTACTGCGCCGACCAGCTTCGACAACAAGGAAGGACTTCAAGCATGGCCAATACCAGCTCGGCACAGAAAGCGGCCCGCCAGACGGCGCGGCGGACGGCAGTCAACAAGGCCCGGCGCTCGCGCCTGCGGACGACTGTGCGGGACGTCGAGGCCGCGATCGCTGCCGGCGACAAGGCCGCGGCCGAGCAGGCCCTGAAAGCCGCCGAGCCGGTCATGATGCGCTCGGCGCAGAAGGGCGTCGTCCACAAGAAGACGATGTCGCGCAAGGTTTCCCGGCTCGCCGCCCGCATCAAATCGATTGGCGCCGCCGCTTCCTGATCGCGGATCAGGGCGGCGAGAACGGACTCGCCGCCTATGTGGCGGAAAGAGCACAACGCCGACTCGGAGGGTGTGCGAGGTGCTCGGTTCAATGGCTTGATAGTTGACGGTTTTATGTCACCGCTGCGGCCGTGATATTTCACCCCAGGATCCGCGAATTGAACTCATTCAAGCCAAAACAAGATTCAGATGACGGGCGCGGGAGGGCGCGGTCGAGACCCCGGAAAGGGTCATTTGCGGTCCGGATTCAGCTCGGATTCTCAACGCCCTTGTCCACAGCCCTGACACCTCATCAACAGGGTGCGGGCGCGGCCTCCACGAACCGTCGACATTGGCCTCGAAGCTGTCTTGCGCGAGGCTGACCAAAGTCCGCTCTTGCGCCGGCAGCGGCCATCATGGTTAGTATCCTGTTAAGGAAAACGTGCGGGGCCACCCGACACAGCTTTTCCCCAAGATGACGGCAGGCATTCCGGACAGGGGCCTAAGCAAAATGTCCGGAGACGGGGTTCAACGGCGTTTTGTACTGCGTATTCCGTCGGGCGTTCAGTCTGGCGGCGCTTATTGTACTTGTCGATTGCTTGCTTAGTAGCAGCGCGTGCCGAGTGGTAGGGTGCTGCTGCTGTTGTAGTTGATGCGGAGACTGATAAGTGGCGTTCGATTCTGGTGCGGTTGACGACGTGCCGGTGCAAGATGTGTGGGGTGCCCTCAAGGCCAACCCCAAGGCCGTTCTGATCGATGTGCGGACGCGATCGGAATGGGCCTTCGTCGGGATGCCCGACCTCTCGGAACTCGGCGGCAAGCCGGTTCTGGTGGAATGGCAGACGTTCCCCGACAACCGTCTCAATCCGGCCTTCGTGGAACAGGTGACGGAGCAGCTTGCCGCCCTCGGTGCGGACCAGGACAGCGAGCTCTTTTTCATCTGCCGTTCCGGCGGGCGCAGCCTGATGGCCGCGCGCGCCGTTGCAGCGCAAGGCTATGCGCATTGCCACAACGTCGCGGACGGCTTCGAGGGTCCGCTTGATCAGCACCGCCGGCGCGGCACGGTGGCGGGCTGGAAGGCTGCGGGATTGCCCTGGCTTCAGGGCTGACCGCACGAGGGTCAGGACACGATCGACGCCGGGGATGTCCGGCAGCCGAGAGGTGCGAGGCCGCATCATCGGGTCGGCGTGCGGGATCGGGTCCTGAGGGCGATTTGAATATTAAGGTGGGGTACGAGAATGACGCACGACGGCGAACGGCCGGAGGGGCCATCCAACAGGAAATCGGGACCGGAGGCAGAGGGCGGCGCAGTGAGACCGCCGAACGCTCCGGCAGGCTTAGGGGGAAGCGGCGCGCAAAAGCCGGGCGCCGAGGAAGGCAGCATCAATGCGCGCGGCCAGCGCGTTCGGCAGGCCCTCAAGGCCAATCTCGGTGACGATGTCTATTCGAGCTGGTTCGGTTCGCTCGAATTCGCAGCCTTCGAGAACGGCGCCCTGACGGTCACGGTGCCGGTCAAATTCCTCAAGAACTGGCTCGAGCAGCACTATCTCGACGCCATCCTGCGATGCGCCGCCATCGAGTTCGAGGGCATCGAGCGCGTCGAGGTGAAGCTGCGTACGCCAGCGCCGAACGCGCAGGCATCGCACGCTAGCGCGGCGTCTGGCCGTCCAGAAAAGAGTGCGCTCTCCTCCTATGCCAAGAGCAGCGAGGCCAATGCCCTCGCGGTTACGGTCCCCGGGTTCACCGCGAGTGTCGGCTCGCGCACCGGCGTCGAGGGGCTGGAAGGCTCGCCGCTCGATCCGCGCTACACGTTCGACAGCTTCGTGGTCGGCACGGCCAACCGCATTGCACATGCGGGCGCGATGCAGGTGGCCGAGACGGTGCCGGACGAAGCGCGCGGCAACAACCCGCTCTACATCCACGCGGCGGTGGGGCACGGCAAGTCACACCTCCTGCACGCCATTGCTTGGGAGGTGCGCCGGCGCCAGCCGTCGGCCAATGTCGTCTACATGACGGCGGAGCGCTTCCGCTTCCAGTTCGTCGAGGCGCTCAAGGCGCAGGACGCCATGGCGTTCAAGGAGAGCTTCCGGCTCATCGACCTGCTGCTCATCGACGACCTCGAGTTCATGCACGGCGAGCAGACCGAGCTCGAGTTCGATCACATCATCAATGCTCTGCTCGACGGTGGCCGGCAGCTCGTCGTGGCGTCGGCGCGGGCGCCGAGCCAGCTCACGCGGCTCAACGACCGCATGCGCTCGCGCATGCAACGCGGCCTCGTCACGGAGATCAACAGCCACGACCGCGACCTGCGCCTCAAGATCCTCGAGCGGCGCGTGCAGGAGAAGCGGGCGGCCGATCCCTCATTCGAGATCCCCCGCGATGTCGTCGAGCTGCTCGCCGACAAGCTCACGGAGAGCGGTCGCGAGCTCGAAGGCGCCGTCACACGGCTCTATGCGACGTGGCAGTACACGCAGACGCGGATCACGCTCGATCTGGTCGAAACGACGATCCGCGATCTCGTGAACGGCATCGAGCCGCGCCGGATCAAGATCGAGGACATCCTGCGCCTCGTCTCGCGCCACTACGGCGTGTCGAAGTCGGACATCCTTTCGCCGCGCCGTCATCGCTCGGTGGTCTGGCCGCGCCAGATCGGCATGTATCTCTCGAAGCAACTCACGACACGCTCGCTTCCCGAGATCGGGCGGCGGTTCGGTGATCGCGATCACACGACGGTGCTTCACGCCATCCGCAAGATCGAAGGCGAGATCAGCAACGACACGCGCCTCAAGGATGAGATCGAGGAGCTGAAGCGTCAGCTCAACATCGAGCGCTGAAGCGCGACGACGCACCACCTGAAACGAGAAAGCCGGGATCGCAGCGCGCGGTCCCGGCTTTTGTTTTGCTGTCCGGCAAGCGACAGCGCCAGACGACGATCCGCTAGGTCTCCGCCGTCGCCCGATATCCAGACAGCGTCAGCATCGCGAGCGTCGCGATGCCCATGACCAACCCTATGAGATCCGTATAGCTCTCGGGGATGAGCATCAGGAAGCCGGCAATGCCGAGCAGGACGCGCGACCAGACCGGCAGGTTTCCGATGCGGTAGAAGTAACCCTCGAACGAAGCCGCGAGCAGGACGACGGCGGCGATCGCCGTCGCCGAGACCTGCAGCACCTGCAGGAAAGGCCCCTTCAGGATCAAGGCCGGTTGCAGCACGAACAGCATCGGCAGCACGAACAGCAGGCAGCCGATGCGGATGGCCTTGAAGCCGACGGCCATCGCATCCGCCTTCGCGATCGACGCCGCCGCGATTGCCGCCAGCGCGACGGGCGGCGTGATGAAGGACACGAGCCCCCAGTAGAAGACGTAGAGATGGACCGCCATCGGATCGAGGCCGAGGCTGATCAGCGCCGGCGCGACCGTGATGGCGACGAAGATGTAGCAGGCCGATGCCGTCATTCCCATGCCGAGGATGAAGCTCGTGATGGCGCCGGTGATCAGCAGCAGGAGCACGTTGTGTCCTGCATACTGGACGAGCTCACGCGAGAATGAGTTGGCGACGCCGGTGATCGACAAGGCCCCGATGATGAGGCCGATGCCGGCAATCAGCCCGATGATCTGCGCGATCGACTGGCCGATGTCGACAACAAGGCCCGCGAAGCGCTTGGGCGTGAAGCCGATCGTCCGCGCTCTCGCGACAGCGATGAGCACGAGAAAGAGCGAAACCCAGAATGGCGCCTCGCCTTCCAGGCGCCAGAGGAGCAGCAGGACGGTCAAGCCGATGATCGCCGCGATGTAGTACCAGCCACCGATCAGCGTCGACATGAACGGAGGAACCTCGTCGGCGCCGACGCCACGCAGACCGTTGCGACCGGCGTAGAAGTCCGTCTGAACGAAGAGCGCGAAATAGAAGAGCAGCGCAGGTAGGAAGGCTGCTACCACGACCTCCGCATAAGGCACGTTCAGGAAGTTGGCCATGATGAAGGCCGCCGCGCCCATGACCGGCGGCATGAGCGCGCCGCCCGTCGACGCGCACGCTTCAACAGCACCCGCGTAGGCAGGCGGATAGCCGCAGCGTTTCATCGTCGGGATGGTCAGCGTGCCGGTCGTCAGCACGTTCGACGTCGGGCTACCGGAAAGCATGCCGAAGAGCCCCGAGGAGATGATCGCGACTTTGGCGGGGCCACCGCGCGATGTGCCGAGCAGCGCCGAGGCGAAGTCCATGAAAAAGGCGCCGCCGCCCGTCGTCGAAAGCACCACGCCGAAAACGAGAAAGCCGATCAGCGTATCGGCGACCACCTGCATTGGAATGCCGATGAGGCTCTCGAGCCCATACACATGCTCGTTGAGGGTCTGGCTCAGATCGAGCTGCACGCCCCAGAGGAAGCCCGGCATATAGCCCGCATAGAGGGGAAACGACGCGAACACGAGGCAGAAGATGAAGAGGATCATCTCACCCGTGCGGCGAAGCCCCTCCAGCACGAGGACGACGACGAGCCCTGCGACAATCGTCGCGTAGAGCGGACCGGTCGAGTTCCAACCCACATCGATGATCAATTGCGCACGCGTCGCGATCCAGATCGTAAGGCCGAGCAATGTCGCGGCGCAGATCCAATCGTACCACGGCACAGGACCATGCCACGGTTTACGCCGCGGAAAGGCGAGGAAGCCGACAGCACCGAATAGGCCGATCATCAGGTAATAATAGGCCGTGCTGATCGGCCGGAAGCCACCGAGCCCGAGATTGAAAACCTGATTGACGGACAGCACGAGGCCGATCGTCGTCAGAACGAACGTCGCCCAGAAAGCAGCCCCCGTGAGGCGCGCCGAACGGGCTTCGGGATCTTCCATGATTTGCGAGGTAGCCGTTGCGTCTGCGTCGTTCGCCATTGGATGCACCCGATCGGCCCAGCGACGGTCTGCGTGCCGGGGCAAGCTAGTTTCGCCCGTGTGGAGAAAGTGCGAGCGCGCCGGAGGTCCGACGCGCCCACTGCATTTGATCCGATACTAGAGCGACTTCAGGATCTCGGCCCGGCGCGGCGTCCACAGCTCCAGAAGCTTGGCATTGTCGGCGCCCTTGGCGGCGGGCTCCTTCATCATGACGGCCCAGGCCTCCCGCAGGAGCTTGTGCCGCTTGACGATTCCGTCCTGCCACTTCTGGTGCTCGGGCGTCCAGACGTTCTTTTCCTTGAGGAGCTTGATCGCGCCGTCGTGGAAGGGAGCGTCCATCGGATAGCTGCCGGAGTTCTTGACCTCCCAGCGCTCCATGATCGGCGAAGCAGCCTTGTACGCATCGTACGCGTCCACGATGGCCTTGGTAACGGCGTAGACCTCATCCTCCTTCGCGTCGCCGTAGACGGTGATCATTGGATACTTGTAGCCCATGACGGCCTTCGGATTGTCTTTCGACACGCCCGATCCGAAGGTCTCCGTAAAGGGCGCGGCGAGCGGGATCGCCCGCTGGATCTTTCCCCAAAGCTCTTTGTCGGATGCGGGCAGCTCAATCCAGTCGATGCCGTACGAACTCGCCTCGAGCTCGCGCAGCGACACGGTCGTCAGTGCCGCTCCAGCTGCATCGGCGCGCCCCTCGATGAGTGCCTTCAGCGATGCGCCGTAGCTCGGAAACTCGACAACCTCCATGTCCTTGTAGGAGATGCCGCCCGCATCGAGAATCGGCTCGATCTTGGCGTTGACCGAGGTGTTGGCCTTCGCAATCGCGTAGCGCTTGCCCTTCAGGTCACTCAGCTTCTTGATACCGCTCGTCTTGGTGACACAGATCGACAGCGAGTTCATGCGACCGAGCATGCAGCGCAGGTCCTGCGGGCCCCAGTTCGGCGAGGCGTACTCGTAAAGGCCCTCCGCGGCAAAGAACACCTCGGTCGCGAGCCAGCCGTGCGAGACGCGGCGGTCTTTCACGGGCTGAATGCGCCCGATCGACGTGCCCGAAGGCTGCAGACGGACGCGGGTGCCATGAAGCTTTCCGAGCGCATCAGCAATTGCAGAGGCCTCGACATAGCCGGACGCGCCGACGTCATAGACGCTCCAGATCATCGTGGATGGGAGATTGGGGATGCTCTTCTGCGCTACGGCAATGTCCGGGAGAAGCCCCGCACCAAGGGCGGCTCCCATGCCGCCGAGATAGGCCCTACGGTCGATGTCCATCCGTCTCGTCTCCTCCTTGGTGACTTATGAAGCGTCGTTATACGACTTTAGTCTCTATTTCCTTGAACCATGATGAAGGCGCCTGTTCAAGGCCGTAGTCGACGTCGCGAGAAGAATGGATTCACATTCAGGCGCAACCGCTTGCCGCAACGCGGTAGATTCGCGGACATGTTGCCGCGCGCAAAAAAGGGGCCGGAGCCTCCTCGAAGCTCCGGCCCCCGCGACCTGCATCCTCAGCTATCGAGCCCCAGCAGCGATGCGGGGTTCTTGCGCATCATCGTGTCGATGTCCCCGTCGGAGATGCCCTCCTTCTTCATCGCGGCAATGGCGGCCTCGATGCCATCGGGATGCGTCATGTTGGAGCTCTGACCGAGATCCGTCGAAACGACGACGCTCCCAGCGCCCAGCTCTTTCACAGCCTGCGCCACGTGACGCGCATTGATCTGCGACCAGTGTGTGAGGAAGGCGAGCGGCGCATTGGGACCAGCCTGGAACTGCAGGAAGCAGATTTCGATCTTGGCGCCGAGGCCCGTCACTTCCTTGGCTTGAGCCATGGTCAGCCCCGGCACGGTGGTGAGCGCGTGCGTGACGAGCATGTTTTTCACGCCGAGCTCCTTGCCCTTCTTCACCACGGCAACGACTTCCTCCGGGTGCACGTGTCCCGTCGCCAGCACCAGGTTCTCCCGCGCGATGATCTTGAGGATCGCCTCCATCTCGGGCGAGACCTGACCGTTCGGGGCAACGGTAATGCCCTTTGCGTCAGGCTTGCCGAAGGTCTTCACGTGCTTGTCCGCCTCGAAGGTCGGCAGCCACACGACCTTGCCGCGCGCGCCATAGAAGCGATGCATCCACTCCACCGCGCTCGGATTGATGCCACCGACAGCACTGTTGAGCACGATCCCGCCGAAGACCTCGATACCGGGCACCACCTTCATGACCAGCGCGGCACGGCTCGCCGTCTCGCTGATATGATTCTTGATGAGGATGCCGCGCATCCCGCGCGACCTCGCGAGCTGGGCGACGTCGATGTCGTCCATGTTGCGGCCGAACACGTCCGGATGCGAATGGACATGCATGTCGATCACGCCCTTGGCGGGACTGACCTTGGGTGGTGGTGGCGGAAACGCAGCGCCCTGCGCATTCACCTCGTTGAACGTCAGGCAGCCGAATATTGTTGCTGCCGCAGTGATCGCGACCCTATTCATGTTTCGCTCCCTGTTTCAGTACTGTGCACGGCGCTCTTACCCAACATTGGCAGACGCTCTTCTTTGCCGGGCCAGTCTAAGACGGTTGCAGGCCTGGAATAAGACCCTGCTGTTGCTTTGCGATGGGCCGTCCGCCATCCCCCTCATTGACGCGCGGGCCTGCAGTGCCCTAACTAGAATGTCTCAACGACATGGAGTGGCTTGGACGGACACACGTCAGCCAGCAATGACGTGATCGAACTTTTCATTGTCCTGGCTCTTATTCTCCTCAACGGCGTTTTCGCGCTTTCGGAGCTGGCAGTTGTATCTGCCCGAGTCCCGCGCTTGCGCGCAATGGCGGGGACCTCGCACCCCGGCGCAGCCTCGGCCCTCGCGCTCGCCTTGGACCCGGGGCGCTTCTTGTCCGCCGTCCAGATCGGCATCACGCTCATCGGGATCGTCAGCGGCGCGTACTCCGGCGAAGCCTTCGGCCAGGATGCGGGAGACGCACTGAGACACCTCGGCATCCCGACCAGCGTTGCCGGACCGCTTGGCTACGGGGCAGTCATCGTCATCGTCACGTACTTGTCGGTGATCATTGGCGAGCTCGTTCCCAAAAACCTCGCGCTGCGCAATCCCGAGCGCATCGCCTGCATGGTCGCGCCTTTCATGACTGCCGTTGCCCGCGTGGCCAAGCCGGCCGTCTGGCTGCTCGACACTTCGACACGCCTCGTCTTCCGCCTCTTGGGCCAGACGACAGAGAGCGAGAACCGCGTTACCGACGATGAGATTCGCGCGCTCATCCTGGAGGCAGAGAGCGCGGGCGTGCTCGAGAGCGGCGAGCGCGAGCTGATCTCGGGCGTGATGCGGCTCGCGGACCGGGCGGTCGTCGGCCTGATGACGCCGCGCACCGACGTCGACTGGATAGACATCACCGCGCCGGAGACAGAGATCCGCCAGCGCCTGATCTCGACGCCGCACTCGCGATTGCCGGTTGGCGACGGTTCCTTCGACGCGCTGATCGGCGTCGTACAGACGCGCGAGCTGCTCGCAGCCATCCTTGCCGGCAAGACGTTCGAGGTGAGGAGCCACATCCGCAAGGCGCCGATCGTGCCCGAGACCATGGATGCGCTCGACGTGCTCTCAGTCCTGCGCGATGCGGAAGTGCCTATGGCCCTCATTCATGACGAGTACGGCAACTTCGAAGGGCTCGTCACCCCTGCCGACGTCCTCGAGGCCATCGCGGGCGTATTCCGCTCCGACACTGCCGAGGAGGAGCCGCACGCGGTGGAGCGCGCCGACGGCTCGTGGCTCATTGCCGGCGCCATGCCCGTCGACGAGATGGCCGATAAGATCGGCGTCGTGGTGCCTGAGCAGCGCAACTACGCGACGGTCGCGGGCTTCGTGCTCGCCCACCTCCAGCACCTTCCGCAAGTTGGAGAGCGGGTCGATGCCGCCGGCTGGACCTTCGAGGTCGTCGATCTCGACGGGCGGCGTATCGACAAGGTGCTCGCCAGCCGCTTGAAAGGCGGACGGCGTCCGCGCGGCTGAGGATAGATTTTCGAGCTGGTCTATTCGGCAACGCTCGAGGCACGGGACTGAGGAACGCCCACCGATCCCAGCAGAATAATGTGTCTTTGGAGTATAAGCGCCGCGGCGTGTCGAATCATCTCGAATCACTGCAGCGCAAAACCCTCTTAAGGCATCTGTGACTGTGCCATTACAGCACTTTTCTAGAGAAATGCCGCAAGTTCCGTCTTTCCGGGCGAAATCGAACAGCTATTACCGTGGTTTGGTCAAAATCCGGTCGAGGCCGCGCCGCAAAGCGAGGCGATAAAAACCATGTTGCCTCTGGACCCGGTCTTGCAACGTGGTCTCGTATTTCTCAGCCCCCCAGCCCCACGGGGTCATGCGGCGAGACCGGGTCATGCAGGCAAATGTTACTTAGCACTGCCATGCATGTCGGGCCGGCGCGTCGCCGGCCCGAATGCTTTTTGTGCCTCGGTGCTTTCCCCACTTGTTTCAAGGCTGGTGCGACGATCGAGAAATCCGCCAGATCTCACGGCACGGCATCGAGCGAAGTCTTTGATCCTCGTGTCCCCTTTGCTTCCGAAGTTCGCTCGGGAGCCTAGCATCTAGGTCAAGCAAACTTCGGAAATCGGTACACTAGCCCGGCTCGCCGCTGGGAAAAGTTCGTGCGATCGGTTTTAATCGGCCGTCGTCGGCCGACGTAGGGACGATCGCAGGTGGGGAAGCAAACCAACGTGACCGACAAGCGCGAAGGGACAGAGACGGCGCCCGACAGCGTGCAGCGTATCGTTGCCGATCTCGAAATCATCGATAAAAGGCTCGGCGAACTCCTCGCCGCTCAGAGTGCGCCCGGCGCGGACGTCGGCGAGAAGGCTCGCGTACTGCTACGTAGTGCCATCGAGGCGCTCAAGCCCGCCGCACCGTCGGAGGCCGCCGAGGAAACGGGCACGGCAAAGCGGCGCGTCAAGATCAAGGCCGAAAGCGAGATTGCCGCGCCGGGTGATGGCGAGCGCGCGGGCGCCACAGCTAAATCGGGAGCGCCTGCCAAGTCATCTTCGCGCGGCCGCAGCACCGCCGCGCGCCGCTCGGCAAATGCCGACAAGACGCCGTCCGGGCTGCTGGCCCGGCTCGGCGCCGCCGCCGAAGCGCCTCCCGTCGCCCAAGCGCAAGCCGAGCCGCCCGCGGGTCCCGCCGCCCCCCTCAAGGGTGAGGACTCTCTCAAGGCCACGGCGGATCGCCTCGCGCAGCTCGAAGCCGAGATCGCCGACCTTACCGATGCCGTCACGGCAGCACCGACGCGACCGGCCGGCGTCACGCCGACGACACGCCGCAACAGCGAGCCGGCAGCGCGTGCGGATACCCCCACGGTGGAACCAAGCGGACAGGCCGAGGAAGATACCGGCGAGGACGCCGAAATCACAATCGTCGGCGCCGATGGTGCGCCGGTCGCACCCAAGAGCCGCGTGGTACGGGAAGCACCACGGATCTTCCGGGATGGGCCAATGCCCGACGAAGAAGAGGCCGAGGTCGAAATCAAGGGGGATGGTGCCGCATCGCTTCGCCGCCGCGCCACCGATCGCGCGGGCAGCGGTCACGACAACACGCGCCGGAGCGACACCGGCGGCCGGCGCGGATCGCTTGGAAAGTGGCGCATTTTCCGGGGCTCCAACTGAGACACCGCGAACCACGCATTCGCGGCTTCGCACTGCAGTATGCCCCTTGACCGTTGTCGCCACCATGGTCGCGACGTATGGTGAGGCCTCACGATCCCGCTCGACGGGTCGAGCACGATGGGAGGCCGGCAGTGCAGCCCAAACCGGAAGATTACGACTACGATCTCGATCGCGCGCTCGGCGCGATCGTCGGCGTGCGCACGACCATTCCGGCCGATGCCTTCACCGCGGAGACGCTGGGCACGGAGCGCGCAGGCCACGGCGCCATCATCCGCAACGATGGGCTCGTCCTGACGATCGGCTATCTGGTGACGGAGGCGGAGACGGTCTGGCTGACGCTCGCCGGCGGCAAGGTCGTGCCCGGGCACGTGCTCGGCTATGACCAGGAAACCGGCTTCGGCCTCGTGCAGGCCCTGGCGCGGATCGAGGTGCCGGCGCTCACTCTTGGCACCTCGTCGAAGGTGAAAGTCGGAGACCACGTCGTGGTCGCGGGAGCTGGCGGCCGACAGAATGCGATCGCGGCGCGGATCGTCGCCAAGCAGGAATTCGCAGGCTACTGGGAGTACCTGCTTGACGAGGCGATCTTCACCGCGCCATCGCACCCGCATTGGGGTGGCACCGGCCTCATCGGGCCGGCGGGCGAGCTTCTCGGCATCGGATCGCTTCAGGTCCAGCAGGGCGGCGGAGAGAGCAGCAAGCAGTCCGCCGTCGACATCAACATGATCGTGCCGATCGATCTGCTGAAGCCAATCCTCGATGACCTGACGACCATCGGGCGGCCGAGCAAGTCGCCGCGGCCGTGGCTCGGAATCTTTGCCGCTGAGGTCGGTGACCGTATCGTGATTGCCGGCATGTCGCGCAAAGGCCCAGCCAGCAGATCGAGCCTCCGCGTCGGCGACATCGTCATGTCGGTCGCTGGCCAGGACGTGCGCGGCCTGCCGACCTTCTTCCGCAATGTCTGGGCATTAGGCCCGGCCGGCGCACCGGTGCCGCTCACGATCAACCGCAATGGCCGCACGATGGACGTGACCGTCCAATCGGGCGACCGCCGCACGTTCCTGCGCGGGCCGGTGTTGCATTGATTTTTGATGCCGCGGGCTGCCGGGAAGAGGTGCTGTCGCATCCCTTCGTGGTGCTAAGCCCACGGCGGAGGCGCGCTCGCGGTGAGTGCCAAGTCTTAAAAAGAAGGGGGTTCGGGGTCTCCCCGATTGGGGCCAGGGGCGAAAGCCCCGTCGCGCCGAAGGCGCGATCGCCTCATCTCTCCCGATCCGGTGGCGTCGTATCGCCAGGCCCCAGCGCGCGCTGCATGATCACGCTGTCGAGCCAGCGGCCGTGCTTGTAGCCGACCGAATGAATGACCCCGCAATATGTGAAGCCGAGCGCGCGATGGAGGCCGATCGAGCCGGCATTGCCCGAGTCGCCGATGACCGCGATCATCTGCCGGAAGCCGAACCCCGTCATGATCTCGATGAGCTCGGCGAGAAGCGCCCGCCCGACCCCGAGGCGGTGCGCGTCGGGGGACACGTAGACCGAGTTCTCGGCGCTGTTCCAGTAGGCGGGGCGCGTTCGGTAGAGGCCCGCATAGGCATAGCCGAGCACCTTCCCGTTCATCTCGGCGACGAGATACGGGAATCTCGCATCCACGACGGCGCGCATGCGGCGCGCCATCTCGGCTTCGCCCGGAGGCTCGACCTCGAAGCTCGCGCGACCGTGCAGCACAGCATGGGCGTAGATCGCCGTGATCGCGGGAATGTCCGTCTCGCGGACGGGGCGCACGCTGAGGGAGGACATGGCGGGACCTGTGAGCTGTCAACGGCTGCATTCGGCAAACTTCGGCCGATCCGCGTAGCTCGCCGACAAGAACCGTGCAAGCCCGCGCGATGCTCAACTTTCATGCAGAAGCATCGAACACCCGAAAACAACAAAGGCCCCGTCCTGCGACGAGGCCTTTGTCCAACCTACTCAGTCAGCCAGCGCCTGCGCCGGCCAACCGAATTCCGTCATTCCCGGCTGCCGAAGAGCGCCAGCAGACCCTGGAACATGTTGATGAAGTCCAGGTACAGGTTCAGCGCACCCATGACCGCACCCTTGGCGACCATCTCGCTGTCGCCCGCGATCTGGTAGTAGTTGTCCTTGATCTGCTGCGTGTCGTAGGCGGTGAGGCCGGCGAACACGAGGACGCAGATCGCGGAGAGTGCGAAATACAGCGAGGGCGACTGCAGCCAGATGTTGACCAGAGACGCCAGGATCAGGCCGACCACGCCCATGAACAGGAACGTGCCCCAACCCGAAAGATCCTTCTTGGTCGTGTAGCCGTAGAGGCTCAGTGCCGCGAAGGCTGCCGCCGTCACGAAGAAGATCTGCGTGATCGACTGACCCGTGTAGACGAGGAAGATCGTCGACATCGAGGCGCCCATCACCGCCGCAAAGCCCCAGAAGGCCGCCTGCGTCGCCGCAGCGCTCATGCTGTAGACCCGGAAGGACAGGAGCAGGACGAAGGCCAGGGGTGCCAGAATGATGACCCACCGAAGCGGGGTCGTGTAGATCGAAATGCCGAGCTCGGTCAGACGCACGCCGTTGCGCAGCATCGGCGCGGAAGGATCACTCGTCGTCAGCATCGAGAACATAAAATATGCGACGATGCCCGTCACAGCGATGCCAGCGGCCATATAGTTGTAGACGCCGAGCATATAGCTGCGAAGACCTTCGTCCATTACGCCAGGCTCGGCGCGCGTCGCGACGCCAAATCGCCCGTAACGCTTGTCGAGTTCAGCCATGAGATATGTTTCCCTTTGATCCCAAGCGGCACGGAACTGTATTCGGCCGCACTACGTGCTGAATATGTGGCCTGGCGCGGAAGGTTTCAAGCCGGACAGGGGCCGGAAGCGTTAATTCCCATTCATCTTACGCAAATTCTTCAGGGCGGCCCCAGCTCAAGTCTTCATTTTACATCTCATTCCGACCGCAAATATGGAACCGGCGGCGCCTTGAGCACCCGCCAGGTGCCGATCCCGCCGATCAGCGCGACCAGTATCAGGGATAGCCCCAGGACCTGCAGGACCGCCGTTGTCGAGAGCACGAAGTGCAGGCTCATGATGCGCGTCGTAATGAGCCAGGCGGCGAATCCCCCGAGCAGCAACGCGAGCGCGGCCGCGATCAGGGCCAGCAGCGCGTATTCGGTGGCGTGGGCCGCGAGAATGCGCAGGCGCGTTGCCCCGAGCGCCTTCAGGATCACCGCCGTCTGGAGCCGCCGGCGCTGAGCCGCTGCCAACGCGCCGGCGAGGACGAGCGCGCCGGCGAGCAACGTCACGCCACCCGCGGCCCGGACCGCCGTGATCACACGCTGGAACAGGGTGTTGAAGTTGTTGATGGCATCCTTGACGCGGATGGCCGTGCTCGCCGGGAAGGCCTTGCCGATGGCACGGGCGAGGTCGGCTTCGCGGGCGAGCGGGGTCGCCGGATCGAGGCTGATGGTGGCGAGTATGTTGTGCGGCGCCGCCTGCAGCGTATTGGGCGAGAAAACCATGACGAAGTTGATGGCGAGACTTTCCCAGTGCACCTCGCGCAGGTTGGCGATGCGGGCCGTGATATTGCGGCCAAGCACGTTGACGGTCACGGTATCGCCGATACCGAGACCGAGGCCCTTTGCGATCTCCTCCTCGAAGGAGACGAGCGGCTCGCCGGCGTAGTCCTTCGGCCACCACTGACCGGCGACGACCGTCGAGCCTTCGGGCACGTCGTCCGAGTAGCTCAAGCCCCGATCGCCGTTGAGCACCCAGGCGGCTTCCGGCGGCGCCCGGAGTTCCTCCACGGGACGGCCGGCGAGCGTGACAATGCGGCCGCGCAACATAGGCGCCTGATTGACGAGTGCACCCGGCACTTCCTTCTCGACAAGCGTGCGGAAGCCGGCGACGTCGCCGCGCGGCAGATCGAGCACGAAGAAATTGGGCGAGTTCTTCGGCACGCGGCCCGACAGCTCGCTGACGATCGAGGCATCCACGAGCGCAACGGCGACGAGCAGCGAAAGACCCGAGCCGAGCGAGAGGACAACCGCACGCGTGAGACCGCCTGGAGAGCCGAGGCTGCCGAGCGCAAGAGCGAGCGATGGGCGGCGCGGGCGCGGGATCATGCGCGCGAGCCGGGTGACGCCACCGCCGAGCAGGGCGAAGAGAACGAGAATTCCCGCGGCGCCGGCGCAGAAGTAGAGCGCAATGCGCTTCGAATCCGAGCTCAGGACAGCAAGCGCGAGCAGGACGAAGCCGACCGTGACGGTCGCCGCGATGAAAGGCCAGGCAGGCCAGCGGCGTTCCTCGCTCACCTCGTCGCGGAAGAGGACGCTCGGGCGGATCTGCTCGACGCGCCCGAGTGGCCAGATCGTGAAGAGCAGGGCAACGAGCAGGCCGTAAGCCACCGCCATACCGACGGCGAGCGGACTGAACGTCGCCTCGGCGCGAAACGGGAGAGCCTCACCCGCGAGCCAGTCCACGACCGTCGGCACGGTGAGACCGACGGCGAGACCGATCGCGATCCCGATGCCCGTAATGGCGATCACCTGGATGAGGTGCAGCGCGAAGACCATGCGGCCGGTAGCGCCGAGGCTGCGGAAGGTGGCGATCACCTTGCGCCGGCGATCGATGTAGGTCGCGACCGCATTGGCGACGCCGACACCGCCGACGAGCAAAGCCGTGAGCCCGATCAGCGTGAGGAACTGACGCACGCGCTCGATTACCTGGGTGACGCGCGGCGCAGGATTGCGTCGGTCGAGGATGCTGAAGCCCGCTTCGGGCAGGGCCGCGCGCACATTCTGCGCCGCCGCGGCGAGATCGGCATCGCTGGTGCTCTCGCGGGCAGGAAGGCGAACGGCATAGCGCCACTTGGTGAGGCTGCCGATATCGGCGAGCCCGCTCGCGAGCAGCGTGTCGATCGAGACCATGACGCGGGGGCCGAAAGCGAGGCGCTCGGTGATCTTGTCCGGCTCATTGCGGATGAGCGCGCGCAGCTCGACCTCGATCGTGCCGAGCCGGAAGCGATCGCCGCGCTTGAGACCGAGCTGCTCGATGAGAATGGGATCGACGGCGGCGCCACGGCCGGCAAGGGCATCAGCCGGTGCTACGCCGTCCTGAAGATCCAGTGCGCCGATCAGGGGATAGTTGCCATCGACGCCCTTGGCTTCGACGAGCATCTGATCGCCGCCATCGAGACGGCGCGCCATGGCGCGCAGCGAGCCGCTCTCGCTGAGTGTGCCCAAGCGTGCGATCGCCGTCAGCTCATTGGGCTCGGCACGGCGGTTCGGTCGCGTGAAGGTGAGGTCGCCACCGAGCAGCGTCGCGCCCTGGCGCACGAAGCTCGACTGCAGGGCATCGCCAAGCGCACCCACGCCAGCGATGACAGCGACGCCGAGTGCAATGCAGCCGACGAAGACGTAGAAGCCCGCGAGCCCGCCACGAAGCTCGCGCAGTGCGAGGCGCAGGAGCGTCAATTGCGGACCACGCGTGCCGTAGCCGGCCCCCGAGGCGACGGTCTCGGTGCTCATGCAGCCACCGTTCCTTCGGTGGCCTCGACAATCCGGCCATCCGCCATGCGCACCGTGCGGTGGCAGCGCTCGGCGAGGCGCTCGTCATGCGTGACGAGGACCAGCGTCGCGCCGCGCCGCGCCTGCAAGGAGAACAGGAGGTCTACGATCTGGCGGCCGGTCTTGCCGTCGAGATTTCCGGTCGGCTCGTCGGCGAGCAGGAGCCTCGGCCGCGTGACGAGCGCGCGGGCGAGCGCAACGCGCTGCTGCTCGCCGCCCGAGAGCTGGGCGGGGAAATGTGTGACACGATGCGAGAGACCGACCTCGCCGAGCAGTTCGGCGGCGCGCTCGAAGGCATCGGCCTCGCCGCGGAACTGCAGCGGCAGGGCGACGTTCTCGAGCGCCGTCATGGTCGGCACGAGATGGAAGGACTGGAAGACGATGCCGATGCTGGCGCCGCGCGCGAGCGCGAGCGCGTCCTCGCCCATGGTGGAGAAATCGTGACCGGCGACTTTGACGCCCCCGGACGTCGCCTGCTCGAGACCGGCCATAATCATAAGAAGCGATGTCTTGCCCGATCCACTGGGCCCGACGATGGCGACCGCGTCGCCCGCGGCAATGGTCAGGCTAAGGTCACGCAGGATGGCCACCTGGCCGGCGCGGCTCGCGAGCGTGAGATCGACATTCGCCAGCTCGATGACGGGTTCGGAAACGATGGCGGACACTCCATAAGTGAGCGGCGAACTTTCAGAAAAGCGCGGCCGGCAGGGAGAATTTATTCATCGATGGTGGCAACTTGCGCCCAGATACCTATCTGACAGATTCCATTCCGGCTCCCAACGCAGGATGTCACGATGCTCCCTCGCACGCGCTCATGGCCTGAATTAGATCCGCCCTCGGGGCAGACGGGGCGTGAGTATAGTCCGCCTCGGGAGCAGATGGGGACTGCCCGTGCCCTCGTCAATCTGTGCCTCATATGCCTCGTGCTGCTTGTCCACATGAACACGGCGTCGGCTCAGGAGCGCCCCATCCGTATTGTCGCATTCGGTGACAGTCTGACGGCAGGTTACGGCCTGCCGCCGAAGAATGCTTTCCCGGTCCGCCTCGAGGCGGCACTCAAAGCGCGCGGACACAATGTCACGGTGGCCAATGCCGGCGTCTCGGGCGACACCACGGCAGGCGGCCTCGCGCGCCTCGACTGGGCTGTGCCCGATGATGCGGATGCGGTCATCGTCGAACTCGGCGCCAATGACGCGCT
This sequence comes from Hyphomicrobiaceae bacterium, assembly GCA_035565975.1. Taxonomy (GTDB): domain Bacteria; phylum Pseudomonadota; class Alphaproteobacteria; order Rhizobiales; family Hyphomicrobiaceae. The sequence continues at coordinate 31,963 of DATMRT010000099.1, forward strand.
GCGCGGGCTCGACCCGGCGGCAGCCCGCAAGAACCTCGATGCCATTCTGAAGCGCATCAAGGCCAAGGGCGCGGATATCCTGCTGACAGGGATGCGGGCGCCACGCAACTACGGTCCCGAATATACAGGCGCCTTCGACCGCATTTTCCCCGCACTCGCCCGGGAGCACGATACGCTCTACTATCCCTTCTTCCTGGAAGGTGTGGTTCTCAATGGGGCGCTGAACCTCGATGATGGTCTCCACCCCAACACCAAGGGCATCGATGTGATCGTCCAAGGCATCCTGCCACATGTAGAGGAGCTCATCGCGCGCGTGAAAAAGAGGCAAGCCGCCAATGCGGGGAAGTGATCGCCCATCTGAAGTCGACGGAATGGAAGTAGAATGCCGCGCCTCTTCACAGCCATCGAGATCCCTGAAATCGTACGCGCCCAGCTCGACCTCGTGCGCGGCAACCTACCGGGTGCCAAGTGGGTCGAGGTCGAGGACATGCACCTCACGATCCGATTCTTCGGCGATATCGGTAACCTCGAGGCCGACGAGCTGGTGAGTGCACTCGCGCGCGTCGATTTCGATCCCTTCGAACTCAGGATTACCGACCTCGGCGTGTTCGGCGGGCGCGAGCCGCGTGCTCTCTATGCCGGCATTGCCGAAAGCGAGCCGCTCACCGCGCTCTATCGCGCGAGCGAGCGCGCGGCCCGCGCCGCCCGCCTGCCGCCCGAGGCACGGGCATTCAAGCCGCACATCACGCTCGCACGCCTCAAGAACACCAAGCCCGAGATGGTCGCGCGCTTTCTCAGCGCCCGCCCGCCGCTGCAAGCCTGGCCGTTCACGGTCGACCGCTTCACGCTCATGTCGTCACGCCCGGGATCGGGTGGTGGGCCTTACCTGCAGGAAGAGCACTTCGATGCGCGCCCGGCGTGGGACGCGGCGCAGTAACCCCGCTCCCGATTTCCGCACGCAGAATTGATCCCTATCGTGTCCGATTGCCCCGCGCGCGGCCGATCGTGCATCTAGTATGGGGCATCCGTTCTCGACCAGCGGAGAAAGCTCCATGACCGACATCGACCGCCGCCACCTCATCGGTGCCCTCGCGGCAGGCTCCGCCGTCCTCGCCGGCGCACTGCCGGCCATGGCGGCGAATCCAGAGCTGAAGCTGACCGACCTCAAGAAAGACACCGACATCGCGTGCCTCTATCACTGCGATTTCGGCGACGACCGCCGCTACGACGCCATGCTGCGGAACATCAACAACCACCTTTCCGCGCACGACTTCGACCCCATGGGGATCAAGATCGTCATCGTCGCCCATGGCCCCGGCATCAAGTACCACTTGGCGGACCTCGCCGGCACGCCGTGGGAGAAAGCGCCAGCGATCGACCCTGAATACGAGAAGCGCATGGCCGGCCTCGCGCAGTACGGCGTCGAGGTCTATCTCTGCCGCATTACGTTCGACCGCATGGGGCTGGACCTCGCGCGCGCGAAGCAGGCGCCGTACATCAAGATCGTCCCCTCGGGCGTTGCCACGGTCGCTTATCTGCAATCGAAGGGATATGCGTATTTGAAGGTGGGATGAGGGTGTAACCTCGGTTCGAATCCACCCCCCTCCATCGTGCTAAAGGGGGGCGAAACGAGAATGCCGGAACTGAAATCCGCCTGCATCGGTGAGCTCAAGATCGCTGCTACCGGGGCCTACATGCTCGGCGACGGCCCGCTCGGGCGCCGGCGCCGGTCCCTCATGCACGACCAGCGGATGACAAGCCGCGCGCCTCCCGCTAACGTCCGGACAAACATAATTTTGGGCGCATTTCCGGGAGCGGAAGCAAGATTGCCATGACGGAACGTAAGTCGATCGGGATCGTGGGCGCCGGCGCCTCGGGCCTTACGTGCGCCAAGCATATGATGGAAGAGGGCTGGGACGTCACTCTCTACGAGATCGGCAGCCACGTCGGCGGCATGTGGGTCTACAACAACGACAACAACCGCTCCTCGGCCTACCGCACGCTGCACATCAATACCGCGCGCGATCTCACGAGCTTTTCCGACTATCCGTTCGATCCAAGCGTGCAGCCTTTTCCCTCGCACTGGGACATGGCGAAGTACCTGAAGGATTACGGCGCTCACTTCGGCATCACAAAGCACGTCCGCTTCAACACGAAGATCGTCGACCTGCGGCCGGCGGCCTCTTACACCGCCGATAAGCCGCGCTGGCAGCTCACGAGTGAACGCGGCGAGGTCTTCGAGCACGATACGGTCGTGGTCGCGAGCGGGCACCTGACGAAACCGCTCGAAGTGCCGATGTTCAGCGACGGCTTCAAGGGTGAGTACCTGCACTCCCACGACTACAAGGAGCCCGCGCCCTTCACGAAGAAGCGTGTGTGTGTCGTCGGCGTCGGCAACAGTGCGCTCGACATCGCGAGCGATCTCGCAGTCACCGCCGAGCGCACCGTACTTGTCGCCCGGTCGAGCGCTCTCATTATCCCAAAACTCGCGTTCGGCCGGCCCTTCTGGGATACGATCCAGCCATTCTACAAGCCGTGGATTCCAGCCGCTGTGCGCAACCGCGTGCTCAAGGCGCTCGTCTACATCATCCAGGGCGATATGAAGCGCCTCGGTTTTCCCGAAACGGCGAAGCGCGTGCACGCGACGTCGAACGCGAACATCGTCAATCACATCCACTACCGCCGCGTGACGGTGAAGCAGGGCATCGACCGTATCGAGGGCAAGACCCTGCACTTCGTCGATGGCACTGCGGAGGAGTTCGACACGCTGATCGCAGCGACCGGCTACGAGATCGATCTCGATTTCGTGCCGCCCGAGATCATCGCAATGAAGGACAACGGGCTCGACCTCTACATGCGGATCGTGCCACCCGACTGGCGCGGGCTCTATTTCCTTGCCTTCTTCAACTCGGACACGGCCCTGAACTGGATCTGCGAAGGGCAGACACGCTGGATACGCGAGCACGAGGCGGGCCGCGCTGCATTTCCGGACAAGGCCGGTATGCAGGACGAGATCGAAGCGCGCAAAGCGTGGGTGCGCACGAACTTCAAGGACACGCCGCGTCACGCCATCGAGGTCGAGCACTTGCCCTACTTCGCCGACTTGAGGCGCACGATGGCCGAAGCGCAGAGACGCGCCGGCAAGCCCGTGCGCGACGTGGGCATCGGCTTCAAGCCGAAGAAGGGCGCGCGGCAGCCCATGCGCGCCGAGGCGGCGGAGTAGGAGCCGGACAACAGGCAAACAAGAAGCCCGGCGAGCTGGTGCTCACCGGGCTTCATTCATTCCTTAAACTCTGTGCGCCGATCAGGCGGCCTGCGTATCGCCGGCGCTCTCCTCGGTCGTGCGCCGGCCACGGGCACTGCGCGAGAGAACCTCGGTAATGCGCTGCATCGCCGTGCGCTCGTCGAGCTTGTCGACGACGGCGATCTCGCGCGCCATGCGGTCGAGCGCAGACTCATAGAGCTGGCGCTCGGAGTAGGACTGCTCGGGCTGCGTCTCGGAGCGATAGAGGTCGCGCACCACCTCGGCGATCGCGATGAGGTCGCCCGAGTTGATCTTGGCCTCGTACTCCTGAGCGCGACGACTCCACATCGTCCGCTTGATGCGCGCGCGGCCCTTGAGTGTTTCCATGGCCCGCGAGACGATGTTGTCCTCGGCGAGCTTGCGGATGCCGGCGGCCTCGAGACGCGCTGTCGGCACGCGCAGCGTGAGCTTGTCCTTCTCGATCTGGATCACGAACAGCTCGAGCGACATGCCCGCGATTTCCTGCTCCTCGATGCCAACGATCTGGCCGACACCGTGCGCCGGGTAGACGATGGACTCGCCGATCTTGAAGCCATGGCGCGAATTCACCGGCTTCTTCGGCGCCGCGAGCATCTGCTGACGCTTCGCCTCTGCGGCCTTGGCCGCCACGTCCTTGGGATTGGCAGCCGCAGCGCGCGGCATGGGCGGCTGGGCGGGAAGAACAGGCATGGACGGCGCCGTCATCATGCGCGTCGCCGGCTTATGGACGGCGGCCGGCATCGCGCGCGCTGCAGGGGCGGCCGCGGCCTTGGCGCGCGCGGCCAGCATGGCCTCGGCCGCCGCCTTCGGCGCGACAGGCGTTTTCGCGGACGAAGCAGGCTTCACCGGCGCCGGCTTCGTCTGCGCAGCCTTGGCGGCAGGGGCCGTCTTCGGCGCGGCAGCCGTCTTGGCCTGGGTCCGCTTGTCATTCCCCGGCTTATTTTTGGATGCTGCGTTCACTTCAGCTTTGGCTTTCGTTTTGGGCGGAGTCGCCACAGCGACCTTCGCCTGGGCTTTCGTATTGGCTTTGGCCACCGGCTTGGCGGCCGGCGCAGCCTTGGCCGGCACCGGCTTAGCCTTCGCAGTCTTGGCCACGGCAGCCTTACTGCCGGAAGGTTTGGCAGCAGCTTTCTTGGCCTGCGCGGCCTTGTCCGGCTTACGCGGCACGGCCGGCTTGGAAGCAGCGGACTTCGCCGGGGATTTCTTGCTCTGCGCCATCACTACATCTCACTCCGCGACCAATCACGACCAACCACACGCCACCGACGTATCCACCCTGGGGTTACGGCGTGCCTGCGCACGCCCCGAGCCAGGCCTTGCCCGCCGCGGCAGCCCCCAAATACGATCCCGAACCGAGGCCGCTACGTCAGCAACCCCGCCTGCTCAACGTGGAAGAAGAGTTCTTCGTCGTGCCCATGCGTCGGCGCCCACGGCGCAACGCAAGCAGCCTCACGATCGATAGAGGCACAAGTGATCAGGCGACTGTTCACGCAAACCGCTCCCGCTCAGCCTGAATGCCGGCCACTGATCCGAACTCCGGAAGTTGGACTTCTGCCTCCGGAGGATCTTGTAACACATTTTTCATGCAAAATGAAGCCGTCCGGCACAAAGTTCCCGGACATAGCCTGTCCGAATGCTTAAGGCGAACAGTCGGCAGTATTCGAAATTCTTCTTATCGCTGCTTGCCCGGCACGCATGACTTCCGGGCGTTCAGTCGCCTTCTCCCGGCTCAGCACTGAAGTATTTTTCATACTTGTTCTGCTCATCGCGGTAGTTGTCCGCGTCCGAGGGGGCCGCCTTCTTGGCGGTAATGTTCGGCCACTTGTCCGCATACTCGCGGTTCAGCTCGAGCCAGCGCTCTAAACCGGGTTCAGTGTCGGGTTTGATCGCCTCCACCGGGCACTCCGGCTCACAGACCCCGCAATCGATGCACTCGTCAGGGTGGATGACAAGCATGTTCTCGCCCTCGTAGAAGCAATCGACGGGGCAGACCTCGACACAGTCAGTGAACTTGCACTTGATGCATTTCTCGTTGACGACGTACGTCATGCTGGCTTCCTGGCACCTGCCGTCACGGGGCAGGCACAATTATGTTAGGGCCGGGGCCTCTCGGCCCGCCCGACGCGATGTGAGCCGTACTATACCCCCTGGGCAGCGGCCGGCAGCCGGCGCGACGGACGGTTTGCGCGTTGCGCTGCCGCCCTGTCCCCATGGTGCACAAGCGCAACGTCGTAGTGCAAGCTGCGGGGCCTGACAAGCGTTCGCCCGTCGCACTTCGAGGACCGGCACCCGTCGTCATTCAGGGCGCTCGAGGTTCGCGTCGCCGGCCGAGGTCTACCCGGTAGAACAGAAGCCTAAGCAGCCCGGTGAGAGCGGAATGCCCACGGGTCGCTGGCGAGCTGCTGCATTGCGCGCAGTGACCGGCAGGCTTGCGCCCCGCGAGAGCCGCCGAAATCCGCCATCGGACCGGCGGCGCACGACGCTACTTCACGGCGTCCTCGACGATGTCCGTGAGCAATGTCGCGACCGCCTCGAGCGACTTTCGCGAAGCGTCATCGCCCCGCGCGGGCGGGTTGCGAAAACCGACCACGATCTCGCCCGGCTTGTCGGCGCGCTCGTACGCGAAGACGACGAAGGGACAGAAGCCCACGTTCGCCGGATCGGCCTCCATCATCTCTCGCGAGAGTTTGGCCGAGCAGAATACGAAGTACTCCGCGTGGCTATAGAGCCGTTTCGTCGATCCTACGTCGGCGCCTGTACGCTCGAGCATCGCGGCAATGTTGCCGGTGTGATCGACGACGAGCCCGCGATCGATGATCGCATTGCTCAAATCGAACTTAACATCCTCGAAGCTGCCGGCCTTGGACCGTGTGACAAGCTCGTCCGCAGCGCCTGCTGGGGCCACGGCCGCAAACATGATGAGGATCACGCCTGCAATGACGTGCGGAGCGAATTTGCGCGCCATGGATACCTCCCGGGCGGTTGCATCTCCCATAGCTGAAGCAGGCTATACACGATCGCTCGCCTGACAGCACGCAGCCTTGCCCCATCGGAACGATACTATGCTCGACAAGGGCGTCCCCTCCACGGTAGCCATGGAGCCGGCCCAACCCTGCGGCGTGGGCCTATCGCCCAGGGTCTCCATGGCCGTCCAAAGCACTGATCCCCCCATCCGCCTGCCCGTCGAACTGCTCCTTCTCGGTGTAGTCGGCTTTCTTTGGGGCGCGCAGTTCGGCTTCACGAAGATCCAGCTCGAAACGCTACCGCCTGTGACGGGCGTTGCAATCCGGCTCACCATTGCAGCCGTCTTCATGTGGGCTATCGTGGTCGCGCAGGGCGCGCGCGTGCCGGCGGGCCTCAGGACTTGGCGCGACTTCACCATCCAGGGTGTTCTGACGAGTGCCGGCCCCGGCGTTCTGATCGCCTGGGGCCAGCAGTATGTGGACAGCGCCCTCGCTGCGATCCTGAACTCGACCTCACCGATCGTGGTCACGATCATCACGCTCCTCTACACGCGCCAGGAAAGCATCGGCCCGAAGCGCTTTCTGGGGCTCGCGGTCGGTCTCTTCGGGGTCATCACGGTGATCGGTTTCAGCGCACTCGACGGCCTCGGCCGCGGTTTTGCTGGCCAACTCGTCATCATGAGCGCCACCTTCGGCTACGCCACGGCGACGCTCTTCGGGCGCCGTTTCACGAACATCTCTCCGGTGGCCGCGGCAGCCGCGACGATCACCTGCTCCGCCGCGCTCATGACGGTACTTGCCTTTGCGGTCGAGCGCCCGCTCGCGATCGATCCCTCGGCCCGGTCCATGCTCGCGACGGCGGCCAGCGGTATCCTCTGCAACGGACTCGGCGTCACGATCTACTTCCGTCTCATCCGTACGCTCGGCTCGCTCGGCACGTCCACGGTGAGCTTCCTCAAGGCTGCCTTCGGCGTCACGATCGGCTGCTTCCTGCTCGGCGAGCCCTTCACGGCGTCGATCGCGATCGGTCTGACCGCCGTGCTGATCGGCGTCGCCGCCGTCAACGAGCCCGGCGCGAGCAGAGGTCCGGCACGAGGATGAGTGATCCGGACCGGGCGCGCGCGGAGCCGCCGCTACGCACCATTGCGCTGCTTGCCCTCGCGGCATTCGCCGGTGCACTCAACATCCGCATCAGCGACCCGTTGCTGGCGCAGGTCGCCGCGGGATTCTCGGCCACGATCGGTCAGACGGCCGCTATCGTCACCGCTTTCACCGTCGGCTACGGCCTGTTCCAGCTCGCCTTCGGGCCGACCGGGGACCGCTTCGGCAAGTACCGCGTCGCGGGCGTGCTCTCGCTTGCGGCAGGCCTCGCCACGACGTCGGCCGCCCTCGCGTCCTCCCTCGGCGAGCTCACACTGGCGCGCTTCGCGGCCGGCGCGATGAGCTCCGCGGTCATTCCGCTGGCTTTCGCCTGGATCGGCGATGCGATCCCCTTCGAACGACGTCAGGCCGTCCTCGCGCGCTTCCTGACGGCGCAGTTCTCGGGCATCGTCATTTCGCAGGCAGCGGGCGGCTACATTGGTGCCGAGTTCGGATGGCGCACGGTGTTCGTCGTGGTTGGCGCCGTCCACGTCATCGCCGGTATTGCGATGCTCGTCGAGCTCAAGCTCAATCCTGCGGCTCAGCCGCAAAGCGCGCCGGGCGCAAACAGCTTCGCCGCCATGCTCACTGGCGCGCGCATGATCCTGCGCCGGCCGTTCGTGCGCGTGATGCTGGTTGCAGTCTTCCTCGAATGCTTCGCCATGTACGGTGCGTTCGCCTATGTGGGTGCCGACCTCGTCCATCGTCTCGGCGCGAGCTTTGCCGTCGCAGGACTGGTGCTCGGCGTGTTCGGTGCCGGCGCGCTCAGCTACTCGCTCAGCGCGCGCTGGCTGCTCTCGCGGATCGGCGAGCGCGGGCTCGTCGTCCTCGGTGGCGCTGTCATCGCGGCGGCGTACACATTGCTGGCGGTCGCGCCTTCGATTGCCTTCGCCGTTCCGGCCATGGTCCTGCTCGGCCTCGGTTTCTACATGTTCCACAACACGCTACAGACGAACGCCACGCAGATGGCCCCGGAAGCGCGCGGGCT